>NZ_JBOBDP010000006.1:0-189956 GCF_050586585.1 Yersinia sp. J1
TTCAGGCAGATACAGTCACTCACCGGGCTTATATTTTATTAAAAAGCCATGCAACCAACGAACCAGGTCGGTTTTATCGGAAACTCATCCTCATTAATGGGTATTCACACTCGGCGGTAGCTCAAGAGCCAGGCTTGCATCCGGTGGGGCGTAAGGGGATAAAACGTGTCGCCAGTCGGGATGCTGAGGCCTCTGATACACTACCGGTCTCACTGCGAAGAGTAACAGACAGAAGATTTTTAACTGCTGGTCGAAAGTAATTATCATGAAAACCAATAATCCGGCGATAATCACTTATCACTTATCACTTATCACTTATCACTTATCACTTATCACTTATCACTTATCACTTATCACTTATCACTTATCACTTATCACTTATCACTCATCACTTATCGGTCAGGATTGGCCACTCACGAGCCATAAATTATTCTCAATAGCCTTCGTATATCGTGCTGATTACTCGGTTATTTAACATTATAAAGCGGTGATGAAGAGTTAGTTATCCTGCGGACATTTTAGGTAATGTGGCGTAATTCTCCCCAAAAGTACCTCGTTCTTAACAGTGAAAAAGTCAGCTGCGCTGAAGGCTATTTAGGCTTTTATCTTTATTATTACTGTCGGGTAGAATCAGCCCGTTTATAAATTCTCTCTACATTTTATCTGTATCAGTCTAACCCTCTGCACGACCGATTTTTATTTCGCTATTTTCGCACTGAATGAGATGGAAAAAGGCCCCGAAGGGCCTTGGTTTTTATTCTAGTACATTGAGATATTTGAAAAAACTAATGCTTAGTGGCCGCCGCTTTGAGAGGCGCCCAGGCCGGTTTGCGATCGAACGAACTGCGCTCTGAACAGCAGGCGCTCTTTCTTGCCGGTTTCTGAATTATCCGTGATAGAGAACAGCCATGTGCCGACAAAGGCTACAATCATTGAGAATAAAGCTGGGTATTCATATGGATAGATTGGTTCGGCGTGACCAAGAATCTTGACCCAAATGGTTGGTCCCAAGATCATCAGCACGACGGCAGTAATCAATCCTAACCAGCCGCCGACTAGTGCGCCTCGTGTCGTCAGCTTGTCCCAATACATCGAAATGATGATTATTGGGAAGTTACAGCTGGCGGCGATTGAGAAGGCCAGACCTACCATGAAGGCAATATTCTGATTCTCAAACAGAATCCCTAAGCCGATTGCTACAATCCCTAATACCACCACGGTAATTTTAGAGACGCGTAATTCATCACGTTCTCGCGCTTTACCGTTCTTAATTACGCTGGCGTATAAGTCATGGGAAACCGCAGAGGCGCCGGCTAATGTTAGGCCGGCAACTACCGCTAGGATGGTGGCGAAAGCGACGGCGGAGATAAAACCAAGGAAGAAATTGCCTCCAACGGCGTTAGCAAGATGAACCGCCGCCATATTGCTGCCGCCTAACAGTGCGCCAGCCGCATCTTTAAAGGA
This sequence comes from Yersinia sp. J1, assembly GCF_050586585.1. Taxonomy (NCBI): domain Bacteria; kingdom Pseudomonadati; phylum Pseudomonadota; class Gammaproteobacteria; order Enterobacterales; family Yersiniaceae; genus Yersinia; species Yersinia sp. J1. The sequence goes on from NZ_JBOBDP010000006.1 coordinate 1,465, forward strand.
AGGGTTTGGGCCAACCAGTAAAATAGCGCCGAAACCGATAATAAAGGTCAGAATATAGAAGTAACCGATAAAGCCAGTAGCGTAGAACACGCTTTTACGAGCTTCTTTTGCATCACTTACGGTAAAGAAGCGCATCAAAATATGTGGCAGTCCGGCTGTCCCAAACATCAGAGCCAGACCCAGCGATAGCGCAGATATAGGATCTGAAACCAATCCTCCGGGGCTCATGATTTTGAGACCGTTAGGGTGAACTTTGATGGCTTCGCTAAACAAAGTATTGAAGTTGAAGCCGACGGATTTCATGACCATCAGCGCCATGAATGTTGCTCCCGCCAGCAGCAAGACAGCCTTGATAATTTGTACCCAAGTGGTTGCCAGCATTCCGCCAAATAACACGTATAAAACCATCAGAATACCGACTAATACTACGGCCACATGGTAGTTCAGGCCAAAGAGCAGCTCAATAAGTTTACCTGCACCAACCATCTGAGCAATCAGGTATAAGGCAACCACAACCAGCGATCCGCAGGCTGATAGGGTACGAATTGGGCGCTGTTGCAAACGGTATGACGCAACGTCGGCGAAGGTATAGCGACCAAGATTACGTAGACGTTCGGCAATCAGGAACAGAATAATTGGCCAGCCGATCAGAAAACCAATGGAATAGATCAGCCCATCGTAGCCTGAGGTATAAACCAGTGCGGAAATACCGAGGAATGATGCGGCTGACATAAAGTCACCGGCAATAGCCAACCCATTTTGGAAACCGGTGATGCGACCGCCAGCGGTGTAATAATCTTGCCGGGAACGAGTGCGTTTCGAAGCCCAATAAGTGATATACAACGTAGCGCCAACAAAAAGTAAGAACATCACAATAGCTTGAATATTCAACGGTTGACGCTGAACTTCACCGCTGATTGCCTCTGCCTGTGACAGCGCAGGCAGAGCCAGTAAGGAAAGTGCAGACCAATGGCGGATCTTCATTGCTTCACCTCGCGAAGAATTTCTGCCGTCATGCGGTCGAACTCACCGTTAGCGCGGACAACATAAATACCGGTAAGAACAAAAGAAATTACGATTAAACCTATGCCGACCGGAATACCGCGCGTGATGCTGGCTCCTGCATATAGCGGAGTCCCCAGCCATTGAGGTTCAAAGGCAATGAGAAAAATAAAGCCAACGTAGAGTGCTAAGGTAATTGATGATAGCAGCCAGGCAAACCGGCCTCGCTTTTGTACCAACTCTTTGAATTTAGGATTATTTTCAATCTCTTGATAAATGCTGTCATTCATCAGGGTTCTCCTGTGAGGCATTAATTAAGTTGCCGCTCTCTGGCGGTGTAATTTATGACGTTGCTTGCATTGATTGTTTTTCTTCCAGTAATTTTTCTACTACGCTCGGATCGGCCAGCGTTGAGGTATCCCCTAGATTGCTGGTATCGCCCGCGGCAATTTTGCGTAATATGCGACGCATAATTTTCCCAGAGCGGGTTTTTGGCAATGAATCTGTCCAGTGCAGAATATCTGGCGTCGCGATTGGACCAATCTCTTTGCGTACCCAATTACGCACTTCGCTATAAAGTTCCGGTGTTGGCTCCTCTCCGTGATTCAAAGTGATATAGGCATAAATTGCCTGACCTTTAATATTGTGGGGAACGCCAACCACCGCTGCTTCGGCGATTTTCGGATGAGAAACCAGCGCCGATTCTATTTCAGCGGTACCTAAGCGGTGACCGGAAACGTTGAGAACGTCATCCACGCGGCCAGTAATCCAGTAGTAGCCGTCTTCATCGCGACGGGCGCCATCTCCGCTGAAATACATACCTTTAAAGGTTGAGAAGTAGGTTTGCTCGAAACGATCGTGATCGCCAAACAGAGTACGGGCCTGACCCGGCCATGAATCGATAATCACCAAATTACCTTCGGCTGGACCTTCCTGCGGATTCCCCAGATTATCCACCAACGCTGGCTGTACGCCGAAGAATGGACGGGTAGCTGAACCGGCTTTCAGCTCGGTTGCACCTGGCAGTGGCGTAATCATGAAACCGCCGGTTTCGGTCTGCCACCAGGTATCCACAATTGGGCATTTACCGTTACCAATTTTGTTGTAATACCATTCCCAGGCTTCGGGGTTAATTGGCTCACCAACTGAACCCATCAGACGCAGCGATGTGCGCTTGGTGCCTTCAATCGCTTTATCGCCTTCGGCCATCAATGCGCGAATCGCCGTTGGAGCGGTGTACAAAATATTGACCTGATGCTTATCGATAACCTGACCTAAGCGGTTAACGCCTGGATAATTAGGAACGCCTTCAAACATCAAAGTGATAGCGCCGCAGGCCAGCGGGCCGTAAAGCAGATAGCTGTGACCGGTGACCCAGCCCACATCGGCGGTACACCAATAGATATCGCCCGGGTGATAGTCAAACACGTATTTGAAGGTCATGGCGGCATAAACCAGATAGCCACCGGTGGTGTGCAGTACGCCTTTAGGCTTACCAGTAGAACCAGAGGTATAAAGGATGAATAATGGATCCTCTGCATTCATCTCTTCAGCGGGACAATCCGCTGAAACGCCTTCAATCAGGTCATGCCACCATAAATCTCGACCTTCCTGCCAGTAGCCCGGTTTGCCGGTACGTTGGAAGACCACGACATTATTGATACTGGTGATAGCCGGATTTTTTAGCGCTTCATCAACGTTCTTTTTCAATGGAATAGCGCGGCCAGCGCGGATACCTTCGTCAGCGGTGATAACCAGTTTGGAGTTGGAATCAATAATACGACCAGCAACCGCATCCGGTGAGAACCCGCCGAAAATTACCGAGTGAACGGCACCGATACGCGCACAGGCCAGCATAGCTACCGCGGCTTCCGGCACCATTGGCATATAAATAGCCACTACGTCGCCTTTTTTTACGCCAAGTTTTTTCAATACATTGGCAAACTGGCAAACATCTTGGTGTAGCTGTTTATAACTGACGTTCTTGGATTGGGTTGGATCATCACCTTCCCAAATAATTGCGGTTTGCTCACCGCGCTCGGCCAAATGGCGATCCAGACAGTTAGCGGATAAATTTAGCGTACCATCCTCAAACCAACGAATACTGACGTGGCCAGGATCAAATGAAGTGTTCTTAACAATACTATAGGGTTTTATCCAGTCGATAATCTTGCCCTGTTCGCCCCAGAATGCATCGGGGTTTTGTACAGATTGTTGATAATAATCATGATATTGGGCTGGGTTGATCAGGGCATTTTCTGCAATTGCAGCGGGAATTGGGTGTTTAGGTAGTTGGCTCATATTTATTCTCCTTTAGATTGTTAATAATATGTCAACTAAAGGTTAATTATAGTGTTGGGCGTCGTTTTGTTTCTTTTTTGGGCGACAGATCACGCAGAAAAGATGTTGTTTTAGGGACTTACTTGATGTGCTGTGTGGTGTATCAATATCTCAATAGGGAAGGGATTTAATCGAGAATTGAAGTTTGATCAGATGAAATACTCCTGTGTGCCATTTATTTCAGCGAAAGAAGTATTACACCGTGATTGTGTATATAGGTGACTTCTTTGTTTGAATAACGATTAAGACAAAATCCATTCGCAATAATGGCAGGAAGTTTATCTAAAAATAATTCTGATAATGATTAGAGCAAGTCGATTATTAGATTTTTATTATTACTTAATAGTATTTAAAGTCAGTAGATATTCTTAATGGAAATAAAAAACGAGTTTAAGAATAACAGCATAGTTATGCAGCAAAGATTTGTTCGATTAATCATGATTTTTCTCATTTTTGAATGAATTTATTGGGGGCTTTGGTTGCAGAATACCTAAAATAGGTAGAAAATCGAAATACTGCCCATTTAACAAAATGCGAACAAAATAAGGCATTAAATACAACAAGCCGCTGATTTTATCGGCTAATTAATTTCGCCTATTTTTTATACCTAAGGGTGAAGTGCTTATTTGCTATGGTTTAAATTTATTATTTTAATAACAGTTGGTTATGGCTTATCACTCTTTGTTCCTACCAAAAGATACTCGGCGTAGTGGGTTAAGCCAGAGTAAACAAGGCTTGCAGAACAACGGGTTGAAATGATACTGATTGAAAAGGTGGACGGCTGGCGGGAGGCCGATCCGCGGATTTTATTAACTATAGCCCCGTATTTAATGATTAAGTATTCCATCTGAAGTGCATGTCCATCATGCGCTTTGGGGAATGCTTTGAGGGATTTTTTTGGGTATGAAAAGTGTAAAAATAAGTCTTGCTTGGCAAATCCTAATTGCGCTTGTATTAGGTATTCTGGTTGGTGCTGTTCTCCATAATCAGGCCGAGTCTCGTGATTGGTTAGTCAGTAATATTCTCAGCCCTGCTGGCGATATTTTTATTCGCTTAATTAAAATGATTGTGGTTCCTATTGTTATTTCAACGCTGATTGTGGGTATTGCTGGCGTTGGAGATGCAAAGAAATTAGGGCGAATTGGCCTGAAGACCATTATTTATTTTGAAGTGATCACCACTATCGCGATTATTGTCGGTATCACTTTGGCCAATTTTTTCCAACCGGGTCATGGCATCGATATGTCGACGCTAACCGCAGTGGATATTTCTCAGTATGAAAAAACCACGGCGCAGGTACAAAGCGGTAGCCATAGTCTGGTGAGTACCATTCTATCGCTGATCCCATCGAATGTTTTCTCCTCGATGGCCAATGGCGATATGTTGCCGATTATTTTTTTCTCGGTACTGTTTGGTTTAGGGCTGTCCTCTTTACCAAAAGAAACCAAAGAGCCGCTGCTTAACGTGTTCAAAGCCGTTTCTGAGAGCATGTTTAAAGTCACACATATGATCATGCGTTACGCCCCAATAGGTGTATTCGGCCTGATTTCCGTGACCGTAGCGAATTTTGGTTTTGCCGCCTTGCTTCCGCTCGCCAAGCTGGTGATATTGGTTTACGCCGCAATTCTTTTCTTTGCCTTGGTTGTGATGGGCGCAGTTGCCAGAGCCTGTAATCTGCGGATCTGGACGTTAATTCGCATTCTGAAAGATGAGCTGATTCTGGCTTATTCTACTGCCAGCTCAGAAACCGTTTTGCCGCGTATCATCGAGAAAATGGAAGCCTACGGCGCGCCAAAGTCGATTACCAGCTTTGTGGTGCCAACCGGCTATTCCTTTAATCTGGATGGTTCTACGTTGTACCAAAGTATTGCGGCGATCTTCATCGCGCAGCTATATGGTATTGAGCTTTCTATTGGTCAGGAAATCGTTCTGGTGCTGACCTTAATGGTGACTTCCAAAGGCATCGCGGGGGTACCGGGCGTGTCATTTGTGGTGTTGCTGGCAACCTTAGGCAGCGTGGGCATTCCATTAGAAGGTCTGGCATTTATTGCTGGTGTTGACCGAATTCTGGATATGGCGCGAACTGCGTTGAACGTTGTGGGTAACGCACTGGCAGTATTGGTGATTGCCAAGTGGGAACACCAGTTTGATCGGAAGAAAGCCCGAGAATATGAGAAATCTTTTTTCGCGGAACAACAAACTCCAGCTAGCCAAGGTTAGTTAACTCCTGTCTGGATCGAAGCCCGCGGTTTGCCGAATGTGCGCCGCGGGTTTTTTATACCGGCTACCCTATTTCTCTTCGATAAACCCGATTATTTAGCGTTCACGTTTCTGTTCTGCACCAATGTAACTTTCCTTTCTCAATAATAGATCCCTGCTCCACTGCGTGGCGGGAAAGACAAAAACCTTACAAACTATGCAGGATTAAATACTCTGTGGGTTTAAATTGCCTTATCATTGCGAGTCTTTTTAACTTTTTATTCCATCGGCGATAACAAACCTCGCTGCGTGGGGGATGAATATTGCGTGGAGGAAGCATGACCTGGCAGTCGTTTAAATCCGAATATTTGGTGCGATTTTGGGCACCGCTTCCGGCGGTGATCGCCGCAGGGATCTTATCGACCTACTATTTTGGCCTGACCGGTACTTTTTGGGCCGTGACCGGAGAGTTCACACGCTGGGGCGGGCATGTAATGCAGTGGTTCGGCGCTAACCCGCAGGAGTGGGGCTACTTTAAAGTTATAGGTTTCGAAGGTACGCCGCTGGACCGTATCGACGGAATGATGATTATCGGCATGTTTGCCGGTTGTATCGCTGCGGCGCTGTGGGCTAACAATATTAAGCTACGTAAGCCCCAACACGGTATTCGAATTGCTCAGGCGCTGGTAGGTGGGATTATTGCCGGTTTTGGCGCTCGTCTGGCTATGGGGTGCAATTTAGCTGCATTTTTTACTGGTATTCCTCAATTTTCATTACACGCTTGGTTTTTTGCCCTCGCAACGGCGGCTGGCTCCTATTTCGGGGCAAAATTTACGCTGTTACCAATATTCCGTATTCCGGTGAAATTGCAGAAAGTCAGCGCAGCAGCACCGTTAACGCAAAATCCTCAGCGCGCAAAGCGCCGTTTCCGTCTGGGTATGGTGGTATTCGCGCTGGCATTATGCTGGGCGTTAACCGAATTATTCCAGGCGCCTAAACTCGGCATTGCTATGCTATTTGGCATTGGGTTTGGCTTATTGATCGAACGGGCGCAGATTTGCTTCACATCGGCTTTTCGCGATCTGTGGATTACTGGCCGTACCCATATGGCAAAAGCCATTATTCTCGGCATGGCGGTGAGCGCTATTGGTATCTTTAGCTATGTTCAACTGGGTGTTGCGCCGAAAATCCTGTGGGCAGGGCCAAATGCGGTCATTGGTGGCCTGTTATTCGGTTTCGGCATTGTGCTAGCTGGTGGCTGTGAAACCGGCTGGATGTATCGTGCTGTAGAAGGGCAAATTCACTACTGGTGGGTCGGTTTAGGCAACGTTATCGGTGCCACTCTATTGGCATATTACTGGGATGATTTTGCCCCAGTGCTCGTGACAAACCATGACAAAGTCAATCTGCTGGACACCTTCGGCCCAATCGGAGGGCTGCTGATAACCTATCTGTTATTAGGCATCGCTTTTGCCGCCATGTTGTGGTGGGAAAAACGCTTCTTCCGCAGTCGTAAAGCTGCCGCGCCAATTTTATCTAAGGAATCACTATGAGCACCCAACCGATAGTTCCAGATTACCGACTAGACATGGTCGGAGAGCCCTGTCCATATCCAGCAGTCGCTACGCTGGAAGCCATGCCGCAGCTCAAACCAGGGGAAATACTGGAGGTGATCAGCGATTGCCCACAATCGATCAATAATATCCCGCTGGATGCACGTAATTATGGCTATAAAGTGTTGGATATTCAGCAGGATGGGCCGACCATTCGTTATCTTATTCAAAGGTAGCTACGCCCTTGGCTTTGTTAGGTGACTGGCTACTGCGCGTGACCATTCTGGCCTTGCGCAGTGCTCACTAATAAGCGCCTTTAACGTTGTAGGCGATAGGGGCGATGACTTCGATAGTTCCGTTGTTTAGAATGTCTGCCGGTGGCGCGGGCATTGGCTGAGCGCGGGAAATCAACGTCATAGCTTCGCGGTCAAGAATTCTGGCGCCGGAACTGGTGATCAGCTCTGCTAATAACACTTTTCCTTTCAGATCAACCACAAAACGCACATGGCTCACCCCTTCCAAACGATAGCGTAACCCTTCTCGGGGATAACGTTTATAGCGATCGATATGGGCTAATACTTCCCCTTGCCATGCGGCTTTACCGTTGATTGCCGCGGAAGAAGCGCTGGAAAAGTTGGCGGCGTTTTTCTTGGCCGAACCGGGCAATGGGGCGCTGGTGGTTGATGCGGTATTTTCGGCTATGACCGGCAACGGGGTTTCGGTTGGTTTCGGTTTTACTACCGGTTTTTTCTTGCTATCGACTTTCTCCGGCCGAATCGCGTGAGTACCGCGGGGAGAAAGCGCCAGCTTCGGCTGCTCCAGCAACTCCTTTTTGACCGGCTGAACGTCATCAGGTGCCGCCATTTGCTGCAAAACACCTTGTGGTAAGTCAGTTGGCGCGGTTTTAGCTTGCTGAAAAATCGCCATTTCTACCATTACCGCCGGTGGCAACGCGCCCTGAGGTGAAAGCCGATTCCACCAGCCCAGCATTAACACTGCGGCCAGTAAATGTAGCGCTAAGCCCAGCAGTAAACTGGCGGTCCAGCGGGTGCGCGGGTTGCCTTCCGGCGGTCCAAAAGTGTGTGGTGTAAAGTGAGCCGCTGCAGTGGTTGGGCCGTGGCTATGGGCTGGCTGTGGGTAGAATGATTTCATTACCGACTCCGCGAACGCCGTATTCTCGGCGTTATTTTATTGATTATAAACCATTTTTATAACTGGCTGCCCATGCCGTGCCGATGATATTTATCACTTTCCCTGCACTCAATAACACCGACAGCCAAGCTGTGGATTATACGTAACAATAAGCATATTGATAGTTATAGGCATTATCATTTGCATTTATTCCGAGTTTTGCTTATAACCGCCAGCTTCAGAAGAGCGGGGCCTACGAGTATCCGCCGAATCAGCAGAGAAAATTGTGGAACGCTATTTTACAGCCAGGTGTGGGCAACCGGATTGATGTACCTGACGGCTTCAATACCTATGCTGGCCTGAACGGCACAGGTCAAAAGGACCGCGCGACTTTAACGGATGCATTCATGGATAAACCCCCATCAAACAGGGTGAGTTTGGCCTATCAGGCCACTTACGGTCAGTTGGTTAGCTTCTTTCGTAAAAGAGTGGATAACGCCAGCGATGCCAAGGACTTGTCACAGGACGTATTCACACTGTGGTTGAAACGTGCCAGGCAAACACCGGTGGAGCATTCGCGCGCCTTTTTGTTCAAAATTGCTCATCGGGTGCTTATCGATCATTGGCGTGCTACCGGAAAGCAGCGGCTATTATTGTCTGAAAATCATGAAGATAGCCTAGGTAGAGAGGAAGTTGCGCCGACAGAAACCGAACCGCAGCGTTTATTCGAACACCAACAGCGTTTAAATCGGCTGGAGGAAGCGTTGCAAAGCCTTTCTCCTCGTCGTCGGGAGGCTTTTTTAATGCACCGCTTTGACGGTTTATCGCAAATTGAAGTGGCCGAGAGAATGGGAATTTCTGTCAGTATGGTAGAAAAGCACATTGCCGGTGCCTTGGTGCATTGTAAACGCTACGTAGCGGAACAGGAGAGTGAGCACAATGACGGACGCTAGCCGCCTTCTGGAAACAGAAATCGACGAACAGGCTGCGCTGTGGTTTAGCCGCAGCCAGGGGCGTCGCCTTAACGATGCGGAACAACGGCAATTTCAGGAATGGTTACAGCGCTCTGCGGCTCACGCTGAGGCTTTTCGACAGATGCAGCAAATCTGGGGGGACTGTGCCCTGATTACGCGCCCGGCGAGTGCTGCGCAGCCTAAGGCAAAACCGAGCTGGTGGCGTCCGCTGCGCGCCTGTGCCGCTGGGGCTTTCTTTTTGCTTGCTCTGTGGTTGCCTGCCAGTCAGTTGCCGCTAGTGCTGATGCACGATATTCATCTGCAAACCGATAATTATGCTCGTGAAGTGGTGCTGTCCGACGGCAGCCGCGTGCATTTGAATCGATATACTAAAATGCGTGTTCACTACGCTAGGAAAAAACGCCAACTCTGGCTGGATCATGGCGAGGTGTATTTGCAGGTGGCGGCAAATAAGCAGCGACCTTTTTTGGTCTATGCCGGAGAAAGTCAGGTGCGGGTCGTGGGAACCGAATTTGACGTCCGCTATGACGCTGATGAAATGGGGGTGGCGGTACGCCAAGGTACTGTAGCGGTCACCGGGCGGCCATCTATGGAAACCGTGATGTTGCATGCCGGAGATTCAGCGCGCTTGCTGAAAGGGGAAAACGATCTACAGCGAGGTCAGCGGCAGGTGAATGAAGTCGGCGAATGGCGTAGTGGGCAAATTTCATTCCGCAATCGGCCATTGGGCGAGCTACTGAAAGAGTTGGCGCGCTATCGGTCAGGAAAAATCGAGTTGACCGACGGGCGCTTGGCATCGCTGCCGGTTTCAGGTTCGCTGGATTTAGCTAATCCGGATGAGTTCTTAAACGCTTTACCGCTGCTTTTGGCGGTGAATGTTGTACAGGACGCTCAGGGTAACGCGTTGATTTTGCCGCGCCCGCAGCAAAAGTAAAAAATAATTCATTTCATAGGTGAGGATAATTCTCATTCTCTCGTCTTCCCTGATGCCTCTGCCCATTGGCAAGGCATTTTTATTTTCTAGGGAAGAAATTGCGAGATGACTTACAACAAAAAGAAACCTTCTGGGATGCCTGTTCTTTCTGCCCTGGCGCTGGCAACGCTGCTGATGAGTCAAGGGGCAGGCGCCGCCGATTTACAGCTCAATATGGCGGAGCAACCGTTAGCCAACGCTATTGCCAATGTGGCGCAGCAAGGCCAACTGCATGTGTTATTCGATGAATCCGAGCTGCGTAACCTGCGAGCGCCCGCTCTGCATGGTAATTACAGCCCGCAGTCTGCGTTGCAGCAATTACTGGCGGGCAGCGGCCTGGAGTTGGTTAGCAGCGGTAGCGGTTTTGTTATTCGTCCACCGACGATGAAAGGTGCTAACACCGGCGCTATTATTCTTCCGACTACCTCTGTGATGGGGGAAACCAGCGGTCGGGCAGCGGATAATCTGATGTCAGCCCCGCAGGTGATTACTTCGGAAGAGATTCGCCAGCGCACTACCGGCAACGGTAACATTACCGAATTATTGCGTACCAATCCGGCGGTACAGTTTTCTAACAGCGGTAACACCAGTCTCAATCAAGGGGAAATCAAGCCGAGTGCGATTTCTATCCACGGTTCTTCCAGCTACCAAAACAACTACAAACTGGATGGCGTGAGCTTTAACAACGACGTCGATCCGGCCAGCAGTGGCAATGGTGAAACCACGACCCGCGTTGACAGCAGCGATCAGGGGATTTATCTCGATAGCCGTTTAATCGACAGCGTGACTGTGTTCGATAACAACATTCCGGTGGAATATGGTGGTTTTACCGGCGGTACGCTGGATGTCACCAGCCGTCGCTGGCGTGGTGATAACAGCGCACATTTATATTTCCGCGAAACCCGTTCGGCGTGGAACAAGGTGTTTACCGATCCCGGCACCGCTTTTGACAGCTCAAAGAATGACACCAGTCGGCCAGATCGCTTTCAGCCGAAATACAGTAAACAGAACTTCGGGGGTTGGTTTGAAGCGGGCATAACCGATAATCTGGGCGTAGTCTTTTCTGCCTCGCATCGTATTTCGGATATTCCGACTTATACCAGCGGCGGCAGCGGTTTACAGATAGGGCCGAATAATGAGCTGGAAGGCGTCTCAATGGACGGCGGCTACCGCAGCCAGAAACGGGTGTCTGATAACTATTTCGCCAAGTTCTCATGGGATGCCAATGAGCGTACCAGCCTGCATTTATCCGGCAATTACTCGGCCTATACCAGCTCGCTCTTTTCCAGCAGCGTAATCAATTCAGGCTACGATAACGATCATAATGGCTTGAACACGACGTTGCAGTTAGAGCACCGCTTTGATTTTGCCAACCTGGATTTAACCGCCGGTTACCAAAAGCTGGTGGATGAGCGCACCAATGATGTGAAAGATTTCTTCGCCCTGGAAGATTATTCAAACTGGCCGAATACGGGTTATTACAACAATGGCGGGCAGGGGGACTTGATCACCCGACAAAACAGTGCCACGGCGAAAGGGGTGCTGCGCTTTAATCAATTTGAGGCGCTGGGGATGTTCCACTCGCCAAACGTTGGTTTTGAAGTTAATAAAACCGAGGCGCGCTATCAACGGGATCGGGATTACTACCGCTATCGGTTCTACGGATCGCCAGACTGGCTTACTTCAGATGCTCAGCCCAGCAATATCACCCGCTTTCGCGCGGGAACCTATAAAGCGGATTACACCAGCTACGCCCTGTTCCTTGACGACAGCATGCAGTATGGCCGTTTGACCGTGCGTCCGGGCGTACGTGTGGATCGGGATGATTTTGTCGGCCAGACCAATATTGCTCCGCGTTTGAGCAGCAGTTTGGATATTTTCGGAACTGGTAATACGGTGCTGATCGCTGGGGCTAACCGTTACTATGGTCGTTCAATGCTGACCTATGCGCTGTATGAAGCGCAAAACGCCGGTATGCAGAATTGCTACTACGACTGTCACCTCGATCCCAATCAGGTTGAGTGGGGCGACGTGAAAGATTTCGAAGGTATCGATAAACTTTCAACGCCTTATAACGATGAGTTAAGCCTCGCTCTGCAACAGCAAATCATGAAAACCCAGTGGCGTTTGCAATATGTTCACCGCGAAGGTTATGACGAGGTACGCAGCCGTACTAAGTATCCGAACAGCGGTAATAGTTTGCAGTCGCGCATTCGTACCTTTGATAACGGCGGCCGCAGCAGCAACGATACGGTTTCACTTTCCGTGAGCAACAATCAGCCGTGGGAAACTGGTGCGTTGTCTCATGCTATGACCGGTTCCCTGAGCTGGCAGCAAAGTAAGAGCAATACGCCGAAAGATCAGGGTTACGCTTTCTTCGACCCAAGCACCAAGCTGGATTCGGATAAAGTCTGGTACGACGGCAAGGTGATTAACGCTTCCGATTTACCCTCCACCAACTTTAACTCGCCGTGGCGCTTCAATCTGGAGCTGACCAGTGATTGGCAGGAACACAACCTGACCTTCTATAACCTGCTGCAATGGCGTGGCCCGCGGGATCAGGCGGTACGCTACCAGCAAGATTATTACACCGATCCGACCACCGGTTCGCAGATGTTGAAGTACGAGAAGACCCACTTTGCCAGCACCTACCGCTGGGACACCAAAGTGACCTGGAAACCTGATTTTGCCTATGGTGCGGGGATCTCGGTCGAGGTGAATAACGTACTGAACAAACGCAACGTGGCGGACACTTTTGTGTATGAAGACAAGGTGTTGCACTCCTATGAACCGGGGCGCCAGTTCTGGCTGCAACTGAGTTACGACCTGTAATTATGTTGAGAAGTCACTGAACGCAGTCGGGCGGCTTAGGCAGCCAGACGTTTTGGTTTTTAGGTCAGTACAAGATCGGTTGATTGATGAAAACGTTAAAACAGTTCTGTTATCTCGCTAGGCCTTTTTGGGGCGTTGGCACCGCATGGTTTGCCTGGTTGCTATTGGCGATAGTGCTGGTGCTCAGCCTATCATCGGTTTGGTTTAATGTGCGTCTTAACCAGTGGAACGGCGATTTTTACAATGCGCTACAGCAGCTAAACAGCCAGGCTCTCTATCAGTTACTCCAGCATTTTATCGTGCTGGTTAGCGCTTTGATTCTGGTGGTGGTGTTTGCGGATTATTTGAAGCAACGGCTAATCATGCGTTGGCGTATCGGTATGACCGAATATATTCTGGCACGCTGGCTTTCTCGCAACGGGCAACACTATGCACTGAAAATCAACGCATTGGAGCCAGATAACCCAGACCAGCGAATTGCCGAGGATGTGCGTTTGCTGATTGAATCTAGCCTGCGTCTGTTGATTACCTTCCTGCATTCCATGCTGACGCTGGTGTCGTTCGCCGCCATTTTATGGCAACTCTCTGGCAGCCTGAATTTTTCCCTGTCGTCCCACAGTTTCACCCTTCCTGGTTACATGTTCTGGGTGTGTATTTTCTACACCTTGATTGGCATTGGCCTGACCCACTGGATCGGCTATCCGCTGCGTCAGCTCAATATGGAAAAACAGCGTCGTGAGGCCGATTACCGCAGTGGGCTGATTGCCCGACGGGAAGCCAGCGACGCTATTGCTGGCCAACGCGGCGAATTGCACGAGCGAGCGGCTTTGCTACAGCGTTTTCACGCCATTGCCGATAACTGGTATCAGCTGATTCGCTATGAGAAAAACCTATCGTTCTTCACCGTCGGTTATCAGCAGCTTAGCGCATTGGCGCCGATTTTTTTCGCGTTACCAAAATTCCTCGCCGGTGAACTGTTATTGGGCGGATTGATGCAAATCCGTCAGTCATTCGCTCAGGTGGCGGGTGCTCTAGGCTGGTTCATTTTCTCCTATCGGGACATTGCCGCCTGGCAGGCCACCGTAACCCGATTGTATAACTTTGTGGTGCTGCTGGAAGCGGAGCCGTCCAGCCCGGTAGAAACGGCTTCGGACGACGCGATGCCGCTACGGGCCAGCTTGAATTTACAAACTGCCGATGGAAATTCACTGCTGCGAGGCATCCTCGTAGAGGCTGCGCCAGGTAGCCTGACGCTGATTCAGGGACGATCCGGCATTGGTAAATCCACGTTATTACGTGCATTCAGCGGCCATTGGCCACATTACCGCGGGCAGATTACCCGCAGCGCCAGCGTGAGCTGGCTGCCGCAGCGGTTATATCTGGCGCATGAGCGATTGGACGATTTACTGGCATATCCAGCGGATCGCAGTGCTTTTAGCGATGAACAGTATCGGGACGTCCTGACACAGGTTGGTTTGCCGCAGTTCATTTATCAATTGGCCTTATCGACGGCGTGGCAACAGCGCCTTTCCGGCGGCGAACAGCAGCGGCTGATGTTTGCCCGTTTGTTATTGAATAAGCCAAGGTTGATTTTGTTGGATGAAACCACCTCGGCGCTGGATGCATCCAGCGCGCGCCATCTGCTGCGGTTGCTGCGTTCGGCGTTGCCGCACAGCGCCATTTTACTGGTAAGTCACCAGACATTCCTGGCCGATCTCGCCGACCATCGCTTGTATCTGGATGTAAAATCTGTTTTTTCTCAAGGAGTTGCTACACCATGTTTAACCGACTAGTGCTTGTGTCGCTTGTCTGCGTATTGTTGGGCTGCGCGCCGACAACCCGTGAAACCGAGCTATCTGACGGGCAGTCTTTGCCGATTCGCAGTGATGTGCAGCACTTCACGCTGGATAACGGCCTACAGGTTTATTTGCTAGCGCGATCGCAGCCGGGCGTGGAAATGCGGCTGCTGGTGAACAGTGGTTCATTGCAAGAGAGTGAAAAACAGCGTGGTTTAGCGCATTTTGTCGAGCATATGGCGTTCAAAGGTACGCGTAATTTCCCCGGCACCTCCAGTTTTAAATCACTAGAAAAACAAGGTATTACCTTGGGAAGTCACGTTAATGCAGTGACTAGTCTGAATGCCACGACTTACAAGCTTTCTCTGCCTAACGCAGAGGAAAAGCAAATTCAGCTCGGGCTGCGGATTTTGTCCGATTGGGCGACAGGTATCAGTTTTGAACCCGAAGCTTTTGATAAAGAGCGGCCAGTGATTGTGGAGGAGTGGCGTTTGCGTCAGGGCGTGGGTTTCCGTATTAACCAGTCACTGGAGCAACTACGGTATTACGGTAGCCGCTATGCACAACGCGATCCTATTGGTTTGCTGGATGTGGTACAGCATGCTCCGGTATCTGAAGCCGTGGCTTATTATCAACAATGGTATCAGCCGCAGCGAATGGCTCTGGTGATTGTCGGAAACTTCAAATCTACGGAAGTGCGTAAACAAATTACTGGGTTATTCTCCGTTCCAGCTACCCAGCCGTTGGCTCAGGATAATCCAGATTGGAAGAAATTTGCGGCTCAGCCTGGCATGTTAATCAGTGAATTATTCGATGCAGAACAAGGCTCGCGCATTATTCAGTTGGGGTTACAGCGTGATTTGCCGGTTTCCTTAAATAGCGCTAACGGTCAGTGGCGAGATTTGCTGGATACTTTGTGGCTGACCATCTTTAACCAGCGCTTATCATTGCTGGTGGATAACGAGATGCTCTCGGTTGCCAGCATTAATCAGCAGCCCGCTTTGCTGGATAATCAGCGTATTCAGCATTTATTAATCGCTCGCCCGCAGGGGAGTGATTACAACGGAACGCTGAAACAGCTATTTACCGAGCTACAGCGCATGGCCAGCACGCCGGTGAGTGCAGAAGAACTGAATGCAGCGCGTCAGCAAATATTAACCAAACTGCGTCAGCAGGCTGCCGGTGAAAGCCGTTATCAGCCTGGTTATCTTGCAGATAATCTTACTACGGCGGTTGAACTCAATTTACCGATGCTGGATAAACAGCAGCAGCTAGCAATGACGGAAACCTGGCTGGCCGCGATTGGCCCGCAGCACGTTCAGGCGCAGGTGGCGGAATTGCTGGATACCGCTTCAGTACGATTAGCTTTAATTGGCCCAGATACGGATAAAAAACAGGTGGATAGTAAAGCTATCGCGGCGTTGTGGAACGCAACTCGTCAAACCCAGCTGGGCGCTTTCACCCTAAAACCCAAAGCGGTGACTTTAACGCTAGATACGCCGGTGGCCGGGAGGGTTGTACAGCGCCAGATTTTGCCTATCGCCAATACACAACTGTGGACGCTGAGCAACGGAATGCGGGTGATCGTTAAATCGGACGCGGGAATGAAAGATAATGTGCAGATTTCATTACGTATTCCCGGTGGGCGTTCGTTGGAAGATGAGAATGAGGTCAGTGAGGTTAGCTGGGCGATGCGCTTACCGGAAGCCAGCGGTTACGGAAAATACAGCTCGCGCCAGTTGGCTCAACTGAGTAAACAGCAGGATTTGGCGCTGACGCCTTACGACGAGATGTTATTCCACGGTTTACGCGGCTCTGCGCCAGCGGCACATTTGGAATCCCTATTGCAATTGCTGCACTTGAAAATGACTGCGCCTCAGTTTTCCGGCGAAAAGCTGGAGCGGCAGAAGCAGTCCTATGCTTTGGGCATTGATAAGCAACCGGTAGAGCGCCGTTTTCTCGATAGCATGACTCAGGAAGGCTATCAACATGGGGATCGCTTATTGGTGACAGCTAACGGGCCGTGGCGCGACTTTAATATAAAAGGGCTAGAGCAACGCCATCGTCAGCTATTTTCCGCCACGCAGGATATGACACTAACTATTAGCGGTTCTTTGGATGAAGGGAAGTTGCAAACGCTGGTGGAACGTTGGATGGGAAGTATTCCTGCTACCGAGCAGCGACTACATTGGCGTGATTTGGGCATTAAGCCGCTGAATCGTGCAATGTCGAAGGACTACCCATTAGCCAGTAGTCCTAAGACTATGGTTAGTATGCAATTCTCATCGTATGCGGTCTGGTCACAGCCGAATCAGCTAGCCTTACAACTGATGGATAAAGTGGTTTCTCTACGCTTGCGCTATGCGCTGCGGGAACAGGCCAGCGGCGTTTATACTCTGGGCTTTAGCCAAATGGTAGCCAAGTTGCCAACGCCTTATTATTTGGCTCGATTGAACTTTACCTCTGCGCCAGAAAGGGCAGAAGAAATGGCGCAGTTGGCGCAGAAAGTGCTGAAGCAGGTTGCAGAAGAAGGAATCAGTCCGCTAGAGCTGAGTAAAGCCAAAAAAGCTTGGCGAATTGAGCAGGAAGAAGGGCGAAACAGTGCCAGTTATTGGACTGATGCCTTGGCTCAGGTTGGTAGTGATGACGGCAATTTCGCCCTGCTGGCTCAAGAGGCAGAGCAGTTGGAAGCGGTGACGCCAGAACAGGTCAATGCACTAGCCGCTCAATGGTTAGGAAGAAACCCAAAAATATTTACCCTAAGCCCAGCGAAGTAATTTCATCGTCGGTTAGCCACCTTCTTTGAAGGTGGCTTTTAATGTGCGAAAAACCTGCGAATAAATAAAAAAATTCGCCTTGGAAAATAGACGTCATATATAAAAGGTTAGAAATCATCCGTATTTATTACTTTAACGACTAAAACGTCGAATAACGGAGGAAAAACTCTCGCTACGTATTTTTGTCACTTCATTTGGCCATAGTGGATTGACCGGAATGTAATAGTTTTCGTTTTTAGCGGCGATGATCAACTCCTTAAATTCATCTATATTTTTTATCACGCAAATATCATTCAATTTTCCTAGTGGCTTTGGTAGCACGAAGGTCGCGGGGAAATTTGCCGCTATGTCGCTTGCCGGGCTGCCTGCGTCAGTGCTGTGATGGACAACCGGTTCACCCTCGCCCACCATAGCTTTATTTATAAGTGGTATCATTGCGCGGATTCGCGGTGAGACATTGCCAATATTGCTGTCTTCCCGCTCATAAAATTTAGCGGGATCAAGATATTCCGCCTGAAAATATTTATTAACTACCTCGCTATGACGACGACGCTTATAAACATCCATGTTTCGTTTGAATACATCGTGGGAAACCTCTTTGATTAGGAGATTATCTTTAGCCCCGTACTCTTGTAAGTGTGGTGCAATCATCAATAAATCGTAATCAGCGGTCAGCGGTTTTTTATTTTCACCGGGCGGTGCCAGCACCTCAATGGTCTCTCCATGATGTTGAACTAAATATAAATCCGCATGTTCTTTTACTGGTATCAGCTCAAATTTATACAGTTTTCCACTGGGGGTTCGGGCATCCAGCGCAATGGGGAAACCATTAGCATCTATCTGAATATCAACCATATTTCTCTTCATCAAGATATCTAACCTTGCTGCAGTTATTTCCAGCGGTACTTTTTGCGCGTGGCCTTCGTCAATGCAGGCTTGAATTTGTTGATTAAATAACGCAATTTTATCTGGCTTATCTACCAGTTTGCTCAGCTCCTGCTTAACGCAGATAAATGCAGCCTGAGGGCCCCAGTTAGCACTTTTTCCCTTAATATGAAAACCCTTGGTTGGGTATCCATTTTTGATCAGGTCTGTTGCCATAACATCCACGGGCCTGATACCTATCAGACAATTATTTTCTTGAGCAAATACCTGTAATTTAATTAGATGCTCAGGCACTATACCTATGCAGCCTTGATCACAAAGCGTTTTTATTTCTTCTAGTCTGGGTATATCAAATTTAGATATTGAAGATGCAGATGCATTTCCTCCTGAAATAAGAGCTTCTGACTTAGGCAACGACCAGTTTTGGGGTGCTTTATAAGTATTGTTTACAAGCATTAGTTTTCCCATCGGTTTCTATCGTTATTAATAGTGCCTATTCTCTCTTTTATTTGTATTTTATTTTTATGTTTTTCGCTCATTTATGCTTATGATAATAATGTGTTTAATTTTATTATTCTTACAGCGTTTTTAAATTAATTGTGAAAAATGTAATTTACATTACTTTTGCGGTGGTTATCTGTTGTTGGTGATTAATTTTATTTTGATATATTTATTATCTTAAGTTAAGCGTTGTGTAATTTGGTAAGTGAATGAATAAAAGCGAATAGGCATGTTTTTAGTATTGCTCTTGATTTATACCGTGCTATTTCCGTTGTTTTTACATGTGACGATATGTGTTTTACTGAAAAATTTTATGAATAATGAAGTGATCGTTATCACATTTTATTATCTATCCGACTTTATGGTTAAAACTGTAGGTTTGTTATATTTAAACATAAACACAACCATTTATTAACATTGAGTGAGGCATAGCGATAAAATATTATGATAGTAAAAAACTTTGGCCTGACGGCTTTGATTTTCATTAAATTTATTCTTATTCCTTACCTCATGGCTCTCTTCCGCTGCTTTCCTGTCTATTTTATTTGGTTATAAACGTTTTTTAAGTGAAATTTAATTCCCCTCACCTTTTCAGATAAATAAAACTAATTTCTCTCTTAATGTCGACTCCGTTGCATTTCTTGAAATAAACCACTGTTCATTAGATATCAACCGCTTCTTTTTGCTATTTCCGTCACATTAATCCAGTTTTTCGTGCCGTAGCATCCAGCCCTATTATATATATTATTCTTTGAATTATTATTGATCAGGGCTATAAACATGAAAATTTACAATGACTTAAAAATGACGATTAACGACGTGATTAGCGCGCAAAAAAGATTAAAGGGGCATATCTATAAAACCGGTCTGGCGAGATCAAATTACCTTAGCGAGCGTTGCCATGGTGAGATTTACCTCAAATTTGAAAACATGCAGCGTACCGGTTCATTTAAGATTCGCGGGGCATTTAATAAACTCAGTTCACTTACTGAAGAAGAAAAAAAACAGGGTGTCGTTGCCTGTTCCGCAGGGAACCATGCACAAGGCGTTTCTTTATCTTGCGCCATGTTAGGCATTAACAGCAAAGTTGTTATGCCAAATTGTGCGCCGAAATCAAAAATTGCGGCGACCAGTGAATATTCTGCTCAGGTGATACTGCACGGAGAGAACTTCAATGACACCATCGCCAAAGCCAGTGAAATTATTGAATTGGAGAATAGAATTTTCATTCATCCCTTTGATGATGAAAAGGTGATTGCCGGCCAAGGGACCATTGGTTTGGAAATACTCGAAGATCTTTACGATGTCGATAATGTGATTGTTCCTATTGGCGGTGGTGGTTTGATTGCCGGTATTGCTTTGGCGATCAAATCAGTCAACCCGACTATTAATATTATCGGCGTACAATCGGAAAACGTTCATGGCATGGCGGCCTCTTATTATAACGGTAGTATTACCAATCATCGTAAAACCTCAACATTGGCCGATGGCTGCGATGTCGCGCGCCCAGGTAATGCAACCTTTGAAATAGTCAAAGCGCTGGTTAATGACATTGTCTTGGTCAGCGAAGATGAAATAAGAAGAAGTATGATCGACCTTATTCAACGTAACAAAATCATAACCGAAGGTGCAGGGGCATTAGCATCAGCGGCATTACTGAGCGGAAAGTTAAAAGACTATATCACCGGCAAAAAGACCGTCAGCATTATATCAGGCGGCAACATTGATTTATCACGAGTATCACAAATTACGGGGTTAAGCAGTATTTCGTAAAATATCTTAATAAGGAATTTATTAATGGATATCGATAATGCTATATCAACACCAGTCAAAACAAAAACGTGGCGTAAGTCAGATACAACCTGGACTTTAGGATTATTTGGCACCGCGATAGGCGCAGGCGTTCTATTTTTCCCTATTCGTGCAGGTATTGGCGGGCTTATTCCAATATTAATCATGTTGCTTTTGGCTTATCCAATCGCTTTTCTTTGCCACCGCTCATTGGCTCGCTTGTGTTTGTCAGGAAAAAATTGTTCAGGGGATATTACTGAAACGGTTGAAGAGCACTTCGGTAAAACCGGCGGCGTCGTTATTACCTTCCTTTACTTTTTTGCTATCTGCCCACTTCTGTGGATTTACGGCGTTACTATTACCAACACCTTTATGACCTTTTGGGAAAATCAGCTTCAGTTGGTTCCGCTAAACCGAGGTTTGGTGGCGTTAGGATTACTGCTATTAATGTCCGCAGTGATTTACTTTGGCAAAGATCTCATGGTTAAGGTTATGAGTTTCCTGGTATTTCCATTTATTGCCTGCCTGGTACTTATTTCAGTTTCGTTGATTCCTTACTGGAATACCTCGGTTATTGAGCAGGTGGGTGTCAATGATATTTCTCTGTTCGGACATGACGGAATACTGGTAACGGTGTGGCTGGGTATTTCCATCATGGTGTTTTCCTTTAACTTCTCACCGATCGTTTCTTCTTTTGTTGTATCAAAACGTGAAGAATATGAGCCGGAATTCGGTCGTAGTTTTACTGAGAAAAAATGTTCTCAGATTATTAGCAGAGCCAGCATGTTAATGGTCGCGGTTGTTATGTTCTTTGCTTTTAGCTGCTTATTTGCGCTATCGCCTCAGAATATGGCAGAGGCCAAGGTACAGAATATTCCCGTACTGTCCTATCTCGCTAACCATTTTTCCGCCATGGCAGGAGGCCAGTCAGCTTTCTCCGTTACGCTGGAGTATGCCGCTTCGTTGATTGCGCTGGTTGCCATTTTTAAATCTTTCTTTGGGCATTATCTCGGCACGCTAGAAGGCCTAAATGGTTTGATTGTTAAATTTGGTTATCAGGGTGATAAAACCAAAGTTTCCAGCGGTAGGTTAAATCTGATCAGCATGGTTTTCATTATGGGATCGACCTGGATAGTGGCATATATCAATCCCAATATCCTCGATTTGATTGAAGCCATGGGGGCACCAATTATCGCCTCATTGCTGTGTCTGCTGCCGATGTATGCCATCCATAAACTGCCAGCGCTGGCTCGATTCAGAGGTCGCCCAGAAAACTACTTTGTCACTCTCGTCGGTCTACTGACCATTCTTAATATCGTCTACAAATTAGTTTAAGTATGGCGCTAAAAGCCCTCAACTTGCCCTCAATAATACATGGGCGGAGTAATGACATGACTTTAAACCCTACGGTTCTGGTTATTAACAGCGGTTCATCATCGATTAAATTTTCAGTCCTGAACCTGAGTAATTGTGAAGCCATCACGTCAGGAATTGCAGACGGTATTGGTTCCGAAGCCTCTTTTTTAAGAATTGATAAAAACGCCAAGATTCAACTGGGTAAAGGCAATTATGCTGATGCGTTGACAGCTATTTCCGATGAGTTAGCAAAGTGCGGACTGGATAAATCTATTGTCTTAATCGGCCATCGTGTTGCCCATGGCGGTGAAATATTCAGTGAATCAGTGTTAATTAACGATCGCGTCGTTGATGAGATAAAAAAAGTTTCACCACTGGCTCCTCTACATAACTACGCAAATTTGCATGGTATTGAGGCTGCACGTCAGCTATTTCCAGGCATCAGGCAGGTGGCCGTTTTTGATACAGGTTTTCACCAAACGTTGAAACCGGAGGCATATATTTACGCGCTGCCTTACCGTTATTTTCGCGAGCAAGGTGTCCGACGCTACGGTTTTCACGGCACGTCTTATCGCTATGTGGCGAGTAAAGCCGTTGATATTCTCGGATTTGATAAGCAGGACTATGGTCTGATTATTGCGCACCTCGGCAATGGTGCATCTATTTGCGCCATTCAAGATGGTAAAAGCGTAGATACATCAATGGGAATGACGCCGTTGGAAGGTTTAGTTATGGGAACCCGTAGCGGTGATGTGGACTTCGGGGCACTAGCTTATCTGGCGCATCGAACCGGACAAAATATGGCGGATTTGGATCATGTATTAAACAAGGAATCCGGGCTTTTGGGCATTTCTGGCTTATCCGGCGACATGCGGGTTTTAGAGAAAGCCTATCGTGAAGGGCATGCGGGGGCACATTTAGCGATAAACGTTTTTGTACATCGGCTTGCCAAACATATCGGCGGACACGCCAGTTCGCTGCGGCGGTTTGATGCTTTAATCCTGACTGGCGGCATGGGTGAAAATTCGGCGTTGATCCGTCAGCTAACATTGGAGCATCTGGCCGTTTTTGGTTTTGAGACCGATTCAGCGAAGAATGCTCAATTACAGTGCGGTGCTACTCAGGTTATTACCACTAAGGCGTCGAAAGTCATCGCCGCTGTGATTCCGACTAATGAAGAGAAAATGATTGCGCTTGATGCTATCCGTCTTGGTTATGTACAAAGAGAGGTAGAAACCGTAGAGGCAGCTTGTTAAACGCGTGAGAGACAATTTTCTGCTGGTTTATATCTGAATTTAGGGGCGATTTAGCGTTCAGACAGGTAAAACACGGCGGAGATACCGCGCTTGGGCTTTTCCTCCAACGTTCCGTCATTTCCACTGACCCTCCTTATTTCTGGAGGGTTTTTTTGTTTTATAGCTCTGAGGCGTCAACAGCCGTATTGCAGAGTTTACCAGCGATGTGCTTATCACTGTTTTCTGGTCGATGAAGTTTGTATTTATAACGAGAGTCAGTTAAAAACAGTAGCTCATTTGGATTGATAGACAGGCTTGCTATTCAGGCTACCGAACTTTATTGTCACTTATTGATAACCACTTTTATTTTTTAAATATAGCAGCTAATAACATTTTTTATTTATTGAAAATATTGAGTGTATTACCGGTAGTAATGCTGTGGGAAGAAAGAGTAAATGCGGTATTTAAGGCTGCCTGATAAACCGCTAACATAATTATTTATTCGATTTATAATACGAAGTAGAGAGTTTTCGCTTCATGACAATATATTGGTTTTTCTTTTAATCAACAGGGAATCTCATGTCTTGATATGACCTATGCCAAAAAATTTTTTTATTAAAAGTTTTCCTGACATTTTTTATTGGGTATAAGTCAATATTCATCTGGGAATCAAAGTCTCGGACGTTATTGCTGTGGCTGGATACTCTAAATCTTATTTTGACTTGAAGGCCAAAGCGAAATAGGCATGAGCTTATCCAAATATAGACGGTGGAAAAGACTTATTTTATCCGCGGATAAACGGGTAGAGACAAATCTGAGAGTGAGTGAAATCAGCCAGGATATGGCGTTCCCTAGTCAGAGTACTTTCTGCCAGGATTTTAAAAGTTATTTCAATATGTCGCCAACTCAATACCGTTCAGAAAAGAATGGGCTTTATCAATGGCATTAATGGTTTCATAGATGCAAATATATAGACTACATATTGCTGTTACAGTATCTGTATTTCCAGATAGTAGAGTTCTTAATTCTGCTGAATTAAAAACCAATATCTATTGGGTCACTCTGAAGTAGGTTCAGTGTCGATAGAGTAATTGGCGGACTCGGACAACGCCGCTAGGCGGCTTTGAACGTCGCTTGCGACGGCCCCGCAGGGGTGAGAGCCTTTGGCTCGAATAATCGAACGTGTTCGATGAAGAGTCCAGATGCCAGAAAGCAAAAAACCAGCCGTAGGCTGGTTTCTCTAAATATGGTGCCCGGACTCGGAATCGAACCAAGGACACGGGGATTTTCAATCCCCTGCTCTACCGACTGAGCTATCCGGGCAACGGGGCGTATTAAACTCGATTACCGTTGGCTCGTCAATGTAAATCCTTCCACTTCTTGATTGCCTGCCTAATGTTTCAGCGTTTTAGCTGGTTTTGATGCATTATCGCTCATTGTTGGGCGCTGAGCGACATAGTGCCGCGAGTTTCTCAAAATCTCAGGGACGACACGTTGCCCATTACGATGTTGATAAGCTCATTATTAAATTGATTATAAAGAGCTTGGCTGATTGGTTCTGGGTAGCTCAATACCACCAGTTCGTGATCGTCAAGATCCGGATGATAGCGGGGGTGGCGGTGCTCGAAGCTGTTTTCTACGAAGCCGAGTCCTTGATAGAAGCGCAGGCGCTTACGGGCGATTTCAGTCGTCAGTGGGTCGATCTCCAGAATAATCACCGGATGCTGTCGTATAAATTGCTCAAGTATGCGTTTGCCGTATCCCTGCGAGCGTTGCTGGCTACTGACAGCCAGATGTTCAATATAGGTATAACCGTTAAACGCCCATGAACCAATCATTCCTACAAATAGTTCGCCGTCGAACCAGGCAAGTAACGAATAATTATCGTTGTTTAACGCGCTGGTTTTAGCTTTAGGAGTGCGTTTTTCATGGCGGGGGAAGGCGCTTTCATACAGTTTGTCTACTTCGACAAAGTAAGGTGCATCAGTATGTGTAATTCGACGGCTGGTTAACATTCCGGTTTTTTCCACAGCGAGAATGAGTCATATAAACGAAATAAGCCCCGCTTGAACACGGTCAATGCGGGGCCTATCTGTTTGGTTCAATGGGAAAACTTAATCTATCAGGTGAGCAATGTCATCATGATCGACAGAAGGCGGCGCCTGGCGCAGGCCTTTGGTCAGATAAACCAGATAGATAAACCCAATGACCAACCATATCAATCCTACCTTCAGTGCGTCTGGCTCCAGATTGACCCAAAGCCACACCGACATCACAAACCCCATCATCGGGAGCAGGCCATACTTAATCATGGCGCTGGTGCCGCGGCGTTTCTCATTGATCAGGAAGTGTTTGACCACGCTGAGATTCACGAAGGTAAATGCGCCGAGTGCGCCGAAGCTAATCATTGATACCACCATGCTCAAATCGAGGAACAGTGCGGAGAGCGAGATAATCGCGACAAAAATGATGGCTCGATAAGGCGTGTGGAAACGTGTGTGAAGATGGAAAAAGATTTTGCGTGGCAGCACGCCTTCACGACCCATGGCGTAAAAGATGCGTGAAACCCCGGTCTGAGCCGTCATGGCAGAGGCATATACGCCGGTCAGATAGGTCGCCATAAAGAAGGTGTACATCCACTTGCCGCCTACTTTTTCCGATATCACCAAACTGGCGGTATCTTGTACCGGAATCAGCGCTTTCCAGTCTGGGTAGATAAGGTGAGCGGCATAAGAAACGGCCATAAATATAGTACCGGCTGCGATAACGGTAATCAGAATAGCGCGTGGCAGCGTGCGTTTGGCGTCATGCGCTTCCTCCGCCATGGTCGCTATGGCATCAAAACCGAGGAAGGCTAGACAAAGCACCGCCGCGCCGGATAACAGACCGGAAAAGTCAGATGAGCCCACCAACAGCGGCTTTAAAAGTGCTTCCGGGCTGAGATCGGCCTGGCTGAACGATAGTGCCAAAAACAGAACGATAAAGACCATTTGCGCCGAAATCAGCGAGAAATTAACCGACGTTAGCAAGCGAACGCCGAGGATATTCAGCAAGCTGACGCTGACGATCGAACCCAGGACAAAGACTGCCGCAGGAATAGCCGGGAATGCTTCGTGTAAAAATATACCTAAAACTAAATAGTTAAGGATCGGCAGGAACAGATAATCCAATATTTGCGCCCAACCCACCAGAAAACCGGTTTTACCGCCAAAACAGCGCTGTACGTAAGAATAGGCAGAGCCAGCCAGCGGGAGCGCGCTGGTCATACGACAATAGCTGAGAGCAGTAAATAAAATGGTGATGATCGTGATGAGATAAGCGATAGGTAAGTGGCCATGACTGAGAACCGTCACCTGACCGTAAGTGGTGAATACGCCCAGCGGAACCATATAAGCAAGGCCGAAGGCGACCAAGGCTGGCGTTTTAAGAACTCTGCGTAACTGAATATTTTGTGGCATTACCCTATCATCTCCTGGTATCAACGGATACCGTCGTTCTGGTGTTCAAATATAAAAAGGGAGCGGATTTTGACACAGGGGGTACGGGTTGGAAAGCTCAGCGTGAGTACGGAGAGTAATAATAGCCAAGGCCGCGGTTTTTTTCGGGTAAATACGATGAATTTTAATTAGCGCAGGAGGGCGATAACGCGATTATTTCTTTCTAATTATTGGGAATATATAAAATTAATCAATGTTAATAATAGATATCCTAAAGTGGTGTTTTTGGTTAACTTGACCGGCATTTATATTCTGCTATTGAAATACAAAGTGATAATGTTCAATAAAGGGTGGTAATGGCCTAAAATAAAAAGGCAGCGCCGCAGCACTGCCCCTTTTTTATAAGGTTAGATTAACTTTGGTAAACGATTTTCCCACCGATCAGCGTTTTTTCGATTTTGGTCTGATAAATGGTTTCCGCCGGTTGTTCAAACAGATTATTTTTCAAAATAATTGCATCGGCAAATTTACCGACTTCCAATGAGCCAATGTATTGTTCTTTGGCAATCATATAGGCAGCGTCAATAGTTGCCGCTCGCAGCACTTCGATTAACGTCAAATCGCGGTCGTTATCTAAACGCGGGCCAGCCGGGTTTCCTTCACTATCCCACGCGCGACGAGTCATTCCCACCTGAAGGTTATACCACTCATCCAGACGATCAATCGGCCAGTCGCTGCCATAAGCCAGACGCGCGCCCGCATCGAGGAAACGGGCGGTCGGTTCCATATGCTGGAAACGCGCTTCTCCCAGCATTTCCCGCTCTTCGTCGATCAACACTCCCGGCAAACCACACCATTGGAATGACAGCACCGCCGTCGCTTTCAGTTTGGCAAAACGTTCGTATTGATGGGCTGCAACCAATTCGTTGTGTGCCAGGCCCGGACGAATATCCTTCTCAGGATAAGCTTCACGCATCTTCTCAACGGCGTTGAGTACCATTTCAATGGCACCGTCGCCGACGGTATGGGTATGAGGATGCATACCGGCGCGAGCACATTCCACCATCAGGGCGTCCACCACCGGAGCCGTAAAGTACAGGTCACCGTAACGTTCGGTTGGCTGCCAGTCTGGTTGCTCGGCTGTTCCGCGATTTTCACGATAGGGTTCCAGCAGCGAGGCCGTCATTGTCGGCGGCTGGAGTACGCCATCGATAAATAATTTAACGTGATCAACGGCCAAACCTGGTTCTGGCGTCCAGTTTTTATCACCCCATTGGCGACCAAATTCGACAATTTCATCAACGGCTCGTCCGGCATCCTGCGGCCCTTTCAGGCTGTCGGGAGTGACTTCTTTTGCACCCAGCAGTCGCAGCGTGAGTTCGCCACGATCGCGCAGTGCGCCGAATGCGGATAATTGTTCGGCAAATACGCGGGTATCCATCACCGTTGTCACGCCCTGAGCATTTAAAACCTGTTGCACATAGGCGGCGGTATTCACGTTTTGCTCAGGCGAGCCGGAAGGAATGCTGTCGAAAGCGCGCATTGCGGGCGCATCTTCCAGAATTCCGGTCAGTTTTCCCTGCTCATCGCGGGCAATTTTGCCATCGGACGGCGTTGGGGT
The DNA here is from genome assembly GCF_050586585.1 of Yersinia sp. J1. Lineage (NCBI taxonomy): Bacteria > Pseudomonadati > Pseudomonadota > Gammaproteobacteria > Enterobacterales > Yersiniaceae > Yersinia > Yersinia sp. J1. The sequence continues at coordinate 29,868 of NZ_JBOBDP010000006.1, forward strand.
ATTTTCATCAATGCCCAACAGTTCCAGTGCGCGGCTGTTGGCGGCCAAGGTGTGGCAGTCGTTGGAAAACAGCACCACCGGACGGCGAGTCTTTAAGGTGTCCAACGCAGCACGGCTCATATCTGCACCGACAGGAATCATGGCCTGACGCTGCCACGCCCGCACGGGTAGCCAGTCGGTATCCCCCTGACTTGGATCGGCATCCAAATGTTGTTGGATGAACGCCAGCGTCTGTTCAACGGTCAGCGCCGCATAGTTCAGGTGGCAGCCGCGTAGCTGCTTGCCGCCCCAAAACGGGTGCATATGGCTGTCAATCAGTCCTGGCATCATCAGCTTGCCTTGCAGATCAATTAGCTGAGTTTCTGGAGTAGCGAGGCGTAGTACCTCGTCATCGCTGCCAGTTGCCAGGATATAACCCTGCCCGATAGCGATAGCGCTACAGATCGTATTATCTCGATCCGCAGTATAAACAGCGCCGTGGTAATAAATCACTTCGGCAACAGAGGTTTGTTGGGCCATTTCTGAATTCTCTATGAGTCTTACTGAAAATAAAGGGCCACTATAATGCGGGTTGAGCGCGATAGATGCAAAGCCGCTGGCCCTGAACTTAACTCAGCGCGCCGTTTTTGCGGCACTGGGCGACGGCCAGAACGTCTTCCGCCAGACGTTTTGCCACTTCCACATCCTGCGGTCGACGTTTGATTAATAGCTTGCTCAGGCAGCCTTCCAGAATTAACTCCATTTGCTGTGCCACCATTTCAACGTCGTCGGCATCCATTTCATGCAGTAATTCTTCGGTATATTGCAGAGAGGCCTGTTTCTGTTGTTCCGCCAATTGATGGATGGGATGGTCGGTTTCTGGGAAGAAGCTACAGGCGGCGATAAACAGGCAGCCGGGATAACGCTGTTGCTGAACCTGTTCATTCAGCGTTTGGTAGCGAGCCAGCAGTTTTTGCTGTGGCGTCAGGCTTTCGTCGAGCTGTAGCTGCCGACGCCAAGTGTCGATTTGCTGGCCGTGGTAGCGCAGGCAATCGTATAGCAACGCTTCCCTATCTGGCCAAAAACGTTGAAGGTCGCTGACGGGCAAGGATAATTTTTCTGCCAGCATTTCCAGACTGGTCGTTGCGAGGCCTCGTTGCTCTAACAGGCTGAGGGCGTTGCTCAAAACGTCTTCTCGTTGCACGTTGCTTCTCCTTCCACATCGGTGTTTTGCTAGTGTGGATTACCGCTGGCTATTCTGCAAATGATGCAAAAAAGCTTCGGCATCCATATAACCGGTGACCCGCGACGGCGTCATTTCATTTCCCTGTTCGTCGAAAAACAGGATAGTTGGCAATCCCAGCACTTTGAGCGCTTTCAGCATTGCGGCGTGTTCCGCATTATTGGCTGTCACATCGGCCTGTAGCAGCACCGTGTTGGCTAATTGAGACTGCACCTTAGGATCGCTAAAGGTGTATTTTTCAAACTCTTTACAGGCTACACACCAATCGGCGTACAAGTCCAACATCACCGGTTTACCTTTCGCCTTTGCCAGCGCTTCCTGTAATTCCGGTAGGTTATTAATCTGCTGGAAGTTGAGATGGCTAATCGTCGTTTGCTGCGTAGCGCTGTGACCAAAAGCCCAATCCTGCAATGGTCGGGCTGCAATCAGTAATCCTGCCAGCAGCAGAAGTTGCAGCGCCCGAACCCAGCCTTGATGCGTTTTTAAGCTGATAATAAAGGCCCAACCGAAGAAGGCCACCGCCAGCAGGCTCCACAGGCGAATGCCCCAAATATCGCCGATAATGCGTTCCAGTAGGAAGACTGGCAGTGCCAGAATCACAAAGCCGAACGCTTCTTTCACGTATTGCATCCACGGCCCACTGCGCGGTAGCAGGCGGTTGCCAAATAGCGTGACCGCAATCAGTGGAATCCCCATCCCCAGCGCGTACAGGTAAAGCGTACCGCCGCCAGCCAGCATGTTTCCGCTTTGAGCGATATACAACAAAATGGCGCTGAGAGGCGCAGTGGTGCAGGGGGAGCAAATTAATCCGGCTAGCGCTCCCATGGCAAAGACGCCGAACAGGGAACCGCCGCGTTGATGGTTGCTCCACTCGACTAAACGGGTTTGCAGGGAAGCCGGTAATTGCAGGGAATACAGGCCGAACATCGATAACGCCAGCAGTACAAACAGCGCCGACAGCCCAATCAGCACGTAAGGATGCTGTAACGCCGCCTGAAACTGTAGCCCGGCAGCGGCCACCACTAATCCTAATAAGGTATAAGTCAGCGCCATTCCCTGGACGTAAACCATAGCTAAAACAAATATTCGTCCTTGGCTATGGGGTTTTTCTCTTCCAAGAATAATGGCTGAAATCAACGGATACATTGGCAAAACGCACGGCGTAAAAGCGATGCCGATGCCAATCAACAGTGCCCAGAGTGGAGAGAAAGGCAATGAGGCCGGTTCAGATTCGGTTTGTGCCGGCGGCGTAACAGGCGTTTCCGCTGCGGTGTGCGGTGTGGCGACAATGGCGCTCAGCGGTACAATTCGGGTTTCCGGCGGATAACAGAATCCCGCATCCGCGCAGCCTTGATAGGTCACGCTGACGCTGGCTCCTTTCTCTGCCCGAATCATCGGGATCTGTAAATCCAGCCGCTGTTTGAAAATCGCGACTTCGCCATAGAACTCGTCTCTATGAGCAAGGCCTGCGGGAATGTTCACCGCGCCAAGAGTCGCCTGTTGCGGAACAATCTTGATCTGCTGGCGATACAAATAATAGCCGGGGTGAATTTGCCAGCTTAAATCGAGCTGCTCGCCCTGTTGTCTAAAATCAAAGGCAAATGCCTGATCGACCGGCAAAAAGCGGCTCTGACCGTTTTGGCTAAAAAGAGATGCCTGAGCACTTTGAGGTGCCAGTAGCGCGCTGCATAGCAGCAGTATCAGTGTAAAGAAGCGTTGAGCCATGACAGGTAATCTTTATCTCCATCCCGAACCGGCAAGACCAACAATTCTGGCGTCTGGTAAGGGTGATGTTGTTTGATAAAACTCAGTAATGCCTGCTGATGGGTGCTATTGCTTTTGAATAGCATTTGTACTTCGTATTCCTGCTGCAAACGTCCTTCCCAGTAATAAAGAGACGTTGCGCCGGGCAGCAGCGTAGCGCAGGCCGCCAGTTGTTCCCCCAGAACTCGCCCTGCAAGATCTTGAGCACTGGCTTCATCGGGTGCGGTGCACAGTACGACAATCACATCAGAATCAGACATTCTAACCTCGCTAGGAAAAGCTGACAGTCATGCACTATACCCCGAAGGAGGGGCGGGTCTGAAGATGATTTATCCAATATGGAGATTAATGCAGCGGGATAAGAGGGGATTGATGAGGGCGCACGGGGCGCCCTCGGGGAGAACTAGAGAACCAGACCGCCCATCACGAAGCCGAATACAACGGCTAGCGCGACCCCGATGGTGCCGGGAATAAAGAACGGATGGTTAAAGACGAAGCGACCGATGCGGGTGGTGCCGGTATCGTCCATTTGAACCGCCGCAACCAGCGTTGGGTAGGTTGGTAAAATGAACAGGCCGGAAACCGCTGCGAAAGAAGCAATCGCCGCCAGTGGAGAAACGTTCAGCGCCATCGCCATTGGCATCAGTGCCTTGGCAGTCGCAGCTTGAGAGTACAGCAGCGCAGAGCAGAAGAAGAAAATCACTGCCAGCAACCATGAATGAGCCTGAATCAGGCCACCCGCCGTTTCTTTAATCCATACCAGATTGTGCTGTACAAAGGTATCGCCCAGCCATGCCACGCCCAGAATACAGATACAGGCGCTCATACCGGCTTTAAACGTGCTGGAGTTGAGAATGGCATCTGTATCCACGGAGCAGACCAGCGTGGTCAGCGTCGCGACGCTCAGCATGATAATCAGAATCGCGTTGGTGGTGTTCATCAGCGGCGTTTCTACCAGACCGACGCTTGGGCTGTTGATAATGGCATAAGCCACCACGCACATAACGCCCAGCAGGAACAGTAATACCGAGGTTTTGGCCCGAGGCTTGATCACTTTGACCTGATCGCCGCGCAGCGTGACCAAACCTTCTTCGAGGCGTTTCAGATAAACAGGGTCATCGGACAGTTTGGAGTTAAAGCACCATGACACGATCAGCGACATTAAGAATACGGCGCACAGCGTGGAGGGAATAACGATCATCAGTAGATGTAAATAGCTGACTCCGTGGCCTTCCATTACCGAGGACATATAGACCACGGCGGCAGAAATCGGAGATGCTGTAATGGCGATTTGCGCTGAAACCACGGCCGTAGACAGCGGACGGCAAGGCTTTATGCCTTGCTCCTTCGCCACTTCAGCAATCACTGGTAATGCGGAAAGAGAGATGTTCCCTGTACCGGCAAAAATGGTCAAAAAATAGGTGACCAGAGGCGCCAGAATAGTGATGTGTTTTGGGTTTTTACGCAGCAACTTCTCAGTTTGCTGTACCAGATAATCCATGCCGCCTGCGACCTGCATTGCAGAGATAGCGGCAATTACAGCCATAATGATTGAAATAACGTCAAAGGGAATACTGCCGGGTTTTACACCAATAATGGCTAAAACCAATACGCCAATGCCCCCTGCAAACCCTATCCCGATACCGCCCAGCCTGGCCCCTAAAAAAATGGCCAGCAGAACAATGACTAATTCTACGGCTATCATAGTGTTTACTCCTTGAATGAAATGAAAATAAAAAGTTATAAAGTTGTGTTTGTCAGAAAGTAAAAAGGCACGCTGTCCAGGGGAGCTAGCGTGCCTTTAAGGGCTACCGGATGGTTATTTTATTGTTCGTTTTCATCGGTATAGCGTTTTGCTTTGTAGGCTGGGTGCATCAGGTTCTCAACAGAGAAGATATCATCCAGCTCGGCTTCAGTTAGCAGGCCGCGTTCAAGAACGACTTCCCGCACATTTTTACCGGTTTCCGCACAGATCTTCCCAACGATGTCACCATTATGGTGGCCAATGAAAGGGTTCAGATAAGTTACGATACCGATGGAATTAAATACGTAGCTTTCGCAAACTTCTTTATTTGCCGTAATGCCATTAATGCATTTCTCCAGCAAATTGTAGCAAGCGTTAGTCAGGATGTGGATAGATTCGAACATCGCTTGACCAATCACCGGCTCCATAACGTTCAACTGGAGCTGACCCGCTTCGGCCGCCATAGTAACGCAAGTGTCGTTTCCAATCACCTTAAAGCAAACCTGATTCACAACTTCAGGAATAACCGGATTCACTTTGGCTGGCATGATAGAAGAACCCGCCTGCAATTCTGGCAGGTTGATTTCATTCAAACCGGTACGTGGGCCGGAAGACAACAAGCGCAGGTCGTTACAGATTTTTGACATCTTAACAGCCAGGCGTTTCAGCGCGCTGTGCACCATTACGTAAGCGCCGCAGTCAGAAGTCGCTTCAATCAAATCTTCGGCTGGAACTACCGGCAGATTACTGATTTCAGCCAATTTCTTCACGGCCAGTTCGGAATAACCTTCAGGAGTGTTCAGTGCGGTACCGATAGCGGTCGCGCCCAGATTCACTTCCAGCAGGAGTTCGGCGGTGCGTTGCAGGTTTTTGGTTTCTTCGTTTAGTAATACCTGGAATGCGCGGAATTCCTGACCCAGAGTCATGGGTACAGCATCCTGTAATTGGGTACGACCCATTTTCAGAATGGTTTCGAATTCTTTGGATTTTTTACCGAAGCCTTCACCCAACTGATTGATGGCATCGATCAATTTCATGATAGATGCGTAAACCGCGATGCGAAAACCGGTAGGGTAGGCATCGTTGGTAGACTGGCACTTATTCAGATGGTCGTTAGGGTTCAGGTACTGATATTCACCCTTTTGATGCCCCATCAGTTCCAGACCAATGTTGGCCAGAACTTCGTTGGTATTCATATTTAATGAAGTACCTGCACCGCCCTGGAATACATCGACCGGGAATTGGTCCATGCATTTGCCTTTATCCAGAACTTCGTCACACGCCCGAATGATGACGTCAGCAATTTTGTGCGGGATGGTATGTAATTCTTTGTTAGCCATCGCGGCGGCTTTTTTTACCATCACCATACCGCGGACAAATTCAGGCACGTCACTGATTTTGCTATTGCTGATGTAGAAGTTTTCAATCGCACGCAGGGTATGAACACCGTAGTAAGCCTCTGCGGGGACTTCTCGTGTACCTAACAGGTCTTCTTCGATACGAATGTTATTTGACATGAGAACCTTCTCTATTGTGCTGTCTAATTATTTGCTTGTTGAATAATTTATGTCGCCGTGGGCAACAAGTGCGGAAGGATTAACCGTTCAACTTATTGCTGCCACGATCATATGCTGCTTATAGATAAATGCCTTGAACTCAGATCACTATATGGTGGTAATTAATCAACAGGATTTGATATCTGTGATTGTTCTCACAGTTAGATAAAACCTTAATAAAAGAGAGTGGACTGCTTGAAAAATGTCATGGGCACCACCACGTTAGTGTAGTAGGCATAATGCGCCGCGGCGGCGTTGCCCCCATTCTCATGATTTTCGTCTGAAGTGCCCTGATTCGGCCCTCGACGGAAGCTAGATGAGCTGAATAAGGAGAATACGGTGCGTTGGTTACCGTTCATGCTGATATTTTTATTGGCTTACATAGAAATATCGATATTTATCAAGGTGGCAGCCGCTTTAGGCGTGTTGGTTACTTTACTGCTGGTGATTTTTACCTCCTGCGTGGGCGTGTCTCTGGTGCGCAATCAGGGGGTGAAAACTTTTATGCAAATGCAGCAAAAGCTGGCTGCGGGTGAAAGCCCTGCTGCAGAAATGGTGAAAAGTGTATCGCTGGTACTGGCTGGCTTCTTGCTGTTGATACCGGGCTTCTTTACCGATTTCCTCGGTTTATTATTGCTGTTGCCGCCAATTCAAAAGTCCCTGACTTTGAAACTGATGCCGCATTTGAATATTTATCGTTCAAGGAGCACCGGCCCGACGGCGGACGGGAATACCTTTGACGGCGAATTTCAGCGTAAGGATGATGGCCGCTTCCACGTGGAACACCGTGACGAAGAAAGCGATCGTTCTCGCGATGACCGTTTCAAAGACGATAAATAAGCGCAACGAAATTTTATAATGCTATGTTTTTTAAAAATAAAATCACATGGTGAATATGACCGTGGTCGCAGTGGGGCTGAGTTAGCTTAGTTTGCCCTTTTAAGACAAAAAAATTAAAAATTTTTTGTCTTATCCCTTGAAGGGATGGGTAAACGTCCCCACTTAGAAACCCACGGTACTGGTTATGAAGGCAGACCGGTATCAATCCTAAATCTGATACGGACCTTCTCAAAGGAGAGCTATCAATGAAAATTCGTCCATTGCATGATCGCGTTATCGTCAAGCGCAAAGAAGTTGAGTCTAAATCTGCTGGCGGCATCGTTCTGACGGGCTCTGCGGCGGGTAAATCTACCCGTGGTGAAGTTCTGGCCGTCGGCAATGGTCGCATCCTGGATAACGGCGAAATCAAGCCACTGGATGTGAAAGTAGGTGACGTGGTTATTTTCAACGATGGCTACGGCGTGAAGTCAGAGAAGATCGACAACGATGAAGTGTTGATCATGTCCGAAAGTGACATTCTGGCAATTGTTGAAGCGTAATCGCGCTCTCACTATCTTCTGAACTGAACGAGTTTAAAGGAAAATACCAATGGCAGCTAAAGACGTAAAATTCGGTAACGACGCACGCATTAAAATGCTTCGCGGCGTAAACATCCTTGCTGACGCAGTTAAAGTCACCCTGGGCCCTAAAGGTCGTAACGTCGTTCTGGACAAATCTTTCGGTTCACCAACTATTACTAAAGACGGCGTTTCTGTAGCGCGTGAAATCGAGCTGGAAGACAAGTTCGAGAACATGGGTGCTCAGATGGTAAAAGAAGTTGCCTCTAAAGCGAACGACGCTGCGGGTGACGGTACTACCACTGCAACCGTACTGGCTCAATCCATCATCACTGAAGGCCTGAAAGCTGTTGCTGCTGGCATGAACCCGATGGATCTGAAGCGCGGTATCGACAAAGCGGTTATCGCTGCGGTTGAAGAACTGAAAAAACTGTCTGTACCTTGCTCTGACTCTAAAGCTATCGCTCAGGTAGGTACTATTTCTGCAAACTCCGACGAAACCGTGGGTAAACTGATTGCAGAAGCGATGGAAAAAGTCGGTAAAGAAGGCGTTATCACCGTTGAAGAAGGCTCAGGCCTGCAAGACGAGCTGGACGTTGTAGAAGGTATGCAGTTCGACCGTGGCTATTTGTCTCCTTATTTCATCAATAAACCAGAAACAGGTTCTATTGAACTTGAAAGCCCATTTATCCTGCTGGCTGACAAGAAAATCTCTAACATCCGTGAAATGCTGCCAGTTCTGGAAGCCGTTGCTAAAGCCGGTAAACCACTGCTGATCATCGCTGAAGATGTTGAAGGCGAAGCGCTGGCAACATTGGTAGTTAACACCATGCGTGGCATCGTGAAAGTGGCTGCGGTTAAAGCACCTGGCTTCGGCGACCGTCGTAAAGCTATGCTGCAAGACATCGCGACTCTGACTTCAGGTACCGTTATTTCTGAAGAGATCGGTCTGGAACTGGAAAAAACCACTCTGGAAGATCTGGGTCAGGCAAAACGCGTTGTGATCAACAAAGACACCACCATCATCATCGACGGTGTAGGTGACGAAGCTGCGATCCAGGGCCGTGTTGCTCAGATCCGTGCTCAGATCGAAGAAGCAACTTCTGAATACGACAAAGAAAAACTGCAAGAACGCGTGGCTAAACTGGCTGGCGGCGTTGCGGTTATCAAAGTTGGCGCAGCAACCGAAGTTGAAATGAAAGAGAAGAAAGCTCGCGTTGAAGATGCTCTGCACGCAACTCGTGCTGCGGTAGAAGAAGGCGTAGTCGCGGGTGGTGGTGTTGCACTGATTCGTGCAGCTCACGCTATCTCTGGCCTGAAAGGCGACAACGAAGATCAGAACGTGGGTATCAAAGTTGCGCTGCGCGCAATGGAATCTCCACTGCGTCAGATCGTGGTTAACGCCGGTGAAGAAGCTTCTGTTATCGCGAACAACGTGAAAGCAGGCGAAGGCAGCTACGGTTATAACGCTTACTCAGAAGAGTACGGCGATATGATCGCAATGGGTATCCTGGATCCAACCAAAGTTACCCGTTCAGCTCTGCAATACGCAGCTTCTATCGCTGGCCTGATGATCACCACCGAGTGCATGATCACCGACCTGCCACGCGACGATAAAGGCGCTGACATGGGCGCTGGTGGCATGGGTGGCATGGGCGGTATGGGCGGCATGATGTAATGCCCCACACCCTATAGCTTCATTGATTGCGAATAAGCTATAAACCTAAAGCGAGCGGGGAAACCTGCTCGCTTTTTTCTTTTCTCCCTCTCTGCTCCGGCGCTATCACGGTCAACCTTGCCATAATCAACAATCCCGCACCTTTCCTTCACCTGTTGCCAAATTGATGAAATTCGTATTTCTCCGTAGATATAAGCTGGTTACCGGATTTTAGGCTTATACATTTATTTAATGAATTTAAAATGTGGTTTAATTCAGTCGTGTGATGCCCACTGGGATTTTTTTAGCCACAGCGCAGAGTTAGCGTGTAAACTGTAAGCTATTATTGCCCAGATAAATGTGGCAACGGATGCCTAAGCGGCGACTTTGCTTTCTGGTAAACTTTGGCGTGATTCTCAATATCTGATGGGGAAAAAAATGCGGATTAAAGTATTACTTGGTCTTTCAGCGGCAATGTTGCTGGCTGGCTGTAGCTCTACCACCCAGTTAACTGCGGCTGGCGAGCAGGTTAAGTTCTCTGATACTAAGCCTGGTAGCGAATGCCAGTTAGTTGGCGAAGTCAGCGGCAGCCAAAGCAACTGGTTATCCGGCCAGGGCGGTGAAAGCAGTTCTATGCGCGGTGCAGCCAACGATCTGCGTAACAAAGCGGCAGCGATGGGCGGCAACGTGATTTTTGGTGCAACCAGCCCGAGCGAGACCTTCTTGTCCAGCTTCGCTCCGTTAGACAGCAAGATGGTTGGTCAGGTTTATAAGTGCCCATAACCTTTGCTTGCCAGAGTTTAAGCGAAAAGAAATAAATCATCAGGAGATGCCAAGGTATCTCCTGATTTATTTTGCAGGCTAGCTTTGCGTCAAGCGTAAATCCAAAGGTGTTTTACTCGGCTCCCCGCCAATTTCCCGCGCCAGCCTTGGCACTAAATAACCAGAAACCCGACTAAGTAGCCCTTTCATTAGCAATCTTGCTTCATCATCATCCACCATAAAATGCGCAGCGCCCTGCACTTTATCCAGCACATGGATGTAATACGGCAGAATTCCTGCGTCAAACAGCGCATTACTTAACGCTGCCAGCACGTCGGCATCGTCATTTACATCCCGTAGTAATACACTTTGATTCAGTAGAGTTACGCCGGCCTGTTTGAGGCGCGTCATGCTGTCACGCAGCGGTTGGTCGATTTCATTCGGATGATTGATATGCGTCACCATCAGCACCTGTAAGCGAGAATCTGCAAACCGCTGACATAGGGTAGAGGTAATGCGCGCAGGAATAACAACCGGCAGACGAGTGTGAATGCGCAGGCGTTTCAGGTGCGGAATGGCCTCTAACTGGGTGATCAGCCAATCCAGTTCGTGATCTTTGGCCATCAGCGGATCGCCGCCGGAGAAAATAATCTCATCCAGTTCAGGGTGGAGAGCAATATAGTCCAAAGCTTGCTGCCAGTTGGCCTTGTTGCCTTGATTGTCCTGATAAGGGAAATGACGGCGGAAACAGTAACGACAGTTAACGGCGCAGCCGCCTTTTACCAGCAGCAGTGCGCGATTGCGGTATTTGTGTAGCAAGCCTGGAACAACGCTGCGTTGCTCATCCAGCGGGTCGGTAGTAAAACCGGGAGCGGTGACGAACTCTTCGCGTGCGGTAAGGACTTGTAGCAATAAAGGATCTTTTGCATCGCCGCTGCGCATCCGTGCAACAAAGCCGCGGGGCACGCGCAGCGGAAACAGGCGACGGGCGTCCCTACCTTGCTGTAGCTCGGCATGATCATTTAGCGCTAAAAGTCGGAGTAATTCATCAGGATCGGTAATTACATCGGCGAGTTGCTGCAACCAATCTTCTCTAATTGGCATGTTTCGGGTTACAATGTTTGCCATTTTTTGGGCTTAACACCAGTTTCAATATTCAGAGGGCCATTATGGCGACTTATTCTAGCAACGATTTCCGTCCCGGTCTTAAAATCATGTTCGAAGGCGAACCTTACGCCGTTGAATCAAGTGAGTTCGTGAAGCCAGGTAAAGGCCAGGCTTTTGCGCGTGTGAAAATGCGCCGCCTTCTGACTGGCAAACAGTTGGAAAAAACCTTTAAATCTACCGACTCTCTGGAAGGCGCAGACGTCATGGATATGAACCTGACTTACCTGTACAACGACGGTGAGTTCTGGCATTTCATGAATAACGAAACTTTCGAACAGCTGGCAGCAGATGTTAAAGCCGTAGGCGAAAACGCCAAATGGCTGATCGATCAGGCTGAATGTATCGTTACCCTGTGGAACGGTCAGCCTATCGTTGTGACTCCACCAAACTTTGTAGAGCTGGAAATCACTGATACCGATCCAGGTCTGAAAGGTGACACTGCCGGTACCGGCGGCAAGCCGGCAACCCTGAGCACCGGCGCAGTGGTTAAAGTGCCATTGTTCGTACAGGTTGGTGAAGTTATTAAAGTTGACACCCGCTCTGGCGAATATGTTTCTCGTGTTAAGTAATTAGTGCCTGAAATAGTTATGATTTATTAACTGATCCAGATAACTCTGGCAGTTAATAAATAAAGAACCCCAATAATTGAGTTATATTCGAATATTGGGGTTCTTTATCTTTCCCACTTCAAAACCAATCCGGGAACCGATCTGTATTTTCCACTGTGTATTTGTTTCTCTGGTTGTTGATAACATTAACCAATTATATCGACATCTATTACTTGATAGAACGCATTATTCGTATCTGCAATATCCCATACACCAAGGATGATGTTGTAACCAGTGCGGTTGTTAGGTAATACACATTGATGAGTAACGGATTTATCAGGAATACTTCCATAATCATTATATTGACAAAATGGTATTAAATTAAATGATGCACGAGAGAGTGGTGCTGATCTATTCCAATTTGGTTTGGTCATAAAATAACGCCAGCGAGTTGTACTATGTTCTACCGTAATATTCCAAGTGAATGTAATGGGGCCAGAGTAAATGCTTGACTTAGACCAACGGGTGGGCGTTTGAATATCCAGCGGTGTAAACATACCGACTCCTGCACTCGCGATAGCTCCATCAGTGGGACCATGTTCTGGGAAGTTTTTTATACCCTCCACACTTTGCGGTTCATATTGTACAGAACCACATTGAGTATTATTGCCTAATTGACATAGATAGGCTCGACTAGCTGGATATTGAATATATCCATGGGCTTGGGCAAATGAAGAAAATTGACTGAATATCATGAAAATAGAAAATAATATGAATGCTATAGTTTTGTTATCTTTCATAATTCATTCCTTTTTTATGTGTAATACTCCAATTTTTCTCTATGGTATATTCTTCATCTATTGCTGGCAGGACGTTAACTCTTTATTTTCTTCATGTAACAATCACTGATACCTATGGTTTTCGCAACGACTTAATATGAGTGATGTATTTCATAAAATAATTAAATATCTATAAATATTAATTCCAGTGATTTTTTTTTGATGGGGGGGTTATTGATGACATGATTTTTATGAACTGCTCATCCGTTAAGCTAAAGTGATGTGGAAAATAATAATGGTTTTTCTTTATATTCAGATAGATCTGGCCTGATTTGATAACACCGCTAGCACCGAATAAATCTATCCATATCACGTATCCACTAAAATCAGCGGCAACAGATCAGGTTGCTGCCGCCAATTTGAGTTATTGACCTTGATTTGTTGATAGATCCAGATAAAGAGAAAGCCGATTGCTCGCACCTAATTTGAGGCGAATATTACGCTTGTGGGTATAAACTGTTTTAATATGAATATCTAATGTGTTTGCTATTCTTTTATCAACCCAGCCTTCCAGCCAGTAATTTAATATCGACTCCTCTCTATCACTAAATAATGCCGGAGCGGGTTGTAATGGTTGCTCAGAGTAATTTCCCATCGGATTGCATAATGCAGCACTTACTAATTGTTCCAATTGACTGATGTTATGTTTTTTGGTGATGACTTTCCACGCTCCACGATCTAGAAGATATTGGCTGAGCCAAGGCAAAGGGGAGTGCAGATAAACCAGTAACTTGCTGGAGATACAGGTAGCCAAAAGTGACTCTAAAATTTTAAGGTTATGTGTTTCAAAGACGTAAGAATAAAGATCGGCGATAACCAATTGAGGTTGCCACAGTTTAATTTGTGCATTGGCGACCACCAGATTGCTGGTTTGCGCCAGTGCAACTTTAGATGCCAAATGCATGCGCGAGTTTATTAACCATTCAACACCAACTCGGCTAAAGCGGCATGGATCAATCAAAACGACTTTCTTCATTTCAATCCCCTACAAATCCATATGAAGGACGTTCAACCGCATCTGTCCCGAAGTTTAGAGATAGAGAATTTCCACCGTCGCAGTCGCAGAAAATGGCCCGACTTTAATCTCGCCGAGAGGAACCAGCTCAGCGCTGAGTAACACTTCGTGCTGTGTATCTAACGCGGTGAAATCCGCTAAAAAGAACGGTTTGGCCAATGGAATCTGACTATTGGTTGCCAGATCGGTTAGTTTGATACCAAAGCCACTGTCTGCGCTGGGTAGCAGATAGTCGCCATAAGCATTGGGAGTCGTGATATAGCCGTTGATTTTAATCGGTGTTTTACAGCCGCTTTTATCCAGAACCAGTGAAAAAAACTGTTTCGGTACCGCCGGTGAAAAACCGGAGGGAGTCTTCTGCACCGTGCCGAAATCGACGACGCCGGGGGAAGGTGTGATGGCTACATCCACGGTACAATCGGTTGCGGTTATGAGACTTAAATCGGTAATAACATAGGTAAAGTTGGCGCGAGCGTTATTTAGGCCGTATTTGCCGTCCAGTTGGTACAGGGCATAGGTGCTATCCGGCGTTGGTGAGAACGGATCCAGCCCACGTTTGCGGATAATCGGCTGAAAGGTGACGGCAAAGGTGACATCAGGACACTGTGCCAGCGGAATTCCTGCTTTACAGGCCGGTATCACGCTACCGGTATTGATTCCAGCACCGTTGCCACCGCCCTGCGGCCACTGGTCAGTGCCGTTAAAACGCATCCCGAATTCAATTCCCCAGTTCAATGGATTGGTGTTTCTCGGATTGACGTAGAAGTAAATGTTCTCCATTTCGCGAATATTGTTATCGCGATAACAGCGAGCGGAAATACTCCGGGTGGGGCCGCGCCAAATCACGCTGTAATCGGGGAGAGTGGTGGGCACTTTGACCGTTGAGCCGATACTTTCGGTCAGGATTAAACCGCTGCCATCGGTGCGAACGCAGGCCAAGGCCCAAACTGCGGGTGACAGAAAGGCCAAAGCCATGCCCAGGCATAAAAGAGAGGCTAAACGTCGCATTATGACCTCTGCTTATCGTTACTGGAGCATTCAGAAGCTGAACAATCGTAGGCGGTATCCTGCTGGCCACCATAATCATTCATATGAGATATATAAATCCGGCCGTTAACAGGATGGTTTGTGGGTACTACGATGCTTTCTCCCGGCGATAACATTTTTGGTTCAAATACCAGCGGGGACTTTCCGGCTCCTATGGCGATGGCCACCAAGGTGACATGCAGCGGCGTCGTATTTTTAATGGTTAGCTGCTTACCTTGGGTGGTGATGGCCAGTTTGGCGGCATTATTTTCCCCACGCGGAGGAATAACGGCGGTAGGCCGGTAAAATAATTTGATTTTAGAATGCAGGGCAATTTGCAATGCGTTCGGTTTATCAGTTTTCGGCGGTATTTCGCGAATATTTAAATAAAAAACTGATTCTCGATCTTTAGGGATCGCGTTATCCGGTAGGAGAGTGACACGAACGACGTTGCGATCGCCGGGTTCCACTCGTTGTAGCGGAGGTAATGCTAGAAAAGGCGAAGCGATCTTTTTCCCTTCGCTATCTTCGATCCAAGACTGCGCCACATAAGGCAAGGTGCTTTTATTGGTCAACGTGATGCTAATAGACTGCGCGCCTTCCTGATAAATGATCCGTGTGCGATCCAATACCAGAGCCGCCTGAGCGGAGCTGAGTCCACCGCATAACAGCAGCGTCAGAATGGTGATGAAATAGCGATGTAATGTTCTCTTCATATTCAATTCCTAAGCGTCATTTTTAACAAAAGGGTTAGCGGCAACTCATGGGTTGAGGCGTCGTAACGGCATCAGGCAATACCTGTGGCAGGACGAGGGTGCAGCTTTTATCCGACCAGCGAACTTTAAGCTGACTCTCTGGTTTCACGCCGATCAGGTAGGTCAGGCCGTCTTCGCCGACAATGGCGTTAGCTTTACCGGTTTGGGTATTGGTGACTTCGGCCCCGAACGGCACGGAAACACCTTGGTAATCCTTCAGTAATACCAACAGCTTGCTGCCCTGATTCATTTCAAACGGCAGGTAGCCGATGGCACCTTCAGTCAGCACCAGACTGCGGATCGGCGCATGGGCTTCGGCATTCGCGGGGAGGTTATTCATATCGACTCGCGCCTCGAAATTCTCATAGGGAGGAGCGCCATCGATAATGGAATAGCCGAATGAATTAGTGTGGTTTTTACCGTTATTAAAGGTCACATCTGAAACACCGTGGGTATCAACCAATAAGCGTGTGTTGCCGGAACTGCCGGAAGAATGTAGCGCGGAGCCGTACAAAGTACTGACCATAGAACCGCTGAGATTAGCGCTAGCAGAATGATAGCTGTCAGACACATAGCTGCCGCTTAATCCCAGCTGGTAGGCATCTGATTTATGCTGATAGAAGCCGCTGACCAGAGCGTTATTTTGCTGGCCGCCGGTAGTTAGCTGGTAATAATCGTCCTTACCTCGGTTTTGTCGCAGAGACACGGTTTGGTCAAAGCGACCGCGGCCAGTTTGCTGGTTATAGCTCACGCGGGTCTGCCCTTCGAGAGGTATGCTGATCCCCAAATAACTCACCAGATCGTTACGATCCTGATCTTTGTTATAAGACAGGGAAATATTGAGAGAGACATTTTTAAACTGCTCAATGTCGAATAGCGTGCTGGCAGAAAGATCGAAACGTTCGCTGGATTTAGCGTTCCAGTACGCATCATGGGTATAAGAAAGATAGGTAGAAAAGCCATCGAACTGTTTAGCCGTAACTACCGAGTAGCGTTGCTTATTATCTCGCTGTAATACCCCGTTGCTGGCATTGGTAAATTCGCTGAGGGAAATGAATTTCTTATCGGAAAAACGATAGCCAAAGAAGCGGATATCGGCATCGAGGCTGTCGAAACGCTTGGCATAGTTAAAACGATAGGAATGACCAAGATATTGTTGATGTTCCAAAGTCGCGCGAGCTTGGGTCACATCGAGCGAAACTGCGCCGAATTGATATAAATCTTTACCCAGACCAACGGCGGCAGAGTGGTAATCGTTAGCCAGAATAGTGCCGCCGTAGGCAGACCAGGTGCTGCTGACGCCATAGGAGATTTCACCCATGGTAAAGAATGGGTTTTGTACGTGATTACCGCCGTTGGTCGGTTTACCCATCGCGGTGTTATAGCGAATTTGTCCCTCTCGCGTTAGAAAGGGAACTGAGGCGGTATTTACGGTAAATTGGCTGGTGGAACCGTCTTCTTCTTCAACGCTGACCTGCAGCTCGCCTTGTACTGCGCTGCTCAAATCCTGAATATTGAACGGGCCGGGCGGCACGGTGGTTAAATAAATGGTTCTACCCTGCTGGCTGACGGTTACCTTGGCATTCGTTTTAGCGATACCGGTGATCCGCGGCGCGTAGCCGCGCAGGCTGGGCGGCAGCATACGCTCGTCGCTGGCGAGCTTGATGCCGCTGTAACTGAGCGTGTCGAAAATATCCGAGGTTAAATAGGTTTGCCCCAAAGTGAGCTGCGATTTTATTGAGGGCAACGGACGAAAGGCATGGATGTTATTAAAATCTAAAGATTGATTGCCTTCTTTATTACTGTAATTAGCAAACTGATAGTCGCCACGAAAACGCCAGGCACCTAAATTAGCCCCGGTCGTGCCAAATGCAGAAAGGGAATTAACTCTATCTTCATGTTTATTCTGGCGGGTATTTCCGATGATGCGGTAATCCAGCATCAGGCCGGCAATACCGCTATCCCATTGCTCTGGTGGAGTATAGTTTTTGTCATAATATTCCAGTAGGGATTGCGGCACGGTAATTTTCAACTGTCCGTTATTTTTATAATAACGTGCGGTAATACCGGGTAAATCAGTAGGCATTAAGCATGAGTGTTCAGGCAGCGACGAGATATATTCTCGTTTTAAACCAAAAGTGCTAATCAGACTACGAGGCAAACAAGGTTGTGTTTGCGGATGTTTCGCATTTTCGACAAAGTTAATTTCTTGTTGCTTGTAGTAGTTATTATTTACAACTATATCGACGAGATAATTTCCCGGGGCCAATCGATCGGGCGCGGAGAATTGTGAAAGGTCAGCCTGACCCTGTTCACCAATTTTTAAAAATTCAGTATTAAACTCTACGCCAACAGCCTCGAAGGCAAAAAAAGGTACGCAGAGTACCCACTTATAAAAGCTATAAGTTTTCACAATTCTTGCCCTGTATGTTTAGGGGGAATATATTCCCCCTTAATATTAAAGCCGTTGAATATTATTAGAGATAATTAACCGTAAATTGCGCTGTAGAATCTGCGTCACCTGCGGTTACGCCTGCATCAGTGGCTTCATACATGGCCGAAAATTGCAGTCGGTTATCCCCATTGCTCAACATAATAGGTTTAGTGGCGGTGCCTAATGCCAGATATTCATTATTGCCGGCCTGTAGGCGGATACCCACATGAGTTGCTGCACCAGTAACGCCTAACAGTTCGCTATTTTCTTGGTGGCCAGCACCGGTAAAGGTTACGGTGGCATTTTTAGACGTAGTGGTATCGCAGTCGGTCAATACGATATCGAACTTAGCCGCCGTCGAACGGTCGCCTTTTGCCGTAAATAAATGGGAAGGAACCTGACCTAAATTAACGGTTTGATCTAAAGAATTAGAATCAATACCGCAGGCGCCGGTGACGATTTCGCCTTCAAAACGGATGGTCCCAGGGGAACCGGCAGCAGGTGGCGCCGCATGAACAGCCGCAGAGAAAGATGCTGCAATAACAGCAGTTAATAATAACTTTTTCATTATCAAATCCTTGAGATAAAAATGATGTTGTTAAATTCCACATATTACTGGCGTGGGGGAATAAGCAGGCGAAGCCCTGATTTGTTAAATCATGAATTTAATTGCCCGGCTTAATTCTCGGCTTAATATACTGCAAATTTTGTTTTTTACATTATATTCGATCGATGATTGAGCTAATTTGGGATAATTATTTGTCTCTAAAGTAAATATTGAAATATAAGATCGAATTTTGCAAAAAAATAGCCATGAACTAGTGTTAAATAATGAATTTAATAAAATTTTCTTTTGCGTGTTTCTTTAAAATCAATCAATAAATTGTGATTAAGATAATGGAAATGAAATATATCAATGTTAGGACTATTCTCAATCGAGAATTTAAGGTTATTCCTAGTGTTGATTGTATGTACTTCAATAGCTAATTAATAATTTTAAATCATTAATTTTTTGTTTTTTATTCTTCTAATGATTTTTATTAAATCTTAACGGCGGAAGGTCATTCCTGTTATATCTTTCCCTAGCATCCCTTAGCCATTCTTGGGCACCAGATTGTTCCTCCCACCTTATTGATGGCCGTTAGGCGTCGTGCTAATTTAAATGCGGTTTTATTTGCAGCCCGGGACGACCCGGCAAAACCGCTGCTATCTGGGGACGACCCCTCCCATTAGGATGATTACTATGGCTTGGGTTATTCTGGTTATTGCCGGATTATTAGAGATTATTTGGGCTATTGGCTTAAAATATACTCAGGGTTTTACTCGTTTGGCGCCCAGTATTATTACGCTGGCGGCAATGGTTGTGAGCGTGGTGCTATTGGCTCATGCAATGAAAAGCCTGCCTGCGGGAACCGCCTATGCGGTTTGGACGGGAATTGGCGCGGTAGGTACGGCCATTTTAGGTATTGTGCTGCTTGGTGAGTCCGCCAGCGCGGCACGTTTGCTTAGCTTAGGCATGATTGTCGCTGGTATTGTTGGTTTGAAATTAGCTAGTTAAGCTAAACGTTAGCGAATTGATAAATATCAGAATAGAAAAGGGCCGATCTTCGGCCCTTTTTCGATCTCAGTTCTAGCTTATTCCTGCTTCACCCAGATCAGTTTTTCCACTGGGAAACCATAGCCTTTGGCCGTTAATAGCAGTTTTTCACGTACTTCGGCGCTGAGGTTTGGCGTACGGGATAGAATCCACAGATAATCACGGTTAGGCCCGCATACCAGAGCATAACCATAGTTTTCATCTAACTCAAAAATGTTGTAACCGCCATAGAATGGGCCGAAAAAGGAGACTTTTAGCGCCGCCCGATTGGGTTCGCCAATGAAATAACCTTTGCCTTCACTTTCCTGCCAACGCTGTTTTTGTGGGTTATAGCCGCGGTTTATTACTTTTATCCCGCCATCGCCGCGTAGTGAATAATTCGCCGTCACCTGCTCTAAACCTCGCTCAAAGGAGTGATCCAGACGGGCAATCTCATACCAGGTGCCCAGATAGCGAGGTAACTGAAAGTTATCGACAATTTTGACATCTTTTGGCGGCGTTACGCTGCAAGCCACGGAGAGCAGGGCAGACATAAGTACCGTTATTTTTGACCACAGTGGGACAGACATAGCGAGGCATCCTGTTAGTAATAAGTTCTTATTGAAAATAACTCTCATCTATCAGTGATGCAAATTTTGAGGGGGATGACAAGTGGGGCAAAGGGAAGACGGCCCGCGCGGGGCAGGCCGTTTTGTTCAGAATTACAGAGTGAGAACGCCGATAGCAGCGACTACGCTGAGGATGGCTGCCAGACCGTAGAAAACCCATTTGCCGGCTGGCACATGAATTTTCAGGTCATGCATAGCGTGGTGAATACGATGCAGGCCACACCACAGCGGCAGAATAATCATCAGCAGCAAGAATACGCGGCCGATGAAGCTCTGGCTGAAAGCCAAAACCCGCTCGTAACTTAAAGCGTCGCCTGGATATGCGCCGAGGGGGAGCAAAATAGCAACCAGCAGAATAACCGCTGGTGCAATAATGGCTCCCCACATGCCGCCAGCACCAAAAAGACCCCAGAAAATCGGTTCATCGGAGCGCTTAGGAACTTGATTCATCTTATTTCCCTCCGGGTTAGATTAAGGCGACGGCCAAAATGACCGCTGTCGCAACAATAGTCACCACCCAAAGCGATTTAATGATCAGCTCTGGTCCCATTTTGTCGTCTTTTACCACTATATTGGCGGCCTTAGGTGCCAGCTCAAACCAGGTTTTGGTATGAAGCAGCGCGGCCAATAGCGTGATGATATTAATCAATAGCACCAGCGGGTTTTGCAGGAAGCTAACAAATCCTTCCCAGCCTGCCGGGCCACCTTTCAGGGCGAAAACGCCGTAAATCAGGATAATACTGAACCAGACCGCCGGAACGGAGGTGCCTTCACGCAGCATATAGAAGCGGTAAAAACCCAGCTTCTGCCACCAGTTCGGGGCCATGGTGCGGACATAAGGTTTACGTTTAGTTGTCATTGCTGTTTCCCCTCCCTTATTGTGGCTTCAGCATGGCGATCATGAAGTCTTTCGCACTTTCAACTTTGCCCTGCTGAATCGCGGCGGCTGGGTCAACGTGCTTAGGACAAACTTCAGAGCAATAGCCGACGAAGGTACAGCTCCACACGCCGTTGTTACCGTTGAGCTGAGGCATACGCTGTTTCTTGCCGTGATCGCGGGTATCCAGATTGTAACGGTGTGCCAGCGTAATCGCTGCCGGACCGATGAACTCTGGGTTCAGACCGAATTGCGGGCAAGCGGCGTAGCACAGACCACAGTTGATACAGCCGGAGAACTGATGGTATTTCGCCATCTGTGCCGGAGTCTGGCGGGTTGGGCCATCTTTTGGATCTTGTTTATTGCCGATAATGTAAGGCTTGATGGCTTCCAGACTCTCGATAAAGTGAGTCATATCCACGACCAGATCGCGTTCGATCGGGAAGTTGCCTAAGGCTTCGACTTTCATGCCCTCGGTATATTCCCGCAGGAAGGTTTTACAGGCCAATTTAGGTACCCGGTTGACCATCATGCCGCACGAACCGCAGATCGCCATACGGCAAGACCAGCGGTAAGACAGATCTGGCGCCAGATTGTCCTTGATATAACCCAAGGCATCGAGCAATGAAGTTTGCTCATCGTAAGGCACTTCGAAAGTGTCGAAGTGAGGCTCGCTATCCTGTTCAGGGTTGTAGCGCATGATCTCCATTTTCAGGACTTTCATATCAGCCATTCGCCTGCTCCTTATCCTTTTTATCTTGTGCCGTCTTCTTATCTTGCGCGGTGGCTTCGGCGCCGTAGACACGTTTAGCCGGTGCCAGTTTGGTAATTTTCACATCGCTATACTCGAGGCGCGGCGTGCCGCCCGGTGTGTGGAAGGCCAGAGTATGTTTGAGGAAGTTGACGTCATCGCGTTCGGTACAGCCTTCATCCAGACGCTGGTGGGCACCGCGAGACTCTTTACGGTTAAGTGCAGAGTGCGCCATACATTCAGCTACATCCAGACCGTAGCCCAGTTCGATGGTGTACAGCAGGTCGGTATTGAATACGCTGGAGTTATCGGTGATTTTCACGCGTTTAAAGCGCTCTTTCAGCTCGGCCAGCTTATCGACGGTTTTTTGCATGAGTTCTGGCGTACGGTAGATACCACAGCCTTCTTCCATGGAAAGACCCATTTCATCGCGGATTTTAGCCCAGTTTTCCGTTCCTTCCTGTTTCATCAGGTTGGCCAGGCGAGCCTCTACGTCGCGGGTTTGCGCATCCAGCGCGTTGCCGTTCGCCGGGCCACTTTCCATGGCGCGCTGTGCGGCTTGTTCACCGGCTACGCGGCCAAAGACCACCAGTTCGGCCAGTGAGTTAGAGCCGAGGCGGTTTGCACCATGCAGGCCAACGGAAGAACATTCACCGACGGCAAATAGCCCTTTAATACGGGTTTCACACTGCTGATTGGTTTCGATGCCACCCATGGTGTAATGTGCGGTTGGACGTACTGGGATTGGATCTTTTACCGGATCGACACCCACATAGGCTTTGGCCAACTCGCAGATGAACGGCAGGCGTTCCAGCAGTTTTTTCTCACCCAGGTGACGTAAATCCAGATAAACCACATCGCCACGCGGTGTCGCAATGGTGCGGCCAGCGCGCCATTCGTGCCAGAAAGCCTGAGAAACTTTATCTCGCGGCCCCAACTCCATATATTTGTTTTCTGGTTTACCCAACGGAGTTTCTGGCCCCATGCCGTAGTCCTGTAGATAGCGGTAGCCATCTTTATTCACCAGGATACCGCCTTCGCCACGACAGCCTTCGGTCATCAGGATGCCTGAGCCAGGCAAGCCGGTTGGGTGATATTGTACAAATTCCATATCCCGCAGCGGAACACCGTGGTGGAAAGCCATGCCCATGCCATCACCGGTGACGATGCCGCCGTTGGTGTTATAGCGATAGACACGTCCGGCACCGCCAGTCGCCATGATAACGGCATTGGCGCGAATCTGGATTTTGGTGCCTTCCATCATATTCAGCGCAACAACGCCGCGCGCTTGTCCATCATCCACCAAAATATCGAGAACAAAATGTTCATCAAAGCGTTGGATTTGTGGATATTTCAGGGAAGTTTGGAACAGAGTATGCAGCATATGGAAGCCGGTTTTATCGGCGGCAAACCAGGTGCGTTCAATCTTCATACCGCCAAAGCGGCGCACGTTTACAGAACCGTCGGGTTTACGGCTCCACGGGCATCCCCAGATTTCCAGCTGCGCCATTTCTTCCGGGCAACTGTGAACAAAGTGGTCAACGACATCCTGTTCACAGAGCCAGTCGCCGCCGGCAACCGTATCGTTGAAATGGTAGTCGAAAGAATCGTGGTCCTGAGTGACTGCGGCTGATCCCCCTTCGGCGGCCACGGTGTGGCTACGCATTGGGTAAACTTTCGAGATAAGAGCAATCTTCAGTTGGGGGTTGGCTTCCGCTGCGGCTATTGCTGCACGTAAACCAGCGCCCCCGGCCCCGATAATGGCAAGGTCGGCGTTAAAGGTTTGCACTGCGCTTCTCCATTGTTCAAGTGAAATTCTTATACCCTTGGTACCTGAGGCTGCGGTGGGTTAACTGTACTTTCTCAACCGAATCAAAAACCTGAATCAGTTGATCGGGATCGGTTTGCCAGTTGCCTACCTGTAACTTCAATGACCTCGGCTATATAAAAGGAATGTCTATTCTTAATATGGTTTTTAATATTATTGCCTTGCTAATCAATTACCCGATGCAAGGGGGAACTCATTAAGAATAGCAATTTCTTACTATTTGTATGGGAATGAGTATACCTAATCATAAGTAGTAGAAATTTGATGTGATCGATTGTTTTGTTTTATTTGAACCTCTGCGCGCGGGCTAACTGGCAGAAACGTGATCGCAGACAGGATCTGCTGTTGATAAGGATTTTTGACGACGCGTTATGCTGAATTCGTGGCATAAATAGGCAATCTTTGTCGCAAATTTGTTTGCCTGATAGGATGCGAGTAGACTGCATCCCCTGTTTGATTTCGGAGTTAACCACCATGAGCGAAACGGCAAGCTGGCAGCCAAGTGCACCCATCGCCAATTTGTTGAAACGCGCAGCAATAATGGCAGAAATACGACGGTTCTTTGCCGATCGCGGCGTATTGGAAGTTGAAACGCCAGCCATGAGCCAAGCGACAGTGACAGATATCCACCTGTCTCCTTTTGAAACCCGGTTTGTTGGCCCGGGTGCTGCCGATGGCATGACGCTGTACATGATGACCAGTCCGGAATATCACATGAAGCGCCTACTGGCGGCTGGCAGCGGCTCCATTTATCAATTGGGTCGTAGTTTCCGCAATGAAGAGGCCGGTCGTCACCATAATCCCGAGTTCACCATGCTCGAGTGGTATCGTCCTCATTATGATATGTATCGCTTAATGAATGAGGTCGACGACCTGCTACAGCAGATTCTGGATTGTAACAGCGCAGAAACGCTGTCTTATCAGCAGGCTTTCCTGCGTCATTTGGATGTCGATCCACTGTCAGCGGACAAAACCCAGCTGCGGGAAGCGGCGGCGAAGCTGGATTTGAGCAATATCGCCGATACGGAAGATGACCGCGACACGCTATTACAGCTGCTGTTCACCGTTGGCGTAGAACCGCAAATTGGCCGTGAAAAACCGGCCTTTGTGTATCATTTCCCTGCTTCTCAAGCGTCACTAGCTGAAATCAGTACCGAAGACCATCGGGTAGCCGAGCGTTTCGAGGTCTACTTCAAAGGTATGGAGTTAGCCAACGGTTTCCGCGAGCTGACCGAAGCCAACGAGCAGTTGAAACGCTTCGAGCAGGATAATCGTCGACGCGCCGTTCTGGGATTGCCGCAAAATCCAATCGATGTCAATCTGATCGCAGCGTTACAGCACGGTATGCCCGATTGCTCCGGTGTTGCGCTGGGTGTCGATCGTTTGGTGATGCTGGCGCTGGGAGCGGAGCGATTGAGCGAGGTTATGGCGTTCCCGGTCGATCGTGCCTGATTACCCTTCGTCCTTGACGCTGCAGCTGTGTTGGCTGCGTTCACTCCCCCGAATCACTGACGGGTGTCAGCTCATCGGGATGAGTTCGCTGGCTGCCTTGCTGCAACGGCAATGACTGTGGGTAATGTCGTGGAATTCTTGACGCTGCAGCGGTGTTGGCTGCGTTCACTCCCCCGAATCACTGACGGGTGTCAGCTCATCGGGATGAGTTCGCTGGCTGCCTTGCTGCAACGGCAATGACTGTGGTTAATGTCGTGGAATTCTTGACGCGCAGCGGTGTTGGCTGCGTTCACTCCCCCGAATCACTGGCGGGTGTCGGCTCATCGGGATGAGTTCGCTGGCTGCCTTGCTGCAACGGCAATGACTGTGGTTAATGTCGTGGAATTCTTGACGCTGCAGCGGTGTTGGCTGCGTTCACTCCCCCGAATCACTGACGGGTGTCGGCTCATCGGGATGAGTTCGCTGGCTGCCTTGCTGCAACGGCAATGACGGTGGTTAATGTCGTGGAATTCTTGACGCGCAGCGGTGTTGGCTGCGTTCACTCACCGCAATGATAAATTGGTGTAAGTTCGCTGAGATTGTCCGATTGTAAAAATGGCCCGATTCCGCAAAGAATCAGGCCATTTTTTTACCCCAAAATCAGGTTAATGAATCACTACAGGCTGCCCGGCGTGCGGGTATTATTGCGAGTTGGCGTGTTCACGCTGCGGCCAGCGCGCCCCAGCGTTTCCATTCGAACCTGGAACGGTGGGAACGGCAGAACAATACCATGCTCGCGGAAGCCTTCCAGAATCAGTTGATGTATTTCGTGGCGCATTGGCAAGCGATGAAGCATTTCGGCGGCATAGATACGCAACTCGAAAATCTGAATGCCTTGCTGTAGATCCATCAGGAATGCTTCTGGCCCAGGGTTATCCAAGACCATGGAACAACGTCTGGCGGCGGTAAGCAGCAGTTCGGTCACTTCTTCGCTATTGGCTTCGGCCGGAGCCGGTACTGTTAAGACCACGCGAGTAATAGGATCGGACAGTGACCAGTTAATGAACTGCTCGGTGATAAAGGCCTTATTCGGCACGATAATCTCTTTGCGATCCCAGTCGGAAATGGTGGTGGCGCGGGTATTGATTTTGGTTACGCTACCGGTTAAATCGCGAATAGTTACGGTATCGCCAATACGAATCGGTTTTTCAAATAGAATGATCAGCCCAGAGACGAAGTTGGCAAAAATTTCCTGTAAGCCAAAACCTAACCCTAAACCGAGAGCGGCGACCAGCCATTGAAATTTCGCCCATTCAATCCCCAGTAGTGAAAAGCCTAATAGGCCACCGAACAAAATCACCAGATATTTGGTTATTGTCGAAATGGCATAACCGGTGCCGGGCGTCAGGTCCAGATGCTGTAATAGCGCCAGTTCCAGCAGGGCAGGCAGGTTCCGCACTAACTGAGTCGTCACGATTATGACCAGAATGGCGATGATCAGCGATCCCATAGTGATCGGCTGGATGGATTCGACGCCGTTGATAGTCGAAGAAACATCCCATAGGCGAATATTTTCCAGGAAACCAAAGGCTGAATGGATCTCTGACCACAGGAAGATCACTGAAACCAGCGCGATCATAGTGAGTATGGAACGAACCAGACGCAGCGATTGAGCGCTGATCACGTCCAGATCAATAACCGGCTCATCAACATCGACCGACCCCTCGGAACTATTCGTATGCGGCGTATCTTCTTCACCTCTGGCACGCTGCGCCAGGATATCGGCCCGACGCTGTTTAGCACGGTCAAAGGCAATACGGCGGCGCTGAATCAGCATCCAGCGGCGAATAATATGGTAAATCACCAGCAGGAAGAACCAGATGGCGACGGAGGTTTCCAGACGAGCCAGCAGCGCCTGAGACGTGGTGAGATACCCCATCAGCGAGGCAAGCGCGGCAATCAGCGGAGCGGAAAGCAGCAGCCCCCACAGCGCCTGATTGATCTTATTCTCTCCCGAACCTTTTTTATCCAGATACAGCGGAATACCGGCACGTTTCAGACTGTTGGTGACCAGACTTAGTGCGATACACAACAGGACAAAGCACAGTCGGCCTAATGTGCCGGCGAATTCGCGGTCGTTATAATTCTCGAAGGTTATCAACGCCATCATCAACGGAATAATCAGCCATACCGACATACGGTAAAAGCGCATCGCACGCGCGACCTGATCTGGCGCCCAGCGGAAATGGGTGATAAACAGGCCGTGAGGATGAGCAAAAGCGGCGCTGATCATAAACACCCACAGTACCGGAACCGTGGCGGTCACTGCGTTGCCAATGGCAATCGCCATCGGGTAGGACCACGCGTTTTGCAACCCGTAACCCAGCGCCGCCCAGAGCACAGGAAGCGGCAAGGCCACCAGAATCGACCAGAAAACGGTGCGCAGCGTTAATGAAAACTGATCTTGCGTAACTTTGCCGACCCGGCTGCTGGCTCGCTCCAAAAACGCATGATAATGGCGACGGGAGCTGACGCTAAAGCTGACAAACAGCAGCGCGGCGATAATCGGAATCAGCGTTTCCTGACTGGTCATCATCATCACAAAGGCACCGCTGAGCTGGGATAAGGTATCCAGCGAAAGCAGGCGCGTCAGGTCACGAGCGACATCGATCGGATAAGACAAGGAAATTGGGCTAACGTCCGCAACCCAAAACAGATAGCGGTGGGTCGCCTCGCGGATTTCATTCAGGGCATCAACCAATTGACTATTGGCGACTTTCAGCTTGGTCAGTTCGAGAATCTGCGTGTCATAGCCAGAAAGCAGTGAATTTAGCAGTTCTCGCTGGGTGCGTAGCTGAGCGTCCATAATGCGTTGTTGCTGAACCGTCAGCGGCGTACCGTCGTCCTGCGTCGCTTTGGTTCCTTTTTGCTGCTGCTCCAGCATCCCTTCATAGGTCAGACGCTGAACTCGAAGCTGAGCCATATCTCTATCTAACTGTTGAGATTTTGGCATTTCAGGCAAGCGGGCTACGTGCGCTCGTAGGGTTTCCCCCAGTGCAGTAGAAATACCCAGCCATTGCGCCTGTTCGCGAATGGTGCTGAGAGTCTGCCGAACTCGCAGAGTGTCTGCCGCCGCCTGACGTTGTTGAGAGGAAATCAGGTCCATGCGCTGAGCCTGACTGTTCAGCGCGCGGGATAAATCTCGGTTGGTTTCTAGCTGCTGGCTGATGGAGGCCGGCAGATCGCCACCTTGTTCCGCCAGTAATTCGGTGCGTTCCAGCGCTCTTTCCGCTTCAAGCTGGCGCTGATTATTCAAATTGTTACGCAATGTCTGCAATAAGGTGTCTGTCCGCTCATGGTTCTTTTTATATACTTCGGCGCGCATGCGGGACAATTCTTGCCGGTTATTGGCAGAAAGCTGAGAAAGCTCCAGCTCATTCACTTTGGCTTTACGAGCCGTAACTTCCGCCTGTAATAGTGCAAATTGCGCCTGCGCCAGCGGAGAGGTTGGTGAGTTTTGAGATTGCAGACGCGTCGTGGCTTCACCTAATAGGCGGCGGGCATCTGATTGTTGTTGAGGAAGTTGCCCCAGAGAGTCGCTAATTTCCCGCAAACGATCCTGTTCTTGCTGCATTTGACGGGAAAGTTCCAGCAGTTGGCTGCTGGTTTGCAGGATTTGCTGCTCCATCTCATTGGTCGATAAATTGGTTGGCACCGGCAGCGGTTTTTCGCTATCCGGCGTCAACTGTTGACGTAACTCTCTGGTTAATTTGGGGAAATCATCAATGACTTTCTGGTATTGCTGTGCCCGTTCGTCGGACTCTTTCGCATCATTAAGCCAGTTGATAGCACCTTGCAGCGCCTGAACAATTTCCGCCTGGTTGGCGGCGCCTTTATTCGCCTCAGCCTGCTTCAGCTCTTGTCTGAGCTGAGCCTCATTAGGCTGAGTTGCCGCATAAAGCGGCAGAGAGAGAAAAATACCAAGCAGGAATGTGGTTATCAGGCGCACGTTATGCTTCCTTAAATCAAGTTACGCCATAAAGCGTTAGGTTAGCACGGAGGCGTCGGTGGAACGGCTTCTGCCAGTAGCTCACCCATACGGGTGACGGAGCCACTGTTTAGCTGCGGAGCCAGATACACTTTGCCTGATGCAAATAGGTTAATAACCGTTGAGCCCAGCTTGAAGCGACCCATTTCCTGCCCTTTCTCCAATGCAATCGCCCCTTCTTCACCGGCCTGCGGGTAGGTCCAGCGGCGGATAACCCCTTCGCGGGTTGGATTGGTTGTTCCTGCCCAAACGGTTTCAATGCTACCGACAATGGTGGCACCGACCAGAATCTGCGCCATCGGGCCAAAAGCGGTATCAAAGATACAGATCACGCGTTCGTTACGGGCAAACAGGTTAGGGACATTGGCTGCGGTCAGCGGATTGACGGAGAATAAATCCCCAGGTACATAGATCATTTCACGTAGTACGCCGTCACAAGGCATATGCACTCGGTGATAATCGCGCGGCGCTAAATACGTGGTGATAAAGGTGCCGTTCTTGAATTCTTCAGCCAACAGGTAGTTACCGGCCAGTAAAGCTTCCAGCGTGTAATTGTGGCCTTTTGCCTGCAAGATTTGGTCTTCGCGGATAGCGCCAAGCTGACTGACGGCGCCGTCAGCAGGCTGTGCCAGCGCATTGTCTTCCGCCACCACAGGGCGTGCATCCGGGCGTAACGGACGAACGAAAAATTCGTTGAAAGTGGCATAAGCGGTGAATTCTGGGTTCTGCGCTTCTTTCATATCTACGTTATAGAAACGGGCAAAGCCTTTAATAACCAGTTGAGTCAACCAGCCGCCTTTTTTGTCTGCACCCCAGCCAGCCAGGCGCGTAAGTCCTTGCTTCGGAAGTAAATATTGCAGTCTGATTTTGATGCTATCCAGCACGAGAACCTCTTGGATTAGGCATTAGCCATTAGATAAAAGGGGCGCATTGTAACGTTCGGCGCCCGCAATGTCAGTTATTCAGAATCTGAAAGCGGTTTGCGTGGTTTGACTTGTTCCATGCTTTCCAGAATTCGATGGTAGTTATCGAAACGCTCTTCGGCAATATCACCGCGCTCCACCGCTTCGCGCAGGGCGCAGCCGGGATCGGTGGTATGGCTGCAATCTCGGAATTTGCAATGACCAATGTAGTTGCGGAATTCGACAAACCCTTGCGTGATTTGTTCCGGTGCTAAATGCCACAGGCCAAATTCGCGCACTCCAGGTGAATCGATCACATCGCCGCCGTGCTGGAAATGATACAAGCGCGCGGCGGTGGTGGTGTGTTGTCCTAAACCTGAGTTATCGGAAACTGCGTTGACCAAAATTTGCGTATCGCTTGGTGGTAACAGGGCGTTCAGCAGGCTGGATTTACCCACGCCGGATTGGCCGGCGAAAATGCTGATACGGCCAGCCAGCGCCTGTTCAAAGGCTGCCATCCCTTCGCGAGTCTGGCTAGACACTTCCAGTACCTTGTAATCGATACGGCGATAGATATCCATCATGCCATCGACGAATTTGCGGCCTTCGGCATCCAACAGATCGACTTTATTCAGTACGATCAGCGGTTCTACGTCCAGCGTTTCACAGGCCACCAGATAGCGATCGATAATATTGAGTGAGAGTTCCGGCAAAATGGCCGAGACGATCACGATTTGATCGATGTTAGCGGCGATCGGCTTCACGCCGTCGTAAATATCAGGACGGGTTAAAACCGAAGTACGTTCATGTACCGCTTCAACAATACCTTTAACTCGAACACCTTCCTGCTGAATACCCGGTCGCCAAACGACACGGTCACCGGTTACCAAAGAGGTAATGGTGCGACGGATATTACAACGGTGTTGGGTGCCATCAGTGGCTTCAACGTCGGCGTGCTGACCGAAACGGCTGATTACGATACCTTCTTGCGCATCGCCAAGCTGAGAGTCATCTAACTCAGGTTTTCTATCAGTGCGTAGCCGGCGCTGATGGTTAGCCTGCACGCGGCGTTGTTGACCTTTGGACAGTTTATTCTTGCTCACTGCGCCTCACTTGAATCTGCATTTATCGCTCGTTGCGACTAAAAGAACTATGATACACATAATTTTATCATTTAACCGTTTGTTCGGTTGATCCCCCCGATGAATAGGCAGGAAATATCATGGCAGGAAATGAAAATAATCTGATCTGGATTGATCTGGAAATGACCGGTCTCGATCCAGAGCGGGATCGGATTATTGAGATCGCAACGTTGGTAACGGATGCCAATCTTAATATTCTGGCAGAAGGCCCGGTTTTGGCGGTGCATCAGTCTGATGAGCAACTGGCGCTAATGGATGAGTGGAATGTGCGTACTCATACCGGTAGTGGTCTGGTTGAGCGGGTAAAAGCTAGCCCATTCAACGACCATGATGCAGAAATGCAGACCATTGCTTTCCTCGAACAATGGGTGCCGGCCGGCAAATCGCCTATCTGCGGTAACAGCGTGGGTCAGGATCGCCGCTTCCTGTTCCGCTATATGCCTGCGCTGGAAGCTTATTTCCACTATCGCTATCTGGACGTCAGCACATTGAAAGAGCTGGCTCGCCGTTGGAAACCGGAAATCCTGCCGGGCTTTAAAAAGCAAAATACGCACCAGGCGCTGGACGATATTCGTGAATCTGTGGCGGAACTGGCTTATTACCGCGAACATTTTATCCAGCTTTAGTCTTTAATAGATAAAATCTGGTTTAAACACGGCAGAATCTTGTTCTCAGTACTATGATTCTGTCGTGCAAATCACGGGTTTTAAGCGCTTAGCCGATTTATTCAACACCCGTCGCTGGCAAAAAGTACATATTGTTGATTTAATCGACACTTGAACGAAAAAATGATTTTTTTGCTTTCAGGGGCTTGCAGCAAAACGGAATTCTCGTATAATGCGCACCCCGTACCGATGAAGATTTTCGCCAGTTAGCGAGATCGAATTTAGTACGTAGAGCGGGAATAGCTCAGTTGGTAGAGCACGACCTTGCCAAGGTCGGGGTCGCGAGTTCGAGTCTCGTTTCCCGCTCCAAATTTTTCAAGTAGTGGCAGAAGCTAACGATGTCGGCGAACCATTCGCTAATATCTGTGATGCGGGAATAGCTCAGTTGGTAGAGCACGACCTTGCCAAGGTCGGGGTCGCGAGTTCGAGTCTCGTTTCCCGCTCCAATCTTCAGCCATGAATACCAAATGCCGTCAAACAGACAGCAGGGTGCATCAGCATCTCAATGCGGGAATAGCTCAGTTGGTAGAGCACGACCTTGCCAAGGTCGGGGTCGCGAGTTCGAGTCTCGTTTCCCGCTCCAATTTTATCTTCATCTCCAAAATAATTATCCACAGACAGTTCGCGCTTTTTGTCGTGCCTTTCACAGAATGTATTAACTTCTTCAACAGACTTATCCACAGATTCTGTATTTTTTATATACTGATGCTAATTAAACCAATGGCTATTGCCTAAATTTAACTATTTGTTTTAATTGTTTATTTATTTATGGGAAAACGTTATGGCGATCTCTTGCGCTTTTTTTCCCACTTGATTGGCAAGGCATTTTTATTTTTATGCACAGGGCGCTTGACAGGTTTATTACGGAAAAACCCGCGATTGAAAAGTTATCATGCGTCTCGCGGCAGCCCTTTCTCAATGGCTCGAACCAGCCTCTTTTTCTGCGATGACTGCACTTCAACACTTTGTTCTGCCCGCCGCGCCAACTGCCGCTCGATAGCCCAGACGATATGCTCATCCAACATAGGGTCGATGCCTTTGCGACTTTCCAGCGCCAGCACAATTTCATCCTGATAGGCGGCATTTCCCAAAGCCACCGAGATATTACGTAGCCAGCGCAGATGCCCAATACGGCGGATCGCGGAACCTTCGGTGACTCGTAGAAACTTTTCTTCATTCCAGGCGAACAGATCCAGCAGCTTTGGCGTATGTAATACCGCACGCGGGCTGAAATCTTCCTCCTCTGTTAGTTGAGAGAAGCGGTTCCACGGGCAAATCAGTTGGCAATCATCACAGCCATAAATACGATTTCCCATTAACGGTCTAAATTCTTCGGGAATAGCGCCTTCCAACTCAATGGTGAGATAGGAAATACAGCGGCGAGCATCCACGGTGTAAGGCGCGACAATGGCCCCGGTTGGACAGGTCGTCATGCAAGCCACGCAGCGGCCACACTGTTCCTCTTGCGGTTGATCGATTGGCAACGGCAAATCAATCAGTAATTCCCCAAGGAAGAACCAGGAGCCAGATTCGCGATTAAGAATAAGTGAGTGCTTGCCAACCCAGCCAATACCCGCTTTGGCAGCGAGTGAACGTTCCATTATCGGAGCTGAGTCGACAAACGGACGAAAATTGACGCCGTTTTCACTCGATTGCTGTGCGCAATACTCCTGAATCTGATCGCCCAATTTCTTTAACCGTTGCCGCAATAGCTTGTGATAGTCGCGTCCCAAGGCATAGCGGCTGACATAGCCCAATTCTGGATTGCTCAAAGTGCTGGCAAAGGCGGCTTTGGCTGGCAGGTAGTTCATGCGCACGCTGATAACCCGCAGCGTACCGGGCAGCAGTTCATGGGGGCGCGCCCGCAACATACCGTGGCGCGCCATCCACGCCATTTCACCGTGGTATTGCTTGTCTAACCACGCCTGCAAACGAGGTTCTTCCGCAGAAAGATCGGTATCGCAGATGCCAACCTGCTGGAAACCTAGCGATTGCCCCCATTGCTTGATATGTTGGGCTAATTGATTCAGATCGAGGGGGTGTGTCATGACGGACCATAGTAAGAAACAAAACGGCCTAAGTTTACCACACTCTATTTTTTCTGCGGACTGGGTCAGGCAACATGAAAGCGTTGCTGCTGCCGCTTTGTCACTTTCTCTGTTTGAACTGATGGTTAGAGCCGGTGAAGCCGCTTTTGCTCTGGCTCGCCAATATTATCCTGCGAGCCGACACTGGTTGATTCTGTGCGGTCATGGCAATAACGGCGGGGATGGATATATCCTGGCTGCCCGCGCTCAAGCGGCGGGTTTGAAAGTGACATTAATTGCCTGTGAGGGCAATCGTCCATTGCCTGCCGAAGCTGCTCTGGCGCGTGAGCAGTGGTTATCGGCGGGGGGGAATATTTTTCCTCAGGATAGTCTTTGGCCGCAGGATATTGATTTAATTATCGATGGGCTGCTGGGCACCGGCTTACGTGCCGCGCCACGAGGCAGTTACGCTACTTTAATTGAAATGGCGAATAGATATCGGGCGCCTAAACTCGCGCTGGATATTCCTTCTGGCTTAGGGGCGGAAACCGGCGCTGCTCCTGGCGTAGTGATTCGAGCCGAGCATACGCTGACGTTTGTGGCGCTAAAACCAGGGTTATTGACCGGGCAGGCGCGTGATTGGGTCGGTCAGTTGCATTGCGACGATCTGGGTTTGTCCCCATGGCTTGATCAGCAAATGCCGCACATTGAGAGAATTACCTCTGATAACCTCAGCAAATGGTTGAAACCGAGGCGACCTTGTTCTTACAAAGGTGAGCAAGGTCGTCTATTGTTGGTAGGGGGTGATAAAGGTTTGGGGGGCGCAATACGGATGGCGGGAGAATCCGCACTACGCAGCGGTGCTGGATTGGTGCGAGTGCTTACTAACATCGATCATGTTGCTCCTCTACTCACTGCTCGTCCTGAACTTATGGTACAGGCACTCAGCGATGATTTATTGATTGAGGCTATCGATTGGGCAGACACTTTGGTTATTGGACCGGGGCTGGGGCAAGGAGATTGGGGCAGGAATGCTCTGAAATTACTGCAACAGAGTGATAAACCTGCGTTATGGGACGCAGATGCGCTCAACTTGCTGGTATTAAATCCGCTGAGGCGTCAGAATCGAGTGTTGACCCCTCATCCCGGTGAAGCGGCTCGTTTGCTCGGTTGTACCGTCGCTGAAATTGAGAGTGATCGCTTACTTTCAGTTCGTCGACTGGTAGAGACATACGGCGGCGTAGTGGTACTAAAAGGTGCCGGTACGTTGATAGCCAGCGAGCAGGGCGAAATGGCGATAGCCGATGTGGGGAATGCGGGCATGGCGACCGGCGGTATGGGCGATATTTTGTCCGGTATCATTGGCGGTTTGATAGCGCAAAAGCTGGTGCTGTATGATGCGGCTTGCGCAGGTTGTGTGGTCCACGGCGCGGCAGCCGATCAACTGGCTGAACAACAAGGCACCCGGGGTTTACTGGCGACAGATTTATTGCCGGTTATTCCGAACTACGTTAATCCTGAGTTAGCAAAATAGATATCAAGAATGAAAGAACTCGTTTTACCTTTGCCTGATGAGGCAGCAACCGTTGCATTGGGGGCTCGTTTGGCGCAAGCCTTCGAAGGTGCCAGCGTTATTTATCTGTTCGGCGATTTAGGTGCCGGAAAAACTACATTCAGCCGCGGCTTCCTGCAAGCTCTGGGACATCAAGGCCACGTAAAAAGCCCTACCTATACCTTGGTGGAGCCTTACGCACTGACGCCTCGGCCGGTTTATCATTTCGATCTTTACCGATTGGCGGATCCGGAAGAGCTTGAATTTATGGGAATTCGCGACTATTTCGATCGACAGGCTATTTGCCTGGTGGAATGGCCGCAGCAGGGCGAGGGCTTCTTGCCTAAGCCTGATATCGAATTACATTTGGACTATCAGCCGCAGGGGCGTGAAGCTCGGCTGGTAGCGCTGTCTGATTCTGGTGCGGATGTTCTGCACCGCTTAGCCGCTGCGCAAGGATAAACTGTCGATGATGCTTAGCTGGAGAGGCTATTTAGCCACCGCATTGTTGGTTGTTTCTAGCGTATTGGCCGCTCCGGCGGCATGGGCGATGAAGTTAACCGATATCAAAGTTACCAACGGTTCCGGCGAAAGTCAGATAACCCTGAGCTTCGACGGCAAACCGATTTATGCCTTCTTCCCGCTGAGCGGGCCGGAGCGCGTTGTGCTGGATATTCGTCAGAGCGGTAATCTTTCCGGTTTACCGCTGGAATTCAGTGGGCAGAATCTGTTGAAAAGAATTCGCTCCAGCCAGCCGAAAGACCCGCAAAGCACCCGATTGGTGTTTGAACTGACGCAAAAAGCCAAAACACGCGCAGTGACGCAGCAAGTGGGCAATCAATATAACGTGGTGTTCACCCTGACAGCCGCTGGTACGCCAGTACGTCAAACTCAAACGGTGACCACGGCGACGCCAACGCGACAGGCAACCAAGGCCACCGCCGGCAGTAATCCGTTCAATAATAAGCCAACGGTAGTGACCAGCAGCCCGACCATCACCACCTCAACCACGCGTCCGGTTAAAACCAGCGCGCCAGCCAGTAGCGATCGTGTGGTGGTGGCTATCGATGCTGGTCACGGCGGTCAGGATCCTGGCGCTATTGGGCAAAATGGTCTGAAAGAGAAAAACGTGACCCTCTCCATTGCCCGTAAGCTGGAGACATTACTCAATAATGACCCGATGTTTAAACCGGTGTTGACGCGCAACGGCGACTATTTTATCTCGGTGATGGGGCGTTCAGACGTGGCGCGTAAGCAGGCTGCCAACGTGCTGGTTTCCATTCATGCCGATGCGGCACCGAATCGCAGCGCCAACGGTGCTTCTGTCTGGGTACTGTCTAACCGTCGCGCGAACAGTGAAATGGGCAACTGGCTGGAGCAGCATGAGAAGCAATCTGAGCTGCTGGGCGGAGCGGGTGACGTACTCGCCAACACTTCAGCCGATCCTTATCTCAGTCAGGCGGTGCTGGATTTACAATTTGGTCACTCCCAGCGGGTGGGTTACGACGTAGCGGTAAAAGTGCTACATGAGCTTCAAGCCATTGGTTCTATTCATAAACGTAGGCCGGAACACGCCAGTCTTGGCGTGTTGCGTTCACCGGACATTCCCTCTTTATTAGTGGAAACCGGCTTTATCAGTAATGGTACGGAGGAGCGGCTGCTCGGCAGCAGTGCGTATCAGGATAAAATTGCCCAAGCGATTTACAAAGGCTTGCGCAGTTATTTCCTGTCGCATCCGCTACAAGCCGACCCAAAGGTCGAAAACCGTCCGCTGGGCGCAACAGCGGCGGTTGAAAGGTCAGCGCGTCAAAGTGGTGTTAATCAGCCTGGCCCGGTAGTCAGTGCGGTCAGCAGTGGGGGGAAAGCCACCATTAGCGGTAAATCGCTGATTCACATGGTAAAACGGGGTGAAACTCTATCCGGCATTGCCAGCCAGTACGGTGTCAGTATGGCGGCGATGCGGCAGAATAATACGCTGAAGAAAGACGTGGTATGGGTTGGGCAGCGCCTGCGAATTCCCGCATCTGGCAGCGCGGTAGCTAGCGTCGCCAAGGTGCCTGCGGTGAAGAAAATCAGCCCGGCCAAACCGATCAAGCATCAGGTTAAACGCGGGGATACTTTATCCGCTATTGCGGCGAAATATGGTGTATCTCAAAGTGAGATTCAACGCGTGAATAAGCTGAAGTCTGGTTCGGTACAACTCGGCCAAACGCTCACCATTCCACAGTCTTAACCGAAGGGATTTGTTATGCCGATTCAGATATTACCGCCACAACTCGCCAACCAAATTGCCGCCGGTGAAGTGGTAGAGCGGCCTGCGTCGGTAGTAAAGGAGTTGGTGGAAAACAGTCTGGATGCTGGTGCCACGCGAATCGATATTGATATTGAGAAAGGTGGCGCAAAATTAATCCGTATCCGTGATAACGGCTGTGGGATAGCTAAAGACGACTTATCGCTGGCGTTAGCGCGCCATGCAACCAGTAAAATCAGTTCGTTGGAAGATCTGGAGGCCATTCTCAGCATGGGCTTTCGCGGTGAGGCGTTGGCCAGTATTAGCTCGGTTTCCCGTTTGATGCTGACCTCGCGTACCGCCGAACAGAACGAAGCCTGGCAGGCTTACGCCGAAGGGCGGGATATGGCGGTGACCATCAAACCCGCCGCCCATCCGGTAGGCAGTACGCTGGAAGTGCTGGATTTGTTTTATAACACGCCAGCGCGGCGTAAATTTATGCGCACGGAAAAAACCGAATTCGGCCATATTGATGAAGTGGTACGCCGCATCGCGTTGGCGCGCTTCGACGTGGCGATTCACCTCACTCACAACGGCAAGCTGGTTCGCCAATATCGAGCGGCCCCAGATCCTTCGCAGCATGAACGTCGTTTGGCCAGTATTTGCGGCCCGGCCTTCCTGCAACATGCGCTGGCGATTTCATGGCAGCACGGTGATTTGAATATTCGTGGCTGGGTGGCCGACCCCAGCGCTGCCCGAACGCCTAGCGAGATGCAATATTGCTATGTCAATAATCGCATGATGCGCGATCGGCTGATTAATCACGCTATCCGTCAGGCTTATCAGGATCTGCTAAAAGACGATCAGCAGCCCGCTTATGTGTTGTATCTGGATATTGATCCTCATCAGGTGGATGTGAATGTTCATCCGGCCAAGCATGAAGTTCGCTTCCATCAGGCACGTTTGGTCCATGATTTTATCTATCAGGCGGTGACCAGCGTTTTACAGCAAAGCGCAGAACCAGCGCTGATTGTCTCCGAAGATGGCGAAATTGAAGCCCCGCGCTGGCAGCCGGAGAATCGGGTGGCCGCTGGTGGAAATAAATACGCTCAGCCACAGCCGGAAAAAACAGCCATTCAGCAGCAATACGTGGCTCCACGGGTTGCCAATACGGGTTCTCATACTTCTGCACGTGAGCCTCGAGCGCCAGCCTATACGCCGCCAGCGCCTTATCAAAAACAGCAGGGTGAACTGTATCGCGAATTGCTGAAACCGGCTCCTGCGACGGATAAGTTGCCAGAACAACAGCCTGCGGCAGTGATAAAAAGCAGAAAGGATGAAGAACCGCTGCGCAGCGGACAATACAGCTTTGGCCGGGTATTGACGGTGCTGCCACCCTGCTACGCGGTGATAGAATATGGTCAGGGCTTGGCATTGCTTTCTCTAACGG
Source organism: Yersinia sp. J1 (assembly GCF_050586585.1). Taxonomy (NCBI): domain Bacteria; kingdom Pseudomonadati; phylum Pseudomonadota; class Gammaproteobacteria; order Enterobacterales; family Yersiniaceae; genus Yersinia; species Yersinia sp. J1. The sequence goes on from NZ_JBOBDP010000006.1 coordinate 68,862, forward strand.
TTGCCGAACGCTGGCTGAAACAGGCGCAGCTTAATCCGCCAGAGGAAGGGTTGCGTCCGCAGCCGTTGTTGATTCCGCTTAAACTGACTTTGGATAAAAACGAAGCCACGGCCTGCCAGCATCACCAGAAATTATTGATTACCATGGGAATCGAACTGGCGATTGAACACGGACGAGCGACGCTACGTGCAGTATCTTTACCATTACGCCAACAAAATTTACAAAAACTGATACCGGAACTGTTAGGCTATCTGTCGCAACATAAGGAGATGTCGCCGGAGGTACTTGCCACCTGGATTGCCCGCCGCCTTGGCAGTGAGCATGAGGTCTGGAATGTATCCCAAGCGATACAATTATTGACGGATGTCGAACGTCTTTGTCCGCAGCTGGTGCAATCACCCCCTGCCGGGCTTTTACAACCTATTGATATACAGGCCGCATTGGCAACTTTAACCCATGAGTCATACTGAGAATTTGAACCGGCCCCCAGCTATATTCGTGATGGGGCCGACCGCTTCCGGCAAAACGGCGCTTTCTATTGCGCTACGTCAACATTTGCCTGTGGAGCTTGTCAGCGTGGATTCCGCGCTAATTTATCGCGGTATGGATATCGGTACCGCCAAGCCCAGCGCAGAAGAGCTGGCGCTGGCTCCCCACCGATTAATCGATATTCGCGATCCGGCTGAATCCTACTCGGCCGCTGATTTCCGTAAAGATGCTCTGAAAGAAATGGCTGAGATTACCGCCGCCGGGCGTATTCCGCTGCTGGTGGGGGGCACGATGTTGTACTTCAAGGCGCTGTTAGAGGGACTGTCTCCGTTGCCTTCTGCCGATCCAGAGGTGCGCCAGCGCATTGAGGCACAAGCCGCTGAACGAGGTTGGGAAGCTCTGCATCAGCAACTGACTGAAATCGATCCGGTTTCTGCCGTGCGGATTCATCCCAATGATCCCCAGAGACTTTCTAGAGCACTGGAAGTTTTTTTTATTTCGGGTAAAACTTTAACGGAACTGACTAAAATTTCGGGTGAAACCTTACCTTATCAGGTTCACCAATTTGCGATTGCGCCTGCTAGCCGCGAGTTATTGCACCAGCGTATTGAATTACGTTTTCGTCAGATGCTGGATGCAGGATTTGAAACCGAGGCTCGGGCGCTTTTTAACCGTGGAGATTTGCATACGGACTTGCCTGCCATTCGCTGTGTTGGTTATCGCCAGATGTGGTCTTATCTCGCTGGTGAGATTGATTATGACGAAATGGTTTTCCGCGGAATTTGTGCGACGCGTCAGTTGGCAAAGCGACAAATGACCTGGCTACGAGGTTGGGAATCTGTTCATTGGCTCGACAGTGATAAGCCGGAACAGGCTTTAGACTCTGTAATACAGGTTGTTAGTGCATAGGTTGAATGATTGTGTACAATTGATTAGTACTCAGCGCGCAGATTTTTTTTACGCAGTTTATTTTCGAGCCGATAGGTTCTTAGTTAAAAACAACAAGCAAATAAGGAAAATATAGAATGGCTAAGGGGCAATCTTTGCAAGATCCGTTCCTGAACGCATTGCGTCGTGAACGGGTTCCGGTTTCTATTTATTTAGTGAATGGCATTAAACTGCAGGGCCAAGTTGAGTCTTTCGATCAGTTTGTCATTCTGTTGAAAAACACAGTTAGCCAGATGGTATATAAGCACGCTATCTCTACTGTTGTCCCGTCTCGCCCGGTATCGCATCACAGCAATAATCCGAGTGGCGGCACCAATAATTATCATGGTAGTAATCCGTCTGCGCCGCAACAACAGCAGCAGGATAGCGATGACGCTGAATAAAGCGTATTGCTGGTCAACCATGACGGAGAGCATAAGCAACATTGATTGTCTTATGTTCTCCGCACTAGCGGTTTTTACCCGTTTGAGAGGTTGCACGCTTGTTTGACCGTTATGAAGCCGGTGAGCAGGCCGTACTGGTTCATATCTATTTCTCGCAAGACAAAGACACAGAAAATCTCAGCGAATTCGAATCGTTGGTATCTTCTGCTGGCGTAGAGGCACTGCAAATTGTGACGGGCAGTCGCAAAGCGCCTCATCCCAAATACTTTGTCGGTGAAGGAAAGGCCGAAGAAATTGCAGATGCCGTTAAGGCCAGTGGCGCATCTGTTGTCCTGTTTGATCACGCACTTTCCGCCGCGCAGGAGAGGAATCTTGAGCGCCTGTGTGAATGTCGGGTGATCGATCGTACCGGATTAATTTTAGATATCTTTGCCCAACGGGCGCGTACTCATGAAGGTAAGTTGCAGGTTGAATTGGCGCAATTGCGTCATATTGCAACTCGACTGGTACGCGGCTGGACGCACCTTGAGCGTCAAAAAGGCGGGATTGGCCTGAGAGGGCCGGGGGAAACCCAACTAGAGACCGACCGCCGTTTGTTACGTGACCGCATTAGCTTGATCCTCAATCGCCTAGAGCGCGTGGCCAAGCAGCGTGAGCAAAACCGACGCGCTCGCAACCGGGCTGAAATACCGACTGTTTCGCTGGTAGGATATACCAATGCCGGCAAGTCCAGCCTGTTTAACCGAATTACGTCTGCCGATGTTTACGCGGCCGACAAACTATTTGCCACGCTGGATCCAACGCTGCGCCGTATTAATGTGGCGGACGTTGGCGATACGGTATTGGCGGATACTGTAGGATTTATTCGACATTTGCCGCACGATTTGGTCGCCGCATTCAAAGCGACATTACAAGAAACGCGGCAGGCTTCGCTGTTATTGCATGTGATTGATGCAGCTGATTCACGCGTGAGCGAGAATGTAGCCGCAGTCGACACCGTGCTAGCAGAAATTGAAGCGGACGAAATCCCTACGCTGTTAGTGATGAACAAAATCGATATGTTGGACGATTTCGAGCCGCGTATCGATCGCAACGAAGAAAACCTGCCGGTCAGGGTTTGGCTCTCAGCCGAAACCGGCGCAGGTATCCCGTTGCTCTTTCAAGCGTTGACGGAGCGTCTTTCTGGTGAAATCGCACACTATGAATTGAGCTTACCGCCTCAGGCTGGCCGTCTACGTAGCCGTTTTTATCAGCTTCAGGCAATTGAAAAAGAGTGGATAGAAGAGGGCGGGCATATCGGTATGGTGGTTCGACTGCCTATCGTTGAATGGCGTCGTCTCTGTAAACAAGAGCAGGAGCTGATCGACTACGTCGTTTAATTGGCCCTTTGGGTTAATGAAAGAGTCGGGTTTGATCGAACTTGTGAGATTGAGGGCCAGCTTCTTATAGGGAAGTGCGCTCTTGGCCTGAAGAAAACCAATCATAGAAGAATGGAGCTAAAACATGGCGTGGAATCAGCCCGGTAATAACGGACAGGACCGCGACCCGTGGGGGAGCAGCAATAATAATGGCGGCAACTCTGGCGGAAATAATAATAAAGGTGGCCGTGATCAGGGGCCGCCGGATCTGGATGATATCTTCCGCAAACTGAGCAAGAAACTGAGTAGTTTCGGCAAAGGTAGCGGAAGTGGTAACGGTGGCGCAACACAGGGTCCTGGCTTTAGCGGACGCATTGTGGGTATCGCTGCGGTAGCCGTTGTCGTCATTTGGGCCGCAAGTGGTTTCTATACCATTAAAGAAGCCGAACGTGGCGTTGTGACACGTTTGGGCAAACTGAGCCATATCGTTCAACCAGGTTTGAACTGGAAACCGACCTTCATCGATGAAGTGACCCCGGTAAACGTTGAATCCGTGCGCGAATTGGCCGCTTCAGGCGTGATGCTGACATCCGATGAGAACGTAGTTCGCATCGAAATGAACGTTCAGTACCGTGTAACCGATCCGGCAGCTTATCTGTTCAGCGTAACCAACCCTGATGACAGTCTGCGTCAGGCAACGGACAGCGCAGTGCGTGGTGTTATCGGTAAATACACCATGGATAAGATTCTGACTGAAGGCCGCACCATCGTTCGTAGCGATACTCAGCGCGTATTGGAAGAAACCATTCGTCCATACAACATGGGTATTACTTTGCTGGACGTCAACTTCCAGGCCGCTCGTCCGCCGGAAGAAGTGAAAGCCGCCTTTGATGATGCGATTGCTGCACGTGAAAACGAACAACAGTACATCCGTGAAGCAGAAGCTTACGCTAACGAAGTTCAGCCACGTGCTAACGGTCAGGCGCAGCGTCTGTTAGAAGATGCTCGTGCTTATGCCGCGCGTAAGGTGCTGGAAGCGCAGGGTGAAGTCGCTGGCTTTGCCAAGTTGCTGCCAGAGTACAAGGCTGCACCAGAAATTACTCGTGAGCGTCTGTATATCGAAACCATGGAAAAAGTCCTGGGTCATACTCACAAAGTATTGGCTAACGACAAGAGTAATAATCTGATGGTGCTGCCATTAGATCAAATGCTGCGTGGACAGGCCGGTGCGGATAAAGCCGGTGCTAGCAAAGACTCAAGTCTGATTCGTTTGAATCCGTCTTCCTCTGCGGCAAGCAGTCCGGAGAAGAGCGCGACTAGCTCAGACTCTGGCTCTGTCATGGATCAGCGCCGGGCAAACGCCCAGCGTGACACTTCCACTCGCGTAGGGAGAGAATAATCAATGCGTAAGTCGATCTTATTCGTCGTGGCTGTGGTGCTGATTGCGCTCTATGCTTCATTATTCGTGGTACAGGAAGGCCAGCGCGGGATTGTGCTGCGTTTCGGTAAAGTACTGCGTGATAACGATAACAAACCTTTGGTGTACGCACCGGGGCTGCATTTCAAGATTCCTTTCATTGAAACAGTGAAGACCTTGGATGCGCGTATTCAGACCATGGATAACCAAGCTGACCGCTTCGTGACCAAAGAGAAAAAAGACCTGATTGTCGATTCATACCTGAAATGGCGTATCAGTGATTTTAGCCGTTACTATCTGGCAACCGGTGGTGGCGATATTTCTCAGGCAGAAGTGTTATTGAAACGTAAGTTCAGTGACCGCCTGCGTTCTGAAATCGGTCGTTTGGATGTGCGTGATATTGTTACGGATTCTCGTGGTCGCCTGACCTCTGATGTCCGCGATGCGCTGAATACCGGTACCGTAGATGACGAAGCCGTTACTACCGAAGCCGATAATGCGATTGCTTCCGTAGCTGCGCGTGTTGAAGAGGAAACCCGTGGCAAACAGCCTGCGGTGAATCCGAACAGCATGGCGGCACTGGGTATTGAAGTGGTTGACGTGCGTATCAAGCAAATCAACCTGCCGGCTGAAGTTTCTGATGCGATCTTCCAGCGTATGCGCGCTGAGCGTGAAGCGGTCGCTCGTCGTCACCGTTCACAAGGTCAGGAAGAAGCGGAAAAACTGCGTGCAACTGCTGACTACGAAGTGACTCGTACTTTGGCAGAAGCTGAGCGTCAGGCGCGTATTACTCGCGGCGGCGGTGATGCAGAGGCGGCTCGTCTGTTCGCAGATGCATTCAGTAAAGATCCAGATTTCTATGCCTTTATTCGTAGCCTGCGCGCCTATGAAAATAGCTTTAACAGCGGCAACGATGTGATGGTGTTGAGTCCGGACAGCGATTTCTTCCGCTATATGAAATCTCCGGATAATTCCAGCAAACGTCCGTAAGGGGGTTCGCGTGTGATGCAAGGCCCGTTAACGCGGGCCTTTTCTTTTTGAGGCAGATAATGAACTCCACAATCTGGTTAGCACTGGGGCTGGTTTTGGTGCTTGAAGGGCTAGGTCCGATGCTCTATCCCAAAGCATGGCGTAAAATGATTCAGGCGATGACGCAGTTACCTGACTCCACGCTACGTCGTTTTGGCGGTGCATTAGTGGTTGCTGGCGTCGTCATCTACTACATGTTGCGTAGCCGCATGGGTGGCTGAATCCAAGCGCAAAAACTGTGCAAGCATGTGTTAAAAAGTGCTGAAAGCACACGGGTGAGATGTTAGAATCCTTTTTTAAGGCAACCTGGTGATTTTTGAGATGGGTAAGAACGTCGTCGTACTGGGCACCCAATGGGGTGACGAAGGTAAGGGCAAGGTCGTCGACCTGCTGACTGAACGGGCTAAATATGTTGTGCGCTATCAAGGTGGGCATAACGCTGGCCATACTTTGGTTATCAACGGTGAGAAAACCGTTCTTCATTTGATTCCCTCAGGTATTCTGCGTGAAAACGTAACCAGCATCATCGGCAACGGTGTTGTACTGGCTCCTGATGCGTTGATGAGAGAGATGACAGGGTTAGAAGCGCGCGGCGTACCAGTACGTGAGCGACTGTTACTCTCTGAAGCATGCCCGCTAATCCTGCCATATCACGTGGCTCTGGATAACGCGCGTGAAAAAGCACGTGGTTCGAAAGCTATTGGTACCACCGGTCGCGGTATCGGTCCTGCCTACGAAGATAAAGTTGCTCGCCGCGGTCTGCGCGTGGGTGATTTGTTCAATAAAGAAACCTTCGCTGCAAAACTGAAAGAAATTGTGGATTACCACAACTTCCAGTTGGTGCATTACTACAAAGTTGATGCGGTTGATTATCAGGAAGTTCTGGATAGTCTGATGGCTGTCGATCCTCAGACCGGCGTTTCTGTTGCCGATATCCTGACTGGCATGGTTGTTGACGTTTCTGAACTGTTGGATAGCGCCCGTAAGAAAGGCGAGCTGATCATGTTCGAAGGCGCACAAGGCACCTTGCTGGACATCGACCACGGTACCTATCCGTACGTGACTTCGTCTAACACCACCGCGGGTGGCGTTGCGACAGGTTCTGGTATGGGGCCACGTTACGTAGATTACGTACTGGGTATCATGAAGGCTTACTCTACTCGCGTAGGTGCAGGTCCATTCCCTACCGAACTGGAAGACGAAACCGGCAAATTCCTGCGTACGCAAGGTAACGAATACGGTGCGACTACCGGTCGTGACCGTCGTACCGGCTGGCTGGATATCGTTGCCGTTAAGCGCGCCGTTCAGATCAACTCTCTGTCAGGTTTCTGCATGACCAAACTGGACGTGCTGGATGGCCTGAAAGAAGTGAAAATTTGCGTGGGCTACCGCATGCCAGACGGCCGCGAAATGGATACGACTCCGTTGGCAGCTGAAGGCTGGGAAGGTATCGAGCCAATCTACGAAGTTATGCCAGGCTGGTCAGAAAAAACCTTCGGAGTGAAAAAGTACGAGCAGCTACCTCAGGCAGCGTTAAACTACATCAAACGTGTAGAAGAGCTGACTGGTGTTCCGGTTGATATAATTTCTACCGGCCCAGATCGTGACGAGACTATGATCTTGCGCGATCCATTTGATGCCTGATTGATAGATACACCGTCAAATCCATGCGATCAAAATACTCAAACCGGGCTTATGCCCGGTTTGTTGTTCCTCGATAAGCAGTTTTTACGCCAAAAACCTCCGCCTCCACCTAAATGATTAGCCGCAAGCTTTGTGGCTGGTTTATCATTCAAAGAATACGCTTTCATAAATAACACTTAGACTGGTGTCATCGCAGATGAGCTTTAGCAGAGTACACTGATACTCAGGGGTATACGTGCAGTTAACAAGTTTTACTGATTATGGCCTACGGGCGCTTACCTATATGGCTTCGTTACCGCCGGGGCAGATGACTAGCATCTCTCAGGTGACCGAGGTCTATGGGGTATCGCGCAATCACATGGTGAAAATTATCAACCAGTTGAGCCGTGCCGGATTAGTGACCGCAGTTCGAGGCAAAAACGGCGGCATTCGGTTAGGCAAACCGGCAGAAAGTATCCGTATCGGCGACGTCGTGCGTGAACTTGAGCCTCTGTCTTTGGTGAACTGTTGCAGCGATTTTTGCCATATCACCCCAGCCTGCCGTTTGAAACAGGTGCTCCACCAGGCTGTACAGAATTTCCTTAAAGAGCTGGATAACTATACTTTGGCCGATATGGTTAAAGATAACGCTCCGCTCTACAAGTTATTACTTGTTGAATAGTGTGTTTGCTTAATGAATAACGTTGAGCAACCTGCTGATGACTACGGAGGAACCGCAATGTCACAAGATCCTTTCCTGGAGCGAGAAGCAGAGAAGTATGAATCACCGATCCCAAGCCGGGAATTCATTTTAGAGCATCTCGCCAAACGCGAAACGCCAGCCAGCCGTGAAGAGTTGGCCACAGAACTCAATTTATCCGGCGAAGAGGCTTTAGAAGCTCTGCGTCGTCGCCTGCGTGCCATGGAGCGCGATGGCCAATTAATCTTTACCCGCCGTCAGTGCTATGCGCTGCCTGAGCGTCTTGATTTACTGCGCGGTACCGTTATTGGTCACCGTGATGGTTTCGGTTTCTTGCGAGTTGAAGGCAGCAAAGACGATTTTTACCTGTCCTCAGACCAAATGAAAATGGCTATTCACGGTGACGTGGTGCTGGCTCAGGCCATGGGTGCCGATCGTAAAGGCCGTCGTGAAGCGCGTATTGTTCGTGTATTAGTGCCGAAAACCAGCCAGATTGTAGGCCGTTACTTTACCGACGCAGGCATTGGTTTCGTGGTTCCGGACGACAGTCGCCTCAGCTTTGATATCCTGATTCCGCCAGATTCCATCAGCGGTGCCCGCATGGGTTACGTAGTGGTGGTGGAACTGACTCAGCGCCCAACTCGCCGCAGTAAAGCCGTGGGTAAAATCGTTGAAGTGCTGGGTGAAAACATGGGCACCAGCATGGCGGTGGATATCGCTTTGCGCACCCATGAAATCCCTCATACCTGGCCACCGCAGGTGGAGAAACAAGTCGCAGATTTGAAAGAACAGGTTCCTGAAGAAGCGAAGAAAGGTCGTGTGGATCTGCGGGATCTGCCGTTGGTCACTATCGATGGCGAAGATGCACGTGACTTTGATGATGCGGTGTACTGCGAGAAAAAACGCGGCGGCGGCTGGCGGCTGTGGGTAGCGATTGCGGACGTGAGTTATTATGTACGCCCGCGTACCGCACTGGATGACGAAGCTCGCGCTCGGGGTAACTCGGTGTACTTCCCGTCGCAGGTCGTACCTATGTTGCCGGAAGTGCTGTCTAACGGCCTCTGCTCGCTGAATCCGCAGGTAGACCGCCTGTGTATGGTGTGTGAGATGACCGTCTCCTCCCAAGGCAAACTGTCTTCCTATAAATTCTACGAAGCGGTAATGAGCTCCCACGCGCGTCTGACCTATACCAAGGTTTGGCGAATTATTGATGGCGAAGAATCATTGCGTGAGCAATATAAGCCGTTGGTACCGCATCTGGAAGAGCTACATGCGATGTATAAAGCGCTGGATCACGCGCGTGCAGAGCGTGGCGGCATCGCCTTCGAAACCGAAGAAGCCAAATTTATCTTCAACGCAGAACGTCGTATCGAACGCATCGAGCCAACTATGCGTAACGATGCGCATAAACTGATCGAAGAATGTATGATTCTGGCTAACATCGCGGCGGCGCGTTTTGTCGAAAAACATAACGAACCGGCTTTGTTCCGTGTCCACGATCGTCCAAGCGATGACCATATTTCCGCACTGCGTAGCGTGCTGAATGAGCTGGGTCTGGTATTGGGTGGTGGAATGAAACCAGAGCCAAAAGACTATGCGGTTCTGATGGATGAGGTTGCCGATCGTCCAGATCACGAAATGCTGCAAACCATGCTGCTGCGTTCGATGAAACAGGCGATTTACGATCCGGAAAACCGCGGTCACTTCGGTCTGGCACTGGCATCTTACGGCCACTTTACTTCCCCGATTCGTCGTTATCCTGATTTGGCGATGCACCGGGCAATTAAGTATCAGCTAGCCAAAGAGCAGGGTTCGGTGAAAGAACGTTGGACACCAACCGGCGGCTGGCACAGCGATTACGAAGATATGCTACAACTGGGCGAACATTGCTCTATGACTGAACGTCGGGCTGATGAAGCCACGCGTAACGTTGCTGACTGGCTGAAGTGTGACTTCATGCAAGATCAGGTGGGTAAAGTGTTTACCGGTATTATCGCTAGCGTGACCGGTTTTGGCTTCTTTGTGCGTCTGGACGATCTGTTTATCGACGGTTTGGTTCACGTTTCCAGCCTGGACAACGATTATTACCGCTACGACAATATAGGACAGCGGCTGATCGGCGAATCTTCCGGCGTGGTTTACCGTTTAGGTGACACCGTTGAGATTCGTGTGGAAGCTGTCCACATGGATGAGCGTAAAATCGACTTTGCTTTGGTATCCAGCACGCGTAAACCGCGCGGCGAAGGGAAAACGGCGAAAGACAGAGAGAAAAAAGCGGGCCAACGTACCATGCGTGGCAGCGCACCTTCACGTCGTGAAGGCGGACAATCTCGTCGCGGTGCTGCCGATGGCGGCGCGAGTAGTGGACAGAAGCGTAATCGTCGAGGCAAGAAACCGGCTAATTTTGAGCCTGATAGCGCTTTCCGCCCTGATGCTGACAAGCCAACTGACAAAGCGGCTGCGGAGAAAAAGGCCAAAGCGAAAAAAACGTCTGAAAAGACCCGGAAGATTGCGGCGGCGACTAAAGCCAAACGAGCTAAGAAAAAGTCAGCCAGTTAGTATCCACAGGGCGGCGGAGCGTCGCCCTGATCAAAGCCTAACCCTTAGTGTTACGCATTATTTAATCAACGGCGGGTCCTGTATAGGATTCACCGACACATGTAAAAGAGCATCATGAGCGAAATTATTTACGGTATTCACGCCGTCAAAGCCCTGTTAGAACGCGATCCGCAACGTTTTCTGGAAGTTTTTATCCTGAAAGGACGGGATGACCGTCGTTTGCAGCCAGTAGTTGCAGAGCTGGAGGCCGCTGGTCTGGTGGTGCAGGTTGCTAGCCGCCAATGGCTGGATTCTCAGGTAGAAGACGGTGTTCATCAGGGGATTGTCGCGCGTGTGCGGGAAGGCCGTCAGTATCAGGAAAACGATCTGCCAAGCCTGCTGGCCAGCGTAGAATCGCCTTTCCTGTTGGTTTTGGACGGCGTTACCGATCCGCATAACCTGGGAGCTTGCCTGCGTAGCGCCGACGCTGCTGGTGTCCATGCGGTTATCGTTCCGCGCGATCGTTCCGCTCAGCTGAATGCGACGGCCAAGAAAGTAGCCAGCGGCGCTGCGGAGAACGTCCCTTTGATTCGAGTGACCAATCTGGCTCGTACTTTGCGCGTATTGCAGGAAAATAATGTCTGGATCGTGGGTACCGCAGGGGAAGCCGATCATACGCTGTATCAAAGCAAGCTGACGGGGCCAATGGCTCTGGTAATGGGCGCGGAAGGCGACGGTATGCGTCGCTTGACTCGTGAGCATTGCGATGAATTAATCAGTATTCCGATGGCGGGGACCGTATCTTCTCTGAACGTATCTGTGGCGACCGGTGTGTGTCTGTTCGAAGTTGTACGTCAGCGCGGTTTGAAAGCTAAAGCCTAATTATTTTCATAGCGCCATATTTTTAAAACTTAATGTTGTTAAAGGCAGTTCCCGCGGGGGACTGCTTTTTTTTTGCCTTAAATATACTCAAAGATATATTTAACACACAATTAAAACAGATAGTTAACGATGTTTCCATGATTTAATAATTCAGCAAATAGATATTATTATATTTTATAAAGTCCTAATGAAATCTAATAACTATTAATTACGGATTGTTCCTATTCATCAGTATATTTATCCAGCAGTAAGCATTTATGTCAGTGATCATAAAATGCATTACTTCTGGTGTCTTTTTATGTACATGGAGAGTTATGAAATGGAAATTAAATCTATAAGATTCAAAACAATTGCTGCTCTGATCCTTTCAGCTGCGTTAACTCCTGCAGCCTTTGCTGCGGATAACAGCGCAGAAATTACGGTTAAAGGTAAATTGATGCCGGGTGCCTGCCAATTGGATGTAAACGGCGGAGAAATTAATTATGGGAATATTTCTTTACAGGAGTTGGTTGAAAAAGAAGAAAGAATCATCGATTTAGGAAAGAGAAATATTGAGTATGCTATTAACTGCCCTCATAAGACAGCAGTATCGATGAGCTTTGTCGATAACCGTAAAGGTAGTGTTCCGGCTGAAATTGGTACCTCTTATTTTGGTTTGGGTGAAGGTGCTCTTAATATGGATGATGTAAAGGTCGGTTTTGGTGGTTATAAAGTCTCACTGACCGAACCTAAAGTTGATGGAGAGTCTGCGCTTCTAGGCGGTATTAATGATGTTGAAGGACAAGCATCGGTCGACTTAGATAAGTTTGAAGATCAGAATATTACTTATTTTAACGCTGATAAAAGTATTTTTGAAGGGGCATTATTTTCGGGTCGCTATAACGTAGATACTAAAATCATCAATCCTAAAGAGTTTAAGGGAGGTTCTAGTATTGAACTTGATGGTTCCGTTACCATGAATGTGTCTTATCTCTAATAACCTCTGTTAATTAAATGGGTGCTGTATGGCATCCATTTATTGCTATTCTATTGCCATGATAAGTAAAGAAAATAAGGCTATAGGGATATAAATTTATATAATAAACGGATAATTTATGATGAAGGTTAATCTGGTTTTATCAGTGGCTATTTTATTTTCTATCGCAAGTTTTTCCCGCGCGAATACAACCGGCTCTTCGACTCCGGGTATCCAAATTAATGACTCAGTGATTGTCATTAATACTGCGGAAGGTGAAGCGACCACTACGTTGACCAATAAGGCCGCTAACCCGGTAATGTTACATTCTTCCGTGGAGTTTGTAGCCGAAGATACCGCCGAGAAAGTGATTGTCACACCCAGCGTTGCCCGTATTGAAGCCGGCGAGACACAAATGGTTCGTTTCTTCCTAAAGGACGAATTTAGAAACTCACTGACTCAGCAAACCATGGTCAGAGCTATATTCCAGAATATTCCTCCTAAAGGAAAGAATAACGTTCGTTTGACCATTAGACACAACATTCCGTTGATTATTCATCCTTCCGGTTTAGCAACTCACAATAAACCTTGGGAGTTTCTTAAGTTCAGTCGCAATGCACAAGGGAACATTCTTGTGAAAAATGAAGGAGACTATGTAGTCCGTTTATCTAATTCTATTGAGTTGCAGCCAGGAAAGGGGGCTGCTGAGTTAACGCAGAATTATATTTTACCAGGAAAGAGTCTGGTGGCTATTACGGATAAGGCATTTAAAGGTCAGGCGAATAGCGTCAGAATACAACCAGCTAATTTATACGGATATATTACTGAGTCCTATTCTTCCGAACTGAAATGATCGTTAGATAATATCGATGTAAAGCTCGTTGTATCACACGGAGATAGAAAAAATGAAACCGAAGAAGAATAGCATTCGGTTATTTTTATATTTCAGCATTTTTCTTATTTCCGTGAGATCTTTGGCTGATGATGGCGTTGAGTTTGATATTGGTATTCTTGAAGAACGCGGTGTTTCTGCCAGTGCGGCAGACTACTTTAAATATAAAGCCAGATTTAGCTCAGGAGATCATTCCATTGAGTTAACTATTAATGGTGTAGCTCGCGGCTGGGTAGATATGACGTTTAATCAGCAGGGTGAACCGTGTTTTAGCCCGGATTTTTACCAAAAAAGCGGGATTATTCCTCCCCCAATGGAAAACGGCTGTAGTGATTTACGGCTACATTATCCCAGAGCTTTGGTGAATTTATTCCCCAGTACGTCACGTATTGAAGTGATTCTCCCGGCGGAATTATTACAAGTCGGTGAAGTTGTTACGGGGAATTATGAAACCGGAGGTTCAGCGTTGTTAATGAATTACGACGCACTGGCGATAAGAAATCAGAACGGTAGCAATAATCTGCAAGCCTCCACGGAGGCTGGGTTTAATAGCGGCAACTGGATTTTTCGTTCCCGTCAGATCTTCAGCTATAAGGATCGGCGACAGCAATGGAGCAGGCTATATAGTTATTTGCAGCGTACTTTTATCGAAAAAAAAACGACGTTGCAAATGGGAGAAATTAACCTGAATAGCGGCTTATTCAGTACGCCACAAATTTACGGATTGCAGATAATGCCTGAAAGTGCTTTAGCCAGCAGAGAAGGCAGCGGAGCAACGGTGTCAGGCATTGCGCCAACGCAATCAAGCGTTGAGATACGTCAACGCGGAGCCTTGATTTACGTGACTCAGTTGCCGCCCGGCCCCTTCACTTTAACCCAAATTCCTATTAATTCCACCGGTGCAGATTTATTGGTATCGGTGATAGGCGTGGATGGGCAGACTCAGAGTTTCAGCGTGCCGGCGGCGAGTTTCAACTTGCAGTATGTTCCCAGAACGCGCGGTATTTATGCCGGAATGGGTAGAACCGGGCCAGGTTCTAATCAGCATCAGGAAAGCTGGCTAGGAACGTTGACAGACGTTCGCCCGTTAGGCGACTTATCGGATATTACTCAGGGTGTTTTGCTGGGTTCCCGTTACCACTCTGCCGGATTGGCAGTAAATACCGGTTTGATTCCCCGAACTTTTTGGGCGGTGAATGCGGTGACCAGTTGGGATCGCCAGAATGAAAAACAAGGCGTTCAATGGGGTAGCCACGTTGGCGTGAAGCTGGTTTCCTCATTGAAACTGAATTTATCGACTATGCATCGAACGGCTGGATTTCGCCAGTTTCAGCATAGTTTGCGAGAAAGGCCAGTGGCGGAGTTACCCGCAGTAGAGCCAAAGAATAAAAATCCTAACGCGGATAAAAGTGGCGTTAAGAATCAATACAGGGCGCAGTTAAGTTATAGCCAATCGTTGTTGGGCGGAATCAGTCTGGGTTATACCCAATCGGTATCTTTTGCTAAACAGCAGGAACGCCGTTGGAGTTTGGGGTGGAATAAACAGCTGCCTTACAACATTAATTTTAATCTGAATATGGAAAGAAACCTGAATAGCAAAGGAGACAAGATTATCTATGGAAATATCAGCATTCCGCTGAATTCTAATATGTCCTTAAGCAGCACCGTTTCTCAAAGCAGAGGAAGAACTCAGCAACGCGTTGGTTTGAATCATCAGGTTAATAATCAGTTGGGTTACAGTCTGGGGGTAAGTCAAACCGCGAATCAATCGGGGCAGGCGCTCAGCGGTACGCTGAGGGTATTACCTAAATATGCTCAGTTAGGCGTGGGTTATTTTCAGGATAGCGCGCGAAATAGCAGCTATCAGCTTCAGGCCAGTGGCGGCGTGGCGGTGCATAGTGCAGGCGTGACTCTTTCACCTTATGCGATTCAGGATACTTTTGCCGTTATCGCGCTGCCGGGCATCAGCGGTGCAGAAATACAAACTAATTCAGGTCCGGTATGGACCGATCGGCGAGGCTATGCGTTGGCTCCCAGTTTGTCGCCGTTTGGCTCCTCTCGGCTAGAAGTTAACACTAAGAAACTGGCGCGAAATATCGATATTAAGAATGGTATTCGATTAGTGGATGCCAGCCGGGGTGCGGTACTTAATTATAATTTCAAAGCAAATAAAACTCGGCGAATTTTGCTCTCGATACGCCTTGCATCGGGGGAGTATGCCGCTGAAGGCAGTGATATCACGGATAAAGAAGATAATTATGTTGGCACTGTTGGTAGCAAAGGAACGTTGCTGCTGAGCAATAGCGACGGAAATCCGGACTTATACATTAAGGACAATGAAAATGAGATATGCCAGTTGGATTACAGTCTGCCTGAGGCAAAGGATGCGCCGGTTTTATATGAAGAAGCTGATGCCCGCTGCCTGTAAAAATACTCCCTTCAGCGGCGGTTTTAAACTGGCGGTAGCGGCCCTACTGCTAAGTTTTACCGGAACGGCACTGGCGCAGTGCCACATCAGCGTGACTCAATCCCAACTGCATTTCGGCTCCCTGCCTCGTGCCCAGCTTAAGGGCGCGACCGATCGCGGCGTCAGTTTGGGAAAACACTATTTCAATGTCGATGTGCAGTGTCCGCAGCCGCGTTTATTTGCCATCGCTTATCAAGGGAATAGCCAAAGCGGCGAAAGCTATTCTTTGGATTCAGACCACGCCAGAGTTGAGCTGACGCCTTCTGCCGCGCAGGCTGATGGGCAACCGGTCATATTGTATCTCGGCGCTCGCTCTGCTTTTCCCGCAGGGAATAATGCGGAACACGCCAGACTCCCCCTGCATCCATTGACTCGAAATATGATTTACCCCGGTCGGCGAGCGGTTAGCCAATTAAGTTTTCAGATGACGGCAGAAGTGTGGCTGGCGGCAAATGCACTTAACCGAGGTGAACGGGTTCACCTGAATGGCATTGGCACTTTTGACGTGATGGAGTACCAATAATGAACCGTTCTCTCAATAGATATTTTGCTCGTTCTCTTTCGATTGTAGTGGGAACGGTGAGTTATCTATTTGCTCATTTGGCTAGCGCAGAGACTTCTGTCAGCATTTATTTCAGCGCTGAAATCGAGCCGGTAGCCTGTCAGGTTTCCATCGATAGCGCCGTTGATTATGGCGAAATAGCTCAGTCCAAGCTCTCTGAAACCCACTTTACTGCTTTGTCGCATCGGGCGTTGCCGCCTATCAGCGTGGAATGTGACGCCAAAACTGCGCTGGGATTTAAGGCGACGGATAACCGTTCCGGCATCGCGACGGATGCCAGACTGATTGGCAGCAGCGGTACGGTTATTCCGCCAGAACATCATCTTAGTCTTGGGCGAACCTCAGACGGACAGCCGATTGGTGCCTGGGGCGTGATATTTTCTTCCGGCACGGTGGATGGCCGCACGGCGTTGATTGCCGGAACCTCGGCGGAGCCATTCCATGCGGCGAATACGTTAAACCCGAAAGGAAAAGTGGCTCAATGGATGGAGAATGGCACTCTCGCTATTGGTGAAACCTTTACGCTGCAAGGGGAAGTTGTGGCCGGTATTGCGAAGAAATCCGAATTACCTAGCGGCGATATTATTGTTCTGGATGGCATGGCTACGCTGGAAATTGTTTATTTGTAAATTAGTTAGCTGTAAATAGTGGGCGATTAACTTTACGCTTTCTCCCGCATTATCTGTGGTGATGATCGGCAAAAGTACCAGGCTGAACCATACTTAATCCTGATTTTTATGCTAATGAATCTGAGGGAGAAAGGTATGGATTGGCGGACGCACGAAGTGTTCAATCAGCCTGAGCCATTATCAAACAGCAATTTATTTTTGTCTGATATGGCGTTAAGGGAAGCTGTCATACGCGAGCAAGCCGGTTGGGATAATGAAGTATTAATTTCAATGGGCGCGCAGTTGGGATCGGCAGAATCGCTGGAGTTAGGGCGTTTGGCTAATACAAATCCTCCTGAACTATTACGCTTTGACGCAGCTGGACGGCGTCTGGATACGGTCAGGTTTCATCCCGCCTGGCATGTTCTGATGAAAGGGTTGGTAGGCAATCGGGTGCATAATCTGAGCTGGCAAGAAGATGCTCGTATCGGATCTGTGGTGGCCAGAGCGGCTCGTTTGATGCTGCATATACAGGTTGAGGCCGGAACCCTTTGCCCGATAACCATGACCTACGGTGCCATTCCTCTTCTGCAACAATCCCTACCTGCGCAATTTCAATCCTGGATATCTCCTTTACTCTCCGATCGTTACGATCCTCACGTCGCTCCCGGTGATCAAAAACGCGGTTTATTGATCGGTATGGGAATGACGGAAAAACAGGGGGGGTCTGACGTCTTGAGTAATTCCACGCGAGCAGAGCCTTTGGGCGCTCGCGGTGCCGGTGAAGCTTATCGGTTAGTCGGTCATAAATGGTTTTTCTCCGTGCCGCAAAGCGATGCGCACTTGGTTTTGGCGCAGGCCGAAGGTGGATTATCCTGTTTCTTTATGCCCAAAATTCTGCCCGGCGGCAGCAGTAATTCCATTCGTTTAGAACGCCTGAAAGACAAGCTGGGCAACCGCTCCAATGCCAGCAGCGAAGTAGAGTTTGATAATGCCATCGCCTGGCTATTGGGCGATGAAGGGGAAGGCATCCACCATATTTTAAAAATGGGCGGCCATACCCGTTTCGATTGTGCGTTAGGCAGCCACGGCATTATGCGGCGAGCCTTTTCCGTCGCTCTGGATTATGCCAGCCAGCGGCAGGCCTTTGGTAAGAATCTGACCGACCAACCTTTGATGCGTCAGGTGCTCAGCCGTATGGCGCTGCGTTTGGAAGGCCACACGGCGCTGTTATTCCGTTTGGCCAAAGCATGGGAACACGGCAGCGCGGAAGACGCATTATTCAGCAGGCTGATGACGCCGGCCGCCAAGTATAAAATATGCGGGCAGGGCAGCGCTTTTGTCGCCGAAGCGATGGAGGTGTTAGGCGGAATCGGCTATTGCGAACAAAGCGAATTGCCGCGCTTATACCGTGAAATTCCGGTTAACAGTATTTGGGAAGGCTCCGGCAATATTATGTGTCTGGATGTGCTGCGGGTTTTGCGCAAGCAGCCCGCAGCGATAGAAATGCTGAATCAAAATTTTTATGAAGTTCGCGGGCAGAATCGTTTGTTCGACCGTTCTTGGCGCCAGTTGGCTTTCCGGTTAAAAAATCCGCAGGAAGCACAGGGGCGAGAATTGACGCTGCAACTGTTTAATCTGAACTGTGCCGCTCAATTGTTGCGTTTTGCATCGCCGTCGCTGGCCGACGCATGGTGTCGTATGATGCTGGATCATCGGGATCAATATTCTATTCCGGAACCGCTTTGCGAACTGTTACTGACCCGAGCCGCAGCCGTTTAGCGATACAGAATGGCCTGTGAGTACCACTGACCCGGAATGACAGAATCGCTATTCATAATGACTAAATAGTAACGGGCTCCGCTGGCATTGGCTTTGCTACGGAGTGCCGCTTCAGCATCCATCGGGCTGCCATATACCTGCACCGAAGCCATCCCGATTTTTTGTAATGTTCCGCTTTGAGCTCGGTTAATTTCCTGCGCGAAAGGCTGTGGCGCGGGAGGAGGTAGCGGCGTGGTTTTCAATGCGCTACAGGCGGAAAGGCTCAGTGTGAACAGTAGAACGACAAAGGCGCGATAATAGGTCATGGTGTGTTTCCTGTGTTGATATTGCCCCACTTTCTCTCAGTGTAACGCTCAAACATTCATAACGACCAGATATGTGTCATTTCTGATATATCTCGGAGGAGATTGGTTTAAGACTTTATTCAGCAGGTTTGGCACTATGGCGGTGCGTTTACAATTGGTTTGGCTGATAAGGCTTGTTTGACCCATAAGGACTGTTGTTATGGTTGAAATGTCGTTAGAAAAAGTACAGGGCATTGAGGTAATTCACGCCGCGCCAGCAGGCCAGCGTCATCAGCCTTTGCCGACCCTTTTCTTCTATCACGGTTATACCTCCTCCAAAGAAGTGTATTCCTATTTTGCCTATGCTCTGGCGCAGGCGGGATTTCGCGTGGTGATGCCGGATGCCGATATGCACGGAGCCAGATTTGACGGCGATGAAACCCGGCGGCTAGGCTGTTTCTGGCAGATTTTGCGTTCAAATATTGATGAAATGGCTGGAATTAAAGAACACTATCAACAAGCTGGATTAATTGATGGCGATCGAATCGGCGTGGGCGGCGCCTCAATGGGCGGGATGACTACTCTGGGAGCCTTGGTGCGCTATCCGTGGATAAAGGCGGCCGCTAATTTCATGGGGTCAGGTTATTTCACTTCTCTGGCCAAAACGCTGTTTCCTCCTTTGCCCAGTGCTGGTTCAACAAAGCAGGATGAATGGGAACGACAAATTGCTCCGTTGATTGAATATGAGGTAACCCACCAACTGGAGAGAATCGCCCGCAAACCTTTGCTGGTCTGGCATGGTGAAGCGGATGAAGTGGTTCCGGCGGTGGAAAGTGAGCGTCTGGTCGCAGCTTTGAAAGAGCAGGGGTTGGATCATCATCTAAGTTACCTGACCGAGCCTGGTATCGGCCATAAAATCACGCCAACGGCGCTGACGGCGGGCGCGGCATTCTTCCGGCACTATTTATAGTTATAGCCGCTCATTTATTGGCATTTATTTATAGGCACTAAAGGCCAGAAAAAACCCCCGATAGACGGGGGTTAAGTGTTTTAAGGGCTGTATTGTTTTACTGTCGGTCTTTCTCTGGTGTTGTATTTATCTTTGCAATTCTAGCGGTAAAGAACAGCGTTAATCTGAATAGAGCTGTTGCCGCCAGGTTCATGCATAGCGATGATTTGATAGGCGGTTGCGCCGCGTTCATCGGCTAATTTGCTAACCTGTGAGGTTGCATCGTCAGGGGAAACCACATTGTGACCCAGTGACACTGCGCCAACGCTGACACGCTGTTGCTGCATTGCCTGTTGAGCGGTGATTTCAGTGGCGGCGAAAGTGCTGGCCGATAGGAAGAAACTGAGGATCGCGGCGATAGTGAGCGTGATTTTCATAGGTGACTCCAATATTTTATTTATATACTTTGAATAAGTTTCCTGGCTGCTGCGCCGCTTGTTATGCGGTGGATGTAACTAATAGTAGTTCTCTTTTATAATTAATAAATGCGCTATTGCTGACTGACTCTTTCAAAAAATATGAATGATTTTTGCGCTGACCTAATGATTTTGTTGAAAGATTTAAAAAACTAATGGATCTCCATCCATAGTTCATTTGGTGAACAAAAAGTGCTATTTATTGGCTAGAACGGATATAGCTCGAATAATTCCTCTGCAATCCTTGAGTTTCCCTCCTCGCGCAAGTATAGTTACGCGTCATTTTTCGGCCGCACACAAACACGTTCCTTGCCTCCATGGGCCGCGGCTGACCCTATCAGGAGGCTGAATAATCCGTAAGGAGCAATTCGATGCGTCATTACGAAATCGTTTTTATGGTCCATCCTGACCAAAGCGAACAGGTTCCGGGCATGATCGAGCGTTATAGTGCAACAATCACTAACGCTGCTGGTCAGATTCACCGTCTGGAAGACTGGGGCCGCCGTCAACTGGCTTACCCGATCAACAAACTGCACAAAGCTCACTACGTTCTGCTGAACGTTGAAGCCCCGCAGGAAGCGATCGATGAGCTGGAAACAAACTTCCGCTTCAACGACGCCGTTATCCGTAGCATGGTTATGCGCGTTAAAAACGCGGTAACTGAAGCATCACCAATGGTTAAAGCGAAAGACGAACGCCGTGAGCGTCACGACTTCGCGTCAGAAACCAATGATGATTCTGAAGCTGGGGATTCTGAAGAGTAATTGCCGTGGTGGCCGCTAATCGACTGGTACTCTCTGGCACTGTGTGCAAGACACCCATTCGAAAAGTGAGTCCTTCTGGTATTCCTCACTGCCAGTTCGTGCTTGAGCACCGTTCAACGCAGCAGGAAGCCGGATTTAGCCGACAAACATGGTGCCGAATGCCCGTGATTGTCAGTGGACACCAGTCACAAGCATTAACTCACAGTATAACGGTCGGCAGTCAGTTAACCGTGGAAGGCTTCATTAGTTGCCATCAAGGGCGCAATGGGCTTAACAAATTGGTTCTGCATGCCGAGCAGATTGAATTGATAGATTCTGGAGACTAGCCTAATGGCACGTTATTTCCGTCGTCGCAAGTTCTGCCGTTTCACCGCGGAAGGCGTTCAAGAGATTGACTATAAAGACATCGCTACGCTGAAAAATTACATCACCGAAAGCGGTAAAATTGTCCCGAGCCGTATCACCGGTACTCGTGCCAAATACCAGCGTCAGCTGGCCCGTGCTATCAAGCGCGCGCGCTACCTGTCTTTGTTGCCGTACACTGATCGTCATCAGTAATCGGCCACTGTCCATTAACGACTTTGAGAGGATATGGTAATGCAAGTTATTCTGCTTGATAAAGTAGCAAACCTGGGCAGCCTGGGTGATCAAGTTAACGTTAAAGCGGGCTACGCTCGTAACTTCTTAGTACCGCAGGGCAAAGCTGTGCCGGCAACTAAGAAAAACGTTGAGTTCTTCGAAGTGCGTCGCGCAGAACTGGAAGCCAAACTGGCTGAAGTTCTGTCTGCCGCTGAAGCTCGCGCAACTAAAATTAACGAATTGGGCAGTGTTACAATCTCCTCTAAAGCAGGGGATGAAGGTAAACTGTTCGGCTCTATCGGTACTCGTGACATCGCTGATGCAGTATCTGCAGCGGGCGTTGAAGTAGCGAAGAGCGAAGTTCGTTTGCCGAATGGCGTTCTGCGTACCACTGGTGAACACGAAGTTCACTTCCAGGTACACAGCGACGTGTTCGCAAAACTGAACGTAGTTGTGGTTGCAGAAGCGTAAGTTACGCTGCTGTTAACCGTTAAAACGCCAGCCTCGAGCTGGCGTTTTGCTTTTCTGAGAACGACAAAAAAGCCCCTGTAACCCTGCCAGTTGCGATAATTCCTTTCCAGCATCCAGACGTAGCGATATCACGCCGCGAGCCTTTGGTTGGGCGCAGATAGCCTACAGAGAGAGAAATGGGTGACAGCGGCGTTTGGATCAAAGCCCAGGCCAGATTATGGCTGCGAAATCTGGGCTTTATCAGTCCTTGGCATTCGCGCTGAGGATTATCGATCGCGGCGGTAAGAACCGTCCGCTTGGCGGCTAAACAATACTTCCGCACTGTTGGCCGTTTCAATAGCCAGCGCGGTTACGCTGCCTTGCGCGTCCAGTATGATTTTCACTTCTTGTCCGGCTTTCAGGTTGCTCAGTGGCTTATCATTGCCTTCCACCTGCGCCATGGCAAACACTTCATTTACCGGTAAATTATTATCGCGGAACAGCTGGGCCAACGTTTTACCCGCTTGTACCTGATAGCTTTGCCAATTCCCCTGCGGTAACGTTGAGGACGGCTGGTTGACTGCGGGATTGCTCCCGCGTAATTCGGCCTGTAACGGAATATCTGTCGGTTCTGCCGTCACCGGGAATTGCCCGCTGCCGTTGTTACCGGAAGAAGGCCAAAGCAGTGCCAGCAACAATACCGCTGCGGCAATGATGACCCAGCGGCGATGGAAGAGAGGCAAGGGCTCCATCCAATGGAAATCATCCGGCAGATGCCAGATTTTTTGCAGCCAGTCTTTAATCACGGCTTGCTTTCCCGGCGACTTGATCTGCGGTGCTGATACTTTGTCGTCATCCATTACCGTTTCTGGCGGTAAGAGATCGGGCTCGCCAATGGAGGGCTCGGCTTTGACGCGGTTTTCAGGCTCATCGGTCGGTTTATCTGGCAGAATTCGCTGCCGGATAGTTAGCCAAGTGTGTAACAAAGGCTGGTAGACCCGATTGTTTTTCCTTCTCCTGGGCGCGATTCTGCCCATGGTGACCTCTCTTTCAACGACGTAAAAAAAATCACAGTGCTCGATCAGCGACTGCTGGATGGAACCTTTTCCCTGTTACTTGTTAGTATAGTTTGCTAACTGATTGATGCAGAAAGAAACAGGGATAATGCTGCCGAACGGGCTGTTTTAAGTCAGTGCAGAACCATTGTTTCTTTTTCTTCGACAAAAGTCATCATTAGCGATGCAAGATTTTACCCTACTCCCTTGCTGCTGTTATGCTTGCACCTTCGACTTTTTAGAGAATTAAGGAAAATCCATGACAACCCCTTCTTTTGATAGCGTAGAAGCGCAAGCAAGTTACGGTATCGGTTTACAGATAGGCCAACAATTACAAGAGTCCGGCTTGCAGGATTTGCAGCCAGAAGCCCTGTTGGCGGGCTTGCGCGACGCAATGGAAGGGAATACACCAACAGTTCCTGTTGATGTCGTTCACCGCGCGCTGCGTGAAGTTCACGAACGTGCCGATGCTGTTCGTCTGGAGCGCCAGCAGGCACTGGTTGTTGAAGGCGCTAACTTCCTGGAAGAAAACGCTAAACGTGATGAAGTGACCACCACTGAATCCGGTTTGCAATTCTCCGTGCTGCAACAAGGCGAAGGTCCAATTCCTTCACGTCAGGATCGTGTGCGCGTGCATTATACCGGTCGTCTGGTTGACGGTACGGTATTTGATAGCTCCGTAGAACGCGGCCAGCCGGCTGAATTTCCGGTTAGCGGCGTGATCCCAGGCTGGATCGAAGCACTGACTTTGATGCCGGTTGGCTCTAAATGGCAGTTAGCGATTCCACACAATCTGGCCTACGGCGAGCGTGGCGCTGGCGCATCTATTCCGCCATTCAGCGCGCTGGTATTTGACGTAGAACTGCTGGAAATTCTGTAAATTCTGAGCGGTTAGTGTGAAAAAGGGCGATCCAGGATCGCTCTTTTTTTATGGCTTTTCTACGACTTAGTTGCCACTTAACGCTCTGGGAAATAGCAGATTATTTTCTAAGTGAACGTGTTCCATCAAATCGCCGACGAATTCGTTGAGATTGGCATAAAGTGCGCGCCAGGTGGTGCAGGCTCCAGGTGGGGGCGTGATGTTATTGGTGATCTGTTTGATGGTTTCCAATTGCTGCCCTGCCGCTTCGTGCTCTGATTCCATCACGAAAATCGGCACGCTAGCCATTTTCCCCATTCCTTTGGCAATCATGGGGAATAACACTTTTTCCTCTCTTTCCATATGCTGTAATAAATCCTGATGTAGCACGCTGAGCTGCACTGCTAAACCTCGTGGGCAGGTGGGTTTTGCGGCATGTACGCGCTCTACCTTTTCTGCCATTAACACCAGCTCCGGCAATTGCTCGCGGTGCCGTTCATGATAGCGGTTGAGAATAAAACTGATCAGGTGCTCCTGTGGAACCTCTTGCCAGTTCTGCACTGCCTGAGTTTCTTTTTGCAACATGGTGAGCTCCGCTTCCAACGCGTCAATATTCAGAGCCCTGCGCTCGGCGGCACGTTGTAGAGTTTGTTTCCCTCCGCAGCAAAAATCGAGTTCATACCGGCGAAATAACGTTGTGGCTCGTGGTATGGCAATAGCCAGAGAACCGAGAGATTGATTGCGGTAATCCATTATGACACCTCTTTAATGTGTAACTTCTATAAGTTGCATTATAAATGCATGTTAATGTGTGTGCCATAGTTATTAAGAGGTAGTAAGGATGAGGGAGAAAGAGCAAAAGCGCTCCGTAGAGCGCTTTAAGGAGGGATTACTTCTTCTGCAAATCGACCTGATAAACTTCAAAACCAATGTCATCCAGTCCCTGTGCCTTCATGGGATACTGGGCTTTTTGCTTGATAAATTCAGCGGCTTTGGCGCTTGGTGAAGTTTCAAAACGAATATCCAACGGCTGCGAACTGGTGATTTCGGCTAGACGCCAGTTGTTATCAGCCTGAGGCTTAACCTGACCGTTCTTCTTGGTTTCTGCGCTGATATAGGCAGAGAGTACCGAACGGTTCTCATCCGGTGAAGCAAAGGCAATATGGTCATCGCCGGTGCCCGCGAATTTGCCACTGTAAGCGCGGTAGTTATTGGTCGCAATCAGGAAAGTGGCCTTTGGATCTAGTGGTTTACCTTTGTAAGTCAGGTTTTTAATACGTTCGGCTTTATCGTTGATCAGATTACAGTCGCCGTTGTAGCGAGCCGGCTGTGTCACATCAATTTCATAGTTAACGCCGTCAATCACGTCGAAGTTATAGGTACGGAAACCGTTCCAGTTAATTAGCGACTGCGGTTTGCTGCTTTTCACATCGATCTGATTGAATTGCCCGGCAGAGCATTCCAGCCACTGCTTCACCTCAGCGCCGCTGGCTTTCACTACGACCAGAGTATTGGGGTAGAGATACAAATCCGCGGCATTACGGAAGGTTAAATCACCTTTTTCGACTTCAACAAAACTGGCCGGATCGTTTTTGCGACCGCCTGCTTTGAACGGCGCTGCGGCAGAAAGCACGGGTAAATCGGCCAGATCCGGATCGCCCTGAATAAAGTGTTCGGTATAGGCGCGCTGAGCGTTGTTGACGATCTGTACCGTTGGATCGTCCTGAATCAGCGACAGGAAGCTATACATATTATCGGAGGCTTTTCCGATAGGTTGGCTGACAAAATCGCGGGTGCCTTTATGGTCATCGGCCAGTACTTTAACCAGCTTGGCGTTTTCCGGTGCCAGCGATTTTTTGTTGGTTTTATCGTAGATAGGGCGGGCTTCTGCCTTCGCCTGTTCGACCTGCCAGCTACCTTTATCGTTATTCAGTACAAAGTCTACAACGCCTAAATGGTCACCCCATTGGCCCGGCATTACTGCTGGAATGCCGTTTAGCGTACCTTGCGCTATATCCGCGCCTTTAATCGCAGCGAAATCTTTACTTGGGAAGACGGCGTGGGAGTGCCCGAACATAATTGCGTTGATTCCCGGAACCTGGCTGAGGTAATAAACCGAGTTCTCAGCCATGGTTTTATACGGCTCGCTGGATAGGCCTGAGTGCGGGATGGCGATAATCAAATCAGCCCCTTGCTTACGCATCTCCGGTACCCATTTTTTCGCGGTTTCGGTGATGTCGTCTACACGGACTTTGCCCGTCAGATTGGCTTTATCCCAGATCATGACCTGTGGCGGAACAAAACCGATATAACCAATGCGTAAATTATGAGTTTTACCGTCGCGATCTTTAACCGGTGTATCGGCGATCAGGAAAGGTTGGAACAGCGGTTTACCGGTTTTTACATCAATCACGTTAGCATTTACATAGGGGAATTTTGCTCCCGCCAGAGATTTCTTCAGGTAATCCAGGCCGTAGTTGAACTCGTGATTTCCGATGTTTCCTACGGCATAATCCAGCGTATTCATTGCTTTGTAGACCGGATGAATTTCGCCTTCTTTCAATCCCTTGGCTGCCATGTAATCCCCGAGTGGGCTGCCCTGAATTAAGTCGCCGTTGTCTACCAGTACGCTATTAACCGCTTGCTGACGCGCTGCGTCAATCAGGCTGGCAGTGCGAACCAAACCGAACTGTTCAGTCGGTTTATCCTTGTAATAATCGAAATCCATCATGTTGCTGTGGAGATCGGTGGTTTCCAATACGCGTAAATCAACCGTAGCGGCCTGAGCCGCGCTGGCAATCAGACAGGCGAGTAGGGACAACGTCAGGGGACGCTTTATCATGGCTTTCTCCATTGTGGCTTTCCATATGAGAGCTATTCGACATGTATCGCAAAAGCAGATGTAATTTTAATTAATTGTGGCAACAAAGTGTGAAGTTTGGCAGAAAGCCAGCCAGATTAACGCGTAGACGCTCACAGATGCGGCAGGTTAATCCCCTTGATTTTATTACATGTTAAGTTGGCGATGGCTATTAATGGCAAAATTCACTAGTCTGCTACTCAAGCCGAATTCATCCTTTAGGTGAAGTTTATTTTGGTATTTACCTCTAAAATAAATAGAGGGAAAAGGGCGTTGCCGACCGGTAACAGCCGGACTGCGGTGAGCCGAACAGCGACGAAAAGAATGATAGATAACTTCAGAGGTGGATGATGTTAGAGCAAATTTGCCAGTTGGCACGCGATGCCGGGGCGGCGATTATGGCCGTCTACGATGGAGAGAAACCTCTTGATGTAGCACACAAAAAAGATGATTCGCCGGTAACCGCAGCGGATCTGGCGGCGCATCATATTATTAAAGCCGGTCTGGCAGCGCTGACGCCGAATATTCCCCTGTTGTCGGAAGAGGATCCTCCGGCGTGGGAAATTCGCCAGCACTGGCAGCGTTACTGGCTTGTCGATCCTCTGGATGGAACTAAAGAATTTCTTAACCGAAACGGTGAGTTTACCGTGAATATCGCGCTGATCGAGCAAGGCGCGCCAATCTTGGGCGTGGTGTATACGCCGGTGACGGATGTGATGTACAGCGCTGAGAACGGGCAGGCGTGGAAAGAGGAAGGCGGACGTAGGATGCAGATCCAGGTTCGTGATGCGCAACTGCCGCTGGTGGTGGTGAGCCGTTCCCACAGTGATGACGAGCTAAGAGACTATCTGGCTCAGTTGGGCGAGCATCAAACGGTATCCGTCGGTTCTTCCCTCAAGTTTTGTCTAGTGGCCGAAGGAAAGGCGCAATTGTATCCACGTTTTGGGCCGACTAACGTTTGGGATACCGCCGCAGGCCATGCGGTGGCCGTCGCAGCCGGAGCGCAGGTCAATGATTGGCAGGGCAAACCTTTATCTTATACCCCGCGTGAGTCTTTCCTGAACCCCGGCTTCAGAGTGTCGCTGTTTTAAGACTTCAGCAACTGGTGCAGTTGGGCGATGACCTGCTGCACTTCTTCCGCGCTTAATGCCCCATCTTTAACGAAACGAACGTTACCTTGCTGATCCAGCACCACGATGGTGGAGCTTTTGGCGGCCAGATCCCAAGCTTTCTTCACGTTGCCATTGCTGTCGACAATAAACTGCGACCAGGGAAACTCACGCTTACTGTCTTCAATGCTGTTACGCACAAACATAGCAGTGCCGATAATGGCGTCATCGGTATCGACGATTGTCGTCGTTTGGTAACGATCGTGCGGTAATTTGGCGGCCTTGATTGCTTCAATCAAGGGGGCATTCATCTCTTTGGCACTGCTGCGGCCGGCGATATGTTGCACCACCCGGACTTTGCCGGCTAATTGCGAGCTATTCCAGTTTTTATAGCTAAACTTATTATTAGCCAAATCCAGTTCACCTTTATCACTAACACCCACCGGCGGCACACGCTGATCGAGTTGAATGTTATGAGCCGAGGCAAGCAAAGGTGTGAAAATAAGGGAAAGAATGAGCAGGCTATTTTTTATCATGTGATGTCCTTGACGATGCTGAACGATGGAATTAGGCACTTGCGCCGCGAATTGAGGCAAGTTTTCAAATCATAGGTGCAGATCAGAGGTCTGTCCTGTCTGATGCCGATTTTAGTAATCGTTACTGTTTAGATGGTTATTCTGCCTTAACGGCCGTTTATGTTCGTGTGATTCTGTAATTTTATGTAAACACAGTATGTATGACTACTTTTGGCGGAACTTAGCGCCACTCTTCAGGTCTATTACTCTGCAATTATCTTACGCTACCTGTGATCCTGGTCGCTTAGGCCATTCGCGGAGCGTATTTGTGTCATGGGAGGAAAGCAAAAAAATGAGGATCTTCCAGCGTTACAACCCCGCTAAAGTCGCGATGTATGTCAAAACCCTATTCCGCGGTCGGCTATACATCAAGGATATGGGGGCTTTTGAATTCGACAAAGGTAAGATTTTGCCACCGAAAGTACGAGATAAACGCCACTATAGCGTGATGTCCGAGGTCAACCGCCAGGTTCTACGGCTACAGGCAGAAATGGGTTGATAAGGCGTAAAAGCAGTAGCGCCGAATGAATTGCGGCCCCGATAATGGGGCCGCTAGTATTTTCAGCAAGTCATTCTGCTCGTATCAATCAGGCATCGCTGCTTTCGTGCGGCGCTTTGGGCAGAATGGGAGCCGGAGTATCAGTGAGCTTGGTAACCAGTAGCTGATCGATCTTGTAGCTATCGATATCGACCACTTCAAACTTGTAGCCCGCATACTTGACGAAATCCGTGCGTTTCGGAATTTTACGCAGCATATACATCATAAAACCGCCGATGGTTTCATAATTGCCAGACTGCGGGAACTCATCGATATCCAGCACGCGCATCACGTCATCGATAGGCGTACCGCCTTCAATCAGCCATGAGTTTTCATCACGAGCAACAATCTGTTCTTCCTGCCCCTGGCCGACTAAATCCCCCATCAGCGTGGTCATTACATCATTCAGAGTAATAATCCCAACCACCAATGCATATTCGTTAAGAATAACGGCGAAGTCTTCTCCGGCAGTTTTGAAGCTTTCCAGCGCTTCAGAAAGCGTTAAAGTATCCGGAACTATAAGCGCCGAGCGGATTTGTACGCCGCTGCTCAGTACCAAACTCTGGTTGCCCAGCACGCGGTTTAGCAAGTCTTTAGAGTCGACGTAGCCTACGACCTGATCGATATGGCCGTCGCAAACTAAAAACTTGGAGTGCGGATGAGTCGCAATTTTCTCTTTGATGCTTTCTTCGCTTTCCCGCAGGTCAAAATAAATCACGCTTTCGCGAGATGTCATTGATGACGGAACGGTACGGGATTCCAGCTCAAAAACGTTCTCAATCAGTTCGTGCTCTTGTTTGCGCAGTACCCCAGCTAATGCTCCGGCTTCCACGACGGCGTAGATATCATCAGATGTAATGTCATCCTTGCGAACCATTGGCAACTTGAATAAACGGAAAATCAGGTTGGCCATGCCGTTGAAAAACCACACTAACGGACGGCAGATCATCAGGCAGAAACGCATCGGGTTGACGATCCGGACGGCGACTGTCTCTGGTGCAATCATACCGATGCGCTTCGGGGTTAAATCGGCAAACAGGATGAACAAGCTGGTTACCAGAACGAATGAGCAGATGAAACTGACCTGGTCTGCCATTTCTGGCGACATAAAGCGCTCGAACACCACTTTGAATGACGGCGAGAAAGCGGCGTCACCAACAATACCACCCAAAATAGCGACGGCATTCAGGCCGATTTGCACTACTGTAAAGAAAATGCCCGGCGTCTCTTGCAGTTTCAGCACCCGAAGTGCGTTGATGTCTCCCTCATCAGCAAGAAGTTTAAGTTTGATTTTGCGTGAAGCAGCCAGCGATATCTCCGATAAAGAGAAAAAGGCACTTACCGCGATCAGAAAAAGAATCAGTAAAATACTGTTTAACATAATCTATCCGTGTCGTACCGACGATTCAGTCGGCGATCGTAAGGAAGGGTCATACATAAAAGTTAAAATGGCGGGCAGGAAAGCCGCCATTGGGCTGTGTCAACAGCCCGGATAGTATAGCAGCAGCAATCAGATGCCCGCTAGCCCCTACAAATTCGGTGGCAGGCAAACCCCAATGCCCCCTAAACCACAGTAGCCGTGAGGATTTTTATACAGATACTGCTGGTGATCGTCTTCCGCATAATAGAAAGGCAACGCCGCAGTAATCTCACTGGTAATGATGCGCTTATCACCGGCGTCTGCCATCGCTTGCTGGAATCGGGCGCGGCTGGCGTTAGCCTGCTGTTCCTGTTCCGGGGTCAATACGTAGATAGCCGAGCGATACTGAGTACCGATGTCGCCGCCCTGACGCATTCCTTGAGCCGGGTCGTGGTTTTCCCAGAAAATCTGTAGTAACTGGTCGTAGCCAATCACTTTGGGATCAAACACCACTCGCACCACTTCGGCGTGGCCGGTGCGGCCGCTGCAAACTTCATGATAAGTCGGATTTGGTGTATAGCCTCCGCAGTAGCCTGCGGCGGTGCTATAAACCCCCGGTTGTTGCCAGAACAGGCGCTCTACGCCCCAAAAACAGCCCATGGCAAAAATCGCTTCTTTCATACCTTCTGGAATATGAGTCATCGAGTGGCCATTTACGGCGTGAGTAGTTGCAACCGGCATCGGGGTGGTGCGTCCCGGCAGGGCATCTTGTGCGTTAATAACGGCTGATTTTTCTGAATTGTGCAGCAAAATGAACTCCGGTTATCACAGTGTTAAAGGATAGATAGTTGTATCTGATTGCGAGTTTGCACACAATAAGAGGCATATTGCGTTAATGTATCAGCTTAACGCAGAATCTTAGGGGCGACAGGCTTAAATCGGTCTTCATAAAGGGGAATATGGTGTGAAAACACCGTCATATATCCGTTAGCCGGTGAGATCGTTTTTTTACAGGAAAGTAAAAATTAATCAGGAGTACGCGTGTCTCGATACCCTATTGTGTGTTTTTTGTGTGCATTACTCGCAACACCGTTTGCTTATGCCGCCAATGTTCGGCTGCAGGTTGAAGGTCTTAGCGGGGATTTGGAAAGAAACGTTCGGGCGCGATTATCAACTATCGGCACCGATGAAGTCAGCGCCGATGGCCGGTTCCGTGCCAGGGTGGACGAAGCAATCCGTCAGGGACTTAGAGCGCTTGGCTATTACGATCCCATCATTGAATTTGATTTACAGCCCAAGCCTGCACCGGCGCGTTCAATATTAATGGTGAAGGTCACTCCGGGTGAACCGGTATTAATAGCCAGCGTTGATATCGTATTACAAGGCGGTGCGAAAACCGATCCTTCCTATCTGGCTCTGGTACGCCGGGACACGCCAAAAATCGGTTCAATTCTGAACCACGGCGAATTCGATAGCTTCAAAGGTTCGCTGACTAATCTGGCGTTACGCCGGGGTTATTTTGACGCTAACATGATCAAAAGTCAGTTAGGCGTAGCGGCTGAATTACGGAAAGCCTTTTGGGATATCGATTTTGACAGCGGCGAACGTTATCGTTTCGGTACGGTGAGTTTTCAGGGTTCACAAATTCGCGAAGATTACCTGCAAAATTTGGTTCCTTTCCACGCAGGGCAAGATTACAGCTCGGACGATTTAGCCGAACTCAACCGCCGTTTAGCGGCCACCAACTGGTTTAACTCCGTGGTGGTTTCTCCTGATTTTCGCGATGCGAAGAAAAGTAAAACATTGCCATTAGACGCCGTGCTGACGCCCCGCACGGAAAATACCGTTGAGCTAGGCGGTGGTTTTGCCAGCGATATCGGCCCAAGGGTAAAAGCCAGTTGGCGTAAACCCTGGGTGAATAATCGTGGCCACAGTTTTACGACGAGCGCCAACGTTTCGGCCCCTGAGCAAAGTCTTGATTTTAGCTACCGCATTCCTTTGCTGAAAAATCCACTTGAGCAATATTATCTGCTTCAGGGCGGTTTCAAACGTACCGATCTGAATGACACCAAATCTGACACCACCACGCTGAATGTGGCGCGTTTCTGGGATATGTCCAGCGGCTGGCAGCGTTCTATCAATCTGCGCTGGAGTCTGGACCACTTTACGCAGGGTAACGTTACGGATACCACTATGCTGCTGTATCCGGGCGCCAGTGTGAATCGCACCCGTCAGCGCGGCGGCGCGATGCCGTCGTGGGGAGACAGCCAGCGTTACTCGGTGGACGTTTCTGATACCACCTGGGGTTCCGACGTCGATTTTGCCGTGTTCCAGGCGCAAAACGTGTGGATTCGTACATTAGGTGAGAAAAACCGCTTCGTTGCGCGAGGAAATCTCGGTTGGATCGAAACCAATAACTTTAATCGAGTCCCTCCATCTCTGCGTTTCTTCGCCGGTGGCGATCGCAGCGTGCGGGGTTATAAATATCAAAGCATTTCACCGCTGGATAGTTCCGGTAAATTGAGCGGCGCATCCAAGTTGGCTACTGGCTCCATCGAATATCAATATAACGTCACTGGAAAATGGTGGGGTGCCGTATTTATCGATTCGGGTGAAGCTGTGAACGATATCCGTAAGAGCGATTTTAAAACCGGCGCGGGTGTTGGCGTGCGCTGGGAATCCCCGGTTGGACCGATTAAATTTGACCTTGCAGCGCCGGTTGGCGATCAAGAAACCCACGGAGTCCAATTCTATATTGGTTTGGGGCCTGAACTATGAATTGGCTAAAGAAACTCAGTATCGCATTTTTACTCATTTTGCTGTTGCTGATCGGCACTGTGGCCGGTTTGCTCGGCACCACTACCGGTTTGCACTTTCTGATCAACAGCGCGGCGCGTTGGGTGCCGGGGCTGGATATTGCCAGTGTCAGCGGCGGCTGGCGGGATCTCACGCTGAAAGGCATTCAGTACCAAATGCCGGGCGTGACGGTGAAAGCCGGCCAGTTCCATCTTTCCCTGCAGTTATCTTGTCTTAAACGTAGCGAACTGTGTGTTAACGCTTTGACGGCGCAGGATATTGACGTGGTTGTCGATACAAAATTGCTGCCGCCTTCTGAGCCTGTGCCGCCGGATAGCGAACCCATGGGCGAGCTGAGCACGCCGTATCCGATGACTCTGCGGCTGCTGGCGATTAACCATGTCAAAGTGACCATCGACGATACGGCGATTTCGCTGGACGAGTTCCGCACTGGTGCTCACTGGCAACAACGCGCGTTAACCTTGATGCCGACCAAAATTAGCGGGTTGTTGATTGCCTTACCGAAAACCACGCCAGTTGCCGTGCCGGAAGCAATGAAACCGGCGGTAGACACGGCGATTGCAGTCAAAGAAGCCACGGAAAAAGCAGCGGAGAAAGTGGCTGATTCCGCGCCAACGCAAGATTTAGCTCAGTCCTCCGAGCCTGAAAAACCGCTAGGGGAAACGTTAAAAGCCCTGTTCGCCAAGCCGTTGCTGCCAGAGTTGCCTGATTTTCGTTTGCCTGTCGATTTGCAGATTCAGGAAATCAATGCTCAACAGCTGCGTTTGACCGGCGATACCGAAGCATTAATCACTAGCCTGATATTGAAAGCCAGCACGCAAGATCAAAGGGTGACGCTGGAAACGTTGGATATTAAATCCCCGCAGGGTGGCTTGACCGCCAGCGGGCAGGCTACGTTGGCAGATAAATGGCCGTTGGAGTTGGTGGTAAATAGTGCCGTTAACGTTGAGCCGCTGAAAGGCGAGAAAATCAAACTGAACCTGGGCGGCGGCCTGCGGGATCAACTCACTGTGGCGCTAAATTTGTCCGGCCCGGTCAGCGCTCAGCTTGAAGCACAAACTGAACTGGCTAAAGCCGGTTTACCTCTGGCTTTGACCTTACAAAGCAAGCAGCTGCGTTGGCCTTTTACCGGCGACGCTCAGTTCCAGGTCAATAACTTCAAAACGCGCTTTAACGGACAGGCCTCAGATTATGCGTTGTCTATTCGCGCAGACGTAAAAGGGGCGGATATTCCTCCCGCCGTCATTACTTTGGACGGGAAAGGCAACGTTGAGCAGTTTAGGCTAACGCGTTTGCGGTTGGCGGCACTGCAAGGAAATACCGATCTAACTGGCGTAGCCGACTGGAGTCACGCTATTAGCTGGAACTCGGTTCTGACGCTAAACGGAATCAATACGGCGAAGCAGTGGCCGGAATGGCCGGCGAAGCTGGACGGCAAGATTGTCACCCGCGGCAGTATGCACGGCGGCAGCTGGCAGCTTAATGTTCCAGAGCTGACTTTAGACGGTAACGTAAAACAGAATCGCGTCACGGCCAGAGGCTCTCTCACCGGCAATGCCGCCGGACAATGGCATATTCCGGGTATCAATCTGGCGTTGGGTCGCAATAAGCTGGATGTGAAGGGCGATCTGAATGACAAATGGGTTCTCGACGCCAATGTGGACGCGCCGCAGTTAGATGGCGCTCTGCCAGGTTTGGCTGGCGTGGTTAAAGGCAATCTGAAGCTGCGCGGCGATCTTGCAGCACCACAGCTTTTGGCCGATCTAACCGCGACGGGGTTGCAATGGCAAGCACTACATATTCGCCGGATTAAGGTCGATGGCGATGTGCGTTCTGCTGAGCAGATTCAGGGGCAACTGGCGGTACGGGTTGAGCAACTGAAGCAGGACGACTTATTGGTCAGTCTGTTGACGCTAGATGCCAAAGGGAGCGAAAAGCAGCATCAGCTACGTTTAAACGTTCAGGGAGAGCCGGTTTCTGGCCAGTTGGCGCTGGACGGCAGTTTCGATCGTCAACAGCAGCGCTGGCGTGGCAATCTGAACAATACCCGCTTTGACACGCCAGTTGGAGAATGGCGTTTAAATCGCGCTATTGCTCTGGATTATCTCAATACGGCGCAGAAAATCACCATCGGGCCGCACTGCTGGCAGAACCCGAATGCCGAACTTTGTGTGCCACGTACCATTGAAGCTGGGCCAAGCGGGCAAGCTAGCATCGTGCTTAATCGCTTTGATTTGGCGATGATTAAACCCTTCCTTGGGCCGGATACCACGCTAAACGGCGTATTCAGCGGTCGAGCGGACGTGAGCTGGGCAGAAGGTGGTGCCTTGCCTCAGGCCAAGGTTTCTTTGGTGGGTAAAGGGGTTAACGTTAAACAGATGGTTCAGGGGAATCCTCTGCCGCTGGCCTTTGATACCCTGAATTTGAACGCGGCGCTGAATAATGGCCGGGCTCAGGCCGATTGGCTAATTAAGCTGACAAATAACGGCCAGTTTAACGGTCAGGTGCAGGTCGCGGATCCGCAAGGGCGCAGAAATCTCTCTGGTAATATTGCTATCAGTCATATTTCGCTGGCGATGATTAACCCGATTCTCAGCGACGGCGAGAAAGCCAAAGGGATGTTGAACGCCAACCTGCGTCTTGGTGGCAATGCCAAAAATCCACTGGTCTTCGGGCGTTTGGCGCTTGAAGACATGGATATTGACGGTAGCTGGATGCCATTTGATATTACTGATGGGCGTCTGGCCGTGAATTTTGATGGCATGACCTCCACTCTGGAAGGGTTGATTCGAACCACAAACGGGCAGCTTAATCTTGATGGGAGCGCGGATTGGCGCAATATCGATGCATGGCGTGCCCGTATCGCGGCGAAAGGCAATAAGCTGCGAGTCACTATCCCACCAATGGTTCGCGTTGATGTATCACCGGATATTGTGTTTGAAGCTACCCCGCAGCTGTTCTCTCTTAACGGTTCTGTGGATATTCCGTGGGCGCGTATAACGGTACAAGAAGTGCCGGAAAGCGCGGTTGGCGTATCTCCGGATGAAGTGATGTTGAATAACAACCTTCAGCCTATCGCCCCAAGAAGCGCGGGTATTCCGATTAACAGTAATCTGCTTATTCATGTTGGCAATGATGTTCGTCTGAACGCTTTTGGCCTGAAAGCGCGCCTGCAAGGCGATCTGAAAATGGTTCAGGATCAGCGCGGTTTGGGGTTAAACGGCCAAATTAATATTCCGTCCGGTAGTTTCCGTGCCTATGGGCAGGATCTGATCGTGCGGAAAGGCCTGCTGTTGTTCTCCGGGCCGCCGGATCAACCGCTGCTGAATATTGAAGCGATTCGTAACCCAGATTCTACCGAAGATGGCGTCACCGCTGGGGTTCGGGTTACTGGGTTGGCAGATGCGCCGCAGCTTGAGGTGTTCTCCGATCCGGTCAAATCTCAGCAAGAGGCTTTGTCATACTTACTGCGCGGCCAGGGTCTGAGCAGTTCTGGCACCGATAGCAGCATGATGACCTCAATGCTCATCGGCATGGGGGTGGCGCAGAGCGGCAAGCTGGTGGGGCAAATCGGTGAGGCGTTCGGCGTAAGCGATCTGGCGTTGGATACTCAGGGCGTAGGAGATAGTTCGCAAGTGGTCGTTAGCGGATATGTCACCAAAGACCTACAGGTAAAATATGGTGTCGGTATATTTGACTCATTGGCGACGTTAACATTACGCTATCGATTGATGCCCAGGTTGTATCTGGAGGCGGTGTCTGGTATTAATCAGGCATTAGATGTGCTCTATCAGTTTGAGTTTTAATGATGCGAATTATTGTCTACGGTAGTTTACGGCGCAAACAAGGTAACAGTCACTGGATGACTGACGCTCAGCTTTTGGGTGAATATGACCTTGATGGGTATGAAATGTACAATTTGGGCCATTATCCCGCGGTCATTCCCGGTGAAGGTCAGGTGCATTGCGAGGTTTATCGGATAAACTCAGCCATCATGACCGAGCTGGATGAACTGAAGAGTAATACCAAAGATTATAAGCGTGAGCTAATTCAAACGCCTTTTGGCAGCGCCTGGATTTATCTCTATCGCCTGAGTGTTGCAGGATTGCCGCGGATTCGAAGCGGTGACTGGCTCAAACGCCACGAAGAACACGAAGAAAAGTGATTTGAAAGTAAAAAAACACCGCTCATTGAGCGGTGTTTTTTTATGGGGCAGCGGCAAGAATTACTTCTTGGCCGCGCGCTCGAAAGAAGCAACGATTTCAGCTTTCGCTGCTGCTGCATCTTCCCAACCGTCAACTTTAACCCATTTGCCGGTTTCCAGATCTTTGTAGTGTTCAAAGAAGTGTTTGATCTGCGCTTTCAGCAGCTCTGGCAGATCTTGCACGTCTTTAACGTGATCGTATTCTTTAGTCAGTTTGCTGTGCGGAACGGCAACCAGCTTGGCATCTTCGCCCGCTTCGTCAGTCATTTTCAACACACCAACTGGACGGCAACGAACCACTGAACCCGGCTGTAATGGGTAAGGCGTTGGAACCAGAACGTCAACCGGGTCACCGTCTAAAGACAGGGTGTTGTTGATGTAGCCGTAGTTGCACGGGTAGAACATGGCGGTAGACATGAAACGGTCAACGAACAGAGAACCGGTTTCTTTGTCGATTTCGTATTTAATTGGATCGGCGTTAGCTGGGATTTCGATCACAACGTAAATATCTTCTGGCAGGTCTTTACCTGCTGGTACTAAGTTCAAGCTCATGTCGGTTTCCTTTTATCAAACCAGAAATGGAGTGCCGGCTATTATAGCCAACTCTTTTCTTAATTCCCGTCCTTTTCACATCTGGATAATGGAGGTATTAGCTAAATTTGGCTGAACAAGCCGCGTAGAAATCTCGTCATTGCCTAATCGTATCTATTTTCACCTGTTTTACTCGCCATAGCTCAAGAAGGTATCGGGTACGCCGATAACTTATCTAAATAATATGCCTGCTCACTTTTAGTTAACGCTTTGTAATCTTCATTCTTCGCAGATAACCGGGAAAAAAAGATGTTAAAAAAGATTACCGTAAAGACCGGGTTGATCGCCCAGTTGAGTTTGATGTCGTTGATTTTATTAGTTGTTAGCGTAATTGGTATCAACTCCATTCACGAAAGCTCTAATTCTTTGCGGATCATTAATCAGATTCAGGGAGAGGAGCTGGGGGCGTTATCCAATAGTTTTAATGCGACGTTAAGTGCCAGAGCCGCGGCTGCCTTGGCCGTCAGGCAAATGGAAATCGGCCTGATTGATGAATCCCAGAAAACGGCCAACAAAATTGAAGCCGATTTGGCCCAATCTCAGCAGGAAATGAAGCGCTTTATTGCGGCGGTCACTGCCAGAGGGGAAGGGGAAGACCTGGCGAATAATATTCAAAAAAGTTATAAATTCTATCTCGAGCAAGGCGTGTTTCCGATGCTGGAAGCGATCAAAGCAGGTAAGGCGGACGATTACTATGAAGCGCTGGAAAACCGGATTTCCAGCATCAGCGGTGCTTTCGATGGAGATGTGCAGCAATTCCGCTCTTATGCGCTGAATGCAGGCCAGCAGCAAATTGAGCAAGCCAATAGCGCGGCACACATTAAAGTTGCCATTATTGTCGCTTCGGGGCTGATAACTTTATTTTCCGCGATAGTTGCCTGGTTTGCTTTGCAAATTATTATTCTGCGTCCGTTGGAGCAGTCTATTCATCAATTGGAGTTTATTGCGGCCGGAGATCTGACCCATAGTATTAATGGCGAAGGTAAAACCGAACTGGCGCGCTTGGCCATGGCTTTACAGGCCATGCAGCAATCGCTGGTGGCTTCAGTGAGCCATGTCCGGGATGTTGGCGGTCAGATTGGTATCGGATCGCGGGAGTTAGCCGCAGGTAATATCCATCTCGCGCAAAGAACCGAAGAATCAGCCGCTTCGCTGGAACAAACTGCCGCCAGCATGGAGCAACTGACTTCTACGGTGAAAATGAACGCGGAGAATTCAGATCAAGCAAACCGTTTGGCTGTGAGCGTCTCTGAGATCGCTAATCAGGGGAGTTCGGTGGTTAATCATGTGATGGATAAAATGCAGGCGATCACCACCAGTTCGCGAAGGATTTCCGATATTATCAGCGTGATGGATAGCATAGCGTTTCAGACTAATATTCTGGCGCTGAATGCGGCGGTGGAAGCGGCCCGCGCCGGAGAACAGGGACGAGGTTTTGCCGTCGTCGCCGGTGAAGTCCGTAATCTGGCTCAGCGAAGCGCCCAGTCAGCCAAAGAAATCAAAGGGTTGATTGTAGAATCGCAAAGTCGGGTACGGGAAGGGGCTGATATGGCTGAGTCCGCTGGTAAAACCATGAATGATATTGCCCGCGAGGTAAGCCGGGTAACGGCATTAATGAAAGAAATATCCGCTGCGTCCCATGAGCAAAGCTCTGGTATTGAGCAGGTTAATCTGGCGATTACGCAAATGGATCAGGTAGCGCAGCAGAACGCAGCGTTGGTTGAACAGGCAGCGGCGGCAACGCGCTCGCTAGAAGAGCAGGCGGATGCGCTTGCTGCCAGCATGGCGGTGTTTAAGCTGCAGCCGGATGAAGAAACCGTGGCAGCATAAAAAACAGCGGCCGTAGCCGCTGCTTGATTCGATCTATATGGAATAATAATTAATCTGGGAACTGAGCGATAAAACGCTCTGCATCTTCCACCATAGATTTGGTACCGACGAAGAATGGCGCACGTTGATGCAGCTTCTCCGGCACGATATCCAGAATACGATTCACACCATCGGTGGCTTTACCGCCGGCTTGTTCAGCCAGGAATGCCATTGGGTTGCATTCGTACAGCAAACGCAGTTTCCCTTGCGGATGGCTGGCGGTACTTGGATAAATATAGATGCCGCCTTTCAACAGGTTACGGTGGAAGTCTGCGACCAGAGAACCAATATAGCGAGAAGTATAAGGACGCTGGGTTGCATCATCCTGCTCCTGACAATACTTGATGTATTTCTTCACGCCCTGAGGGAATTTGATGTAGTTCCCTTCGTTGATTGAATACATGCAACCGGTTGCTGGATAGCGAACTTTCTCATGGGATAAACAGAAAACACCCAGCGATGGGTCGTAGGTAAATCCGTGAACGCCGTAACCGGTAGTGTAGACCAGCATGGTGGATGAACCGTAGACCACGTAGCCTGCCGCAACCTGAGCGCTGCCCGGCTGAAGGAAATCTTTTTCTGTGACGGGTTCGCCGATTGGCGTAATGCGACGATAGATAGAGAAAATAGTACCGACCGAGACATTCACATCAATATTAGAAGAGCCGTCTAATGGGTCCATCAGAACCACATATTTGGCGTTCTCTGCTCTCTCACCTTCGAAAATAACGATGTCATCTTCTTCTTCAGACGCGATACCCGCAACTTCGCCACGCGCTTTAAGAGCGGCTTTCAGCTTCTCATTGGCATACAAATCCAATTTCATCTGAACTTCACCCTGCACATTTTCAGCGCCGCTGGTACCGAGAATATCGACCAGACCTGCTTTATTGATGTCGCGGTGAATGATTTTAGCGCCTAACTTGATAGCTGACAGTAATGCAGTTAATTCGCCTGTGGCGTGAGAGAAGTCTTGCTGTTTCTCGACGATAAATTCGCCTAACGTTTTCATGACACAATCCCTGAATCTACGGTTGAACATCGAATTACTAACAAACCACTTACAATATGCTACGCAGTGTAGCCCAAAGCTAAGATTGATTCATAGGCAATTCCATTTCTTCTCTCGGATTCTGAGCGGTAGAATAGCCGCAAACTCGATGCAATCAGACGGAAACATTTATGCGCATTCATATTCTTGGTATTTGCGGCACGTTTATGGGGGGGCTGGCAATGCTGGCGCGCTCATTGGGGCATGAGGTCACTGGGGCCGACGCTAACGTTTATCCACCGATGAGTACCTTGTTAGAGAACCAAGGGATCAGTTTGATCCAGGGATACGATCCGGCTCAGCTCGATCCTGCACCGGATCTGGTGATCATCGGTAATGCGATGACTCGCGGCAATCCTTGTGTCGAAGCAGTTTTAGAACGCGG
Source organism: Yersinia sp. J1 (assembly GCF_050586585.1). NCBI lineage: Bacteria > Pseudomonadati > Pseudomonadota > Gammaproteobacteria > Enterobacterales > Yersiniaceae > Yersinia > Yersinia sp. J1. Next base: position 110,270 of record NZ_JBOBDP010000006.1, read on the forward strand.
TATTCCTTACGTTTCTGGCCCGCAGTGGCTCCACGATCAGGTTCTGCCTGAGCGCTGGGTTATTGCGGTCGCAGGCACTCACGGTAAAACCACCACCGCCGGTATGGTGACCTGGATTCTGGAAGCCTGTGGCTATGAGCCAGGCTTTGTGATTGGCGGTGTACCGGGTAATTTTGACGTTTCTGCCCGTTTAGGTAACAGCCCATTCTTTGTGATCGAAGCCGACGAATATGACTGCGCCTTCTTCGATAAACGTTCCAAATTCGTTCATTACAGCCCACGCACGCTGATCATGAACAATCTGGAATTCGATCACGCAGATATCTTTGACGATCTTAAAGCGATCCAGAAGCAGTTCCATCATCTGGTGCGTTTGGTGCCCGGGAAAGGCAAGATCATCCTGCCAGATAACGACAACCACCTGAAACAGGTGATGGCGATGGGGTGCTGGAGTGAGCAGGAATTTGTGGGCGAAACCGGCAGTTGGTCAGCGAAGAAAGTCACGGTCGATGCCAGCGCTTATCAGGTATTCCTGGATAATGAACTGGTTGGCGAAGTCAATTGGTCGCTGGTAGGTGAACACAATATGCATAACGGGCTGATGGCCATTGCTGCCGCTCGGCACGTTGGTGTACAGCCAGCCGACGCTTGCCGCGCTCTCGGTGATTTTATCAATGCTCGTCGCCGTCTTGAGCTACGTGGCGAAGCCAACGGCGTAACGGTTTATGATGATTTTGCTCATCATCCAACGGCCATTCTGGCTACTTTAGCTGCGCTGCGTGGCAAGGTTGGCGGGACAGCGCGGATTTTGGCGGTGCTGGAACCTCGCTCAAACACCATGAAAATGGGGCTGTGCAAAAATGAGCTGGCGCCGTCACTCGGCCGGGCTGATGAAGTCTTTCTGTTCCAGCCACAGCATATTCCGTGGCAGGTGGTGGAAGTGGCCGAAGCCTGTATTCAACCGGCTTCATGGAGTGCTGATATTGATACGCTGGTAGAAATGATCGCGAAAACCGCTCAGCCGGGCGATCACATTCTGGTCATGAGCAACGGTGGTTTCGGCGGAATCCATAGCAAACTGCTGGAAGCGCTGGAGAAAAAGGCGCATCAGCAGCTATTGAACTGATTTAGATAAAAAAAGCCCCCGAAAGGGGGCCAAAGGGTTCGCTGGATAGGACAGCGAGGGATTATCTAGCATTGCTCTTTCTTACTTTTTTCTTGCTCTTGCTCTTGCTCAATAGACTTATGTTCATCTGTTTATAGTTAAAAGATTATTGAGCAAGCTTGTCTGTTTGGGATTTGCCGCTTAAAACACCGTGCATTCGCCCTTATTTGTAAATCTTGGCTGTTGCATGCCAGCCATTTTCCTGACGCATTTCAATGATTTTATACGCTGTAGCGCCTTTGCTATCGGCTTTGTCGGCCAGTGCCTGAGTAATATCAGAAGGCGCGCCGGTGATGCCACTCACGCTGATGGTTCCCATATCGGTCAGGCTGTTAGTTTGAGCATTATTAACAGACTCGGCGGCTGAAGCGCCAAACGCGATAACGGAAAATAAGCCTAGTGCAGCGATGGTATTTTTGATTTTCATGATCTCTTCCTAAAAATAGCCAACAACCAGAAAGCATTATTATCGATTCTGCTACTTAGAGGCTGTTGTTTTGATTGTGTTTCTATTCTGACTGAATCTGGTAAGGCGATGCGCCAGGTCAGAATTTACTGGTAGATTTTTGCTGTAGCGTGGAAGTTGCCGTCTTCGCGAGCTTCGATAACCTGATAAGCCTTGGCGCCTTGTGCATCTGCTTTGTCAGACAGTGCCTGACGAATATCTGAAGGCGTCCCATTCACACCGCTAACAGTAATGGTGCCAACCGATTGTAAGTTAGCCGCTTGGCTTGCGTTGATTGAATCGGCTGCAAATACGCCAAATGACAGTGCAGAAAGAACGCTTAATGCTGCTACGGTAGTTTTAATGTTCATGTTATGGCCTCTTAATATTCTTTTATTAGTTTGCGTAAATGTGATTTACGTCACGAAATGAGTATACATCTAGTCACCCGAAACATTAATAGCTGACTAATAATATTTGGCGTGACTTTAATGTGAGTTATTAGTTTTTAATAACCAAACGGAATAAAAATCGATCAAAAAATGAGTGATTGAGGCAAAAAAGTAGATATTTCAAATGAGTGGGTGTTTTTGACCAAAAGTGCGAAAATTTTAGCGTGTATTCGCTGTTTAATGAAAAAGGGTCATTTTCCGTGCCGGTTAGATGAGAAAATCCAGTGATATTCACTACATGCAGTATGCCTCTTGGGAAATAGCTCAGAGGCTAGTTATATCTATAGGATGATAACGAGCAAAAAAGCGAAGCTGCATGGCTTGGAAAGGATGGCTGATGCAAGGTAAAGGAAGATGACTAAGGGAATAGGCTGTCGCAGATCGAAGATGGCAAAGGGATTGAAATGCAGAGTATGTACTGTAAAAGGCCAATAGAACCTTGATTCTACTGGCCGCGATCTGATTGGCTGGGATTACAGCTCTTGGTCGAATAAACCTAAAATGGCGTCATGCAGCTGTTTAACACTAAAGCCTTTAGCTGGCGTGGTGAAAATTGTGTCATCTCCGGCAATGCTACCCAGGATGCCTTCGGCTTTCCCTAATGAATCTAGCAGGCGGGCGATAAGCTGAGCAGCACCAGGGCTGGTGTGAATCACCACGACAGAATCATTATAATCTACGTCGAGAACCAGATTTTTCAGCGGGCTGCTGGTCGTTGGAACTCCCAATTCTGCTGGCAGACAGTAAACCATCTCCATTTTCGCATTACGGGTTCTAACGGCACCAAACTTGGTCAGCATGCGTGATACTTTGGATTGGTTAATGTTTTCAAACCCTTCCTCCTGCAATGCCAAAACAATCTCGCCCTGAGAACTGAATTTTTCCTCTTTCAATAACGCTTTAAACGCTTTGATAAGGTCTTCTTGTTTTGCGGGATTTCGCATTTTTCACCTGGGGGAATGGAGAGTTAGGAAGCCAATTATGCATTTAAATGAATTTTTATTCAACATTAGCATGCGTAGGAAGTAATAAAAGCTCTTATATCAAAGCAGATGACAATTTAGCGTAAATATATCTCTAACTATTATGCCTAAGCTAAATGCATAGCAATCAAACAGTCGTGATAAAAATGTTATTAAAATGATGTTGTTCTGATGTTATGGAAGGGTGTAATGTAACCGCCGATTAACCTGTTGTGGATGCTTAAATTATTTTTAGAAGAATGTGCGCTATATCATTAATCGATAAGCGAATTACTCTAAAATAAGCCGACTTCACACCCGTTTTTAATGCGTGATCTCTCAATCTGACTGTTAATAGATTGTGTTTAAAATCGCAATAAACTAAGGTGCGTAAATAGATGAATTCACGGCAAATTTAAATTATATATAACAAGGAGTATAGGATGAAAGTTGCAGTTCTCGGTGCCGCTGGTGGTATCGGCCAGGCCCTCGCTCTTCTACTCAAGACTCAGCTTCCTTCAGGTTCAGACCTTTCTCTGTACGACATCGCTCCGGTTACTCCGGGTGTAGCTGTAGATCTGAGCCACATCCCTACGGCAGTCAATATTAAAGGTTTTAGCGGCGAAGACGCTACCCCAGCTCTGCAAGGCGCTGATGTAGTTCTGATTTCTGCCGGTGTAGCCCGTAAACCTGGCATGGATCGTTCGGATCTATTTAATGTTAACGCTGGGATCGTTCGTAATCTGGTTGAGCAAATCGCTCGTACTTGCCCAAAAGCATTGATCGGTATTATCACTAATCCAGTGAACACCACCGTAGCTATCGCGGCTGAAGTACTGAAAAAAGCTGGGGTATACGACAAGAACAAACTGTTTGGTATCACCACTCTGGATACCATTCGTTCAAACACCTTCGTTGCTGAATTGAAAGGCAAGCAGCCTCAGGATATCGAAGTGCCGGTTATTGGTGGTCACTCTGGCGTGACTATTCTGCCATTGCTGTCACAGATTCCTAGCGTGAGCTTCACCGAGCAGGAAGTTGCCGACCTGACCAAACGTATCCAGAATGCGGGTACTGAAGTCGTTGAAGCAAAAGCCGGTGGCGGGTCTGCAACGCTGTCTATGGGCCAGGCTGCTGCGCGTTTCGGTCTGTCTCTGGTTCGCGCTCTGCAAGGTGAAAGCGGCATTGTTGAATGTGCATATGTGGAAGGCGATGGCAAATATGCTCGCTTCTTCGCGCAGCCAATTCTGCTTGGAAAACAAGGTGTTGCTGAACGTAAAGACATTGGCAAACTTAGTGCCTTTGAGCAAAATGCATTAGAAAGCATGCTAGACGTGCTGCACAAAGATATCGAACTAGGCGTAGATTTCGTCAACAAATAACAATTGTTGATTGAAAATAGCGGGGGGTTATTTTCCCTTGACTGTTTCGTCTAAGAAGCCGCTGGTGGCAAGCACCGGCGGCTTTTTTTATGTCAGTAAGTTATGACTGTGCTGAACGAATACGCGTTTTCCTATCCAGTAAGGCCCCTGTTCTAGCGTCAAAATAGCGGGAAGGCCAGATTTCCGAGGGATGAATCTCCAGACATTCCGCAATTAGCCACTCACCTTTCGGCCAGGGACGAGTCAGGGCATTGGCTAGCGTTGATGAGCTAAGACCGGCATTTCGAGACAACGCCGCCAGGGTTGTTCCTTTCTTCCGCAGTGCCGCAATAACGTCGGCAGGGTGCCAATCAGATTTCCTTAAAATCATCTTTAATCCTTTTTTTTACTAAGCTGCTGGCATGTTAGTGGTATAACTAACCGTGTATCGTTAATCATATTACGAACGAAAAGTAATCATTTAGAAACAGGATAACATCAAATTTCCAAATGATTTTCAAATATTTTCTAAAAATTCCTTTTTTGCGTGTTACCGCATAGTAGAGAAGAAAGGCTATGAAAAAAGAGTGGTTTGCTGCCAAGGAACTGACAGGTATCGCGGGGTTGCCCTCGTCTCCACAAGGAATCAACCTCATGGCAAAACGTGAGGGTTGGAAACAACGGCGTCGCCGGGGAGTTCAGGGTAAAGCGGTTGAATATCATATAGATAGTTTGCCGGTAAGCGTGCTTAGTCTGCTACGACTCAAAGAGGACCCGGTAGATTATGTCGTCACGCGACAGGAACCGATAGCGGTATGGGTAGAGGCCTACTATCAGTTAACCGAAGCGGAGCGCGACAAAATCATCAGTTTTATTTTGCGTGAAGGGATTGGTTCGTTAATGACGCGTTTAGCCATTACCTGATTAATGCTGAGCGGGGCATCTATTTTATTGCGCTGTTCGGATGCCCGAATTGTTGAGTAAATCCGAGAGTAGATCATCCATGAAGAAACAGTGGTTTTCAGCCAGGGAATTAACAGGCATCGCAGGATTACCCTCCTCGCCACAAGGAATCAACCAGATGGCCAGACGCGAAGGCTGGGAACTACGCCGCCGACGTGGAGTTCAAGGTAAAGCTATTGAATATCATGTTGATAGCTTGCCTGGGCAAGTGCTGGATATGATAAGGATGAGGGAGGAACCTGCGGAATATATCGTTGCCAGACAGGACCCTTTGCAGGTTTGGATTGAAGCTTATTACCAGTTGACGGAGGAAGAACGCGATCAAATTATTGCGTTTATTTTCCGTGAGGGCGTCGCAACATTAATGGCGCGTTTGGTTAATCGTTAGCGATAAATCAGGAAAACAACCCAGTCGTTATTTAACTTCCGGGTTGTTTCTTTAAGTTTCTCAAAAATCTCGCTGTACGGCTATATGCGCTAAACCTTCCAGCGCTAATCGATGCGGAGTTTCTGGCAATATCTGCAATGCGGCAATTGCCTTGTCAGCCTCTTCTTCCGCACGCTGACGCGTATAATCCAGAGAGCCACATTGGCGCATGGTTTCCAGAACGGGTTCCAGCAAATGGCGACCATTTCCTTCTTCAATCGCTTTGCGGATCAGGGCAGACTGCTCGGGATTCCCGTTATTCATGGCATGCAGCAGCGGCAAAGTCGGTTTACCTTCATTTAGGTCGTCACCGGTATTTTTACCGAGAGTGGAGCCATCGGAGCTGTAATCTAACAAATCGTCGATAAGCTGGAATGCAGTGCCAAGATAGCGGCCATAATCCTGCAGGGCAATTTCCTGCTCTGGGGTTGCGTCGGCAAGAATGGCGGAAGATTGAGAGGCTGCTTCAAACAGGCGGGCCGTTTTACTGTAAATCACCCGCATATAGCTTTCTTCGGTAATATCTGGGTTATTACAATTCATTAATTGCAGAACTTCACCCTCAGCAATCACGTTGGTGGCCTCTGACATCAATTGCAGCACGCGTAGAGAACCCAGACTGGTCATCATCTGGAAAGAGCGGGTGTAAATGAAATCACCAACCAGCACGCTGGCGGCGTTACCAAAGGCGGCATTAGCCGTCGCTTTACCGCGACGCATATCGGATTCATCAACAACGTCATCGTGTAATAATGTTGCAGTATGAATAAATTCAATTAATGCGGCGATAGTGACATGTTTATCGCCCTGATAACCCAGCGCTCGGGCAACCAGCACCGCAATCATGGGGCGAATACGTTTCCCGCCACCGCTGATAATGTAGTAACCCAATTGATTGATGAGCGTTACATCGGAGTTCAACTGGTCGAGAATTGTTGCGTTCACGGCCGCCATATCCTGCGCGGTTAACTCGATAATCTTTTCTAGGTTCATTGTTTTATTCAGCTGTTTTTCTCTTTAACTACGATGACATCGCCGCTAACATTATTACATGACGTTCCCTGAGACCATGATTGTACTTGAAAAACGCGTTAAATAAATGACATGTAAGAAACTGCGCTTTTTTTCTTCGTTTGCAGCTATTCTGCGCTTGTCATCCGATCCGTTTTTGCGTAGAATTCGCGCCCTAATATGAATATTTATAGTGCGCTCTGGACTACTTAAGTAGGGTGCACGGAAAGCGGAGTTTTATATGTACGCGGTTTTCCAAAGTGGTGGTAAACAACACCGAGTAAGCGAAGGTCAAACCGTTCGCTTGGAAAAGCTGGACATCGCAACTGGTGAAACAATTGAGTTTGACCAAGTTCTGATGATCGCTAACGGTGAAGAAATCAATATCGGCGCTCCTTTAGTCAATGGCGGTCTGGTCAAAGCTGAAGTAGTTGCTCACGGTCGTGGCGACAAAATTAAGATTGTTAAATTCCGTCGTCGTAAGCACTACCGTAAGCAGCAAGGTCACCGTCAGTGGTTCACTGATGTTAAAATCACCGGTATCAGCGCTTAAGTTTTAGGAGAGCGGACAAATGGCACATAAAAAGGCTGGTGGCTCGACTCGTAACGGTCGTGACTCCGAAAGTAAACGTCTAGGCGTTAAGCGTTTTGGCGGCGAAGCAGTATTGGCAGGCAGCATCATCGTTCGTCAACGTGGTACTAAATTCCACGCTGGCATCAACGTAGGTTGCGGTAAAGACCACACTCTGTTTGCTTTGGCTGACGGTAAAGTCAAGTTCGAAGTTAAAGGCCCGAAAAACCGTAAATTTATCAGCATCGAAGCTGAATAAGTTTTTCGCGTCCTGCTAATAGATGTAAGCCCTGCAATTTTGTTGCGGGGCTTTTTACATTTCTGGGTTGACCTTACCTGAGTGAAGTCATGAATACGAAACAGCAGGCCGGTTTAGGCATTCTTCTTGCGTTAACGACTGCCGTATTCTGGGGTATTCTGCCGATAGCAATGAAGCAAGTACTTGAAGTGATGGACCCTTTTACCATCGTCTGGTACCGCTTTACGCTTGCGTCTTTGGGCCTGGGATTGATTTTGGCCTCCAGACGGCAATTGCCTTCTCTCACGTTATTTCGTCAACCTCGGTGGTTGTTGTTATTGGTTATTGCCACCTGCGGTTTGCTGGGGAACTTTCTCTTTTTCAGCTCATCGCTACAGTATCTTAGCCCGACGGCGTCTCAGGTTATCGGACAGTTGTCACCGGTTGGGATGATGATCGCCAGTGTGCTGATTTTAAAAGAGCGCATGCGAATTACGCAGGTTATCGGCGCAGCGATGCTGATTTGCGGTTTGATGCTCTTTTTTAACACCAGCCTGCTGGAAATCTTTACCAGACTGACGGATTACACCCTCGGCGTGGCATTAGGCGTGTGCGCCGCTATGGTTTGGGTGAGCTACGGTGTCGCTCAGAAGGTGCTATTAAGACGCATGGCATCGCAACAGATCCTCGTCTTGTTGTACACTTTATGTGCACTGGTTCTGTTTCCGCTGGCCAAACCCGGCGTTATTTTTCAGTTAAGTGGATGGCAACTGGCGTGTCTGCTGTTCTGCGGGGTTAACACCCTGGTTGGATACGGAGCTTTGGCTGAGGCCATGGCGCGTTGGCAGGCGGCGCAGGTAAGCGCTTTAGTGACGCTGACTCCGTTGTTTACACTGATTTTTTCAAATTTATTAGCGCTGGCGTGGCCAGATATGTTTGCCGCACCTCCCCTCAATGCCGTGGGCTACGTAGGGGCGTTTGTGGTGGTGGCAGGTGCAATGTTTTCCGCAATTGGTCATCGATGGTGGCCACGGCGGACAGAAACAACCCTGGTTGCTCCGTTGAAGCAGCCCGGTGAATGATTTACGGAGAGAGACATGAAGTTTGTAGATGAAGCGGCGATTCTGGTTGTAGCCGGTGATGGTGGTAACGGTTGTGTAAGCTTCCGTCGTGAAAAATATATTCCTAACGGCGGCCCGGACGGCGGCGATGGCGGCGACGGCGGTGATATCTACCTGCTGGCTGATGAAAACCTGAATACCCTGATCGATTACCGCTTTGTGAAATCTTTCCGCGCTGAACGTGGACAGAATGGCCAGAGCCGTGATTGTACCGGTAAACGTGGTAAAGATATTACCATCAAAGTGCCGGTCGGTACGCGTGTACTGGATCAGGATACCGGTGAAGTTATCGGTGATATGACTCGTCACGGGCAGCGCCTGATGGTTGCCAAAGGCGGGTTCCACGGTTTGGGTAACTCCCGTTTCAAATCTTCGGTTAACCGCGCACCGCGTCAGAAAACCATGGGTACTGAAGGGGAAACTCGCGAACTGATGCTTGAGCTATTGCTGCTGGCTGATGTCGGTATGCTGGGTCTGCCAAACGCAGGTAAATCTACCTTTATCCGTGCGGTATCTGCGGCAAAACCGAAAGTTGCCGACTATCCATTTACCACCTTGATCCCAAGTCTGGGCGTGGTGCGTATGGATCATGAGCAAAGCTTCGTCGTTGCCGACATCCCTGGTTTGATTGAAGGGGCTTCGGAAGGCGCTGGTTTAGGTATTCGCTTCCTGAAACATTTGGAACGTTGCCGCGTACTGTTGCATCTGATCGACATCGCACCTATTGATGAATCCAATCCTATTGAGAATGCCAAAATCATTATCAATGAATTGCAGCAATACAGTGAAAATCTGGCCGAGAAGCCACGCTGGTTGGTATTTAACAAGGTTGACCTGTTAGACCAGGCTGAAGCGGAAGAACGCGCTAAGGCGATTGCAGACGCTCTGGGATGGGAGGATAAGTATTATATGATCTCGGCCGCCAACCGCGAAGGCGTTAACGCGCTGTGCTGGGACGTTATGAACTTCCTGAATACCCAACCTAAAGCTATGGCAATTGCTGAGACTGCCCCTGAGAAAGTCGAGTTCATGTGGGATGATTATCACCGTGAACAGCTGGCAGAAGTGGAAGATGAAGCGAAAGACGAATGGGATGACGATTGGAATGAAGAAGACGACGATGGCGTTGAGTTCATTTACGAGCGTTAATCTCAGACATCAGTTTTGAGCTAAAAGAGGCTGCCTGCGGGCAGCCTTTCGTTTTTTGGGCTTATTGCTGATTTGGCAACCAGCACTGGGCGTTCAATCCCTGTCGATCGCTGCGGTTCTCCAGCGACAGTTTTCCCTGATGCAACTGTGCGATTCTCAATACGATATTCAGCCCCAATCCGCTTCCACCATAGCGTTGATCCATACGGCGAAAAGCCTGCGTCAGCTCGCCAATCTGGTTCTCCTTAATCCCTGGGCCTTCGTCCAAAACCTGCAACAGTACACCGCTATCCTGCGATGTCAGTTTAACGATAATCAGGCTGTCTGAGGGGCTATAGCGGTGAGCGTTCTCCACCAGATTACGCAGCATTAAACGCAGCAGGGCGGCTTCACCTTGAATACAGGAACGTTCTGGTAAAATCCATTGGAGACGCTGTTTACGCTGCGCCGCCATTTCGGCCAGTTCTTCCCGCAACGGTTGCACCACATCCTGAATCCAGTCAAAAGTCTGATATTGTCCGCTGGCAAAATTCTGCCCTGCGCGTGACAGCATCAACAGTTGTTCGATGGTATGCATCAATAAATCGAGGCGATTAATTAGCACTTTGCTTTCCGCTATGCCATTTTTTTCCATCAATTCCAGATGAAGGCGAATGCCCGCCAGCGGTGTGCGTAGTTCGTGGGCGGCATCGGCAGTGAAACGACGTTCTTGCTGAATGGTATTGGAAAGGCGGGAAAACAGCTGATTTAGCGTGCCGGTAACGGCGACGATTTCCTGCATATCACTTTTGATAACCAGCGGGCTAAGGTTGTCCGCGGAGCGTTCAGAAAGCTTGCTCTGAAGTTGATCCAACGGGCGTATGATCCAACTGATAGCCCAAAAAGAGGCGAGGAGAGTGATGATCATCATAATCAGAGAAGGGGCCAGCAGTGAAGCGATGGCCTCCGCAATTTCTGTGTCGACTTTTTCATTTCTGACTTTGGCGGTGAGAGTTTCATCTACTAAAAACTGAATTTGTTCCTGGCTCTCATGCCACAGCCACAGCGCGCTAATTAACTGAGTGACTAATAGAATCAGCGCTAGCATCAGAATCAGACGACGACGCATGCTAATCATGATAAGACTTCCAGACGATAACCAATGCCCCGAACCGTTCGGATTCGATCTTTACCCAATTTTCTTCGTAGATTATGAACGTGCACTTCGAGAGTATTCGAGCCAAGATCGTCCTGCCAAGTATAGAGATCTTGCTGTAACAGCTCCCGATTGACGGTGTGCCCGGCGCGCATAATCAGGCGGGAAAGAATGGCAAACTCCTTCGGCGTGATTTCCAGCGGCTGTTCCTGTAGATAAACCTGTTGAGTTGCCAGATTGAGGCTCAAATTCCCTTGTTGAAGCAAATTATCACTTTGCCCCTGATAGCGGCGAATCAGAGCACGCACGCGAGCCAATAATTCTGCCAGCGCGAAAGGTTTAATCAAATAATCATCAGCGCCAGCATCCAGCCCATCGACGCGGTCTTCCAACGCATCGCGAGCTGTTAATATCAGCACTGGCAGGCTAATACTCTGGCGGCGCCATTGGCGGAGCAACACGGCACCATCCTGATCTGGCAATCCCAGATCGAGAATAACCATGCTGTACTGACTGGTGATAATCAGACCGTTGGCTTCAGCCGCGGTACTGGCGCAATCGCAGGCGTAACCCTCACTGGTGAGGGCCATGGCAATGCCTTTTTGTAACAACTCATCATCTTCGACAATCAGTAGTTTCATGGTTTTCAGTTATTCTGATAAATATCTTTGTACAGGCGGCTTTCAAATCGAACCAGCGGCGCCCGGCGGTTTTTTTGATCTTCCGGTGGAACGGCATAGCCAGACAGGAACTGGACAAACGCCATGCGCTGACCGCTGGCGGTAGTAATAAAGCCTGCCAGATTGTAGACCCCTTGCAGCGCCCCGGTTTTGGCTGACACTTTGCCATCAACCCCGGCTTCGTGCAGACCACCGCGATAGCGCAATGTGCCGTCATAACCCGATAATGGCAGCATGGAGATGAAGTTAAGTTCTTGATCGTGCTGGGCAATATATTGCAATGCCTGCATCATGGTCGCAGGAGCAATAAGATTATGGCGCGATAAGCCCGAACCATCCACCACGATGCTATTTCCGAGGTCAACTCCAGCTTTCTGACGTAAAACCTGACGTACTGCGTCAGCGCCGGCTCGCCAGGTGCCCGGTACGCCGAAACGCTGATGGCCAATAGTTCGGAAAACTGTATCGGCGATCATATTGTCGGATTTTTTCAGCATGATTTTTAGCAAGTCATGCAACGGAGCGGATTGTGCCTGCGCCAACACGCTGCCAGCCGCGCTCGGCGTAGTTTGGCGTCTTAGATTACCGTCAATCTGAATATCGGCTTTTTTTAGCTCGTCTTTCAAAATAGCACCGGCATAGCTAGCGCCGTTTTGCACCGCAAAGGCTAAGGGCAGGGGTTCGCTGCGTTGAGTCAGGCAGCCGGTAAGGGTAAAGCGGTTGAGTTCGCCGGGAACCACATCTAGTTCGCAATATTGGGCATCCGGCGAGCCTTTTGCCAGAGTGCGAACTTCGCTAAACATTTGTACGGGATAGTAAGAAGCGACGCGAATAAAGGCCATATCGCCGGGATTCGGTGCGCTGTACAGCGATACCGAGAAACAGTTGCGATCGACAATTGCGGCCGCTGGCGGTGCGCTGAAGCACTGGGTCATATCGTTCCACGGCCAGCCGGGCGCTTTATCATGGCTGGCAAAAACCGAGGTATCGATAATCAAATCCCCGGCAATTTGGCGTAGACCCGATTTTTTCAACGTTGTTACCATATTTCGCAGTTGCTGGCGGGTTAAGGTCGGATCGCCATCGAAACGGGCAATCAGATTACCGCGCAGAACGCCGTCAGTTATCGGCGCATGACTTTCCAGCGTGGTAACGAAACGAAAATCAGGCCCTAGCTGCAACAGGGCGGCTAGCGCTGTCAGTACTTTCTGAGTACTGGCCGGGAGTGCCATTTGCTGGGCGTGATAGTCTATCACCGGAGTTGTCGCCCCGATTTTTTGCACCACTAAAGCAAGATTCGCCCCATCGGGCAGATACTGCGTGTAATTTTCTACCTGCGCCGCATTGGCATTGAATACGCTGATGTTGATCGCAAAAACGCAGGCCAATTTACTGACTATTCGTGAAAAATGCATAATTTCGGTATAACTGCTGGGTAACGTACAGCCATACTACGGTGCAACGAGGGCGAAAGTAAACGATGACCCTAAAGGAACTCTACGTTAAAATGTTTATCAAAATGCAAAATCGATCCTAACTTGGAGTTTTAGCTCCGGGAGGGTTTTTTTTGTTAATCGCCTGGAGGCGGGTAGGATTTTAGGCTAGCCGTATTTTCATTCGAAAACGTCAGGATGACGATTATTTGAACAGGATAGATTTAGAGGTATTTAACAGATGAAACAGATTCCGATGACGGTACGTGGTGCAGATCAACTGCGCGAAGAGCTCGAATATTTGAAGGGCGTGCGTCGCCCAAAGATTATCGCTGATATTGCGGATGCTCGCGAACACGGCGATTTAAAAGAAAATGCTGAATACCATGCGGCTCGTGAACAACAGGGGTTCTGCGAAGGCCGTATTCAGGAAATTGAAGCGAAGTTATCTAACGCTCAGGTGATTGATATCACCAAAATGCCGAATAATGGGCGGGTTATTTTCGCTTCTACGGTTACAGTGTTAAATCTGGACACGGAAGAAGAGCAGACCTACCGTATTGTTGGTGATGATGAAGCAGATTTTAAACAAAATCTTATTTCAGTAAATTCACCGATTGCCCGCGGCCTCATCGGTAAAGAAGTTGATGATGTGGTGGTTATTCGTACTCCGGGCGGTGATGTAGAATTCGAAATTCTTAAAGTCGAATATCTGTAATATGGCTGATTTGAGCAATAAGTAAGCAGATATTTGTAAAGAAAAGAAAAAAGGCCGCAAGCGGCCTTTTATCAGAACTAAGTGCATGGCACCTTTTCTTTAAAACGAACGTCATTAACGCGGTAAAATAATCTTGCGCTCTTTCGCCGGGCGGTAGAGTACTAAAATATTACCGATAATTTGCACGTTAACTGCACCGGTTTCACGCACGATAGCATCAGCGATCAAGGTTTTGGTTTCACGCTCTTCAGCAGTGATTTTTACCTTGATAAGTTCATGATGTTCCAGTGTTTGTTCGATCTCAGCCAGCACCCCTTCGGTCAAGCCGTTATTGCCCAGCATGACTACTGGTTTTAACGGATGGGCCAGGCTTTTCAGGTGCTGTTTTTGTTTGTTATTCAGATTCATCGTCTTTTTTGCTTAAGTTGGGATTGAAAACGGTTCATTCTACCGCCATCTCATGTGTATCACCAAATCGGTCTTTTACCGGTTAGGGAGTCTACGCGAGCTAAGCAATAGATGCGCGGGCTCTTAATTAGGATAGTTGGAAAAAGAGATGGCCAATAAAAAGCGTTCAGCTAGCTCCAGTCGCTGGTTACAAGAACACTTTAGCGATAAATATGTGATTCAGGCGCAGAAAAAAGGGTTACGTTCGCGCGCCTGGTTTAAACTTGATGAAATACAACAGAGCGATAAACTCTTTAAACCCGGTATGACAGTTGTGGATTTAGGTGCAGCTCCGGGCGGCTGGTCTCAGTATGTAGTTACTCAGATCGGTGGTAAAGGTCGAATCATCGCTTGCGATCTTTTACCAATGGATCCTATCGTTGGAGTCGATTTCCTTCAAGGCGACTTCCGTGATGAAATGGTGCTGAAAGCACTGCTTGAGCGGGTAGGTGAGAAAAAAGTTCAGGTGGTTATGTCTGACATGGCCCCGAATATGAGCGGTACTCCGGCAGTCGATATCCCTAAATCGATGTATCTGGTTGAATTAGCGCTGGATATGTGTCGTGATGTATTGGCACCAGGCGGAAGTTTCCTGGTGAAAGTGTTCCAGGGAGATGGCTTTGATGAATACCTACGGGAAATTCGCTCCCTGTTTACGAAAGTTAAGATTCGTAAGCCAGACGCTTCTCGTGCGCGATCGCGAGAAGTGTACATTGTAGCGACAGGGCGGAAACTGTAGTACCCTAACGCTGTTTGTTAACACAGTTGTAATATGAGGTTAATCCCTTGAGTGACATGGCGAAAAACCTAATTCTCTGGTTAGTTATTGCAGTCGTACTGATGTCTGTATTCCAGAGCTTTGGTCCCAGCGAATCGAATGGTCGTAGAGTGGATTACTCTACTTTCATCTCTGACGTATCCCAAGATCAGGTTCGTGAAGCACGTATCAACGGGCGTGAAATTAATGTTAGCAAGAAAGATAACAGCAAATACACGACCTTTATTCCGGTTAATGACCCGAAACTGCTTGATAACCTGTTGACTAAAAATGTGAAAGTTGTTGGTGAGCCACCGGAAGAACCGAGCTTGCTGGCTTCTATCTTTATCTCCTGGTTCCCAATGTTGTTGTTAATTGGGGTCTGGATCTTCTTTATGCGTCAAATGCAGGGCGGCGGCGGCAAAGGGGCAATGTCCTTTGGCAAGAGCAAGGCGCGCATGTTGACTGAAGATCAGATTAAAACCTCTTTTGCCGACGTTGCAGGCTGTGACGAAGCGAAAGAAGAAGTTAGCGAACTGGTTGAATACCTGCGTGAGCCGAGCCGTTTCCAGAAGCTGGGCGGTAAAATTCCGAAAGGCGTATTGATGGTGGGTCCTCCAGGGACCGGTAAAACCTTGCTGGCGAAAGCCATTGCAGGGGAAGCTAAAGTGCCATTCTTTACTATTTCCGGTTCTGACTTCGTCGAAATGTTCGTTGGTGTGGGTGCATCCCGCGTTCGCGATATGTTCGAGCAAGCTAAGAAAGCTGCTCCATGTATCATCTTTATCGATGAAATTGATGCAGTAGGTCGCCAACGTGGCGCAGGTTTGGGCGGTGGTCACGATGAACGTGAGCAAACCCTGAACCAGATGCTGGTTGAGATGGATGGCTTCGAAGGTAATGAAGGCATCATCGTGATTGCGGCAACTAACCGTCCAGATGTTCTGGATCCAGCATTGCTGCGTCCGGGTCGTTTCGACCGTCAGGTTGTAGTTGGTCTGCCAGACGTGCGTGGTCGTGAACAGATTCTGAAAGTCCATATGCGTCGCGTACCGCTGGATATCGATATCGATGCGTCAGTGATTGCCCGTGGTACTCCAGGCTTCTCCGGTGCTGATTTGGCTAACCTGGTCAACGAAGCTGCGTTATTTGCCGCTCGCGGTAACAAACGCGTTGTTTCAATGGTCGAGTTTGAGAAAGCTAAAGACAAAATCATGATGGGTGCGGAACGTCGCTCCATGGTGATGACCGAAGCGCAGAAGGAATCTACGGCATATCACGAAGCTGGCCATGCGATTATCGGTCGCTTAGTGCCGGAGCACGATCCGGTGCATAAAGTGACAATTATTCCTCGTGGCCGTGCGTTGGGTGTGACTTTCTTCCTGCCGGAGGGCGATGCAATCAGCGCTAGCCGTCAGAAACTGGAAAGCCAGATTTCTACGTTGTACGGCGGTCGTCTTGCTGAAGAAATCATTTATGGCCCGGAAAAAGTGTCTACCGGTGCTTCAAATGACATTAAAGTAGCTACCTCAATTGCACGTAACATGGTTACGCAATGGGGCTTCTCAGAAAAACTGGGTCCGCTGCTTTATGCTGAAGAAGAAGGCGAAGTGTTCCTCGGTCGC
Organism: Yersinia sp. J1; assembly: GCF_050586585.1. Taxonomy (NCBI): domain Bacteria; kingdom Pseudomonadati; phylum Pseudomonadota; class Gammaproteobacteria; order Enterobacterales; family Yersiniaceae; genus Yersinia; species Yersinia sp. J1. Next base: position 126,930 of record NZ_JBOBDP010000006.1, read on the forward strand.
TCAGTGGCAAAAGCTAAGCATATGTCCGATGAAACCGCGCGTATCATCGATCAGGAAGTGAAATTGCTGGTTGAGCGTAACTATCAGCGTGCACGTAAGTTGCTGATGGAAAACATGGATGTTCTTCATTCCATGAAAGACGCGCTGATGAAATATGAAACTATTGATGCGCCGCAAATTGATGATTTGATGAATCGTAAAGAAGTTCGCCCGCCGGCTGGCTGGGACGACGCTACGAAGAATAAATCATCTGATAGTGACAATACGCCTCAGGCACCAACGCCTGTTGACGAACCGCGTACCCCAACTCCTGGCAACACCATGTCAGAACAGTTAGGTGATAAGTAAGCGGATTGTTGGCATCTAAATGCGTAGTGATTAATATAACCCCGGGCTTGCTCGGGGTTTTTCTTTTTCTGGCCGGGATAAATTGAAGTGCTTAACCATTTTTAAGGTAAATAACGATGTATTTGACTGCCAGGGATCTGACTCTTGATCTCTCACACCCTCAGGTTATGGGGATTTTGAACGTCACCCCCGATTCGTTTTCCGATGGCGGACGCCACAACGATCTCGATAATGCCCTTCATCACGCGCAGGCAATGATTGCCGCAGGTGCAACTCTGATTGATGTGGGCGGCGAGTCTACCCGGCCTGGAGCCGCTGAAATTAGCGAGCAGGAAGAATTGGATCGAGTGATTCCGGTCGTTGAAGCGTTGGCGAAACGTTTTGAGATCTTTATTTCGGTTGATACTTCAAAAGCGGCAGTGATAACCGAATCAGCCAAAGTCGGCGCGCATCTGATCAATGACGTTCGTTCTTTGCAAGAGCCGGGCGCTCTGGATGCCGCGGCCGCGACGGGCCTGCCTGTCTGCCTGATGCATATGCAAGGGCAACCGCAGAGCATGCAGCAATCCCCTCACTACGATGATTTACTGGCGGATGTGAACCAGTTTTTTGAACATCACATTGAACGTTGTGTTGCGGCAGGTATCGCAAAAAGTAAATTGTTACTCGATCCGGGATTCGGTTTTGGTAAAAATTTAGCGCATAATTACCAGTTATTGGCTCGGTTGGCAGAACTTCACCATTTTGAGCTTCCGCTTTTGGTCGGAATGTCGCGAAAATCTATGGTGGGTCAGTTACTTAATGTACCACCTCAACAGCGAGTTATTGGCAGCGTTGCCTGTGCAGTCATTGCGGCAATGCAGGGCTCGCAGATCGTCAGAGTGCATGATGTTAAAGAAACCGTCGAGGCGATGCGTATCGTCGAGGCAACACTTTCAGCGAAGGAATAGAGAGAAATTATGAGTGACCGTAAATACTTTGGTACAGATGGCATTCGCGGAAAAGTAGGTGACAACCCGATTACGCCTGAGTTTGTATTGAAGCTCGGTTGGGCCGCAGGGAAGGTTCTGGCTCGTCATGGCTCGCGCAAGATCATCATTGGTAAAGATACGCGTATTTCCGGTTACATGCTGGAATCAGCGTTGGAGGCCGGTCTGGCTGCCGCTGGTTTATCTGCGTCATTCACTGGCCCAATGCCAACTCCTGCTGTGGCTTACCTGACTCGCGCTTTCCGAGCGGAAGCGGGCATCGTTATTTCCGCCTCTCATAATCCTTTCTATGACAACGGCATTAAATTCTTCGATATTGATGGTGCAAAACTGCCTGACGAAGTAGAAGAAGCCATTGAAGCGGAGATGGAAAAGCCACTGACTTGCGTTGAGTCATCAGAATTGGGTAAAGCCAGCCGTATTGTTGATGCAGCCGGCCGTTATATCGAATTTTGTAAAGGTACCTTCCCGAACGAATTAAATCTGAACGGTTTGAAAATCGTTGTGGACTGTGCCAACGGTGCAACCTATCACATTGCGCCAAGCGTATTACGTGAACTGGGCGCTACCGTGATTGCCATAGGCTGTGAGCCTGACGGTATGAACATCAATGAAGAATGTGGTGCTACCGATGTTCGTATGCTGCAAGAGCGCGTATTGGCTGAAAAAGCACACGTTGGTCTGGCCTTTGACGGCGACGGCGACCGCCTAATGATGGTTGACCATTTGGGCAATAAAGTGGATGGCGACCAGATTCTTTATATTATTGCGCGTGAAGGCCTGCGTCAGGGTCAGCTGAAAGGTGGCGCTGTTGGTACGCTGATGAGCAATATGGGTCTGGAGCTAGCGCTGAAGCAACTCGGCATTCCTTTCGCTCGCGCAAAAGTGGGCGACCGCTACGTGTTGGAAAAAATGCAGGAAAACGGCTGGCGTATCGGGGCTGAAAACTCCGGCCATGTGATTCTATTGGATAAAACCACCACCGGTGACGGTATCGTAGCAGGTTTGCAAGTGCTAACTGCGATGGTGCGTAACGACATGAGCCTGCATGATCTGTGCAGCGGCATGAAGTTATTGCCTCAGATACTGGTTAACGTTCGTTTCTCCGGTAATCACAATCCGCTAGAGTCCGAAGCCGTTGTTGCCGTGACTCAGCAGGTCGAGGCTGAACTGGCGGGGCGTGGCCGCGTGCTGTTACGTAAATCTGGCACTGAACCATTGATACGCGTAATGGTTGAAGGCGATGAAGAGGAAGAGCTAATTAAGTCTCTGGCTCATCGTATTGCCGATGCGGTAAAAGCAGCAGGTTAATGGCTTTATTTTAGGGGGGAGGACGCCGCTCTTCCCCGTAGAATTGTCCGCAAGTTGAGTAACCTGGCTGTTTTTTCTGCAAATGAGCCCGGTTAATGAAATTGCCCTTGCGTGTATTAACCGCTTTGGTTAGTATTCACACCCGCTTAAGTGGGTGAATGAATTCCCGCTGTTATGGGTGAAAAGCATTTGGCATGCGGTGAACCCGCAAGGATACAGGTACAACTATGTACGAAGCTCTTCTGGTAATTTTCTTGCTGATTTCGATCGGGCTTGTGGCTCTGATCATGTTGCAGCAAGGTAAAGGCGCGGATATGGGAGCCTCATTCGGAGCAGGTGCTTCTGCCACTCTGTTCGGTTCGAATGGTTCCGGTAACTTCATGACCCGTATGACGGCTGTCTTGGCGACTTTATTTTTCGTCATCAGTCTGATTTTGGGCAATATGAGCACCAACCAGGGCCGTAAAGGCAGCGAGTGGGAAAACCTGGGTCAGCCAGTTAAAGCTGAGCAGACTACAGCGCCGGTAGCACCAGCTAAGCCGAGCAGCGATATCCCGCAGTAAGAAATAGTAAGTTGTTGTAACGTCGTAAGATAGTACAGAAAGAAAGTTGAAGAATGGTTGTGGCGCTTGGACAGTAAAGCAGACCATTAATATCAGTGCCGTGGTGGTGGAATTGGTAGACACGCTACCTTGAGGTGGTAGTGCCCGATTGGGCTTACGGGTTCAAGTCCCGTCCTCGGTACCAAACAGATAGATAACTTGCTTTTTTATCGTTATCGACGTAGTATTTGCCACGTTTTCGGACGCGGGGTGGAGCAGCCTGGTAGCTCGTCGGGCTCATAACCCGAAGGTCGTCGGTTCAAATCCGGCCCCCGCAACCACTTTCCTAAAGTGTTTTTTTTCAAATAGTAGTATTCGCAGTCCTCAATACTTTCGATTTCAATTTGAAAAAAATACTTGTCAGAAAGTTGTACCGAAGCCGCTTAGCGGCAAACAGGGTCCAGTTGCATAAAGCCCCGAATTTCGGGGTTTTTTGTTATTTGACAGCAGAATCACTGGGCTATTAAGCCCTTTTTTTATGTCTTGGGGGTGGGCTTGTCCACATTAGAACAAAAGTTAACAGAGATTATTTCAGCACCGGTCGAAGCGTTAGGCTACGAATTAGTCGGCATCGAGTTCATCCGGGGGCGCCAATCGACGCTACGAATCTATATTGATAGTGACGATGGTATCACTGTTGATGCTTGTGCTGATGTCAGCCACCAGGTCAGCGCTGTATTGGACGTAGAAGATCCAATCACAGTCGCTTACAACTTGGAAGTTTCCTCTCCGGGCCTTGATCGCCCTATGTTCACCGCCGAACACTATAGTCGTTACCTTGGTGAAACAGTCATCCTGGTTTTGCGTATGGCAATGCAAAACCGCCGGAAATGGCAGGGTATTATTAAAGCTGTTGATGGTGAAATGATCACGGTTACTGTGGATGGAAAAGATGAAGTGTTCGCGCTGAGCAACATCCAGAAAGCGAACCTGGTACCCCACTTTTAAAGTTTGGATGAGGCAACTAGGATGAACAAAGAGATTCTGGCTGTTGTAGAAGCAGTTTCCAATGAGAAATCCCTTCCGCGCGAGAAGATTTTTGAAGCGTTGGAAACCGCTCTAGCGACAGCGACCAAGAAAAAATACGAACAAGAAATTGAAGTCCGTGTCAGCATCGATCGTAAAACCGGCGATTTCGACACCTTCCGTCGTTGGGTCGCTGTTGATGAAGTGACGATGCCAACGCGTGAAATCACGCTGGAAGCCGCTCAATATGAAGACCCAAGCATTCAGTTGGGCGATTATGTCGAAGATCAGATTGAATCCGTAACTTTCGACCGCATTACTACGCAAACCGCGAAGCAGGTTATCGTACAAAAAGTACGTGAAGCTGAGCGTGCGATGGTGGTCGAGCAATTCCGTCAGTATTTAGGCGAGATTGTCACGGGTACAGTGAAAAAAGTTAACCGCGATAGTATCGCGCTGGACTTGGGTAACAACGCTGAAGCGGTGATTGGCCGTGAAGATATGTTGCCACGTGAAAACTTCCGTCCGGGCGACCGCATCCGTGGTGTTCTGTACGACGTGCGTCCTGAAGCTCGCGGCGCGCAGCTGTTTGTCAGCCGCTCCCGTTCAGAAATGCTGATTGAATTGTTCCGTATTGAAGTACCAGAAATTGGTGAAGAGTTGATCGAAATTAAAGCCGCAGCCCGTGATCCGGGTTCTCGTGCTAAGATTGCGGTCAAAACCAACGATAAGCGTATCGATCCTGTGGGTGCCTGTGTAGGTATGCGCGGTGCGCGAGTTCAGGCCGTTTCCAGCGAGCTTGGCGGCGAGCGTATCGATATCGTGTTGTGGGATGATAATCCGGCTCAGTTTGTTATCAATGCCATGGCTCCGGCTGATGTTGCGTCAATCGTTGTTGATGAAGACCGACACACGATGGATGTCGCTGTTGAAGCCAGCAATCTGGCTCAGGCGATTGGCCGTAACGGTCAAAACGTCCGTTTGGCTTCACAGCTTAGCGGCTGGGAGCTGAACGTGATGACAGCAGATGATCTTCAGGCGAAACATCAGGCTGAAGCTCATGCGGCGATCGATACCTTCACCAAACATCTTGATATTGATGAAGATTTCGCCACTGTGTTGGTTGAAGAAGGTTTCTCTTCTCTGGAAGAGTTGGCTTATGTGCCAATCAACGAACTGTTGGAAATAGATGGCCTTGATGAAGATATGGTAGAAGCGCTGCGTGAGCGCGCTAAAGCTGCATTGACCACGCTGGCCCTGGCACAAGAAGAAAGTCTTGGCGATCAAAAACCCGCAGATGACCTACTGAATTTGGAAGGTCTGGAACGTAGCATGGCATTTAAATTGGCTGCGCGCGGTGTGTGTACGCTGGAAGATCTTGCCGAGCAGGGTATCGACGATCTGGCAGATATTGAAGGGTTGAGCGATGAGCAAGCCGGCGAGCTGATTATGGCCGCACGTAATATCTGTTGGTTTGGCGATAATGCGTAATAAACTGTAGCAGGAAGGAACAGCATGACAGATGTAACCGTTAAATCGCTGGCAGCAGAGATTCAGACCCCGGTTGATCGCCTGGTACAGCAGTTTGCTGATGCAGGGATCAAGAAGTCTGAAGTAGACTCCGTTACCCAGCAAGAAAAAGAAACATTGCTGGCGCACCTGAACCGTGAACACGGCAGCGCGCCAAATAAACTCACGTTGCAACGCAAAACGCGTAGCACCTTGAATATTCCGAGCACCGGCGGAAAAAGTAAATCGGTGCAAATCGAGGTCCGCAAGAAACGCACTTATGTAAATACGCCGGAAGCTGAACAAGCGAAAGCGGAAGAGCAGGCACAGCGTGAAGCGGAAGAGCAGGCACAACGTGAAGCAGCAGCGGCAGCGCAGAAAATCGCTGAAGAAAATGCTAAACGTGCGGCCGAAGAACAAGCCAAACGTGAGGCCGCTGAAAAAGCTAAACGCCAAGCAGCGGAAAAAGAAAAAGTGACGAATCAACAAACCGACGAAAAAACCAAGCCAGCTCAGACCGATAAAGCACGCCGTGAAGCTGAAGCTGCCGAGCTGAAACGCTCTGTAGAAGAAGAAACACGCCGTAAGGTCGAAGAAGACGCGAAACGCGTTGCTGAAGAGGCCCGTAAAATGGCGGCTGAAAACGAAGGTAAATGGCCAGAACCTGTGGCTGAGCAGACCGAGTCTGCTGACTACCATGTAACGACCTCTCAACATGCTCGCGCCGCAGAAGATGAAAACGACGCGAAAGTTGAAGGCGATCGCCGTAGCCGCACTCGTGGTGGCAAAGCGACTAAACAGAAAAAAGGCAATAAACTTTCCGAGTCTAAAGCCGATCGCGAAGAAGCGCGTGCCGTTGGCCGTAAGGGTAAACGTAAGCCAAGCACTTTGCAGCAGAGCTTCAACAAGCCAGTGGTTGCGGTAAACCGTGACGTAGTGATTGGCGAAACTGTTACCGTTGCCGAACTGGCTAACAAAATGGCTGTTAAAGGTTCTCAGGTCATCAAAGCGATGATGAAACTGGGTGCAATGGCAACCATCAACCAGGTTATCGATCAGGAAACAGCTCAGCTGGTTGCTGAAGAGATGGGCCACAAAGTTATCCTGCGTCGTGAAAACGAGCTGGAAGAAGCGCTGATGAGCGACCGTGATACAGGTACTGGTATTGCAGCTGAGTCACGCGCTCCAGTTGTCACCATCATGGGCCACGTTGACCACGGTAAAACCTCTCTGCTGGACTACATCCGCTCCACTAAAGTGGCGTCGGGCGAAGCAGGCGGCATTACTCAGCACATCGGTGCTTATCACGTTGAAACTGACAACGGCATGATCACCTTCCTGGATACCCCAGGACACGCAGCGTTTACTTCAATGCGTGCTCGTGGTGCTCAGGCGACAGATATCGTTGTTCTGGTTGTTGCGGCAGACGATGGCGTGATGCCACAGACTATCGAAGCTATCCAGCATGCGAAAGCGGCGAACGTGCCGGTTGTCGTTGCAGTGAACAAAATGGATAAGCCAGAAGCCGATCCAGACCGCGTTAAAACCGAACTGTCTCAGTACGGCATCCAGCCGGAAGAGTGGGGCGGCGAGTCTCAGTTCATCAACGTGTCTGCTAAAGCGGGTACAGGTATTGACGAACTGTTGAACGCAATCCTGCTGCAAGCTGAAGTGCTGGAACTGAAAGCGGTTCGTAGCGGCATGGCAAGCGGTGTGGTTATCGAATCCTTCCTGGATAAAGGCCGTGGCCCAGTTGCTACCGTGCTGGTTCAAGAAGGAACGCTGAACAAGGGCGATATCGTACTGTGTGGCTTCGAGTATGGCCGTGTGCGTGCGATGCGTGACGAATTAGGTCGCGACATCACCTCCGCTGGTCCGTCTATTCCGGTTGAAATTCTGGGTCTGTCCAGCGTTCCTGCTGCCGGTGACGAAGTTACCGTTGTTCGTGATGAGAAAAAAGCGCGTGAAGTTGCACTGTATCGTCAGGGTAAATTCCGCGAAGTTAAACTGGCTCGTCAGCAGAAATCTAAACTGGAAAACATGTTTGCGAACATGACCGAAGGCGAAGTTTCTGAACTGAACATCGTAATCAAGTCTGACGTACAGGGTTCTTGTGAAGCTATCTGTGATTCACTGGAAAAACTGTCTACCGACGAAGTGAAAGTGCGCATTGTGGGTTCAGGCGTTGGTGGTATCACCGAAACTGATGCAACTCTGGCCGCTGCTTCTGGCGCAATCATTCTTGGCTTTAACGTCCGTGCTGATGCTTCAGCCCGTCGCGTAGTTGAGACTGAAGGCCTGGATCTGCGTTACTACTCCGTTATCTATAGCCTGATTGACGAAGTCAAGCAGGCAATGAGCGGTATGTTGGCACCAGAGTACAAACAGCAAATCATTGGTCTGGCTGAAGTTCGTGATGTATTTAAATCACCGAAATTCGGCGCCATTGCTGGTTGTATGGTTACCGAAGGTGTGATTAAGCGTAACAACCCAATCCGCGTTCTGCGTGACAACGTGGTTATCTACGAAGGCGAGCTGGAATCTCTGCGCCGCTTCAAAGATGACGTAAACGAAGTCCGTAACGGTATGGAATGTGGTATCGGCGTTAAGAACTACAACGACGTGCGTACTGGCGATATGATCGAAGTATTCGAAATCATTGAAATCAAACGTACCATCGCTTAACGACCTCTGATCTGCTTATATCCATTTGGGGGGCCTTGGCCCCCCTACTTGTCTGGAGAATCCTAATGGCAAAAGAATTTAGCCGCTCTCAGCGCGTTTCTCAGGAAATGCAAAAAGAGATCGCAATCATTCTACAGCGTGAAATCAAAGATCCTCGTGTCGGTATGGCGACGGTATCGGGTATCGAACTTTCTCGCGATCTGGCCTACGCCAAGGTTTTTGTCACTTTCCTGAATGTATTAACCGACAATGCCGATCCTGATACGGTCAAAAACGGTATCAAGGCACTGCAAGACGCTTCCGGTTATATCCGTACTTTGCTGGGTAAAGCCATGCGTTTGCGCATTGTGCCCGAGCTGACATTTGCCTATGACAACTCCCTGATTGAAGGGATGCGTATGTCTAACCTGGTCACAAACGTCATCAAAAATGACGTTGAGCGTCAGACCTCTACAGGCACTGACGAGGAGAAGTAATGGGTCGACCACGTCGTCGTGGCCGTGACATTAACGGTGTTCTGTTATTGGACAAACCGTTAGGCCTCTCATCAAATGACGTTTTGCAGAAAGTGAAGCGTCTTTTCAGTGCTAACCGTGCAGGTCATACCGGTGCATTGGACCCATTAGCTACCGGTATGCTGCCTATCTGTCTGGGCGAAGCGACCAAGTTTTCTCAATTCCTGCTGGATTCTGATAAACGCTATCGCGTGATTGCCCGTCTGGGCCAACGTACCGATACCTCTGATGCAGAGGGTGCGTTGATTAGCGAGCGTGACGTCAATTTCACTCAGGAACAGCTGGATGCCGCGTTGGATAGTTTCCGCGGTGACACCCAGCAAGTGCCTTCCATGTATTCTGCGCTGAAACATCAGGGCAAACCGCTGTACGAGTATGCTCGTCAGGGAATCGAAGTGGAGCGAGAAGCCCGTGATATCACGGTCTATGAGCTGCAATTCATTCGTTGGGAAGGTTATGAGCTGGAGCTGGAAATTCATTGCTCAAAAGGTACCTACATTCGCACCATCATTGATGATTTGGGCGAAATGTTAGGCTGCGGTGCCCATGTCAGCTATCTGCGTCGTTTGCAGGTTGCAACTTATCCGAGCGATCGGATGGTGACACTGGAGCAACTAAGCGCCATGGTTGAAACGGCTCAGGCCGAAGAGCGTTCACCTAACCCGGAACTGGATAAACTGTTGCTCCCAATGGATAGCGCAGTGTTGAATTTCCCGGAAGTGAATTTGCTGCCAATCGTTGCAGCTTATGTGAAACAGGGTCAACCGGTTCAGGTGGCGGGTGCGCCAACTGAAGGCATGGTCCGCATGACCGAAGGCGAAGAGCGCAATTTCATCGGCATCGGTATTATTGCTGATGATGGCAGAGTCGCACCGAAACGTTTGGTTGTGGAACACGTAGAATAGGCGCAATCGGCCTATCTTGCGATCCCACACATCAAAGAGTAGAATAGTCCGGCTTACATATTGGGTTGCTGAATTAGAGATCGGCGCCTGTCTAATTTAATCTATTATTTGGAGTTGTATTATGTCTCTAAGTGTTGAAGCGAAAGCTAAAATTGTTGCTGACTTCGGTCGTGGTGCTAACGACACCGGTTCTAGCGAAGTTCAGGTTGCTCTGTTGACTGCACAAATTAACCATTTGCAAAGTCACTTCTCCGAGCACAAAAAAGATCACCACAGCCGTCGTGGTCTGCTGCGTATGGTATCCACGCGTCGTAAGCTGCTGGACTACCTGAAGCGTGAAGATGTAGCGCGTTATGCTTCCCTGATCGAGCGTCTGGGTCTGCGTCGCTAAGTCTGCGAGTTTCGAGTAGAAAGGGGCCTAATTTGGCCCCTTTCTTCTAAGAACCGATGACAGAAAACGTTAACGTATTGTTATTGTTTCTAAAATAGGATCTTCCGTTACAGCATTTCGCGCGGCTAATGAGAGACTTTAGCTCAATGGTGAGTTAAGGGTTGTCATTAGTCGCGAGGATGTAGTGTGAAGATCGGTAAGTAACCGGTGGATCAGGTCGTCAATACGATCGAGCGCCGATCAAGCTAAAGGATATTATTTTGCTGACTCCGATTATTCGTAAGTTCCAGTACGGTCAACATACCGTGACCATTGAAACCGGTATGATGGCTCGCCAGGCAACTGCTGCCGTTATGGTAAGCATGGACGACACCGCAGTATTCGTTACTGTTGTTGGCCAGAAAAAAGCCAAGCCAGGCCAAAGCTTCTTCCCACTGACCGTTAACTATCAGGAGCGTACTTACGCTGCTGGTCGTATCCCAGGCAGTTTCTTCCGTCGTGAAGGCCGTCCAAGCGAAGGCGAAACCCTGACCTCTCGCCTGATTGACCGTCCGATTCGCCCTCTGTTCCCAGAAGGCTTTCTGAATGAAGTTCAGGTTATCGCGACCGTTGTTTCCGTTAACCCACAGGTTAACCCGGACATCGTTGCTCTGATCGGTGCATCTGCGGCTCTGAGCCTGTCAGGTATTCCATTCAACGGCCCAATCGGTGCTGCACGCGTTGGTTTTATCAATGACCAATACGTTCTGAACCCGACGACCGATGAGCTGAAAGAAAGTCGTCTGGATCTGGTTGTTGCCGGTACAGCTGCCGCAGTATTGATGGTTGAATCCGAAGCAGACATCCTGAGCGAAGATCAAATGCTGGGCGCAGTGGTATTCGGTCACGAACAACAACAGGTTGTGATTGAAAACATCAACGCACTGGTTGCTGAAGCGGGCAAACCTAAGTGGGATTGGCAGCCAGAAGCGGTTAACGAAGCGCTGTATGCGCGCGTTGCTGAATTGGCCAGCGCACGTCTGGGCGATGCATACCGTATTACCGAGAAACAAGAGCGTTACACTCAGGTTGATGCAATCAAAGCTGAAGTGACCGAATCTCTGCTGGCGGCAGACGAGACTCTGGATGCTTCAGAAATTCAGGACATCCTGGGCAGCGTAGAGAAAGACGTGGTTCGTAGCCGTGTTCTGCGTGGCGAGCCGCGTATCGATGGCCGCGAAAAAGACATGATCCGTGGTCTGGACGTTCGTACTGGCGTATTGCCACGTACTCACGGTTCAGCACTGTTCACCCGTGGCGAAACTCAGGCGCTGGTAACCGCGACTCTGGGTACCGCACGTGACGCGCAAAATATTGATGAACTGATGGGTGAGCGTACTGACTCATTCCTGCTACACTATAACTTCCCTCCTTACTCTGTTGGTGAAACAGGTATGGTTGGTTCACCTAAGCGTCGTGAGATTGGCCATGGCCGTCTGGCGAAACGCGGTGTGTTGGCCGTTATGCCAAGCCCGAGCGAATTCCCCTATACCATTCGTGTGGTTTCTGAAATCACCGAATCTAACGGTTCTTCCTCAATGGCTTCCGTTTGTGGTGCTTCTCTGGCCCTGATGGACGCTGGCGTGCCAATCAAAGCCGCCGTTGCGGGTATCGCAATGGGTCTGGTTAAAGATGAAGAAAACTTTGTGGTTCTGTCCGATATCTTGGGTGACGAAGATCACTTGGGCGACATGGACTTCAAAGTAGCGGGTAGCCGTGAAGGTATTACCGCGCTGCAAATGGATATTAAAATCGAAGGTATTACCCGCGAAATCATGCAGGAAGCACTGAGCCAGGCCAAGGGTGCGCGTCTGCACATTCTGGGCGTAATGGAACAGGCTATCAGCACACCACGTGGTGATATCTCCGAGTTCGCTCCACGTATCTACACCATGAAGATCAACTCTGACAAAATCAAAGATGTGATCGGTAAAGGTGGTTCTGTGATTCGTGCGCTGACGGAAGAAACAGGTACTACCATCGAAATCGAAGATGATGGCACCATCAAGATTGCAGCAACTGACGGCGAAAAAGCGAAACACGCTATTCGTCGCATCGAAGAAATCACTGCTGAAATCGAAGTGGGTCGCATCTACGCTGGTAAAGTAACTCGTATCGTTGATTTCGGTGCGTTCGTTGCTATCGGTGGCGGTAAAGAAGGTTTGGTTCATATTTCTCAAATCGCTGACAAGCGCGTAGAGAAAGTGACTGATTACCTGCAAATGGGCCAGGAAGTGCCAGTTAAGGTAATGGAAGTTGACCGTCAGGGTCGTATTCGCCTGAGCATCAAAGAAGCGACTACGCCTGATGCAGAAGCTCCAGCGCCTGAAGCAGCAGAGTAATTAAGTCCGTTTTCAACTCCTTGCCAAGAGGCAGGGAGTTGTTCTTATCTCGAGGGCAGGACGCTCTTGTGTTAAACAAGCGGATGAAAGGACGTTTATCCAATGTTTGTCTTCGGGAGTAGGAAATGAAGCCTTTCTTGCGCTGGTGTTACGTTGCGACAGCACTCATGCTGGCAGGATGCAGCAACAATGATTGGCGTAAGGATGAGGTTTTGGCTATCCCGTTGCAGCCTACGCTGCAGCAGGAAGTGATTCTAGCTCGCATGGAACAGATCCTTGCAAGCCGGGCACTAACGGATGATGAGCGCGCGCAGCTTTTATATGAGCGCGGAGTGCTGTATGATAGCCTCGGGCTACGGGCACTAGCGCGAAATGATTTTTCGCAAGCGTTAGCTATTCGTCCTGATATGCCAGAAGTTTTTAACTATCTGGGCATTTATTTAACGCAGGCAGGCAATTTTGATGCTGCCTATGAAGCGTTTGATTCTGTACTAGAGCTTGATCCAACTTACAATTACGCGCGTTTAAATCGGGGCATCGCACTTTATTATGGCGGTCGCTTCCCGTTAGCGCAGGATGATCTGCAGGCGTTTTATCAAGACGATCCAAATGATCCCTTCCGTTCGTTATGGCTGTACCTGGTGGAAAAAGAAATTGATCCCAAGGCTGCCGAAGTAGCGTTGAAACAACGCTATGAAAAGTCGAACAGAGGGCAATGGGGATGGAATATTGTCGAATTCTACTTGGGGAATATCAGCGAAAAAACGCTGATGGAACGCCTCAAGGCGGATGCAACGGATAACACTTCGCTCGCTGAGCATCTCAGTGAAACTGACTTCTATTTAGGTAAGCATTACCTAAGTCTGGGGGACAAGAACACCGCTTCGGCGCTGTTCAAACTGACGGTAGCTAACAACGTTCATAACTTTGTTGAGCACCGCTATGCATTGTTGGAATTGGCGCTTTTGGGCCAAGAACAAGACGACCTATCGGAATCGGACCAGCAATAGCTGACGGACAACTATTAGCCTGATATACCTTGGTTTTAACCAATGTTTATCACCTTCGCGGGTGATGGCCTTTTTGTTCGTTTTATAATCTAATTTGAGCCGGTTCACACTTTTCAATGAAAATGACTGAAAATTTTCTCGACGAGTTATGTAGACTGGCTGCCATTATTAATGAGGCACGTGTACATGACTACTGAGCTTGAAACCTCTTTTGCTGATTTGGGGCTGTCCGCTCCTATTCTTTCTGCCCTTACTGATCTGGGCTACGAAAAACCATCTCCAATTCAATTGGAATGTATTCCACACCTGCTGAACGGCCGTGATGTTCTCGGCATGGCGCAGACCGGTAGTGGTAAAACAGCTGCTTTCGGGCTTCCGCTGTTGCACAACATTGACCCAACGCTGAAAGCACCACAGGTGCTGGTACTGGCTCCAACTCGTGAGCTGGCAGTTCAGGTTGCGGAAGCATTATCTAGCTTCTCTAAACATATTAGCGGCGTTAACGTGGTGGCCCTGTACGGCGGCCAGCGTTATGACGTTCAATTACGCGCTTTGCGCCAAGGGCCACAAGTTGTTGTTGGCACCCCAGGTCGTCTGTTAGACCACCTGAAACGCGGTACCCTGAACCTGTCCAACCTGAGCGGTTTAGTGTTGGATGAAGCAGATGAAATGCTGCGTATGGGCTTTATCGAAGACGTAGAGACCATCATGGCGCAGATCCCGGCTGAACATCAGACCGCTCTGTTCTCTGCAACTATGCCAGAAGCTATTCGTCGTATTACCCGTCGCTTCATGAAAGAGCCACAGGAAGTACGCATTCAGTCTAGCAATACTACTCGTCCTGACATCAGTCAGAGCTACTGGAAAGTCGGCGGCGGTTACCGTAAAAACGAAGCGTTGGTGCGTTTCTTGGAATCTGAAGATTTCGACGCGGCAATCATCTTCGTGCGTACCAAAAACGCAACGTTGGAAGTGGCTGAAACTCTGGAGCGCAGTGGCTACAGCAGTGCAGCACTGAACGGCGATATGAACCAGTCCCTGCGTGAGCAGACTCTGGAACGTCTGCGCGATGGTCGTTTGGATATCCTGATTGCAACTGACGTGGCTGCTCGTGGCCTGGACGTTGAGCGTATCAGCCTGGTTGTAAACTATGATATCCCTATGGATTCAGAGTCTTACGTTCACCGTATCGGCCGTACCGGTCGTGCAGGTCGTGCGGGCCGTGCGTTGCTGTTCGTTGAGAACCGTGAACGTCGTCTGTTGCAGAACATCGAACGTACGATGAAGCTGACCATTCCAGAAGTGATGTTACCAAATGCAGAATTACTGGGCGAACGTCGTCTGGCTAAATTCGCGGCTAAAGTTAGCCAGCAGCTGGAAAGTAGCGATCTGGACGTATACCGTGGTCTGTTGACTAAACTGCAACCAGAAGATGAGTTCGATATCGAAACTCTGGCCGCTGCGCTGCTGAAAATGGCACAGGGCGAACGTCCTCTGATTCTGCCACCAGAGCCAGTACGTCGTCCGCAGCGTGAGTTCAGCCCGCGTGAAGACCGTGGCAACGATCGTGGCGATCGCCGTGAGCGTCGTCCGGAAAGCCGTGACGGTGGCGAGCGTCCTGCGCGTCGCGAACGTCGTGACGTTGGCGAGATGGAACTGTACCGCATTGAAGTGGGCCGTGATGATGGTGTTGAAGTTCGTCATATCGTTGGCGCTATTGCTAACGAAGGCGACATCAGTAGCCGTTATATCGGGAATATCAAGCTGTTCGCTTCCCACTCAACCATTGAGCTGCCAAAAGGCATGCCGGGCGATATGCTGTCTCATTTCACCCGTACTCGTATCCTGAACAAGCCGCTGAACATGCAGCTGTTGGGTGATGCACAGCCTCACGAACGTCGTGAGCGTGCTCCAGGTGCTGGCGCAGAGCGTCGTGGCGGTGGTCGTTCATTCGGCGGCGAACGTCGTGAAGGCGGCAACGGTGCTCCACGTCGTTCATTCGGCGGTGAGCGTCGCGAAGGCGGCAATGGCGGCGAACGTCGTGGCAACCGTGACGCTCAACGTCCAGCTGCCGCACCACGTCGTGATGATGCAGCCGCTCCGGCAGCAGCACCAGCCCGTCGTCGTTTCGGTGACGCATAAGTCATAATCATCTGAATGATGAAAACAAAAACCAGCCTTAGGGCTGGTTTTTTTTATGTCTGTAATTAAAGGATTAGCTTAAATCTGCGTGGGGTTAAGCATATCTTGCTGTAAACCGGCGACAATTTCGAAGGAACGCAGGCGAGCCTGATGATCAAAAATCTGTCCGTTAATCATGATTTCATCCGCCTGAGTCTCACGCAGCAAAGATTGCAGTCCGTGGCGGACTTTACTTTCATCGCCAATTATCGATAACCGTAGCGCCTGATCCACGCCAAACTGTTCCGCCGGTGAACAGATGCTGGACATATCCTGCACCGGAGGAGGAAGTTGCCCTGGTGTGCCACGACGTAGATTAACAAACTGCTGCTGCATGGAAGTAAACAGGAAGCGAGCATCCTGTACGCTATCGGCAGCGACGACGTTAACGCAAACAATGGCGTAAGGCTGCGACCATTCGGCAGAGGGTTTGAAGTTCTCCCGATAGAGTTTCAGTGCCTGAAGCAGCATGTCTGGTGCAAAGTGAGAGGCAAAAGCGAAAGGCAGGCCCATAGCGGCGGCCAGCTGAGCGCTGTACAAGCTAGAACCGAGTAACCATAGCGGAACATGCAAGCCTTGTCCCGGAACGGCCTGCACTGCTTGCTCGGGCTGTGCTTCGGCGAAATAACGCTGTAATTCACGCACGTCCGCAGGGAAATTATCTTCACCGGACAAATGGCGGCGAAGTGCCATCATAGTGCGCTGATCGCTTCCCGGTGCTCGGCCCAACCCCAAATCTATTCGATTAGGATACAGAGAGGCTAGGGTACCAAACTGCTCGGCAATCACTAACGGAGAGTGGTTTGGCAGCATCACGCCACCGGAGCCAAGACGGATTTTTTTGGTTCCAGAGGCGATATAGCCAATTAATACCGAAGTCGCTGCGCTGGCAATGCCAGTCATATTGTGGTGTTCAGCCAGCCAGTAGCGTTGATATCCCCAGTCTTCAGCGCGTTGAGCCAGATCCAATGACGCATGGAAAGCATCGCGAGGGGTTTTTCCCTTGGCTATCGGGGAAAGATCCAAAACGGAAAGGGGGATAAGGCGTTTATCAGTCATAGAATCGTCCATCTTACCTTATGTCGGTTCGCTTGAAGGGCGAGCGCATGAATTAACCTGCTGCTGTGAAAGCTCTGGTAAATAGCGGGTGATTTATTACCAGAGCTGGGAATTTACCTTTAAAGCATAAATGAAATTGCTTGCCCACAAGGGGAAATAAATGCTTCGCCTGATTGGGGCCTTTGTCTCATTTTTATCCGAATTTTGTTCAATTAAAGTGCTGTTGAGTATTTTATTTCGGCTTTGGCTTTCTCGTTGGAATAAGATGGTGAAAGTGGTAGTTGATAATGCTGAAATGCTGCGTTAAGAAGTGAACATAAAATATTTTATGCTGTTTCAATGGCTGCGGGCTGGTTTTATTGTGACGGTAACAGCAGAATGCCGATTAACCATTAATTAATTGTGGTTAATCATTTTTGATAGGCATCACAAATGTTACCGTGATTATCTTCGGTTTCATCTGCACTTCAATGAGTTCTTTCAGTCTATCTTATTAATAATCAATTGATTAGAATGCTGCGTCGATAATGACAGCATAAAGTAGCAGGGACAGCGCTCAGAGGGAGATAGATCTTCAGAATAACCCTCTTGAGGTAGAATTATTTTCTATTGAGGCCAGCGGAAGACATGGATGTTAAAACAATATTCTCTGTACGCAAGCGTAATATAGCCAAAAAATAAAAACACCTGCCTGTCTGATAACGCCTATTTTCAGGGCGATGATCGGATAACTGACTCTGTACATTTTAATAACGATAAAACCTACTAACCAGAGAATAAAGGCGAGAGCTATTATGGAAACGGCAAGTTCTAATAAGAGCATCATTTTAATTGACTCTCCGGCGGCACAGCGTGCAAATATGTCTGAAAGCCAATGGCGTGAAGCAATTAAATTTGATAGTACAGATTTTGGCTGGGTCATTATGAGCATCGGGATGGCTATCGGAGCCGGGATTGTGTTTTTACCGGTTCAGGTAGGATTGATGGGGCTTTGGGTATTTTTGTTATCATCAATTATTGGTTATCCTGCGATGTATTTATTTCAGCGTTTATTTATTAATACGCTGGCTGAATCTCCAGAGTGTAAAGACTATCCCAGTGTGATTAGCGGGTATTTAGGAAAAAACTGGGGAATAATATTAGGTGCACTGTATTTTATTATGTTGGTGATCTGGATGTTTGTTTATTCCACCGCCATCACGAATGATAGTGCCTCTTATCTGCAAACTTTTGGCGTGACGGAAGGATTATTATCCGATAATCCGTTCTATGGTTTGGTGCTGATTTGTGTCTTGGTCGCTATTTCCTCCCGAGGGGAAAAACTGCTGTTTAAGTTATCCAGCTTTATGGTGATAACAAAACTGTTAGTGGTTGCGGCCTTAGGCGTCTCTATGGTTGGCATGTGGCATCTTTACAACGTAGGCCTACTGCCACCGGTGGGTTTGCTGATCAAAAATGCCATTATCACTCTGCCATTCACTCTGACTTCCATTCTGTTTATCCAGACGCTAAGCCCAATGGTTATTTCTTATCGGGCAAAAGAAAAGTCGCTGGAAGTTGCACGGCACAAAGCGCTCAGAGCCATGAATATCGCATTCGGAATTCTATTCTGTACCGTATTTTTCTATGCGGTTTCATTTACCTTAGCAATGGGGCATGACGAAGCGGTAAAAGCTTACGAGCAAAATATTTCTGCTTTGGCAATTGCAGCTAAATTTTTCCCTGGTGGCTGGGCAACGGTCGTTAGCGTTATTTTAAATATATTCGCCGTGATGACCGCATTCTTTGGCGTGTATTTAGGATTCCGCGAAGCAACTCAGGGCATTGTGATGAATATATTACGTCGCATAATGCCTGCGGAGAAAATAAATCAGAAATGGGTGCAAAATGGAATTATGGTCTTTGCCGTATTATTGGCATGGGGCGCCATTATTTTAAATGCGCCAGTATTAAGTTTCACCTCTATTTGTAGCCCGATATTTGGTCTGGTTGGTTGTTTGATTCCTGCCTATCTGGTTTATAAAGTTCCAGCACTGCATAAATATAAAGGTGTGTCTTTGATGATTATTATCATCACCGGCATTTTACTGTGTATTTCACCTTTCCTGGCGTTTTCATAAGTTAACGGCATCTGATATTACCTGCTGTAAAGGTTGAAGGTATTCATTATGAGTCACTGTAGTCATTCAGAGTTATGGGATGAATTCATCCGCGCGGTAAAACAGGAAGTTCAACCCGCTATCGGCTGCACCGAACCTGTTTCGTTGGCATTGGCCGCGGCTATAGCCGCATCTCATTTGTCAGGAGCCATCGAACGTATTGAAGCACGTGTTTCCCCCAATTTGATGAAGAACGGGATGGGCGTTACTGTGCCGGGAACCGGCATGGTCGGGTTAACAATAGCTGCCGCCGTGGGGGCGCTGGCTGGCGATGCTCAGGCGGGTTTGGAAGTGCTGAAGCACATTAGCGCGGAGAAACTGGCAGCCGCGAAAGCTATGCTGTCTCAGGGAAGCGTTCGGGTCACGATGCAGGAAAGTAAATATATCCTGTTTTCCGAAGCGACGTTATATAGCGGTGATGAATGGGTGACTGCCACTATTGCCGGTGGGCATACGAGGTTGGTTAACATTGTAAGAAATGGTGAAGTACTGTTTGCATTCGGTGATTCTGGCCATGAAATTCATGATGGGAATGAACCTACACTGGGTTATTGCTTGAAGCAGGCCGATGCTCGTTCTGTTTATCAGTTCGCCACAGAGGTTCCATTTGAGCGTATCGCCTTTATTCTACAGGCGGCGCGACTAAATGGTGCGCTGTCTGATGAGGGGTTGAGCGGCAATTATGGCCTGCATATTGGTGCAACGCTGGCTCGCCAGCGGCAGCGTGGATTACTGGCGCAAGACTTATTGTCGAATATTATGATTCGCACCGCTGCCGCTTCAGATGCGCGCATGGGCGGGGCAACGTTGCCGGCGATGAGTAATTCAGGATCGGGAAATCAGGGGATTGCGGCCACTATGCCGGTCGTGGTGGTGGCGGAGCATCTGGGAGCCAGTGAGGAACAGCTGGCGCGGGCGTTGATGCTATCTCATCTGATGGCGATTTATATCCATAGCCAGCTCCCGTCATTGTCGGCTTTGTGTGCCGCAACCACCGCTTCTATGGGGGCCGCGGCGGGAATGGCATGGCTAATTGAACCGGGTTATGACGCTGTAGCTATGGCGATTAGCAGCATGATCGGCGACATTAGCGGCATTATCTGCGACGGCGCGGCCAATAGCTGCGCGATGAAAGTCTCAACCAGCGTAACGGCAGCTTATAAAGCGGTGCTTATGGCGTTGGATCACAGCGGCGTAACCGGCAACGAAGGCATAGTCGCGGGGGATGTCGATAGCTCCATTTCCAATCTGTGCGCTCTGGCTTGTGGCGCGATGAGGCAAACCGATAGCCAGATTATCGATATTATGGCTCATAAGGCATGTGTCTGAAATCACGCTAAATTAGGCAAAAAAATGGGAGAGGTAGAAATACCTCTCCCTGTTTATTTCCAACTTATCGAACCTTAAGAAACCAGTTCCAAACCGGCTACCCGACGCCAGTAACCATTGCAGTCGGCTTTATCCGTCAGGGTCAGCGGAGCCAGACCTTTTTCATTGGCACGGAATTTATCGATCATGGTGAGCGCTTCGGTACTGTGTGGCGATAAACGCACGATATCCACCAATCCTTGCATAGAAATTAGGTCATTACCTAGGTTATAGCAGTAACCACTTTGCGTCTGAATGCCATTGAGAACAAATACTTGCTGATTTTCCTGTGAGAGAATACTGCGCCCCTGAGGGTACTTGATGCAGCAGGTCTCGCACTCGTCTTTAGCTCGATCCTCGGAACGAGCGGTAAAGCAGCGAGCCGAATAAGCTAACGGCAGATAGCCGTAAGCCAGCACTTCTACTTCGAATTTATTACGGAATCCCAGCTCATCACACTGAATCAGCATGTTTTCCAACCAGTCTCGCGAGAGCTCTACCGGCATACACCAACGCATCATGCCCTGACGATGTAGAATACGCAGGGTATAGGCGTTATAGCAGTTGAGCGCGTGGCCTGCTACGAAGGGCAGTCCTCGCTCAGCGGCCATATTCACCGTACCAAAGTCATTGGCTTCTAACAGAAAATCGCCGTTTTCTACATAACGTTTGAGTTCAGTCAGTTCTGAAGGGGCCTGTAGCAATGCAAGGGTAGAAATCGCTACCTGCTTTCCGCTGGAAGCGACTTGTTTCGCCAGTTCCAGCCAGTCGCCTACTTTCATTTCACGTCGTTTGGTACAAACGTTTTCACCAAGATAAATAATATCGGCACTGCTTTCACAGGCTTTCTGATAGAAAGCCTCAATATCTGTTTTTGGCCAGTAATAAAGCACTGCGCCCAATGAGTATTTCATGCTTTTTCCACCCTACTGCCACTTGCGATGATAAGCGCCCAGCGTTGTTTGGGTGCCTTCTGACATCGAACCTAGTTGCTCCATCCATTCGGTTTTTGCTGCGAATTTTGCCGGTTCTTTCTGATAGAGGTCGATGGCCTGACGCCAGACTTTAGCAACCTGGCTGACGTAAGCCGGGCTACGTTGGCGGCCTTCAATTTTGACCGAAGCGATATTGGCCGCGAAAAGTTCCGGCAACAGCTCCAGCGTATTGAGGCTGGTGGGTTCTTCCAGCGCGTGGTAACGCTGCCCGTCAACCAGGTAGCGACCTTTGCACAACGTGGGGTAACCGGCGTTTTCATCGTCCTGATAGCGGTCGATCAGCACTTCGTTCAGGCGGGATTCCATGCCCTGCGGCGTCTGTTGCCAGCGCACATAGCGGGCCGGAGAACAGGCACCGACGGTATTGGGAGATTCACCGGTAAGATAGGAGGAAAGGTAACAGCGGCCTTCAGCCATAATGCACAGGCTACCGAAAGCAAAAACTTCCAGCGGCACCGGGCTGGTGCGGGAAAGCTGTTTTACCTGATGCATAGACAGCACCCGCGGTAAAACTACCCTTGCTACATCAAAGTTGCGTTGGTAAAAACGGATGGCCTCGTCGTTTGTAGCCGAAGCCTGAACCGAAACGTGGCGTTCCACCTCGGGATAGCGCTCGGCGGCATATTCCAGCATCGCCAAATCTGCCAGTATCAACGCATCTGCACCCAGTTGAGCCGCCATATCGACGGCGCGTTGCCAGCGGGAAAAACCGTCCGGATGGGCAAAAGTGTTGATGGCAATGTGCAGCTTACGTTTCCGGCTGTGAACGTAATTCACCGCCTCTTGCAGCTTTTTATCGGTAAAATTCAGTCCGGCAAAATGGCGGGCGTTAGTATCATCTTTCAAGCCGATGTACACAGCATCAGCGCCGTTATCCACCGCAGCTTTTAGCGCGGGCAAATTACCGGCAGGACAAAGCAGCTCCATAGAAATTTCCTGA
Source organism: Yersinia sp. J1 (assembly GCF_050586585.1). Classification (NCBI taxonomy): domain Bacteria; kingdom Pseudomonadati; phylum Pseudomonadota; class Gammaproteobacteria; order Enterobacterales; family Yersiniaceae; genus Yersinia; species Yersinia sp. J1. The sequence continues at coordinate 149,244 of NZ_JBOBDP010000006.1, forward strand.
ATGAGTCAGCGGCAATACCTCGGCATTACCAGAGGTAGTAAATAATCCTCATCCGTAGATGATCGTGGTGACATGGATAATTTTAACGAGGAGCAATTTTAGTTAACCTGCTGCAGACATATCTTGATTTGGGGCAGTTTCTTCCGCATTGCTGATAGTGTTCTGATATTTAGCAAAGAAAGCATCGGTAATCTGGTGCAGAATTTATTGATTTAGTCCGCGTGGGTCGTCTATCCGTGTGGCAAAATAGAAACCGATGAATTCAAAGGAGTCAGCCTGTGTTGGGAAAACTACGAGCACACCTTGTGCGCCAAGGGCCTGCGCTGCTGCGGGCCCCGCTGAAAATTACGCCTTTTGCTGTGCAGCGTCAGGTACTGGAACAGGTACTAAGCTGGCAGTTCCGCCAGGCGCTTGAAGAGGGCGATCTGAAGTTTCTTGCTGGTCGCTGGCTGAAGATTGAAGTGCGGGATCTCGCATTACAATGGTTTATGACAGTGGAAAACGGTAGGCTGGTGGTGAGCCAACAGGCGGACGCTGATGTCAGCTTCAGTGGTGATGCCAACGATCTTGTATTGATCGCTGCCCGTAAAGAAGATCCGGACACGCTGTTTTTCCAGCGTCGACTGCGTATTGAAGGGGATACCGAATTGGGCCTGTATGTAAAAAATTTGATGGATGCCATCGAGTTGGAATCCATGCCAACATTGCTACGAGTGGGTCTGCAACAACTGGCCGATTTTATTGAAGCAGGGCAACAAGAGGGCGCGGAGCAGACTTCCCGTGCCGTGGTATCGTGTTGATCCGTACCGAGATCCCAGTAGACGCACCGGGGATCGATAAACTGCTGCGTGAGTCTTTTCCCAGCGATGGGGAAGCAAAGCTGGTGCAACAACTGCGTGAAGACGGTTTACTGACGCTAGGTATCGTCGCGACCGATGATGAAGGTGGCGTGGTGGGCTATGCAGCATTCAGCCCGGTAGATATTGAAGGGGAAGATCGTCAGTGGGTCGGTTTGGGTCCTCTGGCCGTGAAAGAAGATTTACGCCGTCAGGGGTTGGGCGAAAAACTGGTATATGAAGGTTTGGACGCGCTGAATGAATTCGGCTATTCCGCCGTGGTGGTACTGGGCGATCCGGCATACTATCAGCGTTTTGGTTTCAAACCTGCGGCTGACGCTCAGCTATATTGCCGTTGGCCAGGTTGCGAAGCGGCATTTCAGGTTTACTCACTGGCTCCCGATGCTTTGGATGGAGTCACTGGCCAGGTAAATTACGCCGAAGCCTTTAATCAGCTGTAATTATTGCTGATTTTTCAGGTAACAGTAAATCTGCTACACAAGAAGGCTGGTCGCGTACCAGCCTTTCTTTTTGCTTTTTTGTCAGCTGTTTCAGGCGATATTCCAGTTTTAGCGCGGTGGAGCGATCGCCCGCCACGCAGTGAAAAACCAGGTTCAATTCTCCTTTTCCTCGCAAAGATTTAGCGCCTTTACCCGACTGATGCTGTGCCAGACGGCGTGAAACATCGGTAGTTATACCGGTATATAAACTGCCTGCGGCGGTACGAATCAGATAAATAGACCAGATGCTTTCCGACATAACGCTCTCTGTTGAATGAGGGGCGGGAATATTATCGTCGGAATCAGGACTGAAGCACGGTTTTTTTATCCGGTATGAAAAACCGGAGGAAACAACGCGGACGGCAAAGGGCTTGCCGCCCGTGAAGCTGCTGCTTATTTGGTTTTATCTGCCAGAGCAAAGCGAGGTGAAACCAGGCCGTAGAGCGTCCAGCCCAGGAAGGTCACAATCGCGCCCCACATCATGGCTTCCTGACCTGAGCTATACAGGGCGTAGAAGCTATACATGGCACCGATAAAGGCAATGATATTGGCTCGACGAGCCTTAGCTGCCGGTACGTTAGCGGCTTTTTGAATGATAACCAAAGCAGCCATAGACAAAATATATGGAATGATGTTGGTTACGACCGCCAGATTGACCAGCACATTGAACTGTTTATTCAGCGATGGGCTGATAGTCATCAGAGACAGGACGCTCTGAATAATGACGATGGTCAACATGCCTTTGATCGGCGCATTGGCTTTACTCACTTTAGAGAAGATTTTCGGGAAGAAACCTTCGTCCGCAGAGGATTTGAATACCTGTGCGATGGTGAACTGCCAGCCGAGTAGGGAACCTACGCAGGACATAATCATTAGCGCCATAATTATTTTACCCACGGCAGGGGTAAACATATAGGCAAATGCCAGACCGAAAGGCGCAGTGGAATTAGCCAGATCCATGTTTGGTACGATACCGGCAATCACGTTGGTCGAAATAATGTAGATAAAGGCCGCGCCTAAAGTACCGCCCAGCACGGCGATAGGAACATTACGCTCAGGATTTTCTACCGCATCGGTATTGGCACAGGCGGATTCCAGACCCAGGAAGGCCCATAGAGTCATGGAGATGGATGAACCGATAGCTTCAAAGGTTGGGAAACCGTGTGGGTTCCAGGAGGCGACATAGGCATCGGCGCTAAACCACCACCAACCGATAACTGAAATACCCAGCACAGGAATGATAACGCCCCAAATGGTTACACTACTGATTTGGCCGGTAATGCGTGCGCCGCCAAAGTTAGCGACTGTTGCTAACCAGAGGACGCCAATGGTCGCCAGACAGATCCCCAGCGGGCTGAGAGTGCTGCCCAGCAATTCAGTACCATAGCCAACGGCAGAAATAGCGATGGCGATATTGGCGATCAGCAACGATGCACCGTAGGTATAGTTCGCCATAAAGTTGCCGGATTTACCAAAGGCATATTCGGCGTAGCCGCCCATACCGCCAGATTTACGGCTGAACATGCCGCATTGGGCGAAAGCATAGGCCAGCGCCATGGAACCTACGGCGGTGACAAGCCAAGATACGATAGAAATGGTGCCGACTTCGGCGAGTTTAGTTGGTAGCATAATTATGCCAGAACCCATCATGTTAACCGCCGTCAGAATGGTTAACTGTACTACGCCCATCTTATTATTAGATTTACTCATATTATTTTCTCTTTTTATCTTTCAGAGACTGCGGAGATAAATATCCCCGCAGGTTTGAGTGTCATTTTTGGTGTTGTATAAATAAAATATTTATTATTTTTTCATCATGTAGCCGTAGGCGCGATTCCAGCCGTCTTCGTCTACTTGTAAATACACGCCTTGTAATTCTGGTGCAAAGCCAGGCAATAAATTGATGCTTTCTTCTAATGCCAGGAAATAACGTTGCGCTGCGCCACCCCAAACTTCCCCAGGAACGACACACAATACTCCCGGTGGGTAAGGAAGCGCGCCTTCTGCGGCAATACGACCTTCTGCTTTACATAATGGAACCAGCTCTACGTTGCCACGAACAAATTCAATATTGGCATCTTGCGGATTCATCATAACTTTCGGGAAATATTGTTTACGGAACATTTCTTTCTGCAATTGTTTTACGTCGTAGCTGACGTAAAGGTCGTGCATTTCCTGACACAGGCGGCCAATGGTGTAACCTTTATAACGGGCTTCATTATTGCGATAGACCGTTGGTAATACGTCGCACAACAAAGCATCTTCTTCAATGAAACGCTCGAATCGGGCGATTTGCGCAACCAGATGCTGCATTTTTGCCAGGTCTTCTGCAGGTGTTAATAAGAACAGAATTGAATTGAGGTCACATTTTTCTGGCACAATGCCATTTTCCCGCAGGAAATTAGCCAAAATAGTAGCTGGAATACCTGATTGAGTATATTCACCAGTATTGGTATCAATTCCTGGCGTGGTTAATAATAGCTTGCAAGGGTCAACAAAATATTGGGAAGCTTCATACCCTTCGAAAGCATGCCATTTCTCACCGGGAATAAAGTTAAAGAAACGCAAGTCTTGCGCCATGGTTTCAGTGTCATATTCTTGCCACGGTTTTCCGTCTACGCTAACCGGAACGAAAGGCTTAATCATAGAACAGGTATTTAACAGCATTTTACGGGCTTCAATCCCGTTTTTAACACATTCCAACCACATACGGCGGCCGCTTTCCCCTTCATGCATTTTCGCATTGACATCCAGAGCGGCGAATAATGGATAGAATGGGCTGGTGGATGCATGAAGCATAAAGGCGTTATTAAAGCGTTTATGATTACAGTAACGATCCTGACCTTTAATATGTTTATCTTTTTTATGAATTTGCGACGTTTGAGAGAAGCCAGCCTGTTGTTTATGTACTGACTGGGTCACAATAATACCCGGATCGTTTTCGTTCAGCTCCAGTAATAATGGTGAACAATCCTTCATCATTGGAATAAATTGTTCGTAGCCAACCCAGGCGGAGTCGAACAGAATGTAATCGCATAAATGACCAATTTTATCGACAACCTGACGAGCGTTATAAATGGTGCCGTCGTAAGTTCCCAATTGAATAATTGCCAATCGGAAAGGACGAGGTGCATCAGCACGGTCAGGCGATACGCTACGTATTTGTTCACGCAGGTATTTTTCTTCAAAACAGTGGGCATCGATACCGCCGATAAAGCCAAACGGGTTACGAGCCGTTTCCAGATAAACTGGCGTTGCGCCAGCTTGAATTAAGGCACCGTGATGGTTAGATTTATGGTTATTACGGTCAAACAGAACCAGATCGCCACGGGCCAGAATCGCATTGGTTGCGACTTTATTAGAGGCTGAAGTCCCGTTAAGAACGAAATAGGTTTTATCGGCATTAAATACTTTTGCCGCGTGTTTCTGTGCATCGCAAGGCGCGCCTTCATGAATCAGCAAATCACCTAATTTGACATCAGCGTTACACATATCTGAACGGAAAATTGTTTCGCCATAAAAATCGAAGAATTGGCGACCTACCGGATGTTTGCGGAAGAATTGGCCGCCCTGATGACCCGGACAGGCGAAAGTAGAATTACCCATTTCAACGTATTTTGTTAGTGTGTTGAAAAATGGTGGTAATAGCTCATTTTCGTATTTTTCGGCAGCAGATTCTAATTGTTTACCGTAGAATCCGGTGTTGTCACCGCACAATTCAAATACGCCATTGAGGGAAGGCAATACATCATTATTTAGCTCTTCTTCGCAGCATACGGCAGCGAAAATAGGAATGTTAAACCCTAATTTATGAATGGAATCAATAACGCCATTATTTATATCTTGAACTGATAAAACCACCGCTGAAACATCGGTAAAATCAGTATGTAAAACATCAACAATTTCCCGCTGGGTTTCAAAACAAGAGATTGCTGAAGCACTTGCCGCAATATTTAATTTTTTCATTTTTGCTCTCTTTTATTTAGGGTGTATCAACCCGTCCAACTTGTAGGTGCGTTGGATTTCGTTTCATTAATTTTTTTGTATAGCAATCCACATCAATGACGTTGAGACATTAATTATTTGAAATGCTAATTTTCGCCTGCACTGTTTCTCACCTAAAAAATAGGCAAAGAATTTCTTAAGCCATTAAATTACGGCAAAAGTTCACATCACGAATTAATTGGATAAGTTAACGAACGATTTATTCCGACAGATGAAAAATGTAAATCTGTAGGTTAAGTAAATCGATAATTAAGCATCATTTTTGAAACAGACAATAGTTAACCGACGCCAAATGCATTCGCAATTTTCGCACAAGCTAAATATTGTGTTTATGACAATGACGATCCAATAAGTACGGATGTCATCGCAGGAGGGATATTATCTGTAATGGAAATAAGAGAAGTTAAAATAGCTACGATGAGCCGGCATCATAAGATGAGTTGTCCGCCTTATATGCGCCATCTTCTTGTTGTTATTTTCCATTTTCGTAACGTCTCTTTGTTTTTGAACAATGGGTTGATGCGGGCTATTCTAGCGATAACACTCATTCATTCCGTGATGTGCGTCACATTTTGTTCGGATTTTAAAATGTGTTTTGACTAAATCATGAATATATTTACTTCTTTATTCATCTATTTCGGTTTTTATGCGTTTTTATGATTATTTTCACGAGAGCGCAGTAAGTTATATTTAACATACCTGACACATAGAAATATCCTAATAGGTTTATTAATAGAATTGAGAGCGCACTCACCCGTAAATTGTTTTCTATTTGTTAATTCTGATTAATTAAATCTTAATCGAGATTTATCCCGTTTTTATGCATATAAATGCAAAATGGGTTTATATAAGAAATGATAGCTAAATCACTATTAGATACAATTTAGTTATGTCTTTCTGCTATTTCATCCACCGGATAACAGAACAATTAGTCCTGCCTGAAGGGAAATCTTGTCTGGCTCATTTCGCGTTTTGTGATCGGGTTCGGTTACACTGCAATGATAATACAGAGGAGCTCGCAGTGAATAATCCAGATGATTTACAGGTGATTAGCCAGTTTTTACTGAAGCAGCATGTGTTGACGCTGTGCGCAAGCCACGCGGGCGATATGTGGTGTGCCAACTGTTTTTATGTTTTTGAACCGCAGCAAATGGCGTTATTTCTAATGACGGAAGGCCATACTCGCCACGGTGAACTGATGCAGAAAAACCCTCAGGTGGTCGGCACTATTGCTACGCAGCCTCGCAGTGTAGCCTTGATTAAGGGGGTGCAGTACCGAGGAGAGATTAGTTTGCTAAGCGATGATGACGATAAGTTGGCGCGTCAGCGTTACTGTCGGCGCTTTCCTATCGCAAAAGTGGCCTCTGCGCCGATCTGGCGGCTAAGTTTGCAAGATATCAAAATGACGAATAATACCTTGGGATTTGGCAAAAAGTTGTACTGGGTACGCGACTCCGCGTGAACCACCAAACATCTTGCTGGCTTATGCCATAGTGCCATTTATTTCATTCGCGTATTGTCTTCACGGGAGCGTTGTCTCCATCCAAATATTATCTTTATCCGAATCGTGTTTTCATTTGGGTATTGTGGTGGAAAAGTATCCCCGTTGTTCTGGCACGATGTTTTCCCTGCGCGGTTTCTTCGATCCGGCTATTCTTATCTTATTCATGGGGTTAAGGAGATTTAATCGTGAAGGTTTTATTATTGGGCGCGAGCGGTCTGGTCGGTGGGGAACTATTAAGATTATTGCGGCTAGATGCCAGAATTAGCCACATCATTGCTCCTACGCGTAAGCCTTTGTCGGTAATGAATAAATTGACCAATCCACAGGCTGACGATATGAGTACTTTGCTGAAAACCTTAAGCGCTCCGGTAGATGCAGTTTTTTGCTGTCTGGGTACTACCCGTAAGCAGGCGGGGACTCAGGCGGCGTTTCGCGCAATAGATTATCGTTTAGTGGTAGAATCGGGGGAAACCGGCCTGCGACTGGGTGCGCGCCATTTGTTGGTGGTAAGCGCCATGGGGGCCAATCCGCATTCCTGGCTGCTTTACAGCAGAACCAAAGGTGAAGCGGAACGAGCGTTGAGTCAGCAAGGCTGGCCGCAACTCAGCATATTCCGGCCTTCTATGCTGACCGGTAAACGTCCGGTACCGCGTCTGACCGAACGTTTGACCGCGCCGCTGTTTGCAGTGCTACCGAAGAAATGGCGTTCAATTTCCGCAAAAAATGTGGCGCAGGCGATGTTGCAGCAGGCTTTTACGGTTGCTCACAGCGGCACCGTGATTATCGAATCGGATGCCATGCAGCCGGCGGGAAAAATTTCGGATAACCGATCTGCTTCCTAGAGTATGATCACCTGATTATCGTAGGCTGCGGCAACGCCGGCGGGCAGCAAGTTATTCATCAGCCAGCAATCCAACTGGTGGCTGACATGGGTGAGCAGGGTGTTTACCGGGCGTAATTGCCGGTGGATCTCCAAGGCCATGCTCACATCATTATGGTTGCGTGGAGCATTGGTTTGCGGCGGATGACTGCAATCCATCACCAGAAGATCTAACGGCAGCCGAGCCAGAAAAGCGGTGGTAGACTCTGGCAGACCGGCGGTATCGGTCAGATAGGCCAGCGTTCGGCGCGGACTTTGGTAGAGATAACCAAAGGTTGGTTTTGAGTGGTTGAGCGGCAGGGGCGTTATCTGTAAACCGGCGATGTCCAGCGGTTGAAAAGGAGTTAACGGCGGTTGGAAATCCAGTATTCCAGAGTGTTTGAACAGGTCGTCGCAGCCGTCGGCATCCGGCGGGCCGTAGACGGGAATTGGGCTGGAATAGCCCCAACGTAACGGAAATAACCCCTGAACGTGATCGATGTGATAATGTGTAAGCCAAAAACGCTGAATTTCGTCCGCAGAAAAACGCTCTCCTAACGTCGGTAAACCGGCATCAATAAAATGCGATTCTCCCTGATAACGCAGCATGGCGCTGCATGGACCACGCCGAAATCTGGGCTGCTGACAGGCGCGCTGGCAGGCTGGGCAATCGCAGCCGAATGCCGGAACCTGCTGTGCTCCGCCGGTTCCCAGAAGGGTTAGCTGCATTTTATTTTCCACTCATAAGCTCCTGCGAATGCGTATTTACCACCAGTTGAATCAGATTTTTCAGCCGGTGTAAGGTATCGGTTAGCGAACCATCATTATCTAGCCGTACACAATGGGCGGGTAAACGTTGCTGATAATGCGCAGCTCTTGCCAGACGTTGAGCGATTTGAGCCTCATCTTCGCGCCCACGCTGTAGTAAACGCTGCCGCAGAATTGCCGGAGACACCGCCAGGCAGACCGGCAGCAGTCGGTGCCCATAGCGTCGCTGAGCGTGGGAAAGATGCGCCCTTGAGCCATTGGCTACCACATCCAGCCCTTTTTCCAGCCACAGGTCTATTTCCGCGCCTAAGGCATAATGATGCTGATGTGCCTGCCAGCTTAAAGCAAACAGCCCCTGCGCCTGGCGCTGCAAGAATTCCTCCTCGCTCAGTGCAATATGATTTTCAGCACCGGCATCTGCTGGGCGAGTGATATAGCGGTGCGCTACCAGAATTTTATGTTGCTGGTCTTTGCGTAGCGCGGAAAGCAGGCAATCCTTGCCAGCGCCGGATGGCCCCATCAGATAGATTAAGTGCGCCATCAGAACACCCGAATGCCTTGACGCCAGACGTTTTGCACGTAGACGTGTTCGCCCTGATTTCTCGCCAAAACCAGATCCGCTCGCTTACCTTCTTCAATGACGCCGCGATCGGTTAATCCTAATGCGCGAGCCGGATTGCAGGTCACCAACGCTACCGCCTGTGGCAGAGAGAAATCGTTGCTTGCATCCTGAGCAATACGGAAAGCGGCATCCAGCAAACTGGCCGGATAGTAATCGGAAGAGAGTATATCCAACACGCCTAATGAGGCCAGCTTATGGGCGGCAACATTGCCGGAATGCGAGCCGCCGCGCACGATATTGGGCGCGCCCATCAGAACTTGCATACCGTGCTGATGAGAGGCTCGCGCCGCCGCTTCCGTTGTGGGAAATTCGGCAATAACGCTGCCTAGCGCCTGAGATTCAGCAACGTGCTCGGCGGTGGCATCATCGTGGCTGGCGAGAGAAATATTGCGCTGGCGGCAATGGGCTGCAATGGCACTGCGGTTTGGCGCCGCCCAGCGAGCAGATAGATTGATTTGTTCTTCTTCAAACTGCGCCATTTTTTCATCATTAAGATGATATTTGCCCTGATAGTATTCCCGATATTTTTCACGGGAGGCGAATTGACGCTGACCCGGCGAATGATCCATCAGGGAAACTAAAGATAGCTCGGGTTGATCCATCAGTTTTTCAAATAATGGCAGCGTGGTGTGGTGAGGCAATTCACAGCGTAAATGAATGCGATGTTCTGCCCGATTTAAACCAGCACGCTGACTATTCACCACCGCATTAATCATTTTCTGTAAATTCTCCAGCCGATGACCGCCGTCGCGCACATCGCCCACGGCCACCGCATCCAGCACCGTGGTCATACCGCTGGCAACCATGAGCGCATCGTGGCTGCTCATGGCAGAATGTGCGGGCCAGTCTACGTTGGGGCGCGGGGTGAAGAATTTGTCCAGATTATCGGTATGTAGCTCGATCAACCCAGGTAATAGCCAGCCATTGTCACCGTCAATGGCTTGAGGCAGTTGGCTGGGGCGATCGGTAAAACTGCGAATCATTCCGTCCTGGATCTCCAGCGATCCGGCTATCGTGCGATCTTGCAGAACCAGTTTCACATTATTGAGGATCATGCTGGGATCTCCTGAAGGGTGTCGAACTGGGGTGGCGTCATGATCTGCAAGCGATCGCTGACGTGCTGGCGTACGGCCTCATCATGGAAAATACCAACGATAGCCGCGCCTCGCTGTTTGGCTTCATCGATCAGGCTGACCACCGCAGCGCTGTTGACGTTATCCAGTGAAGCCGTTGGTTCATCCAGCAGCAAAATGGGGTAATCGACGATAAAACCGCGGGCAATATTCACACGCTGTTGTTCACCGCCGGAAAAGGTCGAAGGAGCCAGATGCCACAGACGTTCCGGCACATTTAAGCGAGTAAGTAATGATGCCGCCCGTTCCTGACAAATGTGGCGTTCAACGCCTAATTCCAGCAGCGGCTGCATCACGACATTCAGCGCACTGATACGCGGAATCACACGTAAAAACTGGCTGACCCAGCCCAGGGTGTGACGGCGAACCGCTAAAATCTGACGGGCTTCGGCATGCACCATATCGATCCATTCGCCCTGGTGTTTTATCCAAATATGGCCGCTGTCTGGCAAATAGTTGGCGTAAAGAGAGCGAAGCAACGTTGATTTTCCGCTGCCTGAATGGCCGTGCAGTACGACGCATTCACCGCTGTTTACCGCCAGTTCTGCCCGATGGAGTACCGGTAAGCGAATGCCCTGTTGCTGATGTAATACAAAGGTTTTACTGAGGTTTTCAACCCGTAATTGCTGATTCATTTTCTATTCCCGCAAAGGCCGAAGGGTGTCGCGTCGAGGTGTGCATCAGTTTTGCAGCACCGATGACACTAACAGTTGGGTATAGGCGTGATGCGGGTCGTCCAGCACCCGATCGGTTAAGCCACTCTCAATGACTTTCCCTTCTTTCATCACCAGCAGACGATGTGCCAGCAGGCGCGCGACGCCCAAATCATGGGTCACAATAACCACCGCCAACTGCATTTCCACGACCAGACTGCGCAGTAAATCCAGCAATCGCGCCTGAACTGAAACGTCCAACCCGCCAGTCGGTTCATCCATAAACACCAATTTTGGATGAGTCACTAAATTTCGGGCGATTTGCAGCCGTTGCTGCATGCCACCGGAAAACGTCGTCGGTAGATCGTCGAGGCGAGAAATCGGAATTTCGACGTCTTCCAGCCAGCGTCCGGCCTGTTGGCGAATCTCGCCGTAATGACGCTGGCCAATAGCCATTAAACGCTCGCCAATGTTGCCGCCCGCGGATACCTGCGGGCGCAGACCGTCGAGAGGATGCTGGTGAACCACGCCCCAATCGGTACGTAACAGGCGGCGACGCTGGCTTTCTGCCATCGCGTACAGATCTTGTTCTTGCTGCCCGTCGGGTCGATAAATGATTTGTCCCTGTTGGGGAGCCAGTCGCGCGGAAATGGATTTTAGCAGCGTGGTTTTCCCCGATCCGGATTCACCGACAATCCCCAGAACCTCACCGGGATAGAGCTGAAAAGACACATCGCTAAAACCTTTGCCCGGCGCATATAAATGGGTCAGATTTTCCACTGAAAGTAACGGAGTCGCGGCCAGTTGTGCAGGTTTCATCAGGCATTCACCTCGGATTGGCTGGCCGCAGCGGTATCGCTAAGCTGTTGTTGGCAATAATCGGTATCGGAACATACAAACATACGATTGCCGAGATCATCCAACACCACTTCATCCAGATAACTGTGGTGAGAGCCGCATAGGGCACAGGGTTCGTCCCATTGCTGAACGGTAAAGGGATGATCGTCAAAATCGAGGCTTTCCACTTTGGTAAACGGCGGAAGGGCATAAATACGCTTTTCCCTGCCTGCGCCAAATAGCTGTAATGCTGGCATCATATGCATCTTCGGATTATCAAATTTGGGAATAGGAGATGGGTCCATAACGTAGCGATCGTTCACCTTCACCGGATAGGCGTAGGTAGTGGCAATATGGCCGTAACGGGCGATATCTTCATACAATTTCACCTGCATCACGCCGTATTCTTCCAGCGCATGCATTTTGCGGGTTTCGGTTTCCCGCGGCTCGATAAAGCGCAGTGGTTCAGGAATGGGAACCTGAAAGATCAGAATTTGATCCTCCGCCAGCAAGGTTTCCGGAATGCGGTGGCGAGTCTGGATCAAAGTGGCATCGGTAGTTTTTTCCGTGGTGGCTACGCCGCAGACCCGCTGGAAGAAGTGGCGGATAGAAACCGCGTTTGTGGTGTCATCGGCTCCCTGATCGATCACTTTCAGGACGTCGCAGCGGCCAATCACGCTGGCGGTGAGCTGAATACCGCCGGTGCCCCAGCCATAAGGCATCGGCATTTCTCTGCCGCCGAACGGCACTTGATAACCGGGAATGGCTACGGCTTTCAGAATGGCTCTGCGAATCATGCGCTTGGTTTGTTCGTCCAGATAACCCAGATTGTAACCGGTGAGAACCTCAGTCATGGTGCGGCTCCTGATGTTCGGCCCGATACTCGCTGCGCAGGCGTTTCAGCAGTTCAAGTTCGGCCTGAAAATCAACGTAATGAGGTAATTTAAGATGGGAAACAAAGCCAGCGGCTTCGACGTTATCAGCGTGAGACAGTACAAATTCTTCGTCCTGCGCCGGGCTGGCGATGCTTTCCCCGTATTGCTGGGTTTGCAGGGCGCGATCCACCAAGGCCATCGACATGGCTTTCCGCTCCGCTCGACCAAACACCAGGCCGTAACCGCGGGTAAAATGCGGTGGACGATCTTCGGGATCGACAAACCCGTTAACCATTTCGCACTCGGTCAGCAGGATTTCGCCAATATCAATGGTAAACCCCAGCTCCTCTGGCGCGATCGACACCGTCAAATAACCGCTGCGGATCTCGCCGGCAAAGGGATGCGTACGGCCATAGCCGCGCTGGGTGGAATAGCTCAGCGCCAGCAAAAAACCTTCGTCGCCGCGTACCAATTGCTGCAAACGCGCAGAGCGATTGCAAGGGAAAACCGGCGGATTGCGGGTGATATCGTCGGGCTGTTGCCCGTCGTCTTGTTCCATTAATGCAAGCTGTTCCTGTACTAATAAATTAAACACATGGGCGCAGTTCTCCGGTAGCGCTTCTCCACCTTTGGGCGCAGCAGGCACATCGCCTGAGGCCAGCAGGGCGAAATCCAGCAGGCGATGGGTGTAATCGTAAGTCGGGCCAAGAACTTGTCCGCCGGGCAGATCTTTGTAAATTGCCGAGATCCGCCGCTCCAGACGCATATTGGCAGTATTCAGCGGCTGGCTGACGGCAAGGCGAGGCAACGTCGTACGGTAGGCGCGCAGCAGGAAGATCGCTTCCACCAGATCGCCTCCGGCCTGTTTGATCGCCAGCGCGGCCAGTTCAGGATCGTAAATTCCGCCTTCTGTCATTACCCGATCCACCGCCAGACCCAGTTGTTGCTCGATCTGCTCGCAGTCGATCGCCGGGATTTTTGGATCACCGCGTCGCTGGTGAGCCAAGAGTTGATGGGCGGCCTCGATGGCTTTTTCGCCCCCTTTTACGGCTACGTACATCAGCGCACCTCTACTTGGGTTGTTCGGGGAATGGCCATCAGATCTTCTCCACAGGCCAATAGGACATCCATTCCGGTGGGGAAAGTATTTGGCCGATTAATCAGATAGTTCAGTATCGCCGCAGGTAGGTGAGGAGCGATTTGACGCTGTTCTTCAATGCCGGGCCCACGCAGGTGTAATGGCGTGCCTTGTTGCAGGTTATCGACCTGAATAATCAGCGTAACGGAAAGCTCCGGCGACACTTCATCGCCCGTCGGGCAGATCTCCAACTGCTCAGCGGCTATGTGGTGACGAAATACCGCGAAAACCGCCTGCTGAGTGGCGATAGCTTCCGGCGCGCCGGTATGAAAACGTAGGTTTTGCCGAATCAAATCGTTATTTAAATCGCCATCCAGATAAACGGCGGTTTCCTGATCTGCCAGCGTCAGCAACACGCTGGTTGCCGCTGGGTTAAGTTCTTTCCAGCCCTGACGATGCGGCAGAGTGACCTGTATACCCGGTTCGCTGAGCGCTTTGAGGATTTGGCGAAAGGCGCGTTGGGAATCGTCAATGGGTTGATCAAAATGATTAAGCAGTGTCATCAGTCTTCTCCTCGCACTAAAGTGAAGAAGTCCACCCGGCTGGTGGCAATGGCGCGAGCCCGCTGCTGGTGGCGCTCTTGCTGCAATGCTGCCAGTGGGGTAATCACCGTTTTTTGCAGCAATTCGTGCAGCGCAGTTTGCTGTAGCAGGGCATCCAACAGCGCGCAGCGTTCGGCATGGGGTTTATTGCGTCCGGCAATGTAGCTATAACCATAAATTTCATCGTTTTCTTCCAGCCTGACTACCGCGCGAGTGATGGTCATGTCTCCGAGAATAAAGCGTTTCCCGGTAGCGCCCATTCTGGCCTGTAGCTGGTTTAGGCCGATTTCTGGCGCGCGGATAACCTGATAGCGCGGGCTGAGATTCAGCGTCTGCCAGTGAGCGAGCAGATCTTCCGGTTGGCTGTGAGCCAATACTGACATCCAGCCCTGCCGGGTAGAGTTACTTTCCATTTAATGCTCCATGGTCAGTTCGATCATGTCGGCACGGGTCAGGCTGACGGAGTACTCCGCAACCTTATTGCTACCGGCATGAATATTCAGAGTACGCACACACAGCAGAGGCGCGTGGGTGGCTATTTCCAGCAGACGGCTTTCTTTCGCCTGCGCGCGACGAGCGCTGATACGGGTCTGACTTCGGTTGAGGGATTGGCCCAATTGCTGGCTAATGAACTGATGCAAAGAGCCGGAGGAAAACTGCTGTAGCACTGGCCACCAGGTGAGATCGGGCAGATAGTGATCGATTACGCACACCGGCACGCCGTTAACCCGACGCAAAGTGCGTAGGTGAATCACATGTTCCCCTTCGAGCAGCGACAGCGCTTTGGCGATGTGATCGGTGCAAGGACGTAGCACCGCCAGCAACCGCTCGCTGGTGGGATCGCTGCCCTGTTGTAGCAGGTTTTGGCTGAATCTGGCCTGAGCGTGCAGCGGGTAATCGTAAGGGCGCATGAGCACCAAAATGCCAATACCCTGACGGCGCTGTAGCCAGCCGCGCTGCACCAGCTCATCTACCGCCCGACGCAGAGTATGGCGGTTAACCTGATAGCGATCCGCTAACTGTTGCTCAGAGGGCAGATAATCGCCGCAGCGATAGTTACCGCGCAGTTCTTGCTCCAACTGGGCGGCAATTTGCTGATAGCGGGTGGGAAAACTGGTCGGTTGTCTAGATAACTGCATGGCGGGTATAACCTCCATCAATGTAATAAGCCCAATCCCCTTTGCTGAACAATGTAGTGGAAGATGGGTAAGCGAATCATGGGTTGGCTTCATGGAATTTACTCATCAACGATCTGCCAACTATGCTGGCAAGCTTTAATGACAGTTCGGTTATGCTCAGATGGCATAACGATGAATCTTTTTAGTTACGGGAAGAAGGAAGGAGACAAAAGAGGAAGTTTGTCAACGCTGAGAGGAAGATGAGTGATTTCATACGCATACTTTTTCTGTATGAAAAAACATCAAATAGATTAAAAATAAACACTCTGTTAACTGGAATGAAATATAAGTGCCTCTTACAATTAATTAGCGCCGCCTTGGCGTTATCAACGTAGGGGGTTGCATTATGTGCCCTAAAAATCTCGGCCGTTTGAGCAAAATAAGCCTGGCGATCCTCCTGGCTTGCTCATTGGCGGCATGTAGTGGGAGCGGTGGTGGCTCCAGCAACACCGCGAAAGGTAGTAGTGGTCAGACAACGGGTAGTACCGCCAGCGGAACGGGTGACGGCACGACGGCAAACAGCGGTAGCGGTTCTGGGTCAGGCTCCGGCGCTGGCGGCAGTGGAACAGGTACTGGTACTGGTACTGGTGGTGGGGCTGGCAGTGGCTCAGGTGGAACGGGGTCCGGCGGTGGAACCGGAACAGGCACTTCTACGCCTCCTTTAGTCGTCGGAAGCGTATTAGGCGGCGTCGGTGGTGCGGTCAGTGGCGTGGGTTCCGAAGTAAAAGATGTGGTTAGCCAGACTCCGGTTGGCAGCATTCCTATTGCTGGTAGCGGCGTGGTCACAGTGGTGGATAGCGCAGGTAATGCGGTTACCGATATCGGAAGTGGTATCCAGAACGGCGTTGGACAATTAGGTAATAATCCTAATGCATTAGGTGTGACGGCTGCGGGTGTACCGAAAGCCGTGGCGGATGTCGGCACCGGGGTTTCCGGCTTGGGTAGTACCGTCAGCGGGGTGGGTAATAATACGCCGCTGGGTGGCGTAACTAACACTGCGGGTGGTCTGGTTGCAGGGGCCGGTGGTGCAGTCACCAGCATTGGCAATGGTTTATCGCAGGATTTGCAAACCGGCGCGACTTCTAAAGTCACCACGGCGGCAACGGGTCTGGTTACGCCAGTGGTTGCAGATACCCAAGGCATAACACAAAGCGTGGGTGGTGCAACGGGGCTGGGTGCACCTGTCGGTGGTTTACTGAATAGTGTAGGTAACACTGTGTCGGCAACGGGGACTCAAGTTGGAGCAGCATCACCAACGCTGGCTGGCGTAGGTCAAACGCTACAAAGTACCGGCCAGGCCGTTGCCAGTTCTGGTGGGGTGGTGACACCCACCACGACGACCGGAGGTGGATTGTTAGGAGGCGTGACCGCCGGAGCTACGGTGAGCGGTAGCGCCAATACTAACGTATTAGCTCCGGTAACTAATACCCTAGGTGGCCTGACCGCAGGCGCGGGTGTTACCAGCGGTACGGCAACTAACGGCGGATTACTCGGCGGCGTCACTAATACGCTAACGGGTAACGCAGGGGCAAGCACTAACACCGCCACAAACGGTGGGTTATTAGGAACAACAATACTTAATAAATAACATAACCTATTACGCTCCCCTGAAGCATTGGGGAGCGCTTCTTTTGCTCCATAATAAATTTATGCGCAAATGCAAATAAGGAAATGGACGATGAAGAACAGAATTTGGCTGTTTTTTTTATTCATTGCCGTGGCAGAAAATACCTTAGCAAATACCGTCCCGATGTTAATCGATCAAAATAACCCTTCAAGACTCGCGCGTGAAATACCCAAACCCCAACCGGCCAGACCGCAGCCTCCCGCGTTAAACACGCCAGCCCCTTCTCATGCGTTAACGCTAGATACACTCATAGACGTTCGCCATTTGGATTTTATTGGCGGCACTCGCTACGATGCTAAAACATTGCTGGCCCCTTTTGCTCCTTATATTGGGAAGAAGGTGCCGCTAAAGAATTTGATGGTTGCTACTCAGGCTATTACCAAATTATATCAACAGGATGGTTATGTATTATCCTACGCCTATTTACCGGCAGATAATTTTAATAACGGTACATTAAAAATAGGATTGGTTGAGGGATATATTGGCAATACGCTAATTAAAAGTGATAACGCCGCATTGGGGCGTTGGCTAACCAAATTATCCAAGCGCATTATGGCTGATAAGCCTCTCACCAAAGAGGTTTTCGAACGCTATACCATTTTAATGAGCAGAACGCCGGACGCGAAGGTTACCGCCACGGCGAAAAATCCTAACAATATCTACGGCGCTACGGTTTTGGAAGTTAAGGCCGATCATCCGCGTAGCTGGAATGTCAGCACCGCGCTGGATAGTCGTAAAGGCGTATATACCGGTGTACTCAATGCCACTTTTAGCGGTTTTACCGGTTATGGCGAACAGTTGGGCGTCGCGACACTATTGCCTATCAATAATAAAGATAACGATCGTTATCTAGGGCTGAACTACCAACAATATTTGGGTGATAACGGCCTGCTGATGCAGTTGAAAGGCAGTTACTATAAACAGAATCCTAAAGACTACACCGATGTTCTGACTTTGCAGCCGGACAATATTACCCTGTCAGCGCGCGCGGAGCAGACCCAATATAACGGCGGGGTAGTTTTCAGTTATCCACTGTATCTAACGCAGAAGAAACAATGGACGGTTAGCGGCGGTCTGGATTATGTGGATAAAAGCTACGATCTGAAATCCCGCGCCCGATTCAATAACTTCAATAATCAATTACGGGATTTGCCGGATCAAAATCAGAGTATGCATTACCCGGCGGCAGAAGTGGCGTTGTTGGGCTATCGGGAATATACCCAGGCTTATTGGAGTACCCGCTTTAGCGTTCGACAAGGGATTAACGGCGCGCTGGCAAGCAGCTCTACGCCTTGGGGGGATTTAGGATTCACTCGCTGGAAAGTGAGTGGAGATACCGCCTATTTGTTCGCGGAGAAATGGCGTTTAAGCGCGTCGGCAGAAGGGGATTGGTCGGATAATGTGTTACCGGAAGCGGAACAGGCAACTTTTGGCGGGCTGCGTTATGGCCGCGGTTATCCTGATAGTGAGGCCACCGGTGACTATGGCTACGGCGGGCAGGTGGAAATGCGCTATATCCATAATCGGGAGGGGCAATGGCTGAAAACCATTCAGCCTTATATGCTGGTGGATACGGCCAGAACCTTCTTCAATACGCCGCAGCTACCGGCGAAGAAATTGGCGTCTTATGCCGTGGGCGTCACTTTTGGCGATAACAAACATTATTCTTTCTCACTGGAAGGCGCGCGGCCAATCGGCGATGTCCCAAGCGATAGTACTCGCCGTGACTGGCGTTTTAACGCCACCTTCACCTATAACTTTGCTAACTGATTTTTACATTATGATGGTGTGAGGAATGCTTCCGCGTAGTGTCAGCGGAGGCACAGTTTTATCGAGGTTTAACGCAGTTTATGCACGATTTGATTACTGCTGCCACGCCAAATTAGCGAGGGATCTTTGAGACCCTGCACAAATTTCCCGTCGATCAATACATTTATCAAATCCACCACTTCGCGCTGTTCATTGCTTAACTCAGCCAATTCGTAGCCAGTCCATAACCAGATATCTTTATTATCGCATTCGGCATGCACACGCTTAACCAGTGACAAAATAGCGGAGAGATTTTCTGGATGCAGCGGATCGCCTCCGGACAGGGATAACCCTTGGCGGCGGATGCGGGTGTCATTCAGATCCGCAATGATCTGGTCTTCCATCTGTATTGTGAATGGCTTGCCGGAATTGAGCCGCCAGGTGCTCTTGTTATAGCAGCCGGGGCATTGGTGTACACAGCCGGAAACAAACAGCGTACAGCGGGTTCCGGGGCCATTAATCACATCGACAGGATAGTATTGATGATAATTGATGATCTTTGTCCGACGTTAGTTGGTTAGATTTTCAGGGCGACCTATTGGCCGCCCGAATACTCTTAAATACTGACTGGATTAACCCAACTGGCCATTGGCCAGATGTTTAACCCGGCGCTTCACTTCTTCCTGCTTCCCGGCGTTGAACGGACGCGCATCCGGACTTCCCAAATAGCCACACACCCGGCGCGTCACCGAGACTTTGGACGGCTCGTGATTACCGCATTTCGGGCAGGTAAAACCTTTGCTGGTGCAGGAAAACTCACCGGTAAAACCGCATTCGTAGCATTCATCAATAGGTGTGTTGGTGCCGTAATAAGGCACGCGGTGATAGCTGTAATCCCATACGTCTTCTAGCGCTTTCAGGTTGTGCTGTAGGTTTGGATATTCGCCGTAGCAAATAAAACCGCCGTTCGCCAACGGTGGATAAGGGGCTTCAAAATCCAGTTTATCGTAAGGATTAACCTTCTTTTCCACGTCCAGATGGAAGCTGTTGGTGTAATAACCTTTGTCAGTAACGCCTGGAACAATGCCGAATTCGGCAGTATCCAAACGGCAGAAGCGGTCACACAGGTTTTCACTCGGCGTACTGTAAAGGCTAAAGGCGTAGCCGGTTTCATCTTTCCAGCTATCGGTTGCATCTTTCAGATGGGAAACGATGGCGATAGCTTTGTCACGCAGTTGCTGATCGTCAAAGACGTGGGTTTGATTGCCAAATAGCGCGTTAACCGTTTCGTGAATACCTATATAGCCCAAAGAAATGGAAGCTCGGCCATTTTTAAATATTTCTGCAATATTATCATCGGCTTGTAGTCTAACGCCGCAGGCTCCTTCCATATATAAAATAGGCGCAACCCGAGCTTTGATACCTTCCAGACGAGCAATACGTGTCATCAGGGCTTTTTTCGCCAGCGACAGACGCTCATCCAGTAACTGCCAGAAGCGAGCTTCATCGCCTCGGGATTCCAGAGCGATACGCGGCAGGTTCAGGCTGATAACGCCCAAATTGTTGCGGCCATCGTGGATTTCTTTGCCATTCTCTTCATAAACGCCGAGGAAGCTGCGGCAACCCATTGGCGTCTTAAATGAACCTGTAACTTTAACTACCTGATCGTAATTAAGAATGTCTGGGTACATACGTTTGGTCGCGCATTCCAAAGCCAGTTGTTTAATATCGTAATTTGGATCGCCAAACTTATAGTTCAGGCCGTCGCGGATGGCAAACACCAGTTTAGGGAACACGGCGGTTTTCCGGTTTTTACCCAGGCCGGCAATGCGATTACGCAAGATTGCCTGCTGGATCATTCGGGATTCCCAACTGGTTCCCAGACCAAAACCGAAGGTCACAAACGGGGTTTGTCCGTTGGCGGTATGCAGAGTATTCACTTCGTATTCCAGTGATTGGAAAGCGTCGTGACACTCTTTTTCGGTACGCGCCATGGCGTAGCCTTTCGCATCTGGAATTGCCCATTCTTCGGCTATACGCTGGTGTTTGTTGTAACTGGCGGTCACAAAGGGAGCCAGAATTTCATCAATTCGGTTGATGGTTGTACCGCCATAAATATGGCTGGCAACCTGAGCGATGATTTGGGCGGTCACCGCCGTCGCGGTAGAAATTGATTTTGGTGGCTCGATTTCAGCGTTACCCATTTTAAAGCCTTGGGTCAGCATGCCGTCCAAATCGATCAACATACAGTTGAACATTGGGAAGAAAGGCGAGTAATCCAGATCGTGATAATGAATTTCGCCGCGTTCGTGAGCCAGCACCACATCTCGCGGTAAAATATGCTGTTTAGCGTAGTGTTTCGCCACAATACCGGCGAGCAGATCCCGCTGAGTCGGAATCACTTTACTGTCTTTATTGGCGTTTTCGTTGAGCAGCGCCATATTGCTTTGCTCTACTAAACCACGAATTTCCTGATTCAGGCGACCGCGTAATTCTCGTGACACATCGCGATCGTGGCGGTATTCAATATAGGCGCGCGCCAGCTGTTTATAATCACCGGCCATCAGCTGATTTTCGACCGCGTTTTGAATTTCGCGGATATCGACCTGCGTTTGGTTTTCCATTTTTTGAGCGACCACGCGGGCGACGGTGGCACAATAATCCGCGTCTACCACGCCGACAGCCAGAGCTGCACGCTCCACGGCTTCTTTAATGCGCACCTCGTCAAAAGGTACCTGACAACCGTCCCGCTTAATCACTACTGGTTTCACGATGTGACTCCTGTTTCCCGTTATGCAGGGTTATCCACAAGGCAATCCCACAGCTGGAAAGGGCTGCGGAGGAATGTGGATGACACTGTGGATAACTACTATATATAGGTGTTTTGCTTTTGATAGACACTATATATGGGTTTAATCGGAAGTGACAGCCAACTTATTTGACTTAGGACAAGGAAATATTCTTTAGGTTTATTCCCTGTACAGTCGATCACAAATTTGAAATTTTTAGTGGATTTTTTGTCGAATCGCGAAAATGCTCTAGCAGAAAATCGACCCAAACCCGCACACGGGGAGGCAGATTTGCCGAAGCATAATACAGCCATAGCGGAACGGAGGCTGGCCAGTGTTTCTCCAATACCGGTTGTAAACGACCAGCAGAGAAATGGGCGGCAGTGTGCCACTTTGCCAGATAGGCAATACCCATATTCGCCAGAGTGGCATCCAGCATCATGGCGGGCTGAGAAACGATCAAACGTCCGGCGGGTTCAACGAATTTGACGCGGTGATCTTGTTGTAATTGCCATTTTACTACGCGGCCGGTTGCTGGATTGCGATGCAACAGCGCCTGATGCTGATATAAATCTTCTATGGTTTGCGGCGTTCCATTCTCGGCAAGATAATCGGGAGAGGCGGCCAGCACCATTTGCACCGGAGAGAACTCGCGGGCAATCAAGCGGCTGTCGGGATCGTTACGATTACCAATGGCCACATCAAACCCTTCCCCCACCAGGTTAACCACTCTGGCATCCAGCGAAATATCTAAATCGATTTGCGGATAACGGGCTAAAAAAGTCGGAATCAGCGGCATAAGCAGCTGGTGGGCAAATCCGGGGATCACGCTAATACGTACGGTGCCGCTGGGCTGCTGTTCCTGACTTTGGACACTTTCCAGCGCGGTGGATAATGCTTGCCACAGTGGCGCTACGCGGGCGAGCATCGCTTCGCCTTCATCGGTTAGTACTACGTTATGGGTATTGCGTTGAAACAGCCTGACGCCAAGTTTTGCTTCCAGTACGCGAACGTTTTTACTGATAGCCGCAGGCGTGACCCCTAGCTTGCGGGCTGCGGCGGAGAAATTATCGCTTTGAGCGGCGCTGAGAAAGGCGGGGAGTAAACGATGGAGATCCGAAGGCAGCGACATAATGGTTGATACCTTTAGTTTAAATTGATGTTGCCGATTACAGACTACACCAACATCGGGAGAAATGAAAAAATGACGTAATAAAACCGCAGAAGGAATCATTATGTCTCGTATTTTAGTATTAGCGGCACACCGTAATCCGGATGAGTCTCGTATCAACCGTCAGTTGATTGACGCTTTGCGTCCGCTGCCGAATGTCACCGTTCACGAGCTGATTCGTGCTTATCCAGATTTTAAGATTGATGTCGCTCGTGAGCAGGCGTTATTGGATGCGCACGATGTTGTGGTGATGATGTTTCCATTTTACTGGTACAGCTCGCCGGCGATTTTAAGCGAATGGCAGGATGCGGTATTAACTTACGGTTTCGCCTATGGCAGTGAGGGCACGCGGCTGCAAGGTAAACCGCTGAAATTGGTGGTTTCGACCGGTAGCCGAGCTCAGGATTATAGCGCTAATGGATACAATCGCTATCCGATTGAAAACCTATTGTTACCTTTCCACGCTACGGCCAATCTGACCGGGATGGATTTCCTGCCACCGTTTTTGATTCAGGGCACGAGCAATATAAGTGATGAAAAGTTGGTGATGAAAATCGAAGAAGCGGTGAAGGTCATAAAGGGGATGGAGTAGGGTTGGGTTGTTTGTAAGGAAGGGTTTTTGATTGTTTTTTAATCTCAGAATCAGCGCTGAGTTTTCCAAAGTCAAAATTGGATCAGGTTTCGCAAGCCGAATAGTTCGGTTTCTCCTCACTCGCCGTGGAGGCTTCCGAGCAGGGTTGGCCGTCGCCGCAACCCTGCACCCGCGTTTGGCGCGAAAACGGGGTTCTGCGAACGTCCCCTCGTGCACTCTTTGTCCGGCGAGCCAGTGCTAGATTGGCTTGCGGGCGTTATCAGGATGTCATCCCTCCTGTCGCTGCGGCTCAAGGTGCACTTTGAACCGCTGACGACCGTTCACTCTTGGCCTCATCCCAGCGCGGCCCACTTCCTGATTGCGTCTTAGTAAAATCAAAACCATTTTTTCTGAATCACAATTCGCCTTTTGCTTTGGATATCGCTTTTGGTCCAGATCTTGACTTGGACCTTTAAGAGCATATCTTGGCCGGCGTGATGAACGAGGTGTCCTGCGAAGCGGGTAGACAATGCAGGCAGACAATGTTGTGCGGAGGTGCGGATTGTTGAGGCTCGCGCCTATGAGCCTTAACTCGGTTGAGGCTGTGGAGGTGAAAAATTTACCAAGCGAATATCAACCGAAACCCGATCCGATTTCAGATTTGAACTGATTTTGACTTTAAAGCACATATTTCAGTGACCGAAGTTTGGAATTGGATCGGGTTTCCATTCAGAGAGTAACCAATAACACCTCAACCAAATGAATGCTCCGCAAGCTCCAAATCTCGGCGTGAATACTCTCGTACAATGTGACCTTTTTCCATCAGCGCGGCTCGTTCGGACATATGCGCTACTACGTCGTTGTCGTGGCTCACTAACAGGTAAGTCATGCCGTGTTCCCGTTTCAGCTTATTGAGCAGATTTAAAATCTCCGCCTGTACCGACATATCCAACGCGGAAGTGGGTTCATCCAATAGCAACAATTTAGGCCGTAACAGTAATGCGCGGGCGATGGCGATTCTCTGGCGTTGGCCGCCGGAGAACTGATGTGGGTAGCGATGCACCGCAGAGGCGGGCAATCCCACTTGCTCCAACGCTTCGCCGATGCGTTGCTGAATGTTCTTCTCGCCGTGAACTTTCAGCGGCTCCCCTAAAGTACGCTGGATACTGTGCTGCGGGTGCAGCGAAGCGTAGGGATCCTGAAACACCATCTGTACATCTTTACGTAACTGACCGGTAAAACGCTGGCTGGGGCGTAACGGTTGACCAAGCAAAGAAATCTCGCCCTGCCACTCGCGTTGCAAACCCGCCAACGTACGCAAAACCGTAGATTTTCCGCAGCCGGATGCGCCGATTAGGCTGAAAGTCTCGCCGGCTTCAACCTGAAAACTTACGGACTCTACGGCGGTTTTTACCTGATTCCCCTGCGGGAAACGGACCCGTAGCTGGCTAACTTCAATCAGTGCCATTCTGACCTCCGAACATATCCGCCTGACGATCCAACACTGGTAAATCAGTGCCGAAAGTGCTGGCATTTGGGCGACAGGCCCACAGCGTATGAGTATAGGGATGAGTGGAATAAGGCAAATCTGCCGCCAGACCTTGATCGACCAGCTTGCCCTGATACATCACCAACACGCGATCGCAATGCTCAGTGACCAAAGGCAAAT
This sequence comes from Yersinia sp. J1, assembly GCF_050586585.1. Lineage (NCBI taxonomy): Bacteria > Pseudomonadati > Pseudomonadota > Gammaproteobacteria > Enterobacterales > Yersiniaceae > Yersinia > Yersinia sp. J1. The sequence goes on from NZ_JBOBDP010000006.1 coordinate 174,270, forward strand.
CATGGCTGATTAGCAGCAGGCTCATGTTGCGCTGCTCGGTTTGCTCGACGATAAGCTCCAGAATCTGGTTGCGTAGTTTGGCATCTAGCGCAGAAGTTGGCTCATCGGCAATCAATACTCGCGGATTATTCACTAACGCGATGGCAAGCATTGCCCGTTGGCCCATCCCACCGGAAAGCTGAGCAGGATAGTGATGATAGTGGTCTTCAGTTAATCCCACCGATGCCAACGCATTCAGTACACGCTCATGGGTGTCTGCGCGGGTCAGGCTGTTATGTAACAGCAAGGATTCTTCAACCTGTTTGCCAATGGTTCGCACCGGATTTAATGCGTAACGCGGGTCCTGCAATACCATCGCAATATCATTCCCGCGTAGTTTGCTCCATCGACGTGGTTTTAACGTCAGCAAATTCTGTTGGATCGGATTCTGCGCATCCTCTGGATTTTCAGCGTAATAACACAACCGATCGGCGCTCACTTTGCCCGGCTGGCGCACTAATCCCATCAGAGAACGCGCGGTAATCGATTTACCGGAGCCGGATTCCCCTACCAGCGCCACGCGCTCGCGGCCAAGCTGGAAGGAGATTTTATCCACGACCCGCTGCTGGTGGAAATCAATGCTGAGGTTTTTCACCTCCAAACGCAGATCAGTCATGATGAGGGTCCAGTAAGTCTCGCAGGCCATCGCCTAACAGGTTGAAAGCCATGCTGCTGAGCAAAATCGCGCAGCCCGGAATGGCGGCAATCCACCATTGGTCGAATATCACCTGCATACCTTCGGCCACCATCGAACCCCATTCAGCCATCGGAGGACGAGCCCCCAGACCTAGGAACCCCAAACCTGCGGCTGCGAGGATAATTCCGGCCAGATCCAGCGCCAGTCGAACCACCGCCGAGGGCAGGCACATAGGTAAAATGTGTCCCCAAAGCAGACGTATGCCCTTGATACCCATCATTTCCGCTGCTGCCAGATAGTCACTTTTACGCAGTAGCTGAATCTCTGCCCGTGCCTGACGAGCGTAGGCTGGCCAGGTCGTCAGAGCCAGTGCCAATGCGCCATTCAGCAAACCGGGGCCAAGCATGGCGACAAAGGCAAAGGCCAAAATCAGACGTGGCATCGACATCACGACGTCAGTGATGCGCATTAAAACCTTCTCCAACCAGCCGCCGTGATAACCGGAAAGCACGCCGACTAACAATCCCAGCGGCAAAGTGATCACCGTGACTAAAAGCACTAAGCCCAGCGTTGGGCGCGTACCATAAATCACGCGCGACAGCATATCGCGACCGTAGCTGTCAGTACCTAACCAGTGGCCGGGTTCCGGTGGCAGCAACCGTTCGGCGGCGTTTTGCCAATTCGGGTTATGCGGTGCAAGCCAAGGAGCAAAAATGGCAATCAGCACTAACAGGGAGAGAATAAACAGCCCAATGCTGGCGGAAGGAGAGCTTTTCAGCGCACGAAAAAATTTCATTATCGACATATCAGCGCGATCTCGGATCTAACAGCTGAACCAGCAGGTCCGTCAGATTATTAATCAGAATAAAGCACATCCCCAGTAGCAGCGTGCCGCCCATAATCGCAGTGGTATCTCCGGCAAATAGCGCACTGGTGAGATAGCGCCCAATGCCCGGCCAGGCAAAGACCGTTTCTGTCAGCACTGCGCCTTCCAGCATGCCGGTGTACACGAGTGCGATGACGGTAAGCAGCGTGCCGCGAATATTCGGTAAGACGTGCATCAGCAGGATACGTATTTCGCCAGCGCCTTTGGCTCGCGCAAGGGTGACGTATTCTTTATTCAGCTCGCTCAGGCAGGCAGAGCGCGTCAGCCGGGTAATACTGGCCAGCGCATAGTAAGACAACAACGCCACCGGCAGAACCAAATGGGCTGCGGCATTAGCGAAAGCGCCGCTGTCGCCGGAACGCCAGGTATCAATCAGTGCGAAACCGGTTTTGGCTTCTACCGTGTATTGGTAAATATCATCCAGACGACCGGGGCCGGGGCTACACTGTAGCTTGGCGTAAAACAGCAATAGCATCAGCAACCCTAGCCAAAAGATTGGTACTGAGTTGCCCAGCAGGGTGAAGAAACGAATGAGGGAATCGACTTTACTCCCGGCCCAGCGCGCGCAGATTAATCCCAGCAATACGCCGAGAGACGCCCCGATAATCAGTGATAACGTCGCTAACTCCAGCGTAGCGGGAAATGCGGTCAGTAAATCCTGCAATACCGGCTGCCCGCTGGAACTGGCAACGCCCAGACAGCCATGAGCCAGTTGGACCAGATAATGCCAAAACTGCACCGGCAGCGGTTGATCCAGTCCAAGCTGCTGCCTAACCTGTTGATAAGTCGCCTGACTGGCATGATCGCCGACGATTTGCAGCACGCGATCCACCGGCGACAGCGCTGACAACAGGAAAGTAATCAGCAACAGGCCGAATAGGGTCAGGGCGAGGCTGAAGATCCCTTTGATCAGCGCCCAAAAACGACGCCGGGGCAAGGCTCCCGGCGTATTATTTAAAGCTACGGACATGTGGCTATCTGCTCGCTTGTATTAAAAGTTATCCCAACCGGGTACGCGGGTACCTATTTGCTGACAAGGTCGTAATAAACCATATCGGCATTCAACCCTTGTTGATAGCCTTTCACATTATCCCGTAACACAATTTGCGTTTTGGCCTGATCGATAAAGATATAAGGCGAATTTTGCAGAAGTTCCTGCTGTAGCTTGGTATAAAGCTGGATGCGCTTGGCGGGGTCGGCTTCGGCAACGGCGGCAAGCGTTTGTTTATTCAACCCAGGAATTGCCCAACCGTTTAAACCGGCGACGGTGCTGCTTTTGCCATCGTTATAGGCAAAAGCGCTAGCGTTGGAATGAGCGTCAAAATAGTCTGGAATCCACAGGCGAATCGCAGACTGATGCTGTTTGGCGCGAACCCGGCCATAAACCTGACTACCGGCGGCTGGCAGCAGTACTAATTTAACGCCGCCCTGAGCGAAGCTGGCCTGTAAAGATTGGGCGATGGTGATAAACGGCGGTTTATTTTCCACATCCAGCGTCAGAGTCGCGTTTTTAATACCGGCTTTCTGTAGCAAGGCTTTGGCTTTGGCAGGATCGAAAGTAAACGGCGTTTCTTCCAGCGCACCCGGCAAACCGACCGGCAGGAAGCTTTGATGCACAAAATACTGTCCCTTCAGCAAATCTTTGGTAATGCCTTGGTAATCCACCAGATAGCGAGCTGCTTGCCAGAATTCTGGCTTGCTTAACATTGGGTTAGCTGGATTAGCGGTGTTAAAGACTAGATAGTTTTGTTCGGCCGACGGGATTTCGACCACTTTAACGCCAGCCTGAGTTTTCAGCGCGGCGGTCTGATCCGGCCCCAGTTCCCGAGCGATATCGGCATCGCCCTGTTGAATCAGGAGGCGGCGAGCGCTTGGATCGGGAACGTTCTTGATAATAATGTTTTTTATCAGCGGCTTATTGCCCGGCGAGGTTGGGTTGGCGTCTAACACAATGGCCTGATGAGGTTGGTAAACCCGCATTTTGAACGGGCCGCTGCCGGCAGAATGCATTTTCAGCCAGGCGTTACCGAAATCACCGTCTTTTTCATGGGGAGCCACCGCCGCTTTATCCACGATAGAGGCAATAGGCGTAGACAGAATATTCAGCGCTACCGCTGGGCTGACATCGGCGCTCCAGCTTAGTTGTAGGGTATTGTTATCAATCTTCTTCAAATGCTTATCGATATTGTCCGGCTCCCAGCCGAGAACGTTCAGGATAAAGGCCGGTGAACGGTTCATTTTTACCGCGCGAGTAAAGGAATAAATAACATCGTCGGCGCGCACAGGATTACCGGAAGCAAAAGTTGCGGCGGGGCGCAGTTTTACCGTCAGGGTTTTATTGGCGGCGTCACCTTGCCAGCTTTCCGCCAAAACAGGGATCACTTTGGCCGGATTTTCCCGATCGGCCTGCATCAGGCGCTGATACAAACTTGGGACGGTCTGAATGCTGGATAATTCGTTACTTTCTGCGGGGTCGAGGCTGACAATATCATCCAGTGACTGGACCACCACCAAGGTATCCGGCGGTGTCGCGGCCTGAACGCTGGCAGACAAAGTTGCCGCAACCAGCAACGACAGAATTCTTGCTTTCATTAAAACACTCCCCGAATAGACAGATAGTCTCAGCCAGACAGAACGATGAGGTAAATAAATTATTTTTAAATTATTTAATCGCATCGCACGATAGAAGCTTTGCTGTCTGTGGGCAAAGTCTCAAGGGTTATTTCATATAACTATCTAGACTATAGACGGAGTTTCGGATCTATAAACCTATGTATTTATCGTCGGTGGACGTTAAATAACCCTGAAATCTTGATGTGTGTTAGCTTTCGAGAATCATGATTTGATTATAATGAAACAATATTTCACTATAATTCGAGTATCTAAAAAATGATTACTGGGAATATCCATCATCTCGATTTACTCCCTTATTTTCCCCAACCGTTGCGTGCTGCCATTGAATATGTAAAGCAGCATATCAACGCAGAAACTCCGCTGGGTAAGCATGATATTGATGGCAACAATCTGTTTGTACTGGTTTCCAACGACTGTACCGATTGGCAGGAAAATCGTCGGGCGGAATATCACGCTAAATATCTGGATATACAGATTGTTCTGGCGGGTCAGGAAGGTATGGCTTTTAGCAACCTCCCAGCGGGAGAAACGGAAACCGATTGGCTGGCCGATAAAGATATTGCTTTTTTACCGGTAGGAATAAGTGCACAAAATGAAAAAATGATCTTGATGCAGCCCAGTGATTTTATCGTGTTCTATCCGGGAGAAGTACATAAGCCGTTGTGCGCGGTGGGGGAAAAGGCACATGTAAGAAAGGCGGTGGTGAAGATGAACGCAAGTTTGTTGCTTTAGTCTGGTTGGGTGTTTGATAGGGGCGATTTATTTCAGTGGTGAATTGAGCCGTAGCCACTTCAATCTAATTAAAGCACCTTCTGGACGGGTTTTAATAATCCGCCGTCCTTGGCGGATTATGCTGAATAGCGTAAATACTTAATCCGCGGAGAGTGTTGCTACCATCACGGCTTTAATCGTATGTAACCGGTTTTCCGCCTGATCAAACACAATACTGTGTGCAGATTCGAACACTTCTTCGGTCACTTCCATACCTCCTGGCATAGTGTATTGCTCGGCTAATTGCTTGCCCAGTGTGGTTTGGTCATCATGGAAAGCCGGCAGACAGTGCAGGAATTTGACCTGCGGATTGCCGGTCAGCTTAACCACGTTCATATTGACCTGATAAGGCTTGAGCAAAGCAACTCGCTCGTTCCATACCTCCTTTGGCTCGCCCATGGAGACCCAGACATCGGTATAGAGGAAATCAGCGCCTTTCACGCCTTCGGCTATATCTTCAGTCAGAGTGATTTTTCCGCCGGTTTTCTGCGCCTGCGCCTGACAGGCCGCGACCAGTTTAGCATCCGGCCAGCAGGCTTTTGGTGCCACCAGCCGTAAATCCATTCCAACCAACGCAGCGGCTTCCAACATGGAGTTGCCCATATTGTTACGAGCATCACCCAAATAGGCGAAAGTCATTTCTTGCAGACTCTTTTTTGGCAAATGTTCCTGCATAGTCAGTAAATCAGCCAGCAATTGAGTCGGATGGAATTCGTCGGTTAAGCCATTCCATACCGGGACGCCGGCAAACTCAGCTAGCGTCTCAACGACCTGCTGCCCGAAACCACGATACTGAATACCGTCATACATCCGGCCTAACACCCGAGCTGTATCTTTAATTGATTCTTTATGCCCAATCTGGCTACCGCCAGGCCCGAGGTAAGTGACGCGAGCACCTTGGTCATATGCGGCAACTTCGAAAGAGCATCGGGTACGAGTTGAGTCTTTTTCGAAGATGAGCGCGATATTCTTACCTGCCAGTTTTTGTTTCTCTGTGCCTGATTTTTTTGCCTTTTTCAATTCTGCAGCCAAATCAAGCAGTGTGGTAATCTCGGCGGGGGTAAAATCCAGTAACCTCAAAAAGTGACGTTTGTAGAACTGACTCATAGCGCTCATCTCCATGCATTCCGAATAGTCTAATTGAATTTAAATTCAACTTATACGTATAAATATTCAATTGCAACTACAAAAGATAAATCTTTCTCGTTTATAGTGGAGGCATTGGCGGCGGTGTGGGAAAATAGGGCTATATAACGCCCATTGACTGAGGATAAAGGCATGGCAAACCGCGAAAAACTGGATGAGCAACGTGATGAGACCCGCCTGATCATCGAAGAATTACTGGAAGATGGCAGCGATCCTGACGCGCTGTACACCATTGAACACCATCTTTCTTCTGAAAAGTTTGAAGTGCTGGAGAAAGCGGCGGTTGAAGCTTTCAAACTGGGTTACGAAGTGACTGATGCAGAAGAGCTGGAAGTTGAAGATGGCTCCGTTGTGATGTGCTGTGATGTGATCAGTGAAGTGGCTTTAAACGCCGAACTGATTGATTCTCAGGTAGAACAGTTGGTTGCATTGGCTGAAAGCTGTGGCGTGAACTACGACGGTTGGGGAACTTATTATGAAGACCCGAACGGTGAAGATGACGAAGACGGCGAGTACGATGACGAAGAACTGATTGATGAAGATGACGACGGTAAACGTCATTAATCTGCCGCTTTGAGTTTTATCTAATAAACCCGCGCTGTTGATAGCGCGGGTTTTTTTATTCTATGAATAAGTGACTTAATTACATTAAATCGAGAGACTACAACATTTTCAACATAGTCACTTCGCAATCCACATGACCAGTCGCACCCATTGGCCCGTCGATGTGTTCGAAGCCTAATTTTTCATATAAGGCGACGGCGCTGGTCAGGCTGGCGGTTGTTTCCAGATAACAGCGGCTAAAATCATGCTGACGAGCAAATTCCAGCGCCTGTAATGCCAGTTGTTTCGCCAGACCTTTCCCACGTAGAACCGGCAAGAAATACATTTTTTGCAATTCGCAAACATCGGCTTCGCCACATGACAAAGGCGCTACGCCACCGCCACCGGCAATACGGCCATCGACCTCGATAACCCAATAAGCGCTACGTGGTTGGCTATATAGCTCATGCAAATGCTCCAGATTTGGATCGGAGACGGTATAACCTTTATCCACCGTCAGGCCGAATTCGGCAGAAACATCGCGGATAACGTTGGCAATGGCAAGGTTGTCTTCTGCCACGATAGGACGAACCAGAAGTCGCAAGGGAGTGGCTGTGGTCATGGCATAGTTACTCAGCAAAAATAGGTGGAAAGGCGTGCTCTGAGGACAGGTGCCCAGCAGTGTGTACTGACCAGCGAGTCTGTAGTGCTCTGTAATACCATCGAATACCGCAGTAATGCAACTATGCCCTTCGTACTTGGCGCTGCAGGGGTGTTGGCTGCGTCCACTCACCCGAATCACTTACTGATGTAAGCTCATCGGGATTCGTTCACTGGCCGCCTACCTGCAACCCCAATTACTTGGGCATAAACGTTATATATTGGGCGCTGAAGGGGTGTTGGCTGCGTCCACTCACCCGAATCACTTACTGATGTAAGCTCATCGGGATTCGTTCACTGGCCGCCTACCTGCAACCCCAATTACTTGGGCATAAACGTTATATATTGGGCGCTGCAGGGGTGTTGGCTGCGTCCACTCACCCGAATCACTTACTGATGTAAGCTCATCGGGATTCGTTCACTGGCCGCCTACCTGCAACCCCAATTACTTGGGTATAAACGTTATATATTGGGCGCTGCAGGGGTGTTGGCTGCGTCCACTCACCCGAATCACTTACTGATGTAAGCTCATCGGGATTCGTTCACTGGCCGCCTACCTGCAACCCCAATTACTCGGGCATAAACGTTATATATTGGGCATAGAGATTTATAACGAATGGCATAGAAGTATTCGCTGTTTTCACTATAAAACTAAAGCCGCAGGGATGAGCTGCGGCTTCAGATTTTTGGGATATAAATATCCCGCAGTTCAAGCTGGGTGAAGCTCAGACTACTTTACAGCGCCGCGATAGTGGCCTGCTGCTCAATCAGTTTTACTTTCGCTTCGGCACAGGCAGCCAGTCTCTCACGCTCTTTAGCAACAACGGCTTCTGGCGCTCGTGCCACAAAACCTTCGTTACCCAGTTTGCTTTCGATACGCTCGATTTCAACATCAAGCTTGGCCACTTCTTTTGCCAGACGGTCCAGCTCGACGGCTTTGTCGATCAGACCGGCCATTGGAATCAGCACTTCTGCGCCTTCAACCAGCTTAGTCACGGACAATGGCCCTTTATCCCCTTCAGGTAACAGGGTGATAGAGGAAAGACGCGCCAACGACTGGATAAAGCTCTGGTTTTCCAGCACTCGGCGCTGAGCTTCAGCGCTGGCGCCGCGTAGCAACACTTCCAGTGGTTTACCCGGAGAAATATTCATTTCTGCACGAATATTACGCACCGCAATAATGGTCTGCTTGATCCATTCCAAATCACTCAGGGCTTTTTCATCAACCTGGCTGGCGTCATATTCTGGGAAAGGTTGCAGCATAATGGTGTCTGCGGTAATGCCCTTCAGCGTTTTCACGCGTTGCCAGATGGTTTCCGTGATGTAAGGAATGATTGGATGCGCCAGACGCAGCAGAGCTTCCAGCACGTTAATTAGCGTGTTACGCGTGCCGCGCAGCTCCGCCTCAGAACCGTTGCTCATTACCGGTTTGGTCAGTTCCAGATACCAGTCGCAGAATTGGTTCCAGGTGAATTCATACAGAATACCCGCAGCCAAATCGAAACGATAAGTATCCATCGCTTCACGGTAGGCTTTCACCGTCTGGTTGAATTCAGCCAGAATCCAGCGGTCAGCCAGTGACAGCACCATTTCGCCGCCGTGTTGGCCGCAATCCTGATCTTCGGTGTTCATCAACACGAAGCGGCTAGCGTTCCACAGCTTGTTACAGAAGTTACGATAACCTTCCAGACGCTTCATATCCCAGTTAATGTCGCGACCGGTTGAGGCCAGCGCCGCCAGGGTGAAACGCAGGGCGTCGGTACCGTGCGGCTCAATGCCGTTCGGGAATTGTTTTTCGGTACGCTTGCGGATTTTCTCAGCCAACTGCGGCTGCATCATGTTACCGGTGCGTTTTTCCAGTAATTCTTCCAGCGAGATACCGTCAACCATATCCAATGGATCGATAACGTTACCTTTGGACTTGGACATTTTCTGCCCTTCGTCATCGCGGATCAAACCTGTCATGTAGACGGTTTTGAACGGTACCTGCGGCTTGCCGTTTTCATCTTTCATAAAGTGCATGGTCAGCATGATCATGCGGGCAATCCAGAAGAAAATAATGTCGAAGCCGCTGACGATAACGCTGGTCGGATGGAAGGTTTTCAGCGCATCGGTCTGCTCTGGCCAACCCAGAGTAGAGAAGGTCCACAGACCGGAGGAGAACCAGGTATCCAGTACGTCTTCGTCCTGACGCAGAGCAACGTCTGCACCCAGATTGTTCTCGCGACGCACTTCCGCTTCATCGCGGCCTACGTACACTTTGCCAGCTTCGTCGTACCAGGCTGGAATGCGGTGACCCCACCACAGCTGACGGGAAATACACCAGTCCTGAATGTCACGCATCCAAGAGTAGTACATGTTTTCATACTGCTTAGGTACGAACTGGATATCGCCGTTTTCAACCGCTTCAATCGCGACTTTCGCCAGCGGAGCAGTACGGACATACCATTGGTCGGTCAGCATTGGCTCGATAACCACGCCGCCACGGTCGCCGTAAGGAACGGTCAGATCGTGAGGTTTGATTTCTTCCAGCAGACCCAGTTTGTCGAACTCGGCAACGACGGCTTTACGAGCGGCAAAGCGCTCCATGCCTTGGAACGGTTCTGGAATCGCACCGCTGTATACATCGGTGACTTCACCGTTGGTGTCGAATACTTCGGCTTCGCTACGGATATCACCGTCGAAAGTTAGAATATTGATCATCGGCAGGGCGTGACGTTTACCGACTTCATAGTCATTAAAGTCATGGGCTGGGGTGATTTTCACACAGCCGGTGCCTTTTTCCATATCGGCGTGTTCATCGCCGAGGATCGGAATGCGACGACCTACCAGCGGCAGGATCACTTCTTTACCAATCAGATCCTTGTAGCGCGGATCTTCTGGGTTAACGGCGATGCCGGTATCACCAAACATGGTTTCCGGACGGGTCGTGGCAACAACCAGATAGTCTTTGCCTTCTGCGGTTTTCGCGCCGTCGGCCAGCGGGTAACGCAGGTGCCACATGGAACCTTTGGATTCGCGGTTTTCCACTTCCAGATCGGAGATCGCGGTGCGCAGTTTTGGATCCCAGTTCACCAGGCGTTTACCGCGGTAGATTAGATCTTCTTTGTGCAGACGGACGAACACTTCTTTGACCGCGTTGGACAGGCCATCGTCCATGGTGAAGCGCTCGCGCTCCCAATCCACGGAGTTGCCCAAACGGCGCATCTGACGAGTGATGGTGCCGCCTGATTCGCCTTTCCACTGCCAGATTTTGTCGATGAAGGCGTCGCGACCGTAATCGTGGCGAGTTTTGCCTTCTTCAGCAGCAATTTTGCGTTCTACAACCATCTGGGTCGCGATACCTGCGTGGTCAGTGCCGGCCTGCCACAGGGTATTTTTCCCCTGCATGCGCTGGTAGCGGATCAGCGTATCCATAATGGTTTGCTGGAAAGCATGACCCATATGCAGGCTGCCGGTTACGTTCGGCGGCGGGATCATGATGCAGTAGCTTTCTTTGCTGGTATCGCCGTTCGGCTTAAAGTAACCCTGCTTTTCCCAGTGTTCGTAGAGCGGTTGCTCAATCTCGTGCGGACTGTACGTCTTGTCGAGGGAGTTGTTTGTTTTTTCCATTTTATTTATTTGTTCAGTGAGTTGGCGGCGTTGCCGTGGTCAAATGGAAGCCGACGCTGCGATATGACTTATATCGGTCGCGCGCCAACTGTTTCAAAGTTTCTTCGTAAGGAACGAAGTCTATCACTTCATGGAAAGCGGTGGCAAAACCTGCGAACTCCGGTAGCAGGCTAATCAGCAGGTCGCGCGGTGAATTTCCACGTCTCTCCGGCCAGGCCAGCTCCACCGGTGCGCCGTACTTTGGCCCTTCGCCCGCTAAATTATGCGGAACAAATTGCTCCGGCGCTCGTTGCCACAGGGCCTCGTCAAGACGTTGAGCCTGTTCCTGACTTTCACATGCGATCAGCACCCGTTTGCCCGCCCGCCAGCGTTCAGCCGCCAGATCGCATGCCAGCGCCTCATGGGCTCGCAGCTCGCCGGAAGGTTGATCGTGATCGAGAAGATAGAAGGTTGCGTTTTTCATAGGCTCTCTACGACGTTAAGGGCACGAAGTGTGCCCTTAAGATAACTCGGTGTATACCCTTGTCTCTGAAGTAACAGGGGGATTCTCTGTTACTTCAATGAGTTCGGGTAGATATCAAACGATTAATCGTCGCCGTTCAGACCTGCGCGATTCAACAGGAACTGCGACAACATGGCAACCGGACGACCGGTAGCGCCTTTGTTTTTTCCTGAACGCCATGCGGTACCCGCAATATCCAGGTGAGCCCAAGTATATTTACGAGTAAAGCGCGACAGGAAGCAGCCCGCAGTGATAGCTCCGCCAGCGCGTCCGCCAATGTTCGCCATATCGGCAAAATTGGAGTCCAACTGTTCGTAGTACTCATCGCTTAGCGGCAAGCGCCACGCGCGGTCACCGGCTTGTTCTGAGGCGCCAATCAGCTCGTGAGCTAATGGATTATGGTTCGACATCAAACCGGTAATGTGGTGACCCAAAGCCACCACGCATGCGCCGGTCAGGGTGGCAATATCAATCACCAGCTCTGGTTCGAAGCGTTCAACGTAGGTCAGAGTATCACACAGTACTAAACGGCCTTCCGCATCGGTATTCAGCACTTCTACCGTCTGGCCGGACATAGTCGTTAACACGTCCCCCGGGCGATAAGCCTGCCCGCCCGGCATGTTTTCACAGCCCGCCAGCACGCCGATAACGTTCAGTGGCAATTGCAGCTCTGCCACTACGCGCATCACGCCATACACGGTGGCGGCGCCACACATGTCGTATTTCATTTCGTCCATGCCTTCGGCTGGCTTGATAGAAATACCACCGGAATCGAAGGTCAGCCCTTTGCCAACCAGCACAATTGGCTTAGCGTCAGCATTCGGATTACCTTTATATTCAATCACCGACATCAGGGATTCGTTCTTAGAACCTTGCCCCACGGCCAGATAGGAATGCATGCCCAGTTCTTTCATCTGTTGCTCACCGATAACGCGGGTGATGATGTTAGTGCTGAACGCATCGGCTAACTGACGAGCCTGAGAGGCCAGGTAAGCGGCGTTACAGATATTTGGCGGCATATTACCCAGGTCTTTTGCCGCTTTGATACCGGAAGCCACAGCCAAACCGTGCTGAATTGCGCGCTCTCCGCTGGTCAGTTCGCGGCGGGTTGGCACGTTGAATACCATTTTACGCAGCGGACGGCGCGGCTCGACTTTATTGCTTTTGAGCTGATCGAAGGTGTAAAGGGTTTCTTTTGCCGTTTCTACCGCCTGACGTACTTTCCAGTAGGTATTACGGCCTTTGACGTGCAGTTCTGTCAGGAAGCAAACGGCTTCCATCGAACCGGTATCGTTAAGGGTATTGATGGTGTTTTGAATCACTTGCTTATATTGGCGTTCATCGAGCTCACGCTCTTTACCACAGCCAATTAACAGGATCCGCTCGGAGAGAATATTAGGCACATGGTGCAGCAGTAATGTCTGACCCACTTTGCCTTCAAGCTCACCGCGGCGCAACAAAGCGCTGATGTAGCCATCACTAATTTTGTCGAGTTGTTCGGCGATCGGGGATAGACGGCGAGGTTCAAAAACGCCGACTACAATACAGGCACTGCGCTGTTTTTCCGGGCTGCCGCTCTTTACACTGAACTCCATGCACTCTCCTGAATCTTAAAGACAAAGGCGGGAGCTACCGCTAGAATGTAGCGCTCCGCAACGATCTCTCTCCGTTGTGTTAACGACGTGTGTTAACCTGAACGGCATAAGTTGTTTTGTTTTGGCGACTATAAGCATGTTCCTATAGGACACCTAAACGCTAGATGCTGTAATACTATTTTAGCTGTGAAGGTTGCCATATGATGAGAATAAATGGCGGATTAGCGATGAAACTATCGATTTTCCTGCAAAAAGACAAGTTTTCACAGGCGTATTAGCGTGATCATCATTAGATATCTGGTACGGGAAACACTCAAAAGTCAAATTGCGATTCTATTCATCCTGCTACTGATCTTCTTCAGTCAGAAGTTAGTACGGGTATTAGGTGCCGCAGTTGACGGTGAGATTCCGACAAATTTGGTTTTATCCCTCCTTGGACTCGGCGTGCCGGAAATGGCGCAGCTTATTCTGCCGTTGAGCCTATTCCTCGGCCTGTTGATGACCTACGGCAAACTGTATACGGACAGCGAAATCACCGTTATGCACGCCTGTGGGTTAGGCAAACGGTCTTTGATTGCCGCCGCATTAATCTTATCGATGCTAACTTGTGGTCTGGCTGCGATTAACGCCATTTGGCTCGGGCCGTGGTCGTCAAAGCATCAGGATGAAGTCTTGAATGATGCTCGGGCAAACCCAAGCCTGGCAGCGCTGGTTGAAGGCCAGTTCCAATCCTCGCAGGATGGTAACGCGGTGCTGTTCGTCAGCAGAGTTAGCGGTAAAGAATTCCAGCGCGTGTTCCTCGCACAGCTACGCCCAACTGGCAATCAGCGTCCATCCGTAGTGGTGGCCGACAGTGGCCACATGATGGAGCGCCCTGACGGTTCGCAGATGGTATTGCTGAATAAAGGTACTCGCTACGAAGGCACCGCGCTGCTGCGTGATTTCCGGATTACCGACTTTAATGATTATCAGGCGGTCATTGGCCATCAAACCGCTCAGCAGAACAATAATATTGCGGAACAGATGTCAATGAGCGCCCTGTGGCATTCTACCGATCCTGACGCGCGCGCCGAGTTCCACTGGCGGCTAACGCTGATTGTTTCCGTGGTTATCATGGCATTGCTGGTTGTTCCGCTCAGCGTTGTCAATCCACGGCAGGGGCGTGTGCTCAGTATGCTGCCGGCTATGTTGTTGTATCTGATTTTCTTCCTGCTGCAAAGCTCTCTGCGCTCCAATGCGGGTAAAGGAAAACTGGATCCGTTGATTTGGCTATGGGCAGTGAACTTCGCTTATCTGGCGCTCGCGCTGATCCTTAATGTGTGGGATAGCTTGCCAGCTCGTAAATTACGAGCGCGTTTGAGAGGGGCTGCCTGATGTTTGGCGTATTAGACCGTTATATCGGACGAACCATCCTCAACACCATCCTGATGACGCTATTTATGCTGGTGTCGCTATCGGGCATCATCAAGTTTGTCGATCAGCTGCGCAAAGTTGGGCAGGGGGAGTATTCGGCGGCTGCGGCGGGGATGTATACCTTGCTCAGCGTGCCTAAAGATATTGAAATCTTCTTCCCGATGGCGGCGTTACTTGGCGCTTTGCTCGGTCTGGGAACTTTGGCTACGCGCAGTGAACTGGTGGTTATGCAGGCTTCCGGTTTCACCCGTATGCAAATTGCCGCTGCGGTGATGAAAACCGCGATTCCGCTGGTATTGCTGACCATGGCAATCGGTGAGTGGGTTGCGCCGCAGGGTGAGCAAATGGCGCGTAACTATCGGGCGCAGATGATGTTTGGCGGTTCATTGCTCTCGACTAAAACCGGGCTATGGGCCAAAGACGGTTCGGACTTTATTTACATTCAGCGCGTTGTGGGCGAAAAAGAGCTGGCCGGTGTGAATATCTATCATTTTGATGATGCCGATCGCCTGCAATCCGTGCGCTATGCCGCAACGGCGACTTTTGAGGATAAAATCTGGAAGCTGTCGCAGGTGGATGAATCCAATCTGAGCGACCCGAAACAAATCACCGGTGCTCAAACGCTGACAGGGGAATGGAGAACCAACCTGACGCCAGACAAGCTGGGTGTGGTTGCCATGAGTCCAGATTCGCTCTCTATTAGTGGATTACATAATTACATCAAGTACCTGAAACAGAGTGGGCAAGAATCCAGCCGTTACCAGCTTAATATGTGGAGCAAAATTTTTGCGCCTATATCCGTAGCGGTAATGATGTTGATGGCCTTATCGTTCATATTTGGCCCGCTACGCAGCGTACCAATGGGGGTGCGAGTGGTCACTGGTATTTGCTTCGGCTTTATTTTTTACGTGCTGGATCAAATCTTCGGGCCGCTTAGCCTGGTTTACAAGATTCCTCCGGTGCTGGGTGCTTTGTTGCCGAGTATGCTTTTCCTGCTGATCAGCGTTTATATGCTGTTAAAACGTCGATAGCGGCGTTTTTTTCAACACTTGAACTAAAGGCAGTGTAATAACAGTTGCATGCGGATCACAGGTAAGTATAATTCACCTCGTTCTCCGCATACTACTTCAGTGCCGAAGTGGCGAAATCGGTAGACGCAGTTGATTCAAAATCAACCGCCGCGAGGCATGCCGGTTCGATTCCGGCCTTCGGCACCATTAGTATGAAAATCAAGTCACCGCAAGGTGGC
>NZ_JBOBDP010000007.1:0-156554 GCF_050586585.1 Yersinia sp. J1
AGGCAAAACTCCATTAAATTGCGAGTTTTTTCAGCATTGGAAAGCCATAACCCTGTAAAACGGGCAATAAAGCATCAGTATCCGCATCTAACGCCATGCAATAAGCCACATTATCTTCCTGAGTAGAAATGACATTCTCTTGTGAAGAAATCAGCCAGGCAGTTCTGCGGGCAATCGCAGCACCGGAATCAACCATTCGCGTCCCCTCTGGCAACACCTGCGCCAGCTCTTCAGCTAATAGAGGGAAATGAGTACAGCCTAATACCACGGTGTCCGGCGGCTCACGCATACTCAGCCACGGATTAAGGATTTTCTTTAATGCAGAAAGAGGCACTTCCCCACCGTGTAATTTGGTTTCCGCCAGTTCCACCAGCTCAGATGAACCCAACAGCTCGATTTTGCAATCAGTCGCAAAGCGCGCGATCAGATCCAGAGTATATGAACGGTGCACAGTTGCCCGAGTTGCCAATAGCCCAACGACACCATTGCGGGTTAACCGCGCCGCAGGCTTGATTGCGGGTACGACACCAACAACAGGGAAAGAGAAGCGCTCACGTAAAGCTGGGAGGGAAACGGTGCTGGCGGTATTACAGGCGATGACGACAATGGCAAGGGGATGTTGTTGCTGAACCGCAGTGACGATCTCTACTACACGCTCGACAATAAACTCTTCGGACTTCTCTCCATAAGGAAAGGCGACGTTATCGAAAGCATATATATAGTGAAGATCCGGCAGAAGCTGCCGAATCTCTTGGTACACAGACAGCCCGCCGACGCCGGAATCAAAAATCAGCGCCGTCGGACGAATGGAAGTGTCTGCCTTAGAAGTTATAGCTTCCAGTGAAGTAGTATTCGCGTCCTGGGGTTTGGTAGCCATAAACCGTCTCATAATCTTTATCAAACAGGTTGGCGATTCTACCACGAACCGTAAGATGAGAGGTGACTGGATATGACACAGCAAGATCCCACAAGCTTACACCACCGAGTTTTACCGTTCTTTCAGGGTAAACACTGTAGTCTTTGTCATAACGCTGCCCAAGATACTGATAGGTTATAGACCAATCCAAATCAGCAACTTGCCAGTCCAACTGGTATTTAACCTGTTGTTTAGCACGACGAGTCAGAACTTCATTAGTTTCCGCATTGCGTGGATCCAGATATTCCAAAGTAAGCTGATGCGATAACGGTCCGGTATCGAATGAACCTGTCCATTCCACGCCCTTAATGGTGGCTTGATTGACGTTGAAATAGCTACTGGTCAGATTGCTGTAATCAATAAGTTGTTCAATATCATTACGGTAAGCGGACAAGCGCCAGTTTAACGCCCCGGTCAGCCCTTCGATACCCCCTTCCCATTGCTTGCTTTCTTCTGGCTTGAGATTGGCATTACCACCGAAAGCACTATATAGCTGCATCAGGTTAGGGGCTTTATAGGCCGTTCCATAGGAACCGATAAGCCGATAGCCCTCAACAAACTCCCAACCAGCACTGGTTTGCCATGTGGAATGCCAGCCAAATTGGGAATTATCGTCGCTTCGCACTGAGCCTTCCAAGGTAACGTCACTAACTTGCTGCTGCCCTGTCAGATAAATACCGGTATTACGCTGTGTAAAATCAGAGGTGGTATTCGAATTGCTACTCTTACGCTCGGTTTTCTGCTCCTGCCAATCAGCTCCAGCGGCGATCGTGCCATTCGCCACCTGGAAAGTATTACCCCACTGTAGGTTATATTGCTCAGCATCGTCTAAAGAGGCGGTAATATCATGGGGGCCAAAGAGTGGGCTGTAATTATAATCTTTGGTGCGGTTATAGCTGGCTATCAGCTGAGAGGCATAAATACCGTTTTTATAGCGTAGCCCCGTATCATAGGTGCGACTAGACAATTTACGCGTATCTATCAGTGCTAATGGGTTACTGAAATTAGCATAGCCGTCATAGTCACTGCGGTTATCGAAACCGTATACACGGGCAAAACCATTAAACTGCTCGTTAAATTGATGCTCTAATCCTGCCCACAGCATTTTTCCCATAAAACCATCGCGGTCAGGCTGACGTGGGCCACCAGCTTCCGGCATCCCCGCTACAATGTCATATCCTTTGGTGTAGGTATAATTACCAGCCAAAGTGATTGTAGTGTCTTCACCCAACTTTTGCTGTGTTGAACCATCGTAGGTTTGATAACCGTGAGAACCCAGCCCTGCAGATAAAGTTGTGCCCGGGTTCTCACGCGCGGTAAGAATGTTAACAACCCCGCCAATCGCATCAGAGCCATATACCGCAGAGCGTGGCCCACGAATATATTCAATACGTTGTACCAACGAAATCGGAATTTGGCTGAGATCCGATGCGCCAGTGATCCCGGCCTGATTTAATCGAACACCGTCGATCAAAACCAGCACATGCCGGGATTCGGTGCCACGGATAAACAACGAGCTACGCTGCCCCATACCACCGTCTTGCGCAATATCAACACCCGGTAAACGGCGTAAAACATCATTAATACTGGTCGCCTGCCAGCGCACAATATCCTCACGGGTTACGATATTCATTGGCGCTAATACGCTGGATATTGGCTGAGGGAAGCGGTTTGCAGTGACCACCATTTGGTCTCTAGTGTCAGAAGAGGTGTTGGAACTGTCTTGCGCCCAGCCAGAAAAGGCTGTCACAGATAGAGCCGTGAACAGCGTATATTTTTTAATTGTCATGAAAAGCATCCAAACTTAATTGGCGGATGCCGCAGAACCATGGCCGGTAGCACGCGACGGCCACAAATATTGCGACGTAATACCGGCAGGTTTTCGGGCTTGGGATTTATTGCCTCAACCTCCTTATTAAAGTGCGAACTCTTAATAGATGAGGTAAAGCAATACCGGGCGATGACTTCCCATCCGCTATGGACAGTGTCTGTTAATAAACTATCGCCGTGACTTCCCCTTACCGCTGCGCGTCAGCTCTGGATTCACACCAGATTCCCATTTCACTCTCAGCTGGAGGCCGGACGGCAATGCTACGATCAACATAAATAGATGTCTAGACTGCTATGATTGTAACGAGGAATAAACACGACAAAACTGGACTTCATAGTCACATCCCCTACAATCCCGCAGGAATAACCATCCTTTTTACTGCCAGACGAGACGAAACATGACCCCCGACATCCTGCCTACTGAAAATTACGATCACCAATTGGCGGAGAAAATTGCCTCTCTCAAAGAGATGATGTCGCCGTTCAAGGCACCTGAACCGGAGGTTTTTCGTTCTCCGGCAGAACATTACCGTATGAGAGCCGAGTTTCGCGTTTGGCATGATGAAGATGAGCTGTACCACATCATGTTTGATCAGCACACCAAGCAGCGTATTCGCGTTGAACAATTCCCTGTCGCCAGCGTACTGATCAACCGTCTGATGAGCGCGCTAATGACCGCTATCCGCGCGCAGCCTATTTTGCGTCGCAAACTGTTCCAGATTGATTACCTATCAACACGCAGCGGCAAAATCATTGCTTCTTTACTGTATCACCGTCAATTGGACGAAGAATGGCAACAGCACGCCATGGCAT
This sequence comes from Yersinia sp. J1, assembly GCF_050586585.1. Lineage (NCBI taxonomy): Bacteria > Pseudomonadati > Pseudomonadota > Gammaproteobacteria > Enterobacterales > Yersiniaceae > Yersinia > Yersinia sp. J1. The sequence goes on from NZ_JBOBDP010000007.1 coordinate 3,560, forward strand.
TGCGGGATCAGCTGCGTGCTGAAGGCTTTGATTTACAATTGATTGGTCGCGCCGCTAAAACCAAAATCATGTTAGATCATGACTATGTCGATGAAATTCTACCGGTCGCTGGCCGCGATATGATTTATCGTCAGGTAGAAAACAGCTTTACCCAACCAAACGCCGCGGTAAATATTCACATGCTGGAGTGGGCGCTGGACGTCACTCAAGGTGCTAGCGGCGATCTGTTAGAGCTGTATTGCGGTAACGGTAATTTCTCTTTGGCATTGGCGCGAAATTTTGATCGGGTACTGGCTACCGAGATTGCTAAACCTTCCGTTGCAGCGGCACAATTTAATATTGCGGCTAACCATATTGATAACGTGCAGATTATTCGTATGTCGGCGGAAGAGTTTACTCAGGCCATGCAGGGCGTACGTGAGTTCAATCGCCTGAAAGGTATTGATCTGAAAAGCTATAACTGCGAAACCATTTTTGTCGATCCTCCACGCAGTGGCCTGGATGACGAAACCATCAAGATGGTGCAAGAATATCCACGTATTCTCTATATTTCCTGTAACCCGGAAACGCTGCGAGCTAATCTAGAACAACTACAACACACTCATAAAATCAGTCGGCTGGCGCTATTCGACCAATTCCCTTATACCCATCATATGGAATGCGGTGTGTGGCTGGAAAAACGCGACTAATCAGACAGCAAAAAGGGCAACATAGCGTTGCCCTTCTGATTTCAGCCTAATGGATTCCCACTCAATATTTCATGCCATAAGCGGGTATATCACTGTGATTCTGTTGCTGCTGCTTTACGCGCCTTCAGTTTGAAGAAAATCCAGAATACCAATATCACACACAGGATAGACGGCAAAAAATTCGAGCCTATCTGCGGATACTCGACCCGAATAATGGCACTGTAGGCCAGAATACCCAGCAGGAAACACGCCGAAGCCAGTTTAGGCAGCCCCAACGGCATTGGGTAGTTAAGATAACGCTGATGCAGACAGTAAACGGCCAGAACCAAAGCCAGCAACGGGAATAGCGAAAAAGAAACGAATGAGCTAAACAATGCGGCAAAAGAACCGTTTACTGCAAGCCCGGCAATCAACGCCAATATAAGGGTGCCATTTTCACGGCGAGGTTGTTCCATCATCTTCTTCCTTACTTTACTTTTCTTCAACACGGGATACAGCAAGCCTTTCCTGTTCACGGCGATACCAATAATAAGCGCCCTTGGAAATCATCCGTAACTGCAAGACTAACCGCTCCTCTAACTGTCGCCGTTGTTCAATATCAACGTCCAGCACTTCCGCACCGGCACTGAACACAATTGTGACCATGGCCTCAGCCTGCGCTTCGGTGAAGCTGCGCGGCATATGATTTTCCAATTCGAGATAGTCGGCCAGTTCTGCAATAAAATGCTGAATTTCGCGGGCTACAGCGGCACGGAAAGCCGCCGAGGTACCGGAACGCTCCCGTAGTAGCAAACGGAAGGCATTCGGATTGTTTCCAATAAACTCCATAAAGGTTGAGACCGAGGTGCGGATAACGCTACCGCCTTTGGCTATGCGTTGGCGAGCCTGGCGCATCAGTTGACGCAACATCAGGCCACTTTCATCCACCATAGTCAGGCCCAGTTCATCTACATCGCGGAAGTGGCGGTAAAATGAAGTAGGCGCAATACCGGCTTCGCGGGAAACTTCCCGCAGACTCAAGCTAGCGAAACTCCGCTCCGCACTCAGTTGGCTGAACGCCGCTTCGATCAGGGAACGACGCGTTCGCTCTTTTTGTTGTGCTCTGACGCCCATAATCGTACCCAAAAGATATCCATTTTCTTTAGCTAAGCCATATAGTAAGCAATATACCAAACTTTATAGTAACAACGACTATACAAACACATCATCCTTATCCGCGTAAGAACGAATTTACAGCAGGAGCCAAAGCCAACTGCCTAATGATGATTGGGTTATTTATAGGATGATGTTAATGTATCGTTGTAATTTTGTATAAAAATAGGTCTCTCCTACATGCAACAGCACTTCCATTTTGATGCCATCGTTATTGGCTCGGGCCCTGGCGGTGAAGGTGCCGCTATGGGATTGGTGAAACAAGGGGCTCGCGTTGCCGTGATTGAACGGTATAACAATGTGGGCGGTGGATGTACCCACTGGGGTACCATTCCTTCCAAAGCCCTGCGCCATGCCGTTAGCCGTATTATTGAATTCAACCAGAACCCACTTTACAGCGACAACTCGCGTGCCATCAGCTCCTCTTTCTCCGATATTTTGCGCCACGCCGATCGGGTCATTAACCAGCAAACCCGCATGCGACAAGGTTTTTACGATCGTAACCATTGTCAGATGTTTTCCGGTGATGCCAGCTTTGTCGACGCCAAAACCCTTAACGTACGTTACGCCGACGGCACGTCCGATCGCCTGACGGCCGATAACATCGTTATCGCGACCGGTTCGCGGCCTTATCGCCCGGAGAACGTTGATTTTACCCACGAGCGTATTTACGACAGCGACACTATTTTGCAGCTCAGCCACGAGCCACAGCACGTCATTATTTACGGTGCGGGAGTGATTGGCTGTGAATATGCATCGATCTTCCGGGGATTGAGCGTCAAAGTTGATTTAATCAACACCCGTGATCGTCTGCTGGCATTTCTCGATCAGGAAATGTCCGATGCGCTCTCCTATCACTTCTGGAATAACGGCGTGGTTATCCGCCACAACGAAGAGTTTGAGCAGATTGAAGGCACTCCTGATGGCGTTATCGTCCACCTGAAGTCCGGCAAGAAAGTGAAAGCCGATTGCCTGCTGTATGCCAACGGGCGTACCGGCAACACCAGCGGACTCGGTTTGGAAAATATCGGTCTGGAAGCGGACAGTCGTGGTCTGCTGAAGGTCAATAGCATGTACCAAACCGCGTTGCCTCATGTCTATGCCGTAGGAGATGTGATTGGCTATCCAAGTCTGGCATCCGCCGCTTACGATCAGGGCCGAATTGCTGCGCAGGCCATGATTCAAGGGGAAGCGCAGGTTCATCTGATTGATGATATTCCTACCGGAATTTATACCATTCCTGAAATCAGCTCCGTCGGGAAAACTGAGCAGGAACTGACAGCGATGAAAGTGCCTTATGAAGTTGGCCGGGCGCAGTTTAAGCATTTGGCTCGGGCGCAGATCGTCGGTATGGATGTTGGTAGCCTGAAAATTTTATTCCATCGGGAAACCAAACAGATTTTGGGTATTCATTGCTTTGGCGAACGCGCCGCAGAGATTATTCATATCGGTCAGGCCATTATGGAACAAAAAGGTGAAGGTAATACCCTGGAGTATTTCGTGAATACTACCTTCAACTATCCAACCATGGCCGAAGCCTATCGCGTTGCGGCTCTCAATGGCTTAAACCGCCTGTTCTAACGGCGCGCTCATGCGAATTTGCATGTGATCGCGTATCGCCTCGGCTAGTTGCTCATAGCGGCCACGCAATGGGGAGCCGGGGCGATAAACCAGAGCAATAGTGCGCTTCGGCTCCGGTTTGTAGCATTCCAGATAGCAGACACCGTCGCGCTCTTTTTCTTTTGGTACCGCCAGTGATGGCAATAAGGTGATGCCGCTGCCCGCCGCGACCATATTGCGCAGAGTTTCTAAACTGGTCGCGCGAAAATGGGTATCTTCCTCAGCACCCGCCTGGAAGCAAAAACCCATTGCCTGATCGCGCAAGCAGTGACCATCTTCCAGCATCAATAATTTTTCTCCTGCTAATTCATGCATTTGCACGCGGTCACGCTTCGCCCATGGATGGTCGGAATAAACCGCCAGATTCATTGGCTCATCAAATAACGGCACTTCGATAAAAGCTTCGGTCTCTTTGACCAACGCTAAAATAGCGCAATCCAGTTTACCGCTGTCCAGCTGTGCCAACAGATTATGAGTCTGCGCCTCGTGTAGATACATCTCCAGCTTTGGAAAAGCCTGATGCAGCATCGGAATAATTTGAGGTAATAAATATGGCCCGACAGTGGGAATCAAACCAATATGTAGCGGCCCGGACATACTCTCGCCCTGCAAACTGGCCATCTCTTTGAGCACTTTTACTTCCCGCAATACGGTTCTGGCCTGATCCACCAACAGCAAGCCAGCCTGGGTAAACAGCACCTTACGGCTGGTTCGCTCCAGCAGCATCACACCCAGTTCATCTTCCAACTTACGAATCTGGCCGCTTAAGGTCGGCTGGCTGACATGGCAGGAATCCGCAGCACGTCGGAAATGACGAAACTCGGCCAAAGCCACCAGATACTCGAGATCGCGAATGTTCATCTGCTCTCCACTTTATGATAGTCAATAACGATAGGTAAGATAGCAACCAGTGATTAGATCTATCAAGAGATAAAGTAAATAATGTGTCTCAAGAAAGAAAAGCCTAACTAAATGAAAAATTATGTTTTCTAATTAAGGAGTTACACATGTTTACCAGCCAAGAAGGTAAAAAAGTCCCACAGGTTACTTTCCATACCCGTCAGGGCGACCAGTGGGTTGACGTAACGACTGATGACCTGTTTAAAGATAAAACCGTTATCGTATTTTCACTGCCGGGCGCGTTCACCCCGACCTGTTCTTCCAGCCATTTACCGCGCTACAACGAGTTATCCGGCGTGTTCAAACAGCATGGCGTAGACAGCATTCTGTGCATTTCGGTCAACGACACTTTCGTAATGAACGCCTGGAAAGCCGACCAACATGCCGAAAATATTACTTTCGTGCCAGACGGCAACGGTGAATTCACCAAAGGCATGAACATGCTGGTAGAGAAGGCCGACCTTGGCTTTGGCCCACGCTCATGGCGTTACTCCATGCTGGTACGCAACGGCGTGGTAGAAAAAATGTTCGTTGAACCAAACAAACCGGGCGATCCGTTTGAAGTGTCCGACGCTGACACCATGCTGAAATATTTAGCGCCAGAATACAAAGTGCAGGAATCCGTGGCTATTTTCACCAAACCGGGCTGCCCATTCTGTGCTAAAGCGAAACAAATGTTGCAGGATCGCGGTATACAATATGAAGAAATCGTACTGGGTAAAGACGCAACTACCGTGAGTCTGCGCGCCGTCAGCGGCCGTTCAACTGTACCGCAAGTGTTTATCGGTGGCCGTCATATTGGTGGCAGCGACGATTTAGAAACCTATCTGCCAGCCTGATTACATCAATAAAAAAGAAGCCAACGTGAAGTATTTTGGTAGGCCTCGGCCTACCCTTTTTTCCTGTTAGGAGCGGATATGAAAACCTTAAACGTAGATGTCGCCGTAATCGGTGGCGGCACCGCCGGTCTGGGCGCTTATCGCGCAGCTAAACTTTCCACCCCCAGCGTGGTAATGATTGAAGGCGGCGAATACGGCACAACCTGTGCCCGCGTAGGCTGTATGCCTTCCAAGTTATTGATTGCAGCCGCCGAAGCGGTGCATGAAATTGAAAAGGCGCCCGGCTTTGGGATCTATCCGCAGGGAAAAACGCTGATTAATGGACGCGAAGTCATGGATCGCGTGAAACGTGAACGTGACCGTTTCGTAGGCTTCGTATTGGAAGGTGTCGAGAGCATCCCTGCCGTGGATAAAATTCAGGGCTACGCTCGCTTTATTGATGACAACACCCTGCAAGTGGACGATCACACCCGTATCGTAGCGCAACGTATTGTTATCGCAACGGGTTCTCGTCCGAGCTGGCCTGCACCCTGGAACGATTTGGGCGATCGCCTTATCGTGAACGACGATGTATTCAGCTGGGATGACTTACCTGAATCCGTCGCCGTGTTCGGCCCTGGCGTGATTGGCCTCGAATTAGGCCAAGCCCTACACCGCTTGGGCGTAAAAGTAAAAATGTTTGGCGTGGGTGGAGCCGTTGGCCCGCTAACTGATAGCGTAGTACGCGAATACGCCGCCAACACGCTAGGCGATGAGTTCTATCTCGATCCTGATGTAAAAGTCGAATTGATTCAGCGAGAAGGCGATAAAGTCTTTATTCGCTATCAAAATCTGGATGGAGAAATGCAGGAAATCATGGTGGACTACGTATTGGCCGCCACCGGTCGCCGTCCGAACGTCGATAAATTAGGGCTGGAAAATACCGGTCTGGAGCTAGATGAGCGCGGTGTACCTAAAGCCGACCGATTAACCATGCAAACCAGCGTACCGCATATTTTTATCGCCGGCGATGCCAGTAATCAGCTTCCTTTATTACATGAAGCCAGCGATCAGGCACGCATTGCCGGTGCAAATGCCGGTAGTTTCCCGGAAGTGTTGCCCGGTTTACGCCGAAGCCCGATTTCCGTCGTATTTTCCGATCCGCAAATCGCAATGGTAGGTTCGACTTTCCGTCAATTGAGCCAGAAATTCAGCGTCTGCGGCTGTTTTGAAATCGGTGAAGTTTCTTTCGAGAATCAGGGGCGTTCACGAGTTATGCTGCGTAATAAAGGCATACTGCGGGTTTACGGCGAGCAGGGTACAGGGCGCTTCCTCGGAGCCGAAATGATAGGACCAAGCGCTGAGCATATTGCTCACTTGCTGGCTTGGGCACATCAGCAGCAAATGACCATCGACCAGATGCTGGATATGCCGTTCTATCACCCGGTGATTGAAGAGGGTTTACGTACCGCACTGCGTGACCTGCAATCCAAGCTGAAACTTGGAACCGACGAGGCAGAACGCTGCCTACGTTGTCCGGGCGAGTAATTCGCCTCTCTATTACCTTTCTCTCAGCAAAACCGGGGTCTTGCCCGGTTTTTGCTTTCTACATTCTTTTTCTCCGCGCCGAATTTAAATTATTTCTGCGGGACGCCTCCCTGAAAAGCTCCGCCCTGATTGCCCCGCTGCAAAAAATTCCCCACTGTACTTTTCTCACCGCGAATAACAGAGATGTACTTGAAACAGTATCAATAACAGTACTGCATTGGAATTGGAGGCGTAATGAAAGGCATGGAAAGCCGGATTGCTCGTATCAAAGCGAACCCATCGGGAGTGAAGTTCAGTGAACTGGCAAAAATTTGCAGTTATTACTTAGGACCACCTCGACACAACTCAGGCAATCATCATGTCTACAGCATGCCTTGGCAAGGCGACCCACGAATTAACATTCAACTCGGCAATAACGGAATGTCGAAGTTTTATCAAGTGAAACAAGTAATTACATCTCTAGGAAAGTTAGAGGAGATGATCCATGGTTAATATTGAACACTACACCTACCGCATTACCTGGTCGGCAGAGGACGCGGAATTTATTGGTTTATGCGCCGAATTCCCCAGCGTGTCATGGTTAGCGCCTACCAGAGTACAGGCGCTGGATGGAATAACGGTAGTAGTGGCAGATATTCTGGCCAAAATGGTTCGCTCCGGTGAAACACCGCCGATACCGTTATCAGAGAAGCACTTCAGCGGGAAATTAGTGCTGCGTATGCCTCCCGACCAACATCGGCGTTTAGCCATCAATGCGACAGGAGAAGGGATTAGCTTAAATCGTTATTTATGCTCACGTTTGGCCTGTTAGTCACAGAAATCGTCTCGTTAGAGTCTGCTCGCCAATGGGCTTGCTGTGTGCAACAAAACTAACCGACTGAGCTTGTATTCGCAAAGCTGGAAACTCGTTTAGGCAGTTGGTGAATGCGTGATGAGCGCCGAAAGTACATATTTATCTGGCGGCTTCGGCTCTCTGTTTTATCTCGAAATCTACCGGCAGCGAGATAATCACCTGCCCACCAGATAACAATTCAGTCGGCGGAAAAGGTAGGGGCTGGGCACGTTTTAAAATAGCTAATGCCTCACGATCTAATAAAAGAGTGCCGCTGCTACTGGTCAAAGTAGCGGATAGCACTCGCCCTTTGCTATCAACGATAAATTTAACGATCGCGGTGCCCTGCCGCTTTTGCTTTCTGGCTCCGGGAGGGTAGCGCTTGAAGTTAGCTAAATGGCTTTGTAAAACGCCAGCCCAGTTTGCTCGTGCCTGAACATGTTGTAATGAGTGACTATTATTAGGTGCCGATACGCGCTGGGCTGTCCCTGATAACGGCGAACTCTTGCTCATCACAGTCGACAGTCTTTCATTATTTTCTTGATTTATAACGGTTTTAGATTTAAGCGCGTTAGCCTTTTCACTTGGCTTTTTTGCTATTTTCGGTTTTAGTTTCAAGGCGGGTAATACGGAATCAAGGGAAGGCTCTTCTGCCAAAAAGTTATTATTTTCAATATGTTGTTCTGTCTGCGATTCACCGACGGGTAAAGTTGGCTCTTGTTCAACGCCTACCTGAATTTTTTCAAGGCTTGGTGCAAATTCTGCTTCCGCTGACAGCGTTAGCACTACGGCGGACAGGGAATCTGGCGGTAACGGAGAAACAGATCGCTCTGCCAAAAACCACAGCCCGGTCAAATGCAACGCAAAAGATAACAACCCGCCGCACCACAAAGATATCGCCGAGGAGCCACGACAAACTGAAGAGTGAGTATTTTCCACGGATAAAATCATCACATTCCTTTGTTATTCAATTAATAGCGTAACTTTCATTAGGTAAGAGCAGCCGTTTACTCTTCTGCCAACGCGGCATACAGACGATCGGCCAAGGGTTTCAGTAAATAGCTCAGTAGTGAACGCTCTCCGGTGCGAATAAAAATATCGACGGACATACCTGACTGGATTTTTTCTGTGTGAGTTTGCTGTGCTTCATCCGTATTGATCGACACAGTTAATGGATAATAGGGCTGTAAGCTGCTTGGGTTATTCAATCGGTCAGCGCCTATATGCAGAACGCTTCCCTGCAATCGAGGAGAATGGCTTTGGTTGAAAGCGGAAAAAATAAGTTCTACAGGTAAATCTACCGCAACTTTATCGATCAATTCGATGGGTAGCTGAGCTTCAATCAACAGTGGGCGCCCGCTAGGAACAATTTCCATCAGTTGCTGCCCAAAGCCGATAACGCCCCCCACGGTGTGCTGTGCCAAGGCGATAATGATGCCGCTTTCTGGTGCATAAATGCGCATATTGGCCAGATCATATTCCGCTACGCGAATTTGCTGATCTAAATCCTGCAACCGTCGCTGAGTTTTAGCTAACTGCTCATGAATATCTGCCTGATATTGCTCAACCTGCTGTAATAATCGTTGCTCATTCGCCTTAATTTGCTGACAAGTTTCACTAATATGGCCACGGTGCTGATCCACCAAAGCCTTCAATGCAATAGCCTGGCTTTCCATATCAAGCTGGTGTTTAAGCGCCACATAGCCGCTTTTTGCCAGCGTACGCACACCTTTTAACTGTTGCTGAATTAAATCGGACTGAAGTTGGTTATTTGCTCGTTGTCTATGCAACCCGGCATGGCGAGCGCGTAAAAGAGCTATTTCCGCTGACAAACGCGCTATTTCCGCTTGTTGAGCCTGATATCGGTGGTAGAAAAGTTGCTGTTGTAAAACCATGAGCTCAGCAATATGGGGCTTCTCACGCTGCGTTAATAATGCGACTGGAAAGCGGATCTCCGCCTCATGATTTTTCTCAGCAATTAAACGCGCCTCTAGCGAGAGTAAGGAAAAATACTGCTGCTGTAGATTATCTCGCTGACTCCGTTCCGTTGTATCATCCAGCGAAATCAGCAATTGTCCCTTTTCTACCCATTTACCTTCGGCAATATGTAGCTGACTGATTCGCCCGCTTTGCGAAGACTGAACCACCTTTCTATTTTCTGTGACCACCACAACTCCGGCGACAGCGACGCCTTTATCTAGTGGCGCAAAACCGGCCCAAATAAAAAAACCAATAAACCAAATCAACACCAGCAGCCCGCCAATATAAAGATAGCGTCCGCTATTAATTTGCAGCGGTTCCTGAGCGGTGGCAAACGGCATGATTTCGCCCCTTTCCGTGGCTTTTGGATTAGTCACCTTGTGATGTTCTCCCGGCGGGAACAAACCGATAATTCGCCACGTTACCCCAGACATTTTTTTTATCTGCTTTTCGCGTCGAAGCGATATTATCTTTGGCGTAAAAACTGCTGAGCACTGCCGCAGTGCGATCAAACAGCTGTTGTTGCCCGTTTTTTAGAAGCAATAAAAAATCACTGCCAGACAATAATTCAGGCTTATGAGTGATCATAACCACCGTACTACCCTGCCGTTTTAGCTGTTCAATGCTCGCTAATAACGCCTTTTCTCCGCCTTCATCTAGGCTGGCATTCGGTTCATCCAACACAATCAGCCGCGGCATCCCGTACATAGCCCGCGCCAGCGCAATTCTCTGGCTCTGTCCTCCGGACAGTCCTTCCCCACCATCACCCAGCTGAGTGTCATAACCCTTTGGCAAATGTAGAATCAAATCATGCACATCCGCCATCTTTGCAGCAGCCACAATCTGGGATGAATCCAGCACGCCAAAACGAGCAATATTTTCAGCCACCGACCCTTGGAATAACTGCACATCTTGTGGCAGATAGCCGATGAATTTTCCCAGTAAGGATTTGTTCCAATGAGAAATTTCTGCTCCATCTAGTCGTATTGATCCACTGAATGCTGTCTGACTAGCAACCAGTAACCTCGCCAGCGTGGATTTACCGCTTCCTGATGGCCCCAAAACGCCAAGAACCTCCCCCGGTTGCAGGGTAAAATTGACGGAATGCAGGATAGGAACCGAAGTGCCAGCTCGGCAGGCGAGTAATTGAGTGACGGTTAACTGACCCAGAGGGTCAGGCAAAACTATTTCTGTCGTCAATGAGGATTGCTGATTAGCCAGCAAATCAGTTAAACGCTGATAAGCCAGACGGGCATGGCTCCAGTGTTTCCAGACTGCAATCAATTGATCGATCGGCCCCAATACTCGCCCGATCAATATTGATCCCGCAATCATCACTCCAGCCGTAATTTCTCCTCGAATAACCAGCAATGATCCTAATCCCAGCATCATTGATTGCAGCGTTAACTTGCTGGACTTGGCTAACGCACTAATGCGGCTGCTTCTGTCACTGGCAATATTTTGCAGATAAAGGAAGCGGCAATGCTGAGTTAGCCATCGTTCCCGCAAAGCTTTTAGCATCCCCATCGCCGCGATGGTATCGGCATTACGTAAATGGGCGTTTGCCTGCAAAGTTGCCCGCGAAGTGATTTCAGAGGCCTGTTTTAATGGTTTTTTACATGCCCAGTGATTAGTGCAAGCCAGTAGAATCAGCACGCCTGCCCCAATGGTTGCCATCGCTCCAAGCCAAGGGTGCAGCAGATAAATCACCAATAAATAGAAGGGAAACCAGGGCGCATCAAAAATGGCAAACAACGCATTGCCGGTGGCGAACTGGCGTAGCGTCGTCAGATCGTTAAGTGCCTGCGCGGCCTGAATTTTGTTACCTTGCAAAATTGATTGGAAGGTCGAGTTAAACACCTGCTGATTCAACTGCATATCGGCTCTGGTGCCTAAACGAATAACGACGGCTCCTCTCACCCATTCTAATAAGCCAATCAAAGCAAAAGCGCCCAAAACTAATAAAGTCAGCATCAGTAACGTCATGGTGTTTGCTGAGGCCAAGACGCGCTCGTAGACCTGTAACATATATATTGCGGGAGCCAACATCAGCAAATTGATAATTGCGGTGAATATCCCTATTCCCCATAGACTGGTTTTATCACAGATTAAAACCGCTAAAATCGGAGGTAAGGTCGTTTGAGAGGTATTAGCTAATGGCATGGGTCCGTTTCCACACTGTAATCACACTTTTAATTCGCACCGCAGCTACCATTCCAAAAGAGCAGTACAACTCGTAAAAATGCTTGAACAATGTATATCAAAATCACCACCGCACCTTATTTCCCTATTGGCACGGCGGTGACATTTTCATTCAGTCAAAGGGGTATTTCCCAGCAGCGCTTTATCAGGCGGCTAACAACATTTCGTTGTACTCTGCCACACCAATTGCTTCGATAAATGGTGCGTCATCCATCACGTCGCCAGAATTATACTGGCTAGCTATAGATAACGTGTTGAAGGCGCTGTCAACATCCACCCCACTCGTTTTGAGAATTTCCAGCATCGGATCAGGGTCTCCTTTCATTAAACCGTATAACGTTTTGTGCAAATCGCTCTGATGATTTTGTTCCTCAGTGAGCGCAGGATCATATTGCCCAGTGATAGCCAGACCACTAAAGGTGACCTCCGTTTTTACGATGTGTCTTCCCCCGCCGACGCTAGGTTCTAGCCCTTCACCAAACTGCACCTCATCAATATTGCCATGGAGCGTATGCTGAGGATAAAAGGTGTAATGTAAGTTACCCTTCGCTATCAGGCTGGTTTCCGTATTATGCGAACTGCCAATAGTAAATTGATGGCCATTAAAACCATCCGATCCCCCGTAAAATTGCCCACGATCTTTAACCGGAGCCAGTTCGATATTACCGAACCCCGCAGCCCACGCTTTTAGGTAAGATGAAACACTAAATTCGGCAAATTCTTCTTGGTATTTAATTGTTATACTCATAAATAATTTCCTTTTAGTAAATGGGATATAACTTAGAATATGATTATTAATATAACCATACATACCAACAGGGGTTAATTAACACACCTGAAGACTTTAAAATTTGTATTCAAATCCACCCTGAATAGTTCGGCCACGGCTAGCAGAAAATGACAGTGAATCGCCATAATTAACCAGATAAGCACGATTACTGATATTTTCTATTGAAGTACGTAATATCAAATTATTTGTTATTTTATAGCTGGCATATAAATCAAACACTATGTATTTCGGCCAGTCAGCAACATAAGCCGTACCTGGATAGCCATAACCATTAAGCACTGATAAATCTTGATACCCACGGTTATAACGGATTACGGTACCAAAATCTAACAGTTTATTTAATGCTCTTCCCCCCAACGTTAAACTGCCACGATCGCCCGGTAAATAAGCTGATGATCCGAATACCGCCCCATGTCTACAGAGAATGAAATCATTAAGATGGTTACCATCGACACCATACATTCCTATCCCTTTTGTATTTTTAACCGATTGAATACCGCCCAACCAGGCTGGTTTTGAGCAAGTATCGTTATGACCTATCATTCGGGTATAATTCAGACTGGTATAAAAAAAACCGGCATCGTAACTTAATTGATATTCCAATCCGCGAAAGCGACTTTTAAGTAAATTATTAACGTAAGCAGCATAGGCAAATGATTGGCTTCCGCGCAGAGGTAATGCTCGCTCTAATTCCAAGTTGATATAGTTCGTCACCCGGGTATCAAAGTAGGCCATTTTTGCGCCAAATTTATCGCCGCTAATGAATAAATCTTCCTGTTGAATATTCAACCCAGATTCCCAGGTGCGGGAGCGCTCTATGGCCAGATTAGGATTTGGGAACAAAAAACCCGAACCGTGGGCACTGCCGGTAGCCAGAGTTTCTGTTATACCCGGTGGCCGCCATGATTGACCGTAGTTGCCAAAAAACTCCAGCCATTGCACTCCTGGCTTCACCCCAATGCCCAAGGTTGGCAATATTTGCTGCTCATGGCGATCAACATCCCAGGTCATTGTCACAGGGACTTTTTTACAGGTATTTCTTTTTCCCCCGCCATGTTGGGGGTTACATGGGTTTTGCCGTGTATAAGGCATTTTTGATGTGTATAGCCAGGTATGCCCTTGTAATCGAGAATGTTCGAAACGCAGCCCGCCATCCAGCCGTAACCAGTCATCGTAGTGGTAATCAAACTGAGTGAAAACGCTAGTCAGACTGCGCTGGCCAGACGGAGTCACACCCTGCATGAGATCTTTGTTCGTGTGGCCGCTGGAACGATCGCTAAACCAATCCATACCATATTGAAGGCTCAATAAATGGTTATCCGGCAGCATGAAACGTTGAGTATTTTGTAGCTGGAGACCGCGCGTAGTTAAACGCGTGCGAGTGGTATATTTCCGACAGAAAATAGGATCAGAACACAAAGTATTGGTTTTATCATCGGTATCAACGTAATAGGCTTTTGCCTTGGCATCCAACCAGGGTAGATGCTCGGGCTGTAAGCTGTAATCCAATCCGAAATTCTGCGTTATGACATCGCTAATACTGCTGGTTTTCCAGCCGACGCCGCTTTTATTCGGTGAGTTTTTTACACTTACCAGAAAGCCGCCGTTAGGGCTGCTTACCTGAGTTTGCAGGTAACTGGCAACCAAACGCTGCTCCGCAGGCAAGTTCCAGCCCACTTTAGCCAGTCGGGTATGCATTTGGTAGCCGGAATTGAGCACTTTCATGTGCTTTAACTCATCACCGATTGAGTTTTTCCCCTTATTTCCATATCCAAAACGTAGCTCGCCCAGACTACCGATGTTTCCCGGCCAATAATCACCAAAGTTCCGCTCACTTATGGCTATCAATAAATCTCCGGTTTCATGACCAAATGCCAATGTTCCGCCACCTATAAATCGGGTACCGTTATCGCCCGTTGTGGCTCGCAGATTACCGCCAAGCTCTTTTCCTGGCTCAAGAAAATCCGCCGCGTTTATCGTATTAAAAGTAGCAATACCGCCAATTACGCCGGCGCTACCGATACCGCTGGTCGGCCCTTTTTCAATCACCACATTGCTAAGAATATCCGGATCAATAAACATCACGCCGTTACGTCCGCCGTGGCCACTTTTCATAAAGTTTTGCCGCATACCGTCAATATTCATATTTATACGACCAAAATCTTGAATACCGCGAATATTGACCGATAAAGCAGGATCTTGTTGGTCTACGGCAGAATAGACGCCCGCAGTCTGCTCCAATATATCAGCCGCATGGCGGGCAGGACGGTTATCTAATTGTTCTTTAGTTATTTCACTAACAGAGCGAGGTTCATCATATATCCAATCGTCAGAATATTGCAGACCGCCACCTTCTATTTTTAGCGGTTCTAATACCACATTATTATCATCTATCTTTGAAGAGGGGATATTAACATCAAGCTGTTCCGAGTAACTTTTATCACTAAATAAATAAAAAATAAAAAAAAGAATGATACTGATTAAACCATTAGGCTTAATTTTATTCACATAATTATTATGCATATTTTTGCTTCATCCTTGGAAAAATAATGCGACAGCCAACTTAGTTATTTCACTAAATCAACAGTTTAAAAATAAAGTCTTACATTAGCGCTTTATTTATATTTCAACAATTGAGAATGATTATCATAATCACTTAATGAAATAAACTCAACTTCCTACAGGAAGAAATAAAGAAATAGCGCCAATGAATGACAGTAAATGTGAATACTCGCCCTAATGCTAAAGGAATGAATGGTTAATTATCGCAGATGAACCCAATATATTAATTAAAGGGATGTTTAATTACGACTGACAGTTAGCCTATAGCTAACATATTCACAGGGAAGGGAATATTTGGCAATAAAGCGGATGGTAAGCGTGCCATCCGCAATGCGTAAGGAATTAATTAAAACAAACGCTCTTTAGCTTCAGCAATGGCTGATGCCACCTGCCGTGGCGATACGCCGCCCTTGGCCACACGTTTATCCAGACAGGATTGTAAAGCCAGTATTGGGTACACGTCGTCGCTAATAATGGCGCTGAATTTTCGCAAATCCTGCAACGGCAACGCTTCCAGTGCTTTACCCTGACGAATGGCTTCAACCACCGCTTCGCCGACAATATGATGCGCTTCACGGAAAGGCACGCCTTTCGCTACCAGATAATCCGCCAATTCGGTCGCATTCGCATAACCCTGCTCGGCAGCTTCTTTGCAACGCGGACGTTTCACCTGAATACCATCCAATACCAGCGCCGCCATATGCAGGCAATCCAGCCAGGTATCCAATGCGTCAAACAGCCCTTCTTTATCTTCCTGCATATCTTTGTTGTAAGCCAAAGGCAGGCCTTTCAATGTCATCATCATCCCGGTCAATGCGCCTTGTACACGGCCACATTTACCCCGAATCAGTTCCAACGCATCCGGGTTTTTCTTCTGCGGCATCAGGGAAGAACCTGAAGTGACGCGGTCAGATAAATCGACAAAGGCCGCTTCGCCACTGTTGAAGAAAATCAAATCTTCGGCAAAACGAGAGAGATGAACCATACCAATGCTGGCATTTGACAGTAATTCCAGCACATGGTCGCGATCGGAAACACTATCCAGACTGTTGCGGGTCGCAGAAGCAAAACCCAGCCAATCGGCCAGCTGTTCGCGATCGATGGCGTAAGCTGTTCCCGCCAGCGCTCCACAGCCCAATGGGCTCACGTCCAAACGCTTTAAAGTGTCTTGCAACCGACTTTCATCACGAGCCAGCATTTCGCTATAAGCCAAACACCAGTGAGCAAAGGTCACCGGCTGAGCGCGTTGCAGATGGGTATAACCCGGCATGACCGCGTCCTGATTGGCTTCCGCAGTGATAACCAACGCCTGTTGCAGCTGGCGTACCGCCGATTGCAGCTCCGTCACTTGGAATTTGCACCATAGTTTTAAATCGGTAGCGACCTGATCGTTACGGCTACGTCCGGTATGCAGCTTTTTACCTAAATCGCCGACTTTGGCAATCAGTTTGGTTTCTACCCAGCTATGAATATCTTCCGCATCGCTGGTCAGAATGGCTTGTGGATCGGCCTGAACCTCTTCCAATAATACGGTCAACGCCTGTTCGAGTTGTAATTGCTCTTCGGCGCTCAACACGCCTACGGTAACCAGCGCTTTTGACCAGGCAACAGAGCCGAAAATATCCTGTTCTGCCAATCGGTAATCAAACCGCAGAGAATCGTTAAATTGCTTAAACCGCTGATCTGCTGCCTGACTGAACCGTCCGCCCCACAATGCCATAACTTGATTTCCTTAAACTGATAAACCGATAATCCTGATAAACGATGCTAAAACAGTGAGATGCGAGCGCAAGCAGAGCTGCACTCGCAAAGGTCACCGCATTACTTCTTCGCGTTCAGCGCACGAATACGGGAAGACAGCGAGAACAGACGGATAAAGCCGCCGGCGTGGCTGTGATCGTAAACTTCATCTTCACCGAAAGTAGCAAACTCTTCGGAATACAGGCTGTTAGAAGACGTTTTCTGAATTGCAGTCACCTGACCTTTATACAGTTTTAGAACCACTTCACCGTTAACTTCCTGCGCCAATACTTCGGCCGCAGCCTGCAAGGATTGACGCAACGGGGCGAACCAACGGCCATCGTAAACCACGTAGGACATTTCCAGACCTAACTGCTCACGCCATTTAAAGCTATCGCGATCCAGCACCAGTTGCTCAACGCCACGCAGCGCAGCCATCATGATGGTGCCCCCCGGCGTTTCGTAACAGCCACGGGATTTAATGCCAACCAGACGGTTTTCCACGATATCGATACGGCCAATACCGTGTTTAGCGCCCAGCGTATTCAATGCATCCAGACATTGGAACGGGCTCATCGCTTTGCCATTAACCGCAACCACTTTGCCTTTTTCAACGGCAACGGTGACCAGCTCAGGTTCGTCCGGCGCGTCTTCTGGCGCTACGGTCCAAACCCAGCAATCTTTGTTTGAAGCATTAGCCGGGCTTTCCAACACGCCGCCTTCAGTAGAGATATGCCACGCATTCTCGTCACGGCTATAGATTTTTTCCAAGGATGCCGTAGTCGGAATATCACGCTCTTTCAGGTAATCCAGCAGCGCTTCACGGGAACGCAGATCCCACTCACGCCAAGGCGCAACCACTTTCAGTTGTGGCGCCAGCGCGGTATAGGTGCTTTCGAAACGCACCTGATCGTTACCTTTACCGGTCGCACCGTGGGCTACCGCATCAGCACCCAGTTTCAACGCTAGCTCAACCTGCGCTTTAGCAATTAACGGACGCGCCATTGAAGTGCCCAGCAGGTAAGTACCTTCGTACAGAGCGCCCGTTTGCAGCACTGGATACACGTAATCTTTGATAAATTCTTCACGCAGGTCAGCCACATAGCAGGCTGAGGCACCCGTTCGCAGCGCTTTTTGTTCAATCCCTTCCAGATCGGCACGTTCCTGCCCGATATCCGCAACGAAGGCGATCACTTCGCAGTTATCATAGTTTTCTTTCAGCCATGGAATGATTGCCGAAGTATCTAAGCCGCCGGAATAAGCCAGAACAATTTTGCTGATGCCTTTAGTTTGCATTTTCATTTCCTTGAATCTCAATTCAGATAAAACAATAGAAGAAGAATCTGTAATCACCGGAGCGACGAGGCTCAGGCCAGAATACGTGTACCTATCGGTACCCCGTTAAACAGAGCAGGAAGCTGGTCAGCATGACGCCAGCTGGCAATATCCACCGGACGCCCCAGTGAACGGGCTGCATCCAACGCCGCGTTCACTTTCACCACCATACCATCAGTAATAATGCCCTGAGCAATCAGTTGCTCTGCTTTTTGCGCCGTCATTTCGGCAATGCGTTGCCCTTTGCCATCCAGAATGCCGCTAACATCAGACAACAGGATTAAATCCGCGCCTAAGGTTGCCGCCAGCGCGGTTGCCGCCTGATCCGCATTCACATTCATTAGCTCGCCAGAGGCGGTAATGCCGATAGAACTAATGATCGGCATGTAGTTAGCAGCCAGTAGGGTTTGTACTAACGTCGGTGAACCCGGTTGAGCACCTCCAACGTGACCCAACTCCGCATCTAGCGGCGTTACTGTGACCGTATTACCATCGCCCAAACACAGGCCAACGGCGGCGATATGATGTTTCACCGCCCAGGCTAACAGGGTTTTATTGGCAGTCCCCGCCAGTGCACCGGTGATGATGTCGATCTGGTCGGCCGGCGTCACCCGCAGGCCATTTTTCTTCACGACAGGCAGAGCCAGTTTTTTCATCAAGTCGTCTACCAGACAGCCGCCGCCATGCATAATGACCAGCGGACGCTGATGCTTTTCGCGGTAGATCACCAAGGCATTAAACAGGCGCTCCAACGCCTCTTCGCTGTCCAATAACACCCCACCTAATTTAATGACTAACGGATTCATCATGGTCTGCGCCTCAATTGCGTCTTGAAAATATAGGGGTGAGCGAGAATACGTTGCGGGAGAATTTCGCTACCGTCCCTGATTAAAGCAAAGCCTGAGTTTCCGGGAAACCAAAGCGTATATTCATGCACTGAACAGCCTGAGCTGCCGCGCCTTTCAGTAAGTTATCTTCCGTCGCGACCACAATCAGATGTTCGCCCTGAACCGAAAAGCCGATATCGCAAAACGGTAACCCAACCACGGCTTTCAGTGCGGGAACGCCCTGCTGATACAAACGCACCAGAGGTTTATCCTGATAGGCGTTGTGATAGGCCTCGGCGATATCCTGTGCGGTGACGCCAGCGTTTAGGCGACAGGTAATGGTAGCCAGAATGCCGCGGGCAAAATTCCCCAGATGCGGAGTGAAAATGACCGGCGTACCCAAATGAGCCACAATTTCAGGCTGATGACGATGAGTAAACAAGCCGTAAGGCTGCAAACTGACTTCGCAGAAGCTGTTGCCGACGCTGGCTTTACGCCCCGCGCCGCTCACGCCGCTTACTGCATTAATCACTGGCCACTGTTCCTGATTTAGCAAACCGTTTTCTACCAGAGGCTTTAACGCCAACTGGGATGCCGTGGGATAACAACCCGGCACGGCAATCAACTGAGCTTGTTTAATTTTATCCGCCTGCCATTCCGCCAGGCCGTAAACTGCCTGCTCCAGCCATTCGGCATGCTGATGTTCAAAACCGTAATAAGTGGTATAAAAATCAGGGTCCTGTACGCGATACGCACCGGACAAATCGAATACTACGCAGCCCGCCGCTAGAAATTGCGGAGCCAAATCGTGGCTAACTTCATGAGCGGTTGCCAGAAACACCACATCCACGTTTTTCGCAGCTTGAGCCACATCAACCAAGGGTTGCAGCGGTAAATCGATGATGCCTTTTAACTGCGGGTGCAGATCGGAAAGCAATTTTCCTGCATCTGCACTTTGCGCTGAAACCGTTAAACCGGTTATGTTCATATGTGGGTGACGATTCAGGTAAGCCGTAAGTTCAGCTCCGGCATAACCGCTGGCACCAACAATCAGCGTATTCAACATGGATTCAGTTCACCTTCTGACTAACTGTACATAAGTACGCAAAACGAGTTGCAGGGTTTATCAGCAAGTTTTTACTGTTTCCCTACGCGATTGAGCATTGACATTTTCGTAAATTCAAGGGCGTTTCTGGTTCCCTTACGCTCATGCTTGCTGTATTTTCATTCAAATAGTTATTCACAATAACTGCATGAATATTGATACTACCCTAACCAAAGGCTGTCAACAGTGAAGATGAAATTACCTCCATTTATTGAGCTGTACCGGGCGTTAATCGCAACGCCCTCTATTAGCGCAACCGATAGCGCTCTGGATCAAAGTAATGAAGCGTTAATCAACTTGTTGGCCGAATGGTTTAGCGAACTAGGTTTTCGCGTGGAAATCCAACCAGTGCCGGAATCCCGCAACAAATTCAACCTGCTGGCCAGCATTGGTGAAGGCAGCGGCGGGCTGCTGCTGGCGGGTCATACCGATACAGTACCTTACGATGAAGGCCGCTGGACGCGCGATCCGTTCACTTTGAGCGAACATGACAACAAGCTGTACGGTTTAGGTACTGCGGATATGAAAGGCTTCTTTGCCTTTATTCTGGATGCGGTGCGCGATATCGACGCCAGTAAACTGACCAAACCGCTGTATATTCTGGCTACCGCGGATGAAGAAACGACTATGGCCGGAGCGCGTTATTTTGCGGCTTCCACCCAACTACGCCCCGATTTTGCCATTATCGGCGAGCCAACCTCGCTGAAACCGGTGCGTGCCCATAAAGGCCATATTTCTAGCGCTATTCGCATCGTGGGTCAGTCCGGTCACTCCAGCGATCCGGCGCGCGGCGTCAACGCCATAGATCTGATGCATGAATCCATCACCCATTTGATGGCGCTACGCAACACATTGCAGGAGCGTTACAACAATCCGGCCTTCAATATTCCCTATCCCACCATGAACTTTGGCCACATCTCCGGCGGTGACGCGGCAAACCGTATTTGTGCCTGCTGTGAATTACATATGGATATTCGCCCGCTACCGGGGCTGACGTTGAGCGATTTAAGCGAATTGATGAATGAAGCGCTGGCACCGGTGAGCCAACGCTGGCCGGGTCGCTTGACCATCGACGAGCTACACCCGCCGATTCCGGGTTACGAATGCCCAACCGATCACGCTATGGTGGCGGTGATTGAGAAACTGCTGGGCAGCCGTACCGAGGTGGTGAATTACTGCACCGAAGCACCGTTTATTCAGCAGGTATGCCCTACACTGGTGCTTGGCCCTGGCTCGATTAATCAGGCACATCAGCCAGATGAATATATAGACACCGCTTTTATTGAACCGACCCGCGAGCTGATTTCCCAGTTGGTCGATCACTTCTGCCAGCAGTAAGCAAGCTACCCGAACGCATGTGTTATCGGGTAAGCACGTGTTATCAGATAAAAAAGTGGATGGGAGATCGCTACCCATCCACAGATAGCCCATTTCGATCAATATCGATGATTAGCCAGACTGATAACCTGCGACCAGTAATTAAATTTCAGAAATACCCCCAATTTTGATGTTTTTTTGCTAAAAATAGTGTCAATTGGGTTATTGGAATTGAACGCGGCGAGATTCGTAATCAGTCTCAGCCTCTTGGGTGAAATTAATTTACAAAAAGAAACCATAAAAGGTTATACCTCTAATTATGAGGGTTATAGGCAAGCGGCCAACAAACGCATCCGATGAGCTTACTCTGGTCAGCCATTCACATGAGCGAGCGTAACCAACATGTCTGTAACCTCAAATACGCAGGGTATATATGGGTCAGGGGTCATATGAACGAACAATATTCCGCAATGCGAAGTAACGTCAGTATGCTCGGCACACTACTCGGAGACACAATTAAGGAAGCGCTGGGCGAGCACATCCTTGACCGGGTAGAAACCATTCGTAAGTTATCTAAATCTTCGCGAGCCGGTAATGAAGCGCACCGTCAGGAGCTGCTTTCGACGCTGCAAAACCTTTCTAACGACGAGTTATTGCCCGTCGCTCGTGCGTTTAGCCAGTTTCTTAATCTGACGAACACCGCTGAGCAATACCACAGCATTTCGCCGCATGGTGAAGCGGCAAGTAATCCAGAAGCCTTGGCCCAGCTGTTTAATCGTCTGAAAGATAAGAATCTAAGCAATAAGGATATGTGCAAAGCGGTGGATGAACTGTCCATCGAACTAGTTCTTACTGCACATCCAACCGAAATTACCCGCCGTACTCTGATTCATAAACTGGTTGAAGTGAATACTTGCCTGAGCCAGTTGGATCACAATGATTTAGCCGATTACGAACGCAACAAGATCATGCGTCGTTTGCGGCAGTTAGTTGCACAATCTTGGCATACCGACGAAATTCGCAAACTGCGGCCGTCACCTATCGACGAGGCCAAATGGGGTTTTGCCGTTGTTGAAAACAGTCTGTGGGAAGGGGTTCCGGCTTTCCTGCGTGAATTCAATGAGCAGTTGGAAAATTCTCTCGATTACCGACTGCCGGTAGAAGCGGTGCCGATTCGCTTTACCTCGTGGATGGGCGGCGACCGCGACGGCAACCCGAACGTTACCGCCGAAGTCACCCGCCACGTTCTGCTACTCAGCCGCTGGAAAGCGACCGATCTGTTCTTGCGCGATATTCAGGTGCTGGTTTCCGAACTGTCGATGTCGGAATGTACACCGGAACTACGCAAACTGGCCGGTGGCAAAGAGGTGCTGGAACCTTATCGCGAATTGATGAAACGAATTCGTACCCAGCTAATCAACACCCAAACTTATCTGGAAGGCCGCCTGAAAGGCGATCGCGTATTACCTCCGGAAGATCTGTTGATCAGCAATGAACAACTGTGGGAACCGTTGTATGCCAGCTATCAATCGCTAAAAGCCTGTGGGATGGAAATTATCGCCAACGGCCAGTTGCTGGATACGCTGCGCCGCGTGCGCTGCTTCGGCGTGCCGCTGGTGCGTATCGACGTTCGTCAAGAAAGTACCCGTCACACCGATGCTATTGCCGAACTGACTCGCTATTTGGGTCTGGGTGATTATGAAAGCTGGTCAGAATCAGATAAACAAGCGTTCCTGATTCGCGAACTTAACTCCAAGCGCCCGCTGGTACCATTAAAGTGGGAGCCCAGCGCCGAGACTCAGGAAGTGCTGGAAACCTGCCGGGTTATCGCCGAAGCGCCGGAAGGCTCCATCGCCGCTTACGTGATTTCCATGGCGAAAGTCCCTTCTGACGTACTGGCCGTGCATTTACTGCTCAAAGAAGCCGGTTGTCCATTCACTCTGCCCGTTGCGCCGCTGTTTGAAACTCTCGACGATCTGAATAACGCCGATGACGTGATGAAACAGTTGCTAAGCATTGACTGGTATCGCGGCCTGATTCAGGGCAAACAGATGGTTATGATCGGTTATTCCGATTCAGCCAAAGACGCGGGTGTCATGGCCGCTTCGTGGGCGCAGTATCGTGCTCAGGATGCCTTAATTAAAACCTGTGAGAAAGCCGGTGTCGCTTTGACGCTGTTCCACGGTCGCGGCGGTTCTATCGGTCGCGGTGGCGCACCTGCTCATGCGGCGCTGCTCTCCCAGCCTCCGGGTAGCCTGAAAGGTGGCCTGCGCGTCACCGAGCAAGGCGAAATGATTCGCTTTAAATTCGGTTTACCTGAAGTCACTATCAGCAGTCTGGCGCTGTACGCCGGGGCGATTCTGGAAGCCAATCTATTGCCACCGCCGGAACCGAAGAAAGAGTGGGTCGAAGTCATGGATCTACTGTCTGAGGCATCCTGTGATATGTATCGCGGCTATATTCGTGAAAATCCTGACTTTGTGCCTTATTTCCGTGCGGCAACGCCGGAACTGGAATTGGGCAAATTGCCGTTGGGTTCTCGCCCGGCGAAACGCCGCCCGAACGGTGGTGTGGAAAGTCTGCGCGCTATTCCGTGGATTTTCGCCTGGACGCAAAACCGCCTGATGCTGCCCGCTTGGCTGGGTGCCGGGGCCGGTTTGCAAAAAGCCATTGATGCAGGAAAACAGGATGAGCTGGCAACCATGTGCCGCGATTGGCCATTCTTCTCCACTCGCATCGGCATGCTGGAAATGGTCTTCGCTAAAGCCGATCTGTGGCTGGCTGAATATTACGATCAGCGTTTGGTCGACAAAAAGCTCTGGCCGTTAGGTAAGCAATTGCGCGATCAGCTCGCCGCCGATATTAAAGTGGTGTTAACCATCGCCAATGACGATCATTTGATGGCCGATCTACCGTGGATTGCCGAATCTATCGCGTTACGCAACGTTTATACCGATCCATTGAACGTGCTTCAGGCGGAATTACTGCACCGTTCCCGTCAGCAGGAACATCCGGATGCCCGCGTTGAACAGGCGTTGATGGTGACTATTGCTGGCGTCGCCGCAGGTATGCGTAATACCGGCTAGTTTCTGATGGGGGAGCAATCCCCCAAATGATGAAATCGCAAAATCGTTATTGTAAGGACGACAAAGGGGCTAATTAGCCCCTTTTGCATATTGAAATCTATAATGTCGACAATAAGTTAAGGCCTAACACCCAAAGTATGGCAAATGGCGTAGCTCATTTCTGCCCGATTCAGGGTATAGAAATGGAAATCCTTTACTCCTTCGCGGCTCAGAATTTTCACCATATCCATAGCGATAGAAGCGCCCAGCATTTTGCGCGTCTCAGGGTCGTTATCCAGCCCTTCAAATACGCTGGTCATCCAATGAGGAACGCGCACGTTGGTCATGGTGGCAAAGCGCTGTAGCTGCTTAAAGTTGGATACCGGCAAAATTCCCGGCACGATTTCTACGTCAATTCCCGTCGCCACACAGCGATCGCGAAAACGCAGGTAACTTTCTACGTCGAAGAAAAACTGAGTAATGGCACGGTTAGCACCGGCATCAATCTTACGCTTAAGATTAATCAAATCCGCCTGAGCGCTCTTAGCCTCAGGATGTACTTCCGGATAAGCCGCCACGGAAATATCAAAATCGCCGACGTCTTTCAGCAAAGCAACCAGATCGGTTGCATACATTTCCGGCTTACCGCTGCCCTCCGGCAAATCACCGCGTAACGCCACAATATGACGAATGCCATTGCGCCAGTAATCCTGCGCAATCTCACGCAGCTCACCCGCCGAGGCGTCAATGCAGGTCAAATGCGGTGCAGCATCCAGACCGGTACGCTCTTTAATGTCTTTAATAATGCTGTGAGTACGGTCGCGCTCACCGGAGTTAGCCCCGTAAGTCACTGAAACAAACTTAGGTTTCAGTGTGCTTAAACGGTCAATCGAGCTCCACAGGGTGTCTTCCATCTCGCTGGTACGCGGCGGGAAAAACTCGAAAGAGACGTTAATCTGACCCTGCAACTCTGCCAGACTCTGATTCAGCGCTTCCCGCTGGTTTGCGTGAAAAAAACTCATACCCTGTCTACCTCGTCACCCATCGTTATCGATATCGCGGTTTAGTTTCTCCGCATTTACCATTCTAAGCGTCCATACGTTTAGACGTCTAGATAGAAAATGACCGATCTTATCGCTGGAGTCAACGCTTATATTAGTTTAGCCCGATGATTAATCTTCACTCAGTACACGCAGGAAATTCATGTGTATAAAAACGGGCAAACATGCTCGAAATGAGCCGCGGTAGACAGGGGAAATAACAGAATATTGATATGAATAACAGGCCGCTAGCCAGATAGAAACTCTGAATAGCGACCTGCCAGAAGTACGATTACAACAGCTGAGACAAACGGTTCAAATCGGACTGGATAGCGCCGGCGGTTACGTCTCGCCCCGCTCCCGGCCCGCGAATCACTAATGGGTTATCACGATACCAACGACTTTCAATGGCAAACACATTATCGCATGGCAATAACGAGGCCAGCGGATGTTCAGGACGAACGGCTTCCACGCCAACCCGCGCTTTACCATTGGCATCAAAACGCGCGACGTAACGTAATACCAGCCCCATTTCGTTGGCCGCCTCCAGACGCTGAATCATTTGCTGATTTAACGCTTCGCCATTTTCGAAGAATTGATCGACAGAACCTGTCTCAGTACCCGCAGGCACCAGGGACTCGACCCGCACTTGATTAGGTTCGATGTCGTAACCCGCTTCGCGAGCCAGAATCACCAGTTTGCGCATGACATCCTGTCCGGAAAGATCGACGCGCGGATCGGGTTCGGTTAATCCTTGCTGCCACGCCTGATCCACCAGCTCGGTGAAAGGTACTGTGCCGTCAAACTGTAGGAACAACCAGGATAAAGTACCGGAGAAAATGCCGCTAATTGCCAGAATGCTGTCACCGCTGTCGCGCAGATCCCGCACCGTATGGTTGACCGGCAAACCGGCACCCACGGTGGCGTTGTACAACCAATGGCGACCCGTTTTGGCGAAAGCATCGCGAATCTGTCGATAAGTATTGCTGCTGGATGCGCCCGCCAGCTTATTGGCGCTAATCACGTGGAAACCATAGCTGGCAAAGTCCAGATATTGCTCCGCCAGCGACTGACTGGCCGTGACATCCAATACCACCAAATCATCGAATGGATGCGCACGCATCCACAGGAAAAGTGATTCTTCATCCTGCTCTTTGGCTTCATCATCGTAGAAAGCCAAGGTGCGGCTGGCGTCCAGCCCGTCGTAACTCAGCAAGCTGCGGCGGCTATCAACCACACCTGCCAGTACAAATTCGAATCCGCTGCGAGCCGAAATGTTTTTTTGTTCGCGGGCAAAGAGCTCCAGCCAGCGAGCACCAATATTACCTTTGCCGAACAGCATCAGCCCGATACGTTTTTCCGCCCGGAACAGAGTCTGGTGTAGGCCTTGAATCAAATGTTGGGTCGGCCCCAGACGCAGTACCGCAACGATGCTGATACCGTCTTCGGCCTGCCAGATAAACTCAACCGGCTGATCTTTAAGCTGTTGATAGAAACGATGGCTGTGCAACGGATTCTTGCAAACGCCTGCGCCTACTAATGCCACCAGTGCCAAGCCTTCCCGTAGCGATAATTTCCCCGGCAGCGTGGCATCTTCCAACACCCGCAGGGCGCTATTGACGACTTCAGAGGTATAGCAAAGCTGCAATAGGTTACGATCGGGATGAATCCCCGTCGCTAACGGTTTGATTTGTGAGCGTTTCAGCAGCAGGTCTATCTCTTTTTGCGCCAGCGAGAAATCGTGGTGACGGGCTATCTGCAATTCAATCAGGCAGACATCATCATGACTGGTCACTATTTTTGCACCGGTGCCTGATGCCAGCACGCGTTCGATGCGAGTAGAGCCTTGCTCCGGCTGGTAGCTACAGCGCAGCTGCAAATCGATATCACTGCCAGAAACCGGCTGCAAAGTACGCGTATGCAATACCGGCGCAGCCAGACGCGCCAGCTCGCTAGCTTCATCCAAACGCAGCAACGGCAACAAACAGGCATCTTTAACTTTGCGCGGATCGGCGCTATATACGCCAGCGACGTCACTCCAGATGGTTACCCGCTCGGCGGCGGCCAATGCCCCAACCTGAGTTGCCGAATAGTCACTGCCATTACGACCAAGCAGTACGGTTTCACCTGCATCGTTACGCGAGATAAAACCGGTGACCACTAAACGTTGATGAGGATGTTGCGCCAATAGCTGTTGCAGCAGCGGATAAGATCGCCCTTCGTCGATCTGTGGCTGTGCTGCCCGCTCTGCCCGCAGGAAGCTGCGCGCATCCAGCCAGGTGGCATCCATATCCTGCTTTTGCAGTACCGCCGCCATCAGGCGCGCTGACCAGATTTCTCCATGGCCAACCACTTCGGCATAAATAGCATCGTCAACGCGGTTATCCAATAATCCAGCCAGACGCTCCAGATCCTGAATAAAGGCTGCAATCAACGGCTCGGCGGCCTCCGGTGGCAATAATCCATTAATCAAATCCTGCTGATAGCGGCGCAGCGCTTGCTGCACCTGATGCGCAGACAAACGATCGCTTTGGCTTAGTTTTAGCCAGTTTATCAATTGGTTGGTCGTACTGCCTGCGGCAGATACCACCATTAAATCACCCGGTTTACTGTAGTTGGCCATAATTTCGGCCACTCGCAGGTAACACTTCACGTCAGCAAGGCTGCTACCACCAAATTTATGCAGTTGACGCCCAGTGACCGCCCCTGCTATCGCTATTGCATTCATGCTTACCTCGTTACCGCCAACCGGAAGGCATTTTCCAGATCGGCAATCAAATCTTCGCTGTCTTCAATACCCACGGAAATGCGTAACAAGCTGTCGGTGATACCCGCAGCAGTCCTTGCTTCCGCCGCCATACCCGCGTGAGTCATGGTAGCAGCATGGGAAATCAGGCTTTCCACGCCGCCTAATGACTCTGCCAATGTGAATAATTCCAAAGCAGAAAGGAAGCGGCGCAGCACCTGTTCATCTCCATCCAGTTCAAAACTGAGCATCGCACCGAAGCCAGACTGTTGGCGACAGGCAATTTCGTGGCCGGGATGTTGTGGCAGAGAAGGATGATACAGCTTTTTTACTAAAGGCTGCTGTTGTAAATAACCAACAATGTCATCCGCGTTGCGCTGCTGTTGAGCCATTCGCGGTGAAAGCGTTCGCAGGCCACGTAATAACAAATAGCTGTCGAAAGCCGCGCCGGTCACGCCAATATTATTCGCCCACCACGCCAGCTCTACCGCCAGCGCTGGGTCTTTGGCAATCACCGCGCCGGCAACCACGTCCGAGTGACCGTTGAGATATTTGGTGCAGGAATGGATCACCAAATCGGCACCCAGCGCCAGCGGTTGCTGCAATACCGGGCTGAGGAAGGTATTATCCACCACGGTCAGCGCGCCCACGGCCTGCGCCGCCTGGCAGATGGCTGCAATATCTACCACCCGCAATAATGGGTTGCTTGGGGTCTCAATCAGTACCAGCTTGGGTTTTTCCGCCAGCGCACGTTTTAACGCCGCTTCATCCCCTTGATCGACAAACAGCACCCGATAGGCACCGCGCTTACTCAGACTATCAAACAGACGATAGCTACCGCCGTAGCAGTCATGGGGCGCAACCAGTAAATCACCCGGCTGCAATAGCGTAGTGCAAACCAAATGAATCGCAGACATACCGGAGCTGGTCATTACCGCTCCCGCACCGCCTTCCAGCTCAGCCAGAGCACGTTGTACCACGTCGCGCGTCGGGTTGCCGCGTCGGGAATAATCGTGCGTTCTGGGCTGATTAAAATCGATAAAGTTATAGGTACTGGAGAGGTGAATCGGCGGAACAACACAGCCATATTGCTCGTCATCATTCAACCCGCTACGGACTGCTATTGTTGCCTGTTTACGTGTCATATTGGTTTCTGCCTGCCGGGACGCTAAAAATGTTACGTCAGATTAGACGCACAAAGAATGGACGTCAATACATCTGGACATCTAAACTTCTTTGCGTATAGATTGAGCAATGGAATAATACCCGCTAAAATTATAGCGGCTTTAAGTATCATTATGATGTCACGCTGATTTCAGCTATGCCCCGTGCAACAATCAGGGTATTAAGCAACAGGTTGAGTCTATTAATCACGGGCAAATTGCGTCCTTTCAGTGACTCTGGTCGAGTAAAACCGACATTTATTTAGTGAGAACACGGAAGATCGGGCATAATTGGCCGGTTTTCAGAATTTTGTATTTTTCCGACAAATTTAAGGTGTCCCATGGCTGAGTGGAACGGCGAGTATGTCAGCCCTTACGCTGAACACGGCAAGAAGAGCGAACAAGTCAAAAAAATTACGGTATCCATTCCTCTGAAGGTATTAAAAATCCTCACCGATGAGCGGACCCGACGCCAGGTGAATAACCTGCGCCATGCGACCAACAGTGAATTACTGTGCGAAGCATTTCTGCATGCCTTTACCGGGCAGCCGTTGCCGAATGATGAAGATCTGCGTAAAGAACGCAGTGATGAAATTCCTGAAGCAGCGAAGATTATTATGCGTGAGCTGGGTGTTGATCCCGACACTTGGGAATATTGATTTCGCAGTAATACCCAAAACAGCGGGTAACATGCTATCGAGACAATCTATCGACCTATCGACTCGACGAAGTCGCCTTCTGTCCACAGTAGGCGGCTTTATCCTACGTCAGGACATGATTTATATGGAATGACTGATTGGCAGACCTGGATCCTGCGATATACACAGTATTTAGGCAGATTGATGATGATTGAGAAGCAGAAATGAAAAAAGGCGCTAAAAGCGCCTTTTTCGTCTGACGGGCAGAGATTACTTCTTGGCACCCGGCACGCTGAAACGCTTGTTGAAGCGGTCAACACGGCCACCGGTAGCAACGTCACGCTGCTTGCCAGTGTAGAACGGATGGCATTCACCACACACGTCCAGATTCAGGTCATGACCAACAGTAGAGTTGATCTTGATTACGTTACCGCAAGAACAAGATGCAGTAACCAATTCGTATTTAGGGTGGATACCTTTTTGCATGGGAAACCTCTAATTTAGGCCGTGTCGCTATCCAGCCCTGTTCCGCCAGACACCACACGTAGTTAATAATAGGATTTGATATCGGATTATATCAAAGGCGGCGAATCATACAGAATTTGAGCAGCCCTCGCAATCGAATCCGCACATTGTGAATCACACAGTGTAAACTGTTCAATCTTTTTTTATCCAGGATGGTGTCATGTCCGTTGTTCAAGTTGCATTGCCGGTACCGCTTGCACGCTCATTCGACTACCGCTTAGGCAGTAATATGAGCAGCCCGGCGATCGGCGGGCGCGTTAGCGTCACCTTCGGCAAACGCAAAGCTATCGGAATCGTGGTGGGTCTTAGCGAAACCAGCGATTTCCCTCTTGAGCAGCTCAAACCTATTGAAGAAGTTCTGGATCAGGAAAGTTTATTCCCACCAAGCCTGTGGCGTATTTTGCGCTGGGCTGCGGATTATTATCACTATCCCATTGGAGAAGTGCTGTTTCACGCCCTGCCAATATTGCTACGACAGGGGAAACCGGCTCAATCCGCACCGCTTTGGCAATGGTTTGCAACCGAACAAGGCCGGGCTACGCCGCCGGAAAGCCTGAAGCGCGCCCCTAAGCAACAGCAGGCTCTGGCCGCGCTACTACAAAAACCTGTTTATCGTCATCAGGTTAATGAACTCGCCCTGACAGAAAGCGCCTTGCAGGCGTTACGCTCCAAAGGATTAATCGACCTCCGGGCGCAGGAACCGGCAACCACCGACTGGCGTACTCATTTCGAAGTGCTGGGCGACCGGCTGCGCCTCAATACCGAGCAGGCCACCGCCGTGGGTGCGATTCGCAGCGAAGATACTCAGTTTGCCGCCTGGCTGCTGGCTGGCGTCACCGGTTCAGGTAAAACCGAAGTTTACCTGAGCGTACTGGAAAATATTCTGGCGCAAGGGCGTCAAGCATTGATTCTGGTGCCAGAGATTGGCCTGACGCCGCAAACCATCGCCAGATTCCGCGAACGCTTTAATGCACCGGTGGAAGTCCTGCATTCCGGCTTGAACGATAGCGAACGTTTATCGGTTTGGCTGCGGGCGCGTAACGGCGAAGCGGCCATCGTTATCGGCACGCGTTCTGCGCTGTTTACGCCGTTTTCTCGCCTTGGCGTCATTATTATCGATGAAGAGCACGACAGTTCCTATAAGCAACAGGACGGCTGGCGCTATCATGCGCGGGATTTAGCCGTGTTTCGCGCTCGCGAAGAAAATATTCCCATTGTGATGGGGTCTGCCACGCCCGCGCTAGAAACCCTGCATAACGTGCAACTGGGTAAGTATCGTCAGTTAACCCTGACTAAGCGTGCCGGGAATGCCAAACCGGCGGCGCAGCATTTACTGGATTTAAAGGGTCTGCCGCTCAAAGTGGGCCTATCCCAGCCGTTATTACAGCGCATGAAAGATCATCTTAAAGCTGATAATCAGGTAATTCTGTTTCTTAACCGCCGCGGTTATGCTCCAGCGTTGCTGTGCCACGAATGCGGTTGGATCGCCGAATGCCAGCGTTGCGATCACTATTACACTTTGCATCAGAATCAGCGCCAGCTGCGGTGTCACCATTGTGACAGCCAGCGTCCGGTGCCTCATCAGTGCCCTCACTGCGGCTCTACCCATATGGTTTCCGTTGGCGTAGGAACCGAACAGTTGGAAAATGAGTTGGCACCGCTGTTCCCAGATGTACCGATCACCCGAATCGACCGCGATACCACTAGCCGTAAAGGCTCATTGGAACAGGCTTTGGCCGAGGTACATCAGGGTGGCGCGCGCATTCTGATCGGTACGCAAATGCTGGCTAAGGGTCACCATTTTCCCGATGTCACACTGGTGGCATTACTTGATGTGGACGGCGCGCTGTTCTCCGCCGATTTCCGCTCAGCCGAACGTTTTGCTCAACTGTATACGCAGGTTTCTGGCCGAGCCGGACGAGCAGGCAAAAAAGGCGAAGTGATCCTGCAAACCCATCATCCGGAGCACCCCTTGCTGCAAACCCTGCTGCAACGCGGCTACGATGATTTTGCCAAACAGGCTCTGGCAGAGCGCCAAAGCGTTTTTCTGCCGCCTTACACCAGCCATATTATTGTACGCAGCGAAGATCACGATAATCGACAGTCAGCGCTATTCCTGCAACAGCTACGCAATCTGCTGGAAGCCAGTCCGATGAAAGATGATGCTCTGTGGATCATGGGGCCAGTACCGGCGCTACAGGCCAAACGCGGTGGGCGTTTCCGCTGGCAACTCCTGCTCCAGCATCCATCCCGTCAGTTTCTACAAAAATTGATAAAAAGCAGCCAACCGCTAATCAACACTTTGCCTCAGGCAAGGAAAGTTAAGTGGACTTTAGACGTCGATCCCATAGACAGTTAGTCTTTAGCTTGTTAATTAATAGATACAGGTAGGGTTACAAGGCAAACGTTTACGGTGTGATCTGCGAGGCATATCGAAAAAAACTACTTATGTCACATTTTTCATGCAAATTAGGTAACAAATTGACCTCACTATCTGTATAGAATGACGTAAGGCATTAATTTTACCGAGACCACTCGGCTTGGAACGAACATCACCTCGCCGATCGGGAATCCCATTCGCGTGCGATAAAACATTAATATTCCGTGCTATTGGTAACAAACTATCTCAAAGCGTTGGTGCTGGCTCGGAGCCAGAGCAAGGAGAAAGGCGTTGGAACATAAGAAAGAATTCAGTATGGCGACCATGAAAGACGTTGCTGAAATGGCCGGTGTTTCAACCGCGACGGTTTCTCGGGCATTAATGAATCCGGAAAAAGTCTCGACCATGACGCGACAAAAAGTAGAGCAAGCCGTCCTCGCCGTGGGTTATTCCCCCCATGCCTTATCCCGAAATATCAAACGCAACGAGTCGCGTACTATTCTGGTCATTGTGCCGGACATCAGCGATCCCTTTTTTGCCGACATTGTTCAGGGTATTGAGCAAACCGCCGCCCAACAAGGCTATTTGGTGTTAATTGGCGACTGCGCGCAGCAAACCCAGCAGGAACGCACTTTCGTCAATTTGATTATTACCAAACAGATTGATGGGATGCTGTTACTCGGTTCCAACCTGCCGTTTGATGCCAGTAAAGAAGAACAACGCAACCTTCCACCGATGGTGATGGCTAACGAATTCGCGCCAGAGCTGGAGCTGCCGACGGTTCATATCGATAACTTAACCGCCGCTTTTGAAGCCGTACATTATCTGCATCAGTTGGGTCATACGCGCATTGCCACCATCGCCGGGCCAGAGACAATGCCGCTGAGCCATTATCGCTTACAGGGTTACGTACAAGCGCTGCGCCGTAATGGGATTGCCATTGAGCAAACTTATATTTTGCGGGGCAATTTCAGCTATGAAGCCGGTGCAGAAGCCTTTGCCGAACTGATGTCACTGCCGAAACCGCCAACGGCGATTTTCTGCCACAACGACGTCATGGCGATCGGCGCTATCTGGCAAGCGAAGAAGATGGGGATTCGTATTCCCGAAGATGTATCACTGGTTGGTTTTGACGATCTCAAACTGTCGCAATACTGCGATCCGCCATTGACCACGGTAGCGCAACCTCGCTACCAAATTGGTCAGCAAGCCATGTTACTATTACTGGAACAGCTACAAGGGAATAACGTTCAAAGCGGTTCTCGACTGTTAGATAGCGAATTAATCATTCGAAACAGTACCTGTAAGCCTAAAAGCTAGGCAAATATTATAGGGTTAAGTAACATGACTGACTTACTCCAACATCAAAACGCAGCGAAACGATAGTGGCACAAAGAGATTATGTAAGCCGAGGGCGCTCAGGAGCGCGGCGCAAGAGCACCAGCAAGAAGAAAAGCAGTGCTCCAAGAATATCGAAAACCCTTGTGGCGCTAGCCGGCGCCTTGTTGGTGGTATTCGTTGGTGGCCTCTATTTCATTACTCATAACAAACCGGGTGAACTCCCGCTGTTACCCAGTCATGATCCGCGCACGGGCAATGGATTACCGCCTAAGCCGGAAGAACGCTGGCGGTATATCAAAGAACTAGAAAATCGTCAGATTGGTGTAACGACGCCAACCGAACCTTCTGCTGGCGGCGGCATCGATGCAAAAACCCAGTTAACCAACGAACAGCGCCAATTATTAGAACAAATGCAGGCCGATATGCGGCAACAACCGACACAACTGTCGGAAGTGCCTTATAACGATGCCACTCAGGTTCCTCGTTCTCAGGTAACAATCAAGCCGCCAGTGAATGTTCAGCCACAGATTCAGCAACCGGTTAGCCAACCGCGCCAAACCGCGCCGGTAACAGCGCCATCAGCGCAGCAGCGGATGTTGCCGTCTAATCCGGCTCCGGTTACTCCGGCGGTAACGCCACCGAAGCCGGAAAAAGAGAAGGAAAAAGAAAAAACCCAGCGCTGGATGTTGCAGTGTGGTTCCTTCAAAGCAATGGATCAGGCCGAATCAGTGCGCGCGCAGCTGGCATTTGAAGGTATTGAGAGCCGGATTACTACCGGTGGCGGTTGGAATCGCGTGGTTCTGGGGCCTTATAGCACCCGCCCTGCGGCAGATAAAATGCAGCAACGATTGAAAGGCGCAGGTGTATCCAGCTGTATTCCCCTCTCTATTGGGGGTTGAAAAGTATCAATCCCCCCCCATTTATAATCTCAATATGCCTCGCGTTGTGTTGAACGATACAACGCGGGGGCTCATTCCGTCTGCAACGAGGGTTCGCTCGTGACAACAATTGTAAGTGTACGCCGAAATGGCCATGTAGTAATTGGTGGTGATGGTCAGGTCACTCTGGGCAATACCGTGATGAAAGGGAACGCTAAAAAAGTTCGCCGCCTATATAACAATAAGGTCATTGCCGGTTTTGCAGGTGGCACCGCTGACGCTTTCACTTTATTTGAACTCTTTGAGCGCAAACTGGAAATGCATCAGGGTCATTTGACCAAGGCCGCCGTTGAGTTAGCCAAAGACTGGCGAACCGACCGCATGCTGCGCAAACTCGAAGCGCTGCTGGCAGTCGCGGATGAAACCGCTTCGCTTATCATCACCGGTAACGGTGACGTCGTGCAGCCAGAAGATGATTTGATCGCTATCGGCTCCGGTGGGCCATACGCTCAATCCGCCGCGCGCGCGCTGCTGGAAAACACAGAATTAGGTGCTCGGGATATCGTTGAGAAATCACTGAGTATTGCGGGGGATATTTGTATCTATACCAACCGCTTCCAAACTATTGAAGAATTAACTTACAAGGCGTAAGGATAGAATATATGTCTGAGATGACCCCACGCGAAATCGTCAGTGAGCTTGATAGCTACATCATTGGCCAGGACAAAGCTAAGCGCGCAGTGGCGATCGCCCTGCGTAACCGCTGGCGTCGTATGCAGCTTAACGAAGAGCTGCGCCATGAAGTGACCCCGAAAAACATTCTGATGATCGGCCCAACCGGCGTCGGTAAAACCGAAATTGCCCGCCGTCTTGCAAAACTGGCGAACGCGCCGTTTATCAAAGTTGAAGCCACTAAATTCACCGAAGTTGGCTATGTTGGTAAAGAAGTGGACTCTATTATCCGCGATCTGACCGACGCCGCCGTGAAAATGGTCCGTCATCAGTCCATTGAAAAAAACCGTTACCGCGCTGAAGAACTGGCGGAAGAACGTATTCTGGATGTGCTGATTCCACCGGCTAAAAACAACTGGGGCCAGGTTGACGAATCTCAGGAGCCTTCCGCTACCCGTCAGGCATTCCGCAAAAAACTGCGTGAAGGCCAGTTGGACGATAAAGAAATCGAAATCGATCTGGCTGCCGCACCGATGGGCGTTGAAATCATGGCGCCTCCTGGTATGGAAGAAATGACCAACCAGTTGCAATCCATGTTCCAGAACATTGCTGGTCAGAAACAAAAACCGCGTAAAATCAAAATCAAAGAAGCATTCAAGCTGTTGATTGAAGAAGAAGCGGCCAAACTGGTTAATCCGGAAGAGCTGAAACAGCAGGCTATCGATGCCGTTGAACAGCACGGTATCGTGTTCGTGGACGAGATCGATAAAATCTGTAAGCGCGGCGAAACCTCCGGCCCGGATGTCTCCCGCGAAGGTGTGCAGCGCGACCTGTTGCCGCTGGTTGAAGGCTGTACCGTTTCGACCAAGCACGGCATGGTGAAAACCGATCACATTCTGTTCATCGCTTCAGGCGCTTTCCAGGTTGCCAGCCCGTCGGATTTGATTCCTGAGCTTCAGGGTCGTCTGCCAATCCGCGTAGAGCTACAGGCACTGACCACCGAAGATTTTGAACGCATTCTGACCGAGCCTAGCGCTTCCTTGACCGAGCAATACAAAGCACTGATGGCAACCGAAGGCGTTACCATCGATTTTACTGCAGAAGGTATTCGTCGCATCGCAGAAGCCGCATGGCAGGTTAATGAGTGTACCGAAAATATCGGTGCCCGCCGTCTGCATACCGTTCTGGAACGTTTGATGGAAGATATTTCCTTCGATGCCAGCGAAAGTAACGGTTCATCCGTGACTATTGATGCTGAATACGTTGGGAATCATCTGGATGAGCTCGTAGCAGATGAAGATCTGAGTCGATTTATTCTATAATTTGGTTCTATTAGCGTCCGCTGGATAGATAAAAGTGGGAGGCTTGGCCTCCCCTTTTTGTCTCTGGCTGACATGGACTCACACAGACCGAAGCGAATTATGAGCTCATCAACTTCTACCAGCCAAGCTCAAGCCTGGCTAGAAAGCCTGCGGCCACGGACTTTACCACTGGCTTTTGCCTCTATTGTTACCGGCTCCGCCCTGGCTTATTGGCTCGACAGTTTTAAACCTGCGGTAGCGCTACTGGCCTTGATTACTGCCGGTATGCTGCAAATTTTATCTAATCTGGCCAATGACTACGGCGACGCGGTGAAAGGTAGTGATACCGAAGAACGCATCGGGCCACTGCGCGGAATGCAAAAAGGCATCATAACCCGCGAGCAGATGAAGAAAGCGCTGATTCTCACCGTTATTCTCACCATTATTTCCGGCGTAGCGCTGATTGCCGTTGCCTGTGAAAAACCGAGCGATATTCTGGGCTTTCTGGTACTCGGCTTGATGGCGATTGTCGCCGCCATCACCTACACCATTGGTAGTAAACCTTACGGTTATATGGGTTTGGGGGACATTTCGGTACTAATGTTCTTCGGCTGGCTAAGCGTGGCCGGTACCTATTATCTGCAATCGGGCCATTTTGACAGTCTGGTGATGCTACCGGCTACCGCCTGCGGTTTATTGGCCACTGCGGTGTTAAACATTAATAATCTGCGCGATATCGAAAGCGATGCGGCCAACGGCAAAAATACCCTCGCCGTGCGTTTGGGCCCACAGCGCGCCCGTTATTATCACGCCGTATTAATCACCGCCGCGATTGCCTGTCTGGCGTTGTTTAGCCTGCTTTATCTGCACCGCTGGACCGGCTGGATCTTTGTTCTGGCTATTCCGCTACTGGTAAAACACGCGATTTATGTACTGCGCGAGCCAACCGCCGCAGGCATGCGTCCGATGCTGGAACATATGGTAAAAGCTGCGCTGCTCACCAATATCCTGTTTGCCGTTGGTCTGGTATTTAACTAACGCGCCTTTTTCTGCCAATTCCCAGAAAACCCTGCGGATTGGCAGAATTTAACAATTGATGATTTTGCCAACAGTAGCCAGAAAGGGATATACTGACTATCCCAGCCGCAACCAGACATTAATCCTATGAAATATGATACTTCCGAACTCTGTGACATCTATCATGAAGAGATAAATGTGGTAGAACCTCTGTTCTCCAATTTTGGCGGACGTACTTCATTTGGTGGCCAAATCACGACCGTAAAATGCTTCGAAGACAACGGGTTACTCTTTGACCTACTTGAGGAGAACGGGCGTGGACGCGTGCTGGTCGTTGACGGAGGTGGTTCAGTGCGCCGAGCGCTGGTCAACGCAGAATTGGCTAGCTTGGCGGCCGCGAATGAATGGGAAGGCATTGTGGTTTACGGTGCCGTCCGTCAGGTAGACGATCTGGCCGAACTGGACATTGGCATTCAGGCTATGGCTGCTATTCCGGTAGGTGCTGCTAGCGAAGGCATCGGCGAAAGCGATATTCGCGTGAACTTCGGCGGCGTAACTTTCTTCTCCGGCGATCATCTGTATGCTGATAATACAGGGATTATTCTGTCGGAAGATCCGCTGGATATCGAATAACACCGACTCGGTTATACCAAACGAATTCTATAAGAAAGGGCGATATAAATATCGCCCTTTTGCTTTTGCGCTTAATCGGTTGCCAGCGCTATGGATGCCGAGAATAACCTCAGACCTCTTCCATTTTACCCAGCAGTGCGCGCAGACGATCCTGCCATACGTGCTGTTCTTGCTTTAGCTGCTCATTTTCACGCACTAACGCTTCACGGTTACCCGCTGCGTCCTGAACCTCTTGGGACAGGGTGTTGTTTTTTTCTTTCAGCTCTTCAATTTCCATCTGCAACAAAGTGATGGTATCAATCGCCTGCTGAACTTTACCTTCCAGTTTCTCAAATACTTCAAATGACATTCTTTAGTCCCCTCATGATCGCAAGGCGTACATCTATTGGTAGCGGTCGCATTTTGAAGATGCAACCACTGCGAATATCCATCGCGCTATATATTCATCGAACTCGGTAACAAGCGCTGTATTTTAACGCGCCCCCGTAAACAGCGGCGCAGCTTGATTAAAACGATTGTATGTAGCCTGTCTCCCCCTGTCTAGCGACATACCGGCACAAAGCACAGTCTCTCGCAATTTACCTAGCGCCACTATCAGCAAATGCTGAAAACCTGCGGCCTGTTATCGCGTCATATTTTACATATTTACAACAATGGAAAGTAAAAGCACTGGTCTGATCACACTTTCAGAAAGCACTAACACCCACGCGTTACGCGAATTCGCTCATTTTTATGACAAGGCACACAGATTTCGATTTCGCTATTTCTCGTTTGTGCTCGTTAACGATAAATTCACATAAACCCCAAGGATGAATTTGGGGAAAAAACAATAAATACCCTATAACTCTCTGTCTGTAGGACATCACTATGAGCCAAACATCAAGTCCGACCCTAAAAGGCCAGTGCATTGCGGAATTTCTTGGCACCGCTTTGCTGATATTTTTTGGCGTTGGCTGTGTTGCCGCATTAAAATTAGCCGGTGCAAGTTTCGGCCAATGGGAAATCAGTATTATCTGGGGTCTAGGCGTCGCCATGGCCATTTATCTAACGGCAGCCATTTCAGGGGCGCACCTTAACCCCGCCGTCACTATCGCTCTGTGGCTGTTTGCCTGTTTTGATCGCAAAAAAGTCCTTCCTTATATTGTGGCTCAGGTTGTTGGCGCATTCTGCGGCGCGGCTCTGGTCTACGGCCTGTACTACGGCCTGTTTGTTGATTTCGAACAAACCCACCAAGTGGTACGCGGCAGTAGCGAAAGCCTGAATC
The DNA here is from genome assembly GCF_050586585.1 of Yersinia sp. J1. Lineage (NCBI taxonomy): Bacteria > Pseudomonadati > Pseudomonadota > Gammaproteobacteria > Enterobacterales > Yersiniaceae > Yersinia > Yersinia sp. J1. The sequence goes on from NZ_JBOBDP010000007.1 coordinate 43,640, forward strand.
TGGCAGGAATTTTCTCTACTTACCCAAATGCCCACATCACCGTTTTCCAAGCTTTCCTGGTTGAAACCGTGATTACCGCCATTCTGATGTGCCTGATTCTGGCGTTGACCGACGACGGTAACGGCATTCCACGCGGCCCGCTGGCTCCCCTGCTGATTGGTATCCTGATTGCGGTTATTGGTGCCTCGATGGGGCCATTGACTGGCTTTGCGTTGAACCCGGCTCGTGATTTCGGCCCTAAGGTATTTGCTTATCTGGCTGGCTGGGGCGATATCGCCTTCACGGGCGGGCGTGATATTCCTTACTTCCTGGTACCGATTTTCGGACCTATAGTAGGCGCATTATTAGGTGCATTCGGCTACCGCGCACTGATTGGCCGCCATTTGCCATGTGACGTCTGCGTTGTGGAAGAAGATGCTTCCACCAGCACCACCGAACGTAAAGCGTAATCCAGACACTGGAATAAACGGTAACTAAAGCAGGCTTATTATTATGACAACAGAAAATAATACTGAAAAAAAATACATCGTTGCTCTCGACCAAGGCACCACCAGCTCCCGCGCCGTTGTGCTGGATCATGACGCCAACATCGTGAGCGTTTCCCAACGGGAATTTACCCAAATTTATCCAAAAGCCGGCTGGGTTGAACACGACCCAATGGAAATCTGGGCTACGCAAAGCTCAACTCTGGTAGAAGTGCTGGCAAAAGCCGATATTCGCTCCGATCAAATCGCCGGTATCGGTATCACCAACCAGCGTGAAACCACCATCGTATGGGAAAAAGAAACCGGTAAGCCAATTTATAACGCCATTGTCTGGCAGTGTCGTCGCACCGCAGAAATCTGCGAAAAACTGAAAAAAGACGGGCTGGAAGAGTATATCCGCCACAATACCGGCCTGGTGGTTGATCCCTATTTCTCCGGCACTAAGGTGAAATGGATTCTGGATCACGTGGAAGGCGCTCGTGAACGCGCCAAACGCGGCGAACTATTATTCGGTACCGTGGACACATGGTTAGTGTGGAAGATGACCCAAGGACGGGTACACGTCACGGATTTCACCAACGCATCTCGTACCATGATGTTCAACATTCATCAGTTGGATTGGGATGAGCGCATGCTGGAAGTGCTGGATATTCCGCGCGCCATGCTGCCAAAAGTGCGTTCTTCTTCTGAGATTTATGGGCAAACCAACATCGGTGGTAAAGGCGGTACTCGTATTCCAATCGCCGGTATCGCGGGTGATCAGCAGGCCGCGCTGTATGGCCAGCTGTGCGTTCAACCTGGTATGGCGAAGAATACCTATGGTACCGGCTGCTTCTTGCTGATGAACACCGGCAAAGAGGCGGTACGCTCCAATCACGGCCTGTTAACCACTATCGCCTGCGGCCCACGCGGCGAAGTGAACTATGCGTTAGAAGGGGCGGTGTTTATCGGCGGGGCTTCCATTCAATGGCTGCGTGACGAATTGAAACTGATCAGCGATGCCGCCGATTCCGAATACTTCGCTACCAAAGTGAAAGACAGCAACGGCGTTTACGTCGTGCCAGCCTTCACTGGACTGGGCGCGCCTTACTGGGATCCGTATGCCCGTGGCGCAATCTTCGGTCTGACTCGCGGCGCGAACAGCAACCACATTATTCGCGCAACGCTGGAATCCATCGCTTATCAAACTCGCGACGTGCTGGATGCGATGCAGGCCGATGCCAATACACGCCTACAATCCCTGCGCGTAGACGGCGGTGCGGTAGCCAATAACTTCCTGATGCAGTTCCAGGCAGATATTCTGGGCACTCGCGTTGAACGTCCTGCCGTACGTGAAAGCACCGCATTGGGTGCCGCTTTCCTCGCTGGTTTAGCCATCGGTTTCTGGAACGATCTGGACGAAGTTAAGAGCAAAGCAACCATTGAGCGGGAATTCCGCCCAAGCATCGAAACGACGGAACGTAACTACCGTTACAGCGGTTGGAAAAAAGCCGTGGCCCGTGCTCAAGCCTGGGAAGAACACGACTAATATTGTCAACTTTCGCATCGCAGCAGCCAGAGCTGTAATTTGAAAGAGTACATGCATGACCCATCACGCGCTGTCGCTCCCCCCGGCAGCGCGTTTTTTATCCCTTCGCCCCTGCCGCCACGCCCCAGTGTGATAGAATTCCCGCTCTATATCCGTTTTCCCATTCTGCAATTAACAGGTCGAGCCATGAAACGTGAATTAGCCATCGAATTCTCCCGCGTAACCGAAGCCGCCGCCTTGGCGGGCTACAAATGGTTAGGTCGGGGTGACAAAAATGCCGCCGACGGCGCTGCCGTACGAGCTATGCGCATTATGCTCAACAAGGTCAATATCGATGGCCGGATCGTGATCGGCGAAGGGGAAATTGATGAAGCCCCGATGCTGTTTATCGGCGAAAATGTCGGGACTGGCGAAGGAGATACGGTAGATATCGCCGTTGACCCTATTGAAGGCACCCGCATGACCGCAATGGGCCAATCTAACGCTCTGGCTGTTTTGGCGGTTGGTGATAAGGGCACCTTCCTACATGCGCCTGATATGTATATGGAAAAACTGGTGGTCGGCCCGGGAGCCAAAGGCGCAATTGATCTCAATTTACCGTTGGCTGATAACCTGAAAAATATCGCCCATAAACTCAATAAACCGTTATCAGAACTGACGGTTATTACGCTGGCTAAGCCACGCCACGACGGTGTGATTGCCCAAATGCAGCAAATGGGCGTCAAAGTGTTTGCCATTCCTGACGGTGACGTCGCGGCCTCTATCCTAACCTGTATGCCGGAAAGCGAAGTGGATGTGATGTACTGCGTCGGCGGCGCGCCGGAAGGGGTTATTTCCGCAGCGGTCATTCGCGCACTGGACGGCGATATGCAAGGGCGTTTGTTGCCGCGTCATGAAGTCAAAGGGGACAACGAAGAAAACCGTCGTTTAGGAGAGCAAGAGCTGGAGCGCTGTCTGAGCATGGGCATCGAGGCGGGTAAAGTACTGCGTCTGGACGATATTGCTCGTAACGATAACGTGATCTTCTCAGCGACCGGTATTACCAAAGGGGATTTGCTGGAAGGTATTTATCGTAAAGGGAATATGGCCACCACGGAAACCCTGTTGATTCGCGGTAAATCCCGCACCATACGCCGCATTCGCTCTACTCACTTCCTCGATCGTAAAGACGAAGCCTTGCACGAATATCTGCTGTAATTCATCCGACTAAGCAAAAAAATGATAAGGGCACCGAATCACAAGTGCCCTTAACGTCACTAAACCATATGTTCCTGGCGCTGCATCCGATGAGATAGCGGCCACCAGCACAGCAAAATCAACAACGCCATAGCAAACATCAGCAACCCAAGACTAAACTGCCCGGTCTGCGGTAACATCGCCGATAGCCAGGTTGTCAGGCCGGAGCCGATATTCTGCAAGCCTCCCACCAAAGCACCTGCGGCACCCGCCAGGTATGGGAAAGGTTCCATCGCCCCGGTCGTTGCCAGCGGGAATAACATACCCGCGCCAAAGAAGAACAAAGCGGCAGGAATGATCAGCGTCCAGATATTCATGATGCCAAACCAACCGGGAATCCACATCATCAGCCCCGCCAGCAGGCAGCTAATCACTGAGTGCCACATTAAATTATGGAAAGTTCGCCCTTCCCGCCCCGCATACCAAGCCCCGAAAAATGCCGCCGGTATTGGCAGGATAAATAGAATACTGACCGTCAGGCCGCTGAGACCCAATACGCCGCCCATTAATACGCCGGAGCTGGCTTCAAACACCGCAATCCCAGCCAGAGCGCCAATCAGCATCACCAGATAACAGCTAAAAGAACGATCAGATAACAAGGTATAGAAACTGGCCAGCATGCGCGGTTTCTCCGCTCGTTCAGGGCGCGTTTCTGGCAGCCAGCGGAACATGCAAAAAGCCACGCCGCTGCACAATAAGAGTAAAAAAGCGTAGCAGGCGCGCCAGCCAAACCAGCTTGCCAACACGCCACCAATAATGGGTGCCAATAGCGGGCTGACCAAAATCCCCATATTCAACATACTGTTGGCATAACGTAGCGAAGTACCGGCGTATAAATCACGCGGCATGGTACGCGCCATCACACCTGCGACACCGGTGCCCATGCCTTGCAAAGCGCTGGCCGCCACCAATATCGGTAAATTATTAGAGAACAAAGCGCCTAACGCACCGAGCATAAATATCGTCATCCCCGCCAGAATAACTGGACGGCGACCAATGCGGTCAGATAAAGGCCCGTAAATCAACTGCGAAGCACCATAGGTTAACAGATATGCAGCCATAACCCGCTGTACGGCTCCGGGGCGTACGGCAAGATCCTGAGCGATTTCAGCAATCACCGGGACATAAATGGTCTGGGCCATCTGGCCGACAGCAACCAGAATGATTAACATCAGCAGCAGGTGAAAATTCTCTATTTTTCTCATGGTCTTAAGTAATATCTCAATGCAGATTACATGCTTTTTCCTGCGAAAATTTCGGGCAAATCGCAGTACACCTTTAGTTATGGCGCATAAGCTATCAAATTCATAACTTATATCCAGCTAGAGTAAGATTTTGGCAAATAGTACTTTGGCAGTAAAAACGACCGCAACGTAAATTAATCTGTACATCATCAACTGGATTTTAATAAAAATACCCACACTTTATGCTGATAACATTTAATCGATAATGGTTTCGAGCCAAATCCCATAAAATGCCTCCATCGCTATTTACATCATGAGCACATCTGAATAACGGGAGTTGTAAGCATGGCTGAATGGGTCAGTGGTAAAATCACGCACGTTGAACATTGGACGAACGCCTTGTTCAGCATTCAGGTTGACGCGCCAATAGATACCTTTACTGCCGGTCAGTACGCCAAACTGGCACTGGATGTCCACGGTGAACGGGTACAGCGAGCCTATTCCTACGTTAATGCTCCCAGTGATAACAAGCTTGAATTCTATTTGGTCAACGTTCCGGAAGGGAAACTCAGCCCTCGCCTACGTCAGCTTCGGGTCAACGATGAAATTATGGTGACCAAACAAGCCGCAGGTTTCTTCGTTCTGGAAGAAATCCCTGACTGCAACACCCTGTGGATGTTAGCGACGGGTACCGCCATTGGCCCTTATCTGTCGATTTTGCAGGAAGGTCGCGATTTGGAACGTTTCAACAATCTGGTACTGGTTCACGCCGCACGCTTTGCTCAGGATCTCAGTTACCTGCCGCTAATGCAGCAACTGGAGCAACGCTACAATGGCAAACTGAGAATTCAAACCGTGGTCAGTCGTGAAGAGTCCCCCGGTTCTCTGACCGGACGCGTACCTGCGCTGATTGAACATGGCCTGCTGGAAGCGGCGGTAGGTTTGAAGATTGATAGCGAACGCGATCACATCATGCTGTGCGGCAACCCGCAGATGGTCCGCGATACGCAACAGACGTTGAAAGATCAGCGTCAAATGAAAAAACACCTGCGTCGCAAACCCGGCCATATCACCAGCGAACATTACTGGTAACTCGAATCAGCCGTTAAATTTGGTCGAAAAAAAGGGCGCTAAGCGCCCTTTTTCATCTAAATAGCCCGTTATTGTTTTTTCTCAGGCAAAAACTTCACCGGATCTGGTTCCGGGCCAAAACGATTATCGCCTTCGTGACCCAGAAATGCGCCGCAATCAATCAGCATCATGACAATAATCAGCGTGGGAATGAAACGCCCAACGCCCCACTGCCAGATCGGCGCCAACATTTGCCAGTTTCCAGCCATCAGCATCCAGGCCAGCACCACCAACAGCGCCCACCAACCGACTTTATTGCGATCGTGCAGGCGTTTTACCACAACTGCCGCCGTTGGCCACAGCAGAAAAACAATCGCAAAGGCGGCGGTTTGCATCGGCAATATCTCTTGCCCGGCAAGCGTAAAAATAGTCGCCATGGCCAGTAGCCACAGGCCGATCCAAATCCAAAAATCACGACGGCCAATCCGGCCTTTAAACGAAAAACACCATTGCTGAATGGTCATAGAGATTCGATTCCATTTCTTCGAAATTATTGCGCCAAAGTGTACCCTAACGCCGAGCTTAACGAATAATCTTTGCGGGGATTTTTGACAACGGCTACCGAATACCGTTTTAATCTTCCACACACTCCCTTAACTACGGCGTAAGTCATGAGAAATACCATAGCCGCTGTGCTCGCCATTTTAGTGCTAATGGCCACGGTTAGCCGCACAGCTCATGCTGACCCAACGGATAATAGCGGCGCTCCGGTGCCGAACAACCAACCCACTGCGCCCTATCTGCTATCAGGGGCACCGACTTTTGATTTAACCCTGGTAAAATTTCGCGAAAGCTACAACCAGGCCAATCCATCATTACCTATTAATGAATTTCGGGCCATTAGCGCTAAAGATGAGGGCAGCAATCTGACCCGTGCTGCCAGCAAGATTAATGAAAATCTTTATGCCTCAACGGCGCTGGAAAAAGGCACCGGTAAAATTAAAACTCTGCAAATTACTTATTTACCGATTAAAGGTGATGAAGAGAAAGCTGCAAGGCTGGTCGCTATCAGCTATATGGCAGCGTTGATGCGTCAGTTTGAACCCACCTTATCGCTACAGCAAAGTCTGGATAACGTACTCAAACTGCTAGCGCAGGGAAAAGGCTCCCATTTCCATAGCCATGCTGTCGGTGCGATCCGCTATGTAGTGGCAGATAACGGCGAAAAAGGGCTAACTTTCGCTATTGAACCGATTAAGCTGGCACTATCCGAGCCATAATCTCGGCGTAATTAATGACAAAAAGCAAAGCCATTGCCATTAATCATCTCTATACTGTTGGGCAGGTAAACTGCCGGTCCGGCAGTCATTATTATTGACCCTCGCGTCCCTGGTTGGAGGAAGAAACATGCGTCATCCATTAGTTATGGGTAACTGGAAACTGAACGGTAGTACTCACATGGTTAACGAGCTGATCGCTGGCCTGCGTAAAGAACTGAGCAATGTTGACGGCTGTGGCGTTGCCATTGCTCCACCAGCAATCTATCTGAGCCAGGCTAAACACCATCTTTCCGGTAGCCGTATTGCTCTGGGCGCTCAGAACGTCGATGTTAATCTTTCCGGCGCATTTACCGGCGAAACTTCAGCAGAAATGCTGAAAGATATCGGTGCTAAATACATCATTATCGGTCACTCCGAGCGTCGTACTTATCACCACGAAAGTGATGAGTTCATCGCCAAAAAATTCGGCGTACTGAAAGACGCTGGCCTGATCCCAGTACTGTGCATCGGTGAATCTGACGCAGAGAACGAAGCGGGTCAAACTGAAGCCGTTTGCGCTAAGCAACTGGACGCAGTGCTGAACACTTTGGGTGCAAAAGCATTCGAAGGCGCGGTTATCGCTTACGAACCAATCTGGGCCATCGGTACCGGCAAATCAGCCACCCCAGCGCAGGCGCAGGCTGTTCACAAATTCATTCGTGACCATATCGCCAAACAAGATGCTGCAGTAGCTGAACAAGTTATTATTCAGTACGGCGGTTCTGTTAACGATAAAAACGCTGCAGAACTGTTCGCTCAGCCGGACATCGACGGCGCATTGGTTGGCGGCGCATCTCTGAAAGCTGACGCTTTCGCAGTTATCGTTAAAGCCGCAGCTAAAGCGAAAAAAGCATAATTCACGTTTAAATACGTAAAAATGCAAAAACCCCGGTAACGGGGTTTTTTTATGTCTGAATCTCAATGCCGTTTAGCGCTTATTGATCTCGTCAAATACGCCGCCGGTAGCAAAATGCACCTGTTGGGCTTTGGTCCACCCGCCGAAAACCTCATCTATGGTAAATAATTTCAATGTTGGGAATTCGCTGGAAAATTTGGCCGCTACTGTCGCATCACGCGGACGATAGAAGTTTTTCGCCGCAATGGTCTGGCCTTCTGGCGAATACAGATACTTCAGGTAAGCATCGGCGACTTCACGGGTTCCACGTTTATCGACGACTTTGTCCACTACCGAAACCGTCGGCTCAGCCAGAATGGAAACGCTCGGCGTCACAATATCAAACTGGTCTTTGCCCAATTCATTCACCGCCAATAGGGCTTCATTCTCCCAGGCAATCAATACGTCGCCAATACCGCGCTCAACGAAGGTATTTGTCGCGCCACGCGCACCGGAGTCCAGCACTTCAACATTTTTATACAGCGTTTTGACGAATTCCTGCGCCTTCGCCTGATCGTTATTGTTGTGCTCCAGAGCGTAGCCCCAGGCCGCCAGATAGTTCCAGCGAGCGCCACCGGAAGTTTTCGGATTCGGCGTAATCACGGAAATCCCCGGTTTTACCAAATCTGACCAATCGTGAATTTGCTTGGGATTACCTTTACGCACCAGAAAAACGATGGTTGAAGTATAAGGAGCAGAATTATCCGGCAGGCGCTTAATCCAGTTCTTATCAATCCGACCACGTTCAGCGATTGCGTCCACATCGTAGGCCAAAGCTAGCGTCACGACATCGGCTTCAATACCATTGATAACTGAGGTTGCCTGCTTACCAGAGCCGCCGTGCGACTGACGTACCGTGACTTTATCCCCAGTTTGCTGCTGCCAGTGTTTACTGAAAGCCTGATTATATTCCTGATAGAATTCCCGCGTTGGGTCGTAAGAAACATTCAACAACTGAATATCTTTTGCCACGGCACCTGATGCCACCAGCATTAATGTTAAACCTACACCCCATTTGCGCATCGCCCGCTCCCCAGAATTTATATAATCAACCCCAATAGGTTGGATAAGATAAAGCCTGCCAGAAACTAAGCTAACGATTAAAGAATAAAAAATACCCTATTATATCTTTAAGAAATATACGTTCCGTAAAATGCAAAAAACCCCCGCGAGCGGAGGCTTTTTTCAGACCTGGAACGTGGATTAGAACAGTTTTTTCGCTGTGTCGTACCAGTCTTCTTTGAATTTGCTTTTCTTGTTCTTCGGATCGATACACACAGAAATCAGGTCGTTAACCATTTTCTCATTCTGTACGCCGACGCAAAGACCGCCTTTGCTCTGATCAACATTTTTCATCAGCAGTTCAACCGCATAAGCACCCATACGGGAAGCCAGAATTCGGTCATAAGCTACCGGTGAACCACCGCGCTGAATGTGGCCCAGTACGGTTGCACGGGTTTCACGGCCAGTTTCTTTCTCGATATATTTAGCCAACTCATCGATATCACAGAGTTTTTCGGTGATAGCCACGATGGCATGTTTTTTACCTTTGGCGATACCGGCTTTGATCTCACAAACCAGATCGTCCGGATTGAAAGGCACTTCCGGAATCGCGATAAACTCACAACCACCGGCGATAGCTGCAGCCAGAGTCAAATCGCCACAGTAGCGTCCCATCACTTCAACGATAGAAATACGTTGATGAGAAGAAGAGGTGTCACGTAAACGGTCAATGGCCTCAACCACAGTATCCAACGCAGTGAAGAAACCGATGGTGTAGTCAGTACCCGCCACATCGTTATCAATGGTGCCCGGCAGGCCAACGCAGGAAATACCGCCTTCCGCCTGCAGTAAATCAGCACCGGCATAAGAACCATCGCCGCCGATAACAACCAATCCATCGATACCGCGCGCTTTCATGTTCTCAATGGCTTTTGCACGAATGGCCGGATCGCGGAACTCAGGGAAACGCGCAGAACCCAGGAAAGTACCGCCCCGGTTGATCATGTCTGAAACGCTGTAGCGATCCAGCTGTTCCATGCGATCTTCATACAAGCCGAGGTAACCATCATAAATACCGAAAACTTCCAGCCCTTCAGACAAAGCAGCGCGAACCACCCCACGAATTGCCGCGTTCATACCTGGCGCGTCACCGCCGCTTGTTAGCACACCGATTTTCTTTACCATGACTACCTCTGAACTTGTAGATGCGATTTTTTGAGAATTCTTTATTAGCCGATTATGCCATGAGCACGATACTAGTACATAAAATCAACGCTACGACCATGATATTGGATATTATAGCAAAAACACTATGCTGAATTGATTCAAGTCACACGAAGTAACGGTAAATATTTCCATCATTCTGTAACACAGTTTCAAGAATCAACGCAAAATTACAGCTCCCAATGAGCATGGCGCTCTTTTGGCACTACCGAGCAAGGATCTTGATGGATAAGCACATCAGCACCCGGAAAACGGTGTAACAACGCGCGTTCAACCTGTTCAGCTAAAATATGCGCCTGCATCAACGGTAGATCGTCTTCCATCTCCAGATGCAGCTGGATAAAACGAGTCGGCCCGGATTGCCGCGTACGTAGATCATGAGCGCCAATCACTCCCGGCCAGGAAGTCACAGTATCAATAATGGCCTGCCGTTCTTCATCAGGTAAGGCCCTATCAAGCAATGACTGTACCGCTTCATAGCCCATACGCAGGGCGCTATATAAAATATAAACGCCTATACCCAGCGCAAATAACGCATCGGCGCGGTGAAAACCGTACCAACTTAAAGCCAATGCTATAAGAATAGCACCATTCATCATCACGTCTGATTGATAATGTAGCATGTCGGCCCGTATCGCCTGGCTTTGGGTTTTACGCACCACCCAGCGCTGAAATGTGACTAAAATCAGGGTACTGAATAACGCGACTAACGTAACGCCGACGCCTATACCGGGATCTTGTAAGGGTTCCGGCGAGGCGAGATGCTGGAAGCCGGTTAAAAACAGGAATAAAGCGGAGCCAGAAATAAACATACTTTGAGCCAAAGCGGCCAAAGACTCGGCTTTGCCATGACCAAAGGTATGCTCTTCGTCCGCTGGTTGCAGGGAGTAACGCACCACAAACAGATTAGTGAGAGAGGCAGCCAGATCCACCAGTGAATCGACCAAAGCCGCCAATACGCTGACAGAACCGGTCGCCCACCAGGCAAATATTTTAATTAACAGTAGAATTGATGCTAGTGCAGTAGCCGATAAGGCCGCAGCTTTAACCAGCCGCGCATATTGCAGATCCATAACTTGTCCCAAATTGAATCTTAGGGGGGCAAGTATAACGGATACCGGCAAAAAAAAGCCCTCCATCATGGAGGGCTAAAAGACAGGGATGGTGATGCTTTTTTATCACTATCAACATGAAATAAAAGGATTTGTTTCATTCAATGTCCACACATTGGCCACATCGAAAAAAAGCCCCACATTTTGGGGCTTTATCGTTTTTGTTACATCCAGAGCGTTTGTTGACCGTTTCGCGCCGGGTGTGGCATGGCGGGAATAACTTCGCCGGGCAGCATGATCGAGCTTTCGAATGTCTCCATTGTCTTGAATGTATGGCCGCAGTTTATATTTTGGCACTGATGATAACGTTCCTTTGTGTTCTCGCTCAGGTAGCGACTGGAACGAGCATGGGCGGCTTCTCGACATAGTGGACAATGAAACATTTTAATCACCTCAACTGGCTATGTTTGATGTAACGATTTTAGTTTATTTGTCCTTTTAAAACAATGAATTATGATTATATCACCATCTTACTTCTCTTCTTCATACTCTACATCAGAGAGCTTAACCTCAAGCTCTAGCGCCGTCGTGTAGCCACTTTCGCCGAGGGTGTGTGTCACTTTAGTGATAGTCCACGCCTGCTGATCTATGACGCTCTTAAACCCTCGTACTGTGACCGGGGTTTCCGGGTATAAATCTGCTCGCCCCATTGCTAGGTTTATCGAAAACTCCGCTACGCCGCGTTGCAATTTGTCCCACTTGGCCTGTGCGGCGCGCATCGCCTGAGCCTTGGTGGCGTAAATCGTGGTTAAGGCCAGCACGTTATCAGCTTCCCCGGCCAGATATTCGCCCTGTTTTTCCTCCTGCGGCTTGATTGTTTTGGCTTTGATCGGTTTGGCTTTCGGATGCTGCAAAGCGCGCAAGTGCTGAGTTTTAACTTTGCGCTGGAGTTTAACTTTTTGCTTTTTGGGCTTAGGGTCTTTGGTATGCAACCAGCTTGCGGTCACGCCGGTGTAAGCATTGCGGTCGGCAATGGCAAACTGATGCCGGTCGCCGTCGGCGCGTTCGATGGTCATTGTTGGAATTGGCTTCCCACTGGCCGTCACGCTGTTCCCCGCTTTGAGAAATAGCAGCTTACCGGCTTTGACCGAAACCTCGGCACCATTTCGCTCGGCCAGCCGGGTGAGAAACTTAATATCGGACTCTTGCGATTGGTCGATATGAGGGATTTTAATCTCAGCAAGACCTTTCGCCAGCGCAGCTGTGAGCTTGTTACGTTCAGCAATTTGCGTCACCACTGCGCCGAGGGTGGTGTCGTGATAAGAAGCTTCGCGGCGCGAATTGAGCGAACCGCGAAAATCAGCGCTCCGGGCGCGAACTGTTAACGTATCCGGCGCACCACGATGCTCAATTTCATCGACGGTAAATTGGCCTTTACCAATCAGCGCCGAACCTTTCCAGCCAAGAAACAGCGACAATATGGCACCGCGTGCAGGCATCACCACCTGACCGTCGCTATCATCCAGTTCAATATCCAATTGGTCAGCCTCAAAGCCTCGGTTGTCAGTCATGGTCAGCGAAATTAAGCGGTTGCTAAGATTGGCGCTAATATCTTTGCCGCCGAGTGTGAGCATAAACGCCGGGGCAATATCCGCACCGGCGGCGATAGGCATTCCGATCATCATCAGAATAAACCTCCGAGCTTACTCTGTGCCTGTTGCAGCATATCGCTGGCTTGCTGTTGCAAATCGCCAAACATCGCATTCAGTGATTCATCCACCCGGTTGAGCGTCATGCTGAACTCAATACGCCGTGCTCGACCATCATCAAAAAATACGCTGTGAGTTTGCGAGATACTGGCGACAGCATACATGCCATAAATCGCACCATCCCCACCGAGCAACGGCCACGCTTTGCCCTGTTCGGCCATCGTTTTCAGCGTCAGCAATGACAACACGCCACCGGTAATTTCCGGTAACAACACGCCGGAAAGCGTGATTTTGTCCTCACCGATCCCCAAAAACTGATAGGCCGGTCGCTGACCTACGCGGCTGTTGGACGGCCAGCGATAATCAAGGCTTTGCTGTAGCGATTGATAGGGCAAGGTCTGGAGCTGAAACACAAACAGCCCGAGGGTTAACATCATGTTTGTGGCTCCTTAATCAGTGTTCATACGCGAGCGAGCAGTAGCGCGGCGTTGGCGTTCTTTCTCCTCCAACACTTCGCGGATCATGTTTTTGGCATCCTCCCGGTTTTGCCCCGGAGGCACATTAATGTCGAGCTGATAATGGTTCTGGCTTTGGTCGGTGTAACCGCCAGCATTTGCCGTGACCGGCGCATAGTTGGCTGTTAACAGTCCACCGCTAGGGGAATAACCGCGCCCGTTTGAAGCGGTAGCGTACTGGTTTACCTTGCTAGCGTTGATATCAATATCAGCCGATTCACTTTTAATCAGACCGAGCTTTTCCAATAGCCAATCAACGCCCTCGCGCAGCTTGTTGAATAGTTGAAGCGGCGCGGTGAGCACATCAGCCAATGCCTGACCAAACAGCACTCCGGCATTACGGCAGCTATCTAGGGATTCCTGGGTCGATTTGACCGGTGCAATCAGGTCACTAAACCATTTCCATACCGCCTGTAGCTTTTCCCCCAGCCAGTCAAAAACCGGCTTTAAGGGAGAAAATAACTCGGCCACCGGCGAAAAGGCGGCTTTTAGGCCTTCCACTACGCCAGCAAAAAAGGCGCTGATCGGTTCCCAATATTTACGGATAAGTAACGCCCCGGCGACAATAGCCACCGCGATAGCCACTATTGGCCATGTCACCGCTCCGAGCGCCGTCATAATGCCGCCAGCTACCGCGGTGAAAACCGTACCAAGCAAACTCGCCCCGGCAATAATGGCATTAATCCCCATCACCACCGGCCACGCCACCAGACCAATCGCGCCGAGCATACCAATCACCGCCATACCCACGCCGACAACCTTAAGAATGGTCTCGGATAATCCTTTATTTTTCTGTATCCACTGGTCGAGCTGAAGCACATATTTAGTGGTAGTTTGAGTCAGTTTGCGCAGCGAACCTTCCTGCTGATCAAACAGGTCAGTCCCAACCGCCTGATAGGCAGATTGAAACTGTTTGAAATCACCGCCGAGGTTGTCTTGCATGATTTTGACCAGCTCTGCAGTCTTGCCATCGGACTCCTGAAAAATCTTGGTCAAGCGGTCGAGCTTACCGGATGCCGCGCCTTCCATCAGCACGGCGGCAGAAGATGAGGCTTCCTCGCCGAAAATGGTTTTCATGTACTCCGCGCGCTGGGCGGTGCCGAGCTTGTTTTTATCAAAACTCTTTTGCATTTCTTTGAGAATGGTAAACAACGGGCGCATATTGCCTTTGCGGTCTGCGGTTTTAACCCCTAACTCGCCGAGCGCATCATGGGCTTTACCAACCGGTGCCTGTAGTCGGGTGATAACCGCACGGCTTCCCGTTCCCGCCATTGAGCCGGTAATTTTCGCATCTGCTAACGCTCCCGCCATCGCGGCGGTTTCTTCAACGCTGATACCGGCATTTTTTGCCACCGGTGCGGCATAGGTCAGCGTGTCGCTTAAGCCCTCAAAGTTGGCAGCGGTTTTGTTCATCGCCGCCGAGATAACATCACCAATGTGCGCGGTTTTGTCGTTACTTATACCAAACGCAGACTTAACCCCCATCAACAAGGTGGCGTTTTCTTCCATGCTCTTTTTATTAGCAAGCGACATATTCAGCGTGACCGGCGTTGCGGCCAGAATGCCTTCTTTGTCTGCGCCAGATTTGGCGATAATGATTTGAGCGGCGGCGGCATCATCAGCAGAAGCAGCGGTGGTGTCACCGAGCTGGCGCGCCTGCGTACGCAGTGCTTGCATATCGGCGCTGGATTTCTCCAGACCAAGTACCGCCTGTAACTCAGAGTTTTTCTGTGCAAAATCAAAACCGGGCTTCAAGATAGCCGCACCCGCTACCACGCCAGCGGTCGCCATACCGACACCGGCAGCCCCTGCTCCAGCAAGATTTCCAGCCAGCGCTTTACCCCCCTGATAACGCTGATTAATACGATTGAGTTTGGCCTGTTGCTGGCTGTTGCGAGCAAGTGCCTCGCGCTGACGGTTAAGGCTGGCTGTAGTCTCATTAATCGATGCTTTAAGCCGACGCTCATCGTTCGACAAAGTACGAGTATTGATTCCCGCCTGTTGTAGTTCTTGGCGCTGGCGCTGCACCGATTGACGCAATCCGTTGTATTTGAGTTGCATCTCAGAGGCGACACGTTTAGCGGCTTCCATCGCCTGAGTCTGTGCGCGAGTCGGTCTTTCGGTATTTCTAAACTGTATAGCCAGCTCGGCGGCTTCCTGCTTGGCTTTCTGCAACGCTTGGCTTGTCACCGCTAGCTGTGCGCTCGTTTTACGAAAACCCTCAATGCGCCCGGATTGGGTACTTAACTCTTTGAGGGTTTTCTGCGTAGTGCGAATATCACCAGACAGGGATTTACTCGCTGCCTGAATCGCTTTAAACGGGCGGCTAGCTCGATCAACGACGTTGAGAAGCACCTGCAACTTTAGATTATTGCTCATCAGTGTTTCCGCTTCGTTGTAGCGCTTTATCACGCCAGAGAATGAGTTCGGACAAACTCAGAGAATAAAGCTCTGATGGCGGCCAGTGGAAAATCACCGCGATATCCGCCATCAAATCATCGACCGACAAACGCGGTGGAAAGGTTAACGTTCCGAGCTCGGCGACAAAAAACCAATTACCTTACTCGCCAGCAAAATCATGTCGGGTAACTCCAAATTAACCACTTCGCTCTCGGTTAATGACGGATATGTCATGCGCGGCAACACCTTAATCAACGCGTTAACCTCTGAGGTTGCTACATCCTGCAAACTCACCCCGCGCAAAGTGCCGGTGTTAGGTTTAATCAGAGTGATAGTTTCAATCAGGGTGTCGCCGCGCTTAATGGGGTTTTCCAGCGTAACTACATTTTCGTTTTCGATATTCACTTTTTCTGTTGCTCTGCTTTTAGTTCTAGCCATGATTTTTCTCTCAAAAATAGGGATTGACCGGCCAGCGATTTATCTGACCGGAGATAGCATTACAGACCGATGTTTTTGCGGTGCTGCTCCAGACGATCGACGCCGTTGACCTTCTCAATCATGTTGACGACGTCAATCTCAATCAGCTCTTTGCCATCAAGGGTCATTTTGTAGTAGGTGCATTGAGTCGAGATTTTTGTTTCGGTGTTCTCGCCTTGCTTGTTATCACCGCCGTCAATTTCTTTGTGACGGCCACGCATTACAATTTCTACCGCCACCGTCTCGCCGGTGTCGTCGCGCTGGTAGGAACCAGCAAAGCGCAATGGAACATCTGACGCACCCGGCGTCGCGTACTGCGCCCAAATAGCTTCATCCGGCAGACCGCCGACCGTCCACTCCATTGAGAGCGCATCATCATCCAGCCCTAAATCCACCGGAGCGGAGCCGTTCATCCCACCGCCGCGATAATTTTCCAGCTTGCGAGTCAGCTTAGGCAACGTCACCGAGCTGACTACGCCCATGTAGCTCAAGCCGTCGTTAAACAGGTTGAGGTATTTCAGTTTGCGCGGTAATGCCATGATGTTTCGGTTCCTTAGCTGTTGGCCGTCGAGCCTAAGCTCACCAAATATTTATCGGTGATACGCTGGCGCAGAGTGAGGTCTTCCAACGGTGGTACTGGCGTATAGTCGTAATCTAAAAATAGCTTTCCGGCTTTCAACGTGTCTTTGTCGTTGGCGCTGTCGTCGTACCAGCAATCGCCGTCAATAATCAGCCCGGCAGATTTCATTTCGCGAAACTTGGCTTTGATGCCGCCAATCAGGTCACGCACCAGCGACGGTGTCACCGGGCGGTCAACCGCCCACAGGTGCGCTTCGGCGATAGTGTCGGCCAGCACCTGCGCGGTACGGGCGTAGTTCTCAAAGGCAAACAGCGGGTCGTCCGAACAGGTGCGGGAACCCCAGAATTTAAAGCCGTCTTTACGGATTAAAGTGGTTACGCAGGCTTGGTTAAGCAGGTCGGCGTCGGTGCCGACGGTCTGCAAATCCCAGTAGACGCTGGCCGAGACACCGCTGACGCCGTTCACCCCGACGTTAGACAGGGTTTTGTGCCAACCGATCTGTTGGTCAATCTTGGCGCGCAGCCCCAAGGCACGGGCGGTAGCGTAGGCAATATCGCTGCTGTTGGCGGTGGTATTCCAACTGATAAAATCCGGCCAAATCAGCATCAGTTCACGCTGGCTAAAATTCTCCCGGTACTGAATCGCTTCGGACACGTTCTTGCAGCCAAAGGCGCTGATATAACCGAATGCGCGTAACTGCTGGCAGACAGTCGCCAGTGCCGCGGCAACAGGCAGATTATCCAGTCCCGGCACGCCGAGAATACGTGGTCGGACGCCGGTCACGGTCTGGGCGTCTAACAGGGCTTTCATGCCGGTATAGCGGCCGTTTTCGTCTGCCCCGCCGATAATATTTGATGTGGTTTCGGCCTCATCTTTACCCGTGGCTACACGCACCACAATGGTGACCGGCTTGGTCTGCTCGGCAATGGCTAACAGCGACGCCGCTAATGTGCCTTTTTTCCCGGCTTTCCCAGCGGCGGCTAGCACGTCAGTAATCAGTACTGGCACGTTAAGCGGAAAGGTTTTGGCATCCGCATCAGGTGCGGTGCAGACCATGCCGACAACGGCGGTTGAAACGGTGGAAATAACGCGTGTGCCTTCGTTGATTTCGAGGACACGGACGCCGTGGTGATAATCACCCATGGGGTAACTCTCCGTTGGTGGTTGGTAGAGAGTATGTTGACGGTTTAGCGCGCGGGGGGCATCTGATGAGCGTTCGGAGAGAAACGAAACAACAACGCCCTGTAAAAGGGCGCATATAAAAAGGACATTATCGGTCGGCAGCCACCAGTATCGCCGAAACCTCATTAGACAGCGTAGTCATATCCGCCAGTACGCCGGTGACGCCTTCCGGCTTGACCATGTACGGCAGTACCAGACTGCCATTTTTTACCGCGCTATCAACGCTTGCCAGTGTATCCGCGACGGGCTGCGCCGCCGCTTTAATGTCCGCAAGGGTTTTGGCCTGTGCGATAGACACCGCAAGCTGTGAGACATTCACCAGTATCAGGCTCAGCACATCAGCCAAAACGCCCTCCCGCGAACGGGTATCCGCTATCGTCTCAATCTGCTGACGTACCAACATTCGCACCCGCACCGCGTCCTGAGACTCCAGCCCCCGGCTGGTAACGACATAACCGCCGCTGCGATCAGAGTGCGGCATCATTTCTTTATTGCTTAACGTATTCATTTTTACACCTTTATTGTGTTCTGATGGCTTCGCCGAGGCCGAGATTAAACAGTTGCGGACAACGATGGTCAGGGTTCCATCTGCCCGGGATGATCTGCGGTAAGGCAAGATAAAGTACATCTCCCACCGCAGGATTACCCGCTACCCCAATATCCACATGGCTGTAGTTCCCGGCGGCATTACCACTGAATAAGTGATGAGTATGTTGGTGCCAACGGCCTTTAACCTCGTTGTGGCACCAAGACCAGTCAGCGCCACCGATAATCTTGTAATACAGCACAAAACTCATAAAACAGCCGGTCGGAATATGCTGGCTTGGAATATGGAAAGCGTAAGGGCCAAATCCGTCGATAGTCTTTTTGATGGTGACTTTCATAATGTTGAATGCACCGTGAAAATGGAGCCGATCCATTCCCATGTACTGCAATAATTCGCGCACAATCGGCGCACGGGTTTCCGGCGCTACCCCAGAAGCGACGGGGATCATTTCAATGTCGAACTTATCCCAGAAATGACCGCCGGCATGTAATCCCATACCCACCGGCAACTGTTGCGGTGGTATTCCGGCCAAATCGTTCAGGGCGGCGTTTTTATTAACGGCCAAGGCTGAATGCTCGTGTACCTGCAAATACTGGTCATGAGGGTTAGTGCTGCGAACGTGATCGGATAATGCCGTGACCGAAGCATTAGCCGCAGCCTTAACCGCTCTCGGCGTCGCCGCCTCGGTTTCACTGTTGCTGTCGGTGGCATTGCTCAGGGTGACAAAGCCTTTTTCTGTCTGGCTGGCATCCGGGTGATTACGGGATTTTGCATGGTCAGCCAGTACGTTATCTGCGTACTGCTTAACTTCAATCACCTTATCATCGACATATTTACGTGTAGCCAGTACCACCGAGGGATCGATTTTCAGGGTGACGGCTTCGGTGCTGCTGACAATCAAAATCATCCGAATGGTTTGAGTGCGGCCACTGCCTTCCTGTAGTTGCGGTTTGTAGGTTTCGGCGCAGTTGGCAATGGCGACCAAATCCCCGGCGCTGTCGTACAGGCCGATTTCACGGATCCACCAACCGCCCTCATTCTCCGGGATAACCTGCTCGGCAATAATCTGGCTGGTATTGACCGGGTCAATGCTCAAGGCATTCAGCGCTGCCCGGCGTTTCTCGCCGATAAGCTGGGTTTGTGCTGGATTGGGCGCGGGTAAAGCACCGCCTCCGTCGCCCACGGCCATTTGGGTGATGTCTAATCGGGTGCCGAGCGCGGTGGCGTTCGCCAGTTTGGCCGCCCCGACGTGGGTCAGAAGTGCATAGAATCTAGCGGTCATGGTTCACGCTCATCTCATCAATCATATGAATGGTGCCGCCGGTGTATTCGCTGCCGGTGACGGTGATAACTTCGGGTAAATAGGGGTAAACGGTCAGCTCGTCGCCGCTGTAACAACCCGCACCAACGTAAAACTGGCCGCTGCTGTCCAGATTTATCGACAGGCCAATCAGGTGACGGCTGGCCGGTTTGGCGTCGTCAATCAGGCGCTCCAGTTCGCGGTACATGTCTTCGGTAATACCGGTTTCCAGCACGCCGACATCCAGGCGAAAAGTGCCGGGGATGTCGCCGGTTTTCCACCACTCCAGCACCTTAATCAGATAGCCCAGCGGCTCGACCACGCGACGAATGGCGCTAACAGTGCCTTTGTGGCGGTGAACAAAATGCGCATTCGCCACGACGTTACGCTTTGCCGCTTCCGGCCAGCTCTCATCCCAACGGTCGACAGAAAACGCCCACGCCAAATAAGGCAACAGATTCAATGGGCAGGTTTGCGGATTCCAGAGCTGGCGCAAGGGTATTGGCGTGCGTTCAATCGCGGCGCAGGCTTTGGCGGCAGCGATTTCTAGGAGAGAAGAACCGACCGGCAATAGACGGTTATCACTCATCGGAGCCACCCACTTTCAGCGTATAAGCGGTGCAACTGGAGGCTTGTGATTCACTTAGCACGATATCGGCCAGCGGCTGCGCTAGCTCGACACGCTGTACCCCTTCCACATGTAACGCGGCATAGATAGCGGACAGGCGAATATCCCGCCCGAGCCGGTGTTGGGCGCTAATGTAGGCTTTGAGCTTGGCCTCGGCGGCTTGCCTAATCGGTTCCGCTTCGGGGCTGGGGTAGAGAAATAATGAGGCATCGATTCGGTAAGGGATAATCTCGGCAGATTGCACCGTTACCCGATCGGCTACCGGACGCACCGCCTCAGCATTGAGCGCAGCGGCCACAATCTGGATCAGTTCTTCATTGGCGGTTCCGTCATTTTCGCGGGACAACACCGACACCGTCACACAGGCCGGTGACGGGCTAATCACCGACACATCAGCGACCCGACCGTCAGCACTGCGACCATGAAATTGATAAGCCCCGGCAGAACCGGCCACGCTTAATCCCTCGAAGGCTTGTTGAATTCGAACGCGGAAATCACTATCAGATTCCATCACGGCGGCTACCGGCGGTAACGCACTACTATCGGCAGGGACAATAACCAAACGGGAAACCGTGTAATTTGCGCCGAGCTGATCGAGGTCAGCACCAGTGGAATAAGCCAGCATGTTGGCTCGCGCAGCTTCATTCACCCGCTGACGCCACATCACCTCACGGTAAGCGCTTTCTTCCAGCAACTTTGTCAGCGGCTCAGATTCGAGCTGTAAGGTACGCGCCACCGCTGCGCGCTGACTTTCATCACACAGCGACAACAGCGTCGCCTTGCGCTCGGACAAAATACTTTCGTAATCCAGCAACTCAACCACATCGGGGGCGGGTAACTGGCTCAGGTCAATGGTTGCCATGGGATTAGCTCACTGGAACGTTAAGGGAAAAAGTACCGCCGGTGTCGCTCAGCTGGCCGGTGATATCGACAACCATTTCACCGTTGAATCGGTTATCGAAGGTAATGGCCGTTAGCCTGACACGCGGCTCCCACTTCAAAATCGCCATATAACAAGCAGCCATAATTTGCAGATTGAGAGCGGCGTTTTGCGGTTGATCAATCAACGCGGACAGGAGCGAACCATATTCGCGGCGCATGACTCTAGTGCCGACAGGAGTGATTAGAATGTCGCGCACGCTTTGCCTGATATGGCCGACGTCGTCGAGCTGCGTCCCCGAATTGCGATTCATGCCTGAATATCGAGATGTCATTTTGTCCCCTCCGTTCGACTGCCACCGCGCTGAACGCCGCCGTGATCGTGGCTATCCAACTGCACGTTATTAGATTTAAACGTCCCGCCGCTGTGCTCAATGTTGCCCTTCATTACGCCACCTTTTTGTACCTCCAGCGTTGCCGTGGTCAGCTTGTTGGTGCAAACCACCTCGGGCGTATCAAGGGTGATTTTTTTGCTGGCAGTAACGGTGACTGACGGCGAGGTGACAACCACAGAAACCGACGCACTCACCTCGGCGGTTTTAATTCCGCTAACAATTAGCGCGCTGGTATCCGGCTCATACTCAATAACCGCCCCATCAGGAAAAGTGACGTGATAGGCATCAGGTGAGCTGGATGGCGGCGGGAAATCATCACAATGAATTCCAGGCAGCACAAAAGCGGTATCTAACTCACCGCCAACCGCCAGTAATAACACCTGCTCACCCACCGATGGAGCCCACCAGTCACGCGAACGGCCAGCGCGACGTGTCAGCCAGTTAAGCCAACCGGTTTTAATCTCACCGGTTTCAACGCGACATAAGGCTCCATCGGTATCGACTTCGGAAACGACACCGGTGCGGATAAGGTTGCGCAGTAAGCGCTGAATTTCAGAAAGTTGGGATTGTGTGCTCATGAGGGAAGGATGCCGCCAATAGAAACAGGCAGCAATTAGTGACCGTTTTATGTTGGATGAAACAACATACTGAATTACTCTTATAAAAAACCAATGTAATAGGGATGTAACATATGCTCGAATTATCCGTTGAATTATATAAGCTAATATTGATTATTTTAACCGCACTGTTTTTAACAATTAGATTCGGAGGGATTTCTTTCTTCTTCAGGCTTTTCACTCGAGTTTTCAATTTATCTTACTACAATAGTAAATTAAAAAAATCCGAGAGCATTGCATATGACCTACAACTCTTTAAAGTATTGGATGGTGCTAACGTTAGAAATATTAATGATGCAAATTTGATTAGAAATGAAATGAATCTCGGTAAGATACAAAGGACTGGATTGTTTTTTACATCCATTTTCGGATACATAGGGGATAGAAAGCGTTCGCGTTCATTTTTTGCATTTTTCATATGCGCTATAATTATATTTTCTACTTTTTCTTTTTACTCTATTTATACAACATCTTCTTATAAGATTGGGTATTACCGTATTAATCCCGTTAGTAATAATGAATTTGTATCTTTAGAACACATAACAGACAAAAATGAAAATTTTTTTATGACCAAGAGCGGCTGTAAAAGGTATCAAGCTGGTGGATATCATAACACCATCAGAGCTAAAAGTTGCTCCTATCTATTGGATTCGGAGAAAGAAGAGAATTTATGGTTGTCTAAGCAAATAGAAAAAAATGACTTGGAATATCGGATTTTTTATTGGGGTGGAGTTTTTTATTTATTAGTCTCCCTCTATTTCCTAATCGGATTATTTAACTTCTATCAACTCAATAAGTATATATTAAAGATAAAAGAAGAAAAATTATAAAAAAAACCACAAAACTGACAACTACGCAATCATCTAACACGTTGATATTATTTATAAAAATTCATTTTATTAGATTAATATCGCCATTACAGAGATCAATTAAATGGTGAGGAACGCGGTCATAACCTCCTCAACGATATGCTTATCTGCCGGGCTTAGCCCTAATAATGGACGCTCGTCGTATTTCACCAGCTTACCTTTTGGATGAGGTCTATCCATTAAGCCATATTGATGAACACGCACCATACGCCGCACACCGGTAGTAAACGCAATTAACGCGGCGTTTGGCGTGCCTGCGGCATCCATAAATTTATTAGTACTCAATTTAATAAACATGGCTCGGCGCACACGGCCATTTTTACTTCGGGCAGTTTGGCGCTTTCTAGCAGAGTACGGCATCCCATCGGGGGTCTGCTGGCGTTTGATGCGTTGCTGCTGACTGGTTCGCAAACGCTTTGCTACCTCAAAGGCTATTTTTCGCCGCTGCGGAGGGGTCAAATTAGCGATAAGCCCAGCGAGCCTGTCCTCACAAAGTTTAAGCTCACTCATCCCAATGACTCACTAATTCACCGTTGATATAAAGTTCCGTCGGACGCTCCACCCACTGTGGAATTGGCGGTTCTTCCAGATGATTTACATGCAATGCTTTACCAACCTGTTTGACGATCACCCGTTCAGTGAGTCTGAGACTAAAACTGATATCAATACTGCCGTTATTATTCAGGTCAGCAAAATGGGTGAAGCCGTTCTGTTTGCCTTCATCGGTGGTCATTATGTCCGGCTGGTTTTCTCTCAGCCACGCATTTATCGGCACAATAAGTAAATCCAGATCGCTATGCCAATCGGTCACAATCAGGTTCAGCGTGTACTGATGTTCGAACGACAAAGACGCGGCCAACGTGGTCGCTATCGTACCGTTATCAATAAATATACGTAGCATATCCGGGTTATTACGCAGCACTGGCGCGGCCTTTTCTAACGCACTACGCAGGCTTTTCGGCTTTAACATCCGGTGACTCCTGACACTGTTTGAGGGTTTCAACTTGTAGCGCACAACTCACCAGTGCGCGCTCCAATTGGCGATTATCTTCACTCAGATCGCCGTTAGTTTTGGGTTGGCTGGACGGTATCGGACAACTTGTCACCTTCGGACAACCAACGTAAATAATCGGCTGGATTGTCGAATCCAGGGCGCGTGTGCAACCGGGCAATATCGTCAGGCAAAAGAGACTGATACCAACGGCGCAAAGTTTCATTTTCATTGAGTAACCTTGTAATTCGTTGATTACGGTGTTGGTCGAGTTGCTGGGCAGCGACAAGCTGCTGACGCAATGCAACCTGTGCCAGCTCGTTACGCTTGGCGCTTTCAGCTAACGCGTTGAGCTGGTTTCTTACGGTACTGAGATCTTTTTTCTGCGTGGCGATGGTCTGGTTAGCCGTGCTAAGTCCATGCGATAGCTCGCTATTCTCGCGACTCATCCACCACAGCCCGATCGCGGCCAGTAACAGCAAAACAAACAGCGTTTTCATTGAATCCCCTTAATGCAGTGAGCCAGCTCGGCGGCGCGGCGATTATTCACACCGCGATTCCATACGCCGTTAACGTATGACCAACGAGGTAATTGCTGACAGGCTTCACGCCACTGTTGCCGCTTGATAAAGGTTGCCAGCGTTGAACGGCAAGCCGCTCCAGTACCGACGTTAAACGCAAAACTGACCACTGCGTCATACACCGGCGGCGGCATAGCAACCGGCATACACTGATCGACGCGCCGCTCTACCAAAATGACGTCGGCCACTAGATTGGCGGCAGCCTGCCGTTCTGATATGGCATTAGCCGGTTTGACGCCTGCGGTGTGACCGATGCCTGACGTCCATACTCCCGCGCTGCACTGGTAAGGTTCCAGGCGACACCCTTCCAGATTGGCAATCAACGCCAGCCCGTTCGCAGAGGTTTTTATTTGCTGATAATTAGGCAGTAATGCCGCCAGCGCTAACACTACGGCGACACTGCAACGCTTAACGATTGAGTTCATCAAACACCTTCCTATCGAGGGCTACGCGCTCTAGAAGACGGTAACTTTTGCGGCGGTAGTACCAATTGACAAAGAAGGTGCCGACCGCCACGGCGGCACCAATAAGCAAGGCAATATCTTGCGGCGTTAGCGCGCCAATACATGCCAGCACCGCCGCGACAAGGTAGGCGATGGCCGAGCTGATTCGCTCCATACTCAGTCCCATAAATTGACAGTCTCCCGTTGGGGCGCGGTGTTAATAGCAGGAAGTTCGATAGCGGTACCGTAGGGTAAAACGGCACCGAAATCGGCTAACCCTGGATTGGCTACGAGTACCACCTCAACCACGCTCTCAGTACGGCCATAATGCCGAAAACAGAGTGCGTCGAGCGTGTCCCCTTGCGAGGCGATAACTATCATCAGATTTGCCCGATGATGGCGCGTGGACGACCTTGCAACCGACTGACCGCCCAACGAGCATCACGCCACAAGGTATCGGCGGTGCTCTCAGTTGCATCGGCTTTTTTGTCACCTTTGGCGCTGGCATCGTAGCCGCGATAGCGCTCGTAAACGCTAGCACTGGCAAAAGCCGACACGGCGCGCAAGTAGTGAAAACACTTCTCGCTTTCGCCGTCGATTCTCTCGGCAGGAACCTCAGCCAAGCAGGAAAAACCAGCCGCAATATTGCGCTCGCGGAACAGATATAACTCGGCGTTGGTTTCAGCGATCCCCATGCGAATCGCTTCCCGCAGGCGTTCAGGCGTCACCACATACTCAAGCCGCATCAGCTCACGAATGCGCACCGGGTCGATATCCGGCCAAAAATAAGTATTTTTTATGACAGGTTCGCGCTGTTCTGACACTGGAATAACGATCCCCGGTTTATTGGTACTGCTTTCTGGCGCAGGGATAATGATTGTCGTCATGACAAATCCTTGTAATGGGTGGGCGGTGAACGCAGAGAGCCAACAAGGCAAAGCCTGTTTTATCTGCGTGCCGCCCGGCGCGGGGCGCGTTCTGTTAACGGCTGGCGGTTGGCGCAGCCTTTTTCCGCAAGCGAGTAGCCGGTTTAGCCGGTGTTCGCACACGCTTAGTTGTCTTGGGTTTAGCTACGGGTTTTGGCAGCACTGGCGGCGCAGTGGCAGCTTTGAGAGCACCCTCTAACCGCTCAATGTCTTTCTTCACCCCAGCCAGCCGATCGAGTTGCATCGCTCGTTTGAGATGCGCCAATGCCTGCACTAACTGGCCGATATCACGCAGCACCAGACCGGTGATTTTGTGGAGTTTGGCGCGGACTTTGTCTGGCATATCTGCGGCGTCGGTCAGTGCCATGGTTTCCAGTAGAAGCGATACTTCAACCGGTTCACCGGCGGTACGTAAGCGGTCGGCAGCGATAGCCACATCTTCAGCTAGAAAATAGGCCGTAGGTCGGTTGTGTTTCGTCGGCATGGCAAGACGATGTTTTAAGGCATAACGAGCAATATCCAGCGCACCGGCTATGTCACCGGCGTCGAGCTTCCACACCATCACCGTCATCAATACCGCATCCTGTGCGCCACGACCTTCGGCCAATACACCGGCCACCCATGGCGCGTACTCCGGTAACATCCCACGTTTAATCACCGCCTTGCGCTCAACGGAACGCACGCCCTTTAAGGTGCGCATATCGCCGGATAATCTCATCAGCATCAGCTCGTAGCCGGTGGCATGGCGCAACGCGGTGTTCCCGCGCTGCGCTTCCTCCTCCGCTGACACCCGCATCATGTGACGCTGTGCAGGGCTAGCCATGACTTATGCCTCCGTTTTCTCGTCTACGTTTGGGTCAGATACCGGTGCCGAGGCTTGCGCAGGTTCTTCTGGCTTTTTGAAGGTACCCACTTCGATATTTTCAATCAGGCAGGCGCAGCCGTAATCCTCGACCACAAAGTCAATTTTTAGCGACTCATAGTTTTCGACACGGTCGCGCTTGGCGTTCTCTTCGATATGACGACGGTGGGCACTGTCCATGATGTAGATAGACAGGTTATCCAGACGGGTGATCATGATGGCATCCGCAGGGAAGTACGGCACGCGAACCGCTGGTAAGTTACCGATACGCTTTTGGCTGATAATCACATCTGCCGCCATAGCTTCGGTGTTAGCCTGCTCCTGATTCACTAGCGGGAAATACTTATCTGCCAGCAACTGACGACCGCAGATAACCACAAGGTCGGGATCTTCCTGATGCCACGGTTCAATCATGCTGTTGGTAGCATCCATCACCACCGCATCAAGATTGACATAATCGCCGTTTTTACCGATGCGAATGACGTCCGAGACCGTGCCATCTTCGTGGGTGTAACTATCCATCACGCGTTTAGGTGCTTCATTACGCAACTTTTGCAACCAGCCGACCGCCACGTCCTGCAACATCGGGTTTTTACTGCGATCGGACTTAGGCGCTCGCGCAATACCATTAAACCCGGTCATGATGTAATCCAACGCCTGCCGCTTAGCGATGGCATCACGTAAACGGATTTGGAAATCCTGATAACGCGCCCACAGGTCAAGAGTGTTGTAGCGAATATGGAAATCGAAATTGACCTGTTCGCAGGTGTATTTACGCGATTCCAGCGCGGCAAAATCAGCGGTTTCACGCTCGCCGCCATTATCTGTGTCGGCAGTGCTGGCGATCGAACCAGTGACACCGAGGCCAATCTTTTCGCCGGTCTGCTCATCCACTGGCACCATATTGATACGAGTCAGAAAATCAGAGGTCTCCTGTACCGTAGTGATCAGGGTTTGCGTCACGGACGGTTCAACGGTGAATTTTTTATCAATATCACCGACGTCAATGCTGTTCAGCATCGCGACTTGAGTCAGGAAGGCGTTAAATTTAAAGCGGGTATTCGGGCGCATAGTCTCTCTCAATCAAATAGGATTTGGTTGGTGCGCCACGGCGCACCGGTTAACAGGCACGCGATTAACAATTGGTTTGGTATGTCTCTTCACCATTGCCACCATTGGCCGCCGGGCGGCGCTGTTGGCTAAAACTTTCAGTCGTGCCTAGCTGTTCTTTCAGGGTTGAAAACTCTTGTTTGTCAGAGAGCGCCTGCGTGGTCAGGTACTGGATTTTTTTCTCGAGGGTGGAAAAACGCTGTTCGGTACTTTCACCGTTGCTCTGTAGCAGTTCAGACACGGCGGTTACCGCCTCATGCACATCGTTAAAACGCGCATCATCGCTGGCCTGTTTGCGGCTAAAGATGTTTTTGACCTTATCGGTCAGGCTGTTAAGTAAAGTGTCGGGGACGTCTTCGAACTCCAGCGCGGCCAGCGTGGCGACAGAAAACACGTCGTCAGGGTGATCTTTCTTACCGGCGAATGGGTTCACTTTGGCCTTAGCGCTAAACTCCAGCATTTCAGTGCCGAGGCTGGCCGGATCATCGGTCACCGCCAGACCAACGAGGTAGGATTTGCCGGTATTGGCAAAGTTGCGGCGAATTTCCATGGAGGTGTAAATCTTCTGACTGGCGGCCACCATATCGGTGAGTGGCGTAGTCGGGGTCAGTTTGGCAAACAACGCCAGCTTGCCGTTAAGAATAGAATCATCCTCAATCTGCTCGGCTTTTAGCTCCACCACATCACCCAGACGTTTAAAATCGCCATCAGGATATAAGCCCTTGATGTGCTCGAGGTTAATGCGAGCGCCATAAACGCGCGGATCAAAACTATCAGCCATTTGCTGAATGTCTTTGCCGTCAATTTCCCGACCGTCGCAGGTATCGCCCTCAACGCCAATGCGAAACCATTTCGATACTTTCTTTGCCATTTTTCAGGTGTCCTGAGTGGTGTTTAAGTTCGGGGCTAGTTTCCTCACCCTGACCTCACACCGCCATCAATCACCGTCTGACAACCGCCGACACAACAGCCGCCTAAGGCGCGTTATGCTTGGCTTGCGTAGCCTTGCCCTCATCAAGACTGCGAGAGGCAACCATGACTATTTCAACCGATATTTCTCTAATGCATGACCCGCGACGACAGGCCGCATTGCTTTATTGGCAAGGCTTTTCATCACGCCAAATCGCGGAAACTCTCAGTATCAAAAGACCCACCGTGGACAGTTGGAAACGCCGCGATAAATGGGATGATATTCATCCGATCTCACGGGTAGAAAATAGTATTGAATCCCGGCTGATTCAGTTGATTTCCAAGGCTAAAAAAGAGGGTAGTGATTACAAAGAAATCGACCTGTTAGGTCGCCAGATTGAACGCCTTGCGCGGGTTAACCGCTACAGCCAAACCGGCAACGAGGCCGATCTCAATCCCAATGTGCGCAACCGCAACAAGGGCGAGCGTAAAGCACCGAGAAAGAACACTTTCAGCGAGGAAGCCATCGCCGAACTCAAAGCGATTTTCTTCAAACAATCCTATGCCTATCAAAAGCATTGGTATGACATGGGCTTAAAACACCGTATCCGCGATATTCTTAAATCGCGCCAGATTGGGGCAACTTATTTCTTTTCCCGCGAGGCGTTACTCAAAGCGCTGGAAAGTGGCTGTAATCAAATTTTTCTTTCCGCCAGTAAAACCCAAGCCTATGTATTCCGTGAATACATCATCAACTTTGCTCGTGAGGTTGATGTCGAGCTGACTGGCGACCCTATTGTGCTCGGCAACAACGGCGCAAAATTGATTTTCCTCGGCACCAATTCCAACACTGCGCAGAGCCACAACGGCGATCTATATGTGGACGAATACTTCTGGATTCCCAACTTCCAAAAACTGCGCAAAGTGGCTTCGGGCATGGCCTCACAAAAACACCTACGCACCACTTATTTCTCGACACCGTCCAGTCTCGCCCACGGCGCGTATCCGTTCTGGTCAGGGGAGCTATTCAACAAAGGCCGTCAGGATAAAAGCGAATGTATTGAACTGGATGTCAGCCATCGCGCACTAGCCGCTGGTGCAGTGTGTGGCGATGGTCAGTGGCGACAAATTGTCACCATTGAGGACGCGTTCGCCGGGGGCTGTGACCGTTTCAATATTGATGAACTGAAACGTGAAAACAGCGCCGCCGACTTCCGCAATCTGTTCTTGTGTGAGTTTGTGGATGATAAAGCCTCGGTATTTCCGTTTGAGGAGCTGCAAGCCTGCATGGTCGATTCTTTGGTGGAATGGGAAGACTTCGCGCCGTTCTCCGACCGACCATTCAGCTATCGCCCGGTGTGGATCGGTTACGACCCATCGCACACCGGCGACAGTGCTGGCTGTGTAGTTATGGCTCCGCCATTGGTACCGGGCGGCAAGTTCCGCATTCTGGAGCGTCACCAATGGAAAGGCATGGACTTCGCCGATCAGGCCGAATCCATCAAAAAACTGACTGAAAAATATATCGTGGAATACATCGGGATCGACGCCACCGGCATCGGGCAAGGGGTTTATCAGTTGGTGCGTAATTTCTTCCCGGCAGCGCGAGAAATTCGCTATAGCGCCGAGGTAAAAACCAACATGGTACTGAAAGCGAAAGACCTGATCACCACCGGTCGCTTGGAATATGACATCAGCTATACCGACATTACGCTGTCGTTTATGGCAATCCGCAAAACCATGACCGCCAGTGGCCGCAGCACCACCTATGAGGCCAGTCGTAGCGAGGAAGTCAGCCACGCCGATATCGCTTGGGCAGCGATGCACGCCATGATTAACGAACCTCTCACCGCTGGAAACGGCAACGTTACCCCATCCATTCTGGAATTTAACTGATGAGCAAACGCAAAGGCCAGCGCGCCAAAGCGGTAACCATGACGCAAAAGCCTAACCAGGCGATGCAGGCATTTACCTTCGGCGAGCCCTCAGCGGTATTGGATCGCCGCGACATTCTCGACTATACCGAATGTATTGGTAACGGCAGATGGATAGAGCCGCCGATCAGCTTTGCCGGTCTGGCAAAAAGCCTGCGCGCCGCCGTTCACCACAGCTCACCGATTTACGTAAAGCGCAATATTCTTGCCAGTACCTTTATCCCACATCCGCTATTGAGTCAGCAGGTGTTTAGCCGCTATGTATTGGACTATCTAGTCTTTGGTAATGCGTTCTTAGAAAAACGGTTTAATCAGTTAGGGGATATTTTGCGACTTGAATGCTCACCAGCGAAATATACCCGCCGAGGCGTTGAGGAGGAGGTTTATTGGTTCGTGCAATCCTTCAAAGAACCGCACCGCTTTGCACCGCGTTCAGTGTTCCATTTGATTGAACCGGATATCAATCAGGAACTGTACGGCCTGCCAGAATATATAAGCTCGCTTAACTCGGCGTGGCTCAATGAATCGGCGACGCTGTTCCGCCGCAAGTATTACCAGAATGGCGCACACGCTGGTTACATCATGTATGTCACTGACGCAGCGCAAAGTAATACCGATGTTGAGGCACTGCGGGAAGCGATGCGCAGCTCGAAAGGATTGGGGAATTTTAAGAACCTGTTTTTCTACGCTCCTAATGGTAAGCCAGACGGGATCAAGATTGTGCCGCTCAGTGAGGTGGCGACGAAAGACGATTTCTTTAACATCAAGAACGCCACCCGCGACGACCTGCTCAGTGCGCACCGCGTGCCGCCGCAGATGATGGGCGTGCTCCCCAACAATACCGGCGGATTCGGTGACGTAGTCAAAGCCGCGCAGGTGTTTGTGCGTAACGAACTGACGCCACTACAGGAACGGATCAAAGAGGTTAACGACGGGATAGGTCAGGAGGTAGTACGCTTTAAGCCTTACGAA
Organism: Yersinia sp. J1; assembly: GCF_050586585.1. Taxonomy (NCBI): domain Bacteria; kingdom Pseudomonadati; phylum Pseudomonadota; class Gammaproteobacteria; order Enterobacterales; family Yersiniaceae; genus Yersinia; species Yersinia sp. J1. The sequence continues at coordinate 75,462 of NZ_JBOBDP010000007.1, forward strand.
CTGCCGAAAAACAAGTAACCCATCAAGCTAAACCATCGCCGCCGCTTGGCGGCATTTTTATACCTGCGATACGCGCCCCGCAGGTGACAGCAGGCCACCGAGGCACAAAGACACATCAACATTCATCCGCACGCGCATATCAGCACCACAACGCCCTCAGACGATCTGCGAATACACCAATAACACCGCCAGCGCGCAATGCTATCCCCGCCACGCCTGCCCGCTTTATGGGGCGGTTTTAATGCAGGTGCCTGACCACGCTGGAGCAGCGCCAACACTGATGCCACAAGCCCAAAAGAATTATAAATTTTGCATGCTATCCGATTCACATATATGCGTACAATCCCATAGCATCACGATTAGGGAAATAATACGAGTATGAACTGTATTAAGGTCTTCGATTGAAGATCCTATTTGTGGCAGTAAATAACACTACTTTGCTTTGTAAGCATACAAAATTAATTTACTGAAAAATTTCAACTTCATAACTGATGAGAAGATACTGCCAATGCTATTTCTAATTTCGTCCCCTCTATCAATTCCTCATATATAACAAGATCATTAATTATAAGACTTAAAAGACCTTTATCTATCGCTCCATCAGCTACCCATACTGCAATGTTTTCCATTTCTCTAATAAAAAATTTTACGCAATGACCAAACCCATTAATCTCAAGAAAATATGTAGATAGAGCTATTCCAGCGCGTTTATTTCCATCACTGAATGCATGAAACTTATTAATTGAAAAAAATAAATGACTCAGTTTATCAATGAAATCAGGATAGTACATATCGTTTTGTATATGATCTAAAACACTTTCTAATATCCCTTTATCACGTATACCATGCAGCCCACCAGAATTATCTATAATCCAAGCGTGCACCGAAATAGCATGATCAATATCAAAATAATTGAATTGTATTTCACCCATAACTAGCGTTCCTTAAGTCTTTTGAAAACCGCTAGCGTTTCTGGATCATTCAATCTTTCTTCTAATGATTTACTTTTTTCACCCAAAAAACGCTCGAAATCGCCTGCGGGCACAGCTTTTACATACGCTTCAAGTTTTTCATGAAAAGCATCTCTAAAACACAGATCCCGGCTAGCCATTTTGGTTCTGACGTCTACCAACATTGGTTCGTAAAGTGGATGTCTTTCCATTTTCCCTAATATGGCTTCAGCTTCTTTATAGGTTAGCTTTCGTCCTAATTCATTGAATTTTACTTTTAGCTCATGAGCCAAACCGGCTTCAAAACTTGCAATTAGCGTAAGCACCTCTGAATACATGGTGCCTCTAATTTTATCGTTTTGATGCAGCTTCAAAACATTTCTATATTCGGTAGCATTTTCGTGGAAAATACTTTGGTAAATTTGGTTGGTGAGCCTTCCATACTTCCAGCCATTACCTTCCACGCACTCATCCAAAGCATCAGTAAACTTCTTACGATAGCTCTCTTCTTTGAATGCCGCGACTAAGTAATCTTCATCCCTCTGATTGATATACTTAGTATGTCCTCCAGAGCGTTCAGCCAAGGTATCGATTACAATATCTAACAAACGGGTTCGTATAGCTTTAGCCTGCTCACTCTCAACAAGTAGCATCGCAAGATTCAGAACAGCCCTAAATTTAAACACACCAAGTATTGAAGTTTTGGTACCCTCACCAATGAGGGTACCATCAACAACCTCTTTGAAATCTTTGAGATTTTTACCTTTAAGGAGCATATATCCGTTGTTTTTTAACTCATCACTATGGCTGGTTACATATCTCTCAATTGTCGCATCACTAATACCAAAAAGCTCAACTAGTTGATTTTTAGTGAATACTTTTTCACCATTGAATTCAATTCCACCCAACGCAAGATGTGTTTCTGCGTGTTTAAGTGCATAAGAGTTATTGAGGATGTTCTGTCGGTCGTGTACTGAGGTAGTCAGATCTTTAGCCATACCCATCGCCTTAAAAGGGAGCATATAGAATAAATGGTTTGTTACCCAAGAGTATCATCTATCTATACTTATTGAACCGATAAGGATCTTATTTGTCGTACAAAGATTTGATATTCTTCAAGTAACCCCAAAACAATATGCAAAAGTCGAATAATAAAGAATGCAACTGAATTCATTCACTTAATCCGGTATTCGCCACTCCCCAGAAAAACTTGCATCAGAAGACCTAGGGCCCGGCACAGCCTCATGAATCGATAGACGCACTGGTAAATTAAACGCGGAGCCGAATGCAATAGCATCTCCACGTGGAAGCCCCGAAATCTGTCTCAAAGTATGTTCGTTGCCATTTTCCATAGCATGTCTCAACGCCATAATATCTCTTTCATTAGTCAATCGTAAAGCCACCCAATTAGCGCACATTGCTAACACAGTTGAAGATAATTCCGACGGTCTTTGGGTACTAACAATTAATGAACATTTAAATTTCCGCCCCTCTTTTGCTAAACGCTCATAGGCTTTTACCTGAGCATCAATTTCAGAAAAGGGATCTCTAAGGTAATGATGGGCCTCTTCCAGTAGAAGGACTGTTGGAAATGACTTTTGCTGTCCACGCTTAAATAATACCTCCGCAAACATCTCTAGCAGGGCACTCAAAATCATTGGCGCATGATCTTGAGAAAGATTTTTTAGATTGACTATGTGTACATTCCATAAATTTTCAATACCTTTTTCTTTTCCGAAAAAATAATCAACTTCATCACCCATTGCTTTATCCCAGTGTTTGCCATCAGCTATTAAACTTTGCCCTCCCTTTATATCCACGATATTTTTAAATCGATTATCTTCTGATAACTGCTGAATTATCTTAACGAGCGGCAGGACATTCCCATAACTAAAGGCATCACGTTTACTTCCAACTCGATTACTATTTGAGGCAACACAACCAAACTCCGCAACTAAATTTGATAGCGCCTTAAAAGGAGGCCACCTATCCGTTTTTACAAGCTGTTTTCTTCTTAAAAGATCTAACCAAGAACCTAACTCTGACTGAGACTCTTCACGACAGTCATTAAAAATATCAAATTCTTCATCGCTCTTTTTTTTAAGAAAAATATGTCTCCCTTCATGATGTGTTCTATTTATTGCCTCAAGCGCACTTCGTAAAGAAGGTAATTGAGTTTTGTCACTAGGCCGAAGCATTTTTATAAGACCAGCAAACCCTAAAGCCTGATAAGGTATTTTCTTATAACTGAAGTAATTTTCAGAATAGGTTTCATCTTTAAGCTGCGGTGGAATTATCGGTGGTTCTTCTGTAGAAAGATCTCCTAAAATGGTATGTTTAACATTAGGCACACCTACAAATGCCTGAGCATACTCACCATTAACATCAAATATTACAATTCTTGATTTTGGATATTCTTTTGCTATTTCTCTTGTCAATAACGCATTGAAATTTGACTTTCCATAACCTGTACTTCCTAACACTGCTACATGCCTAGATAATAGTTTATCTATATTTACATTGATTCTCACACTTTCCGTTCTAGAATCTAAACCCAGCTCAACTGCATTTTTTGAGTCTTCATCACCAATACTATAGATTACATTAAGGAACTCACTAGATAATGGGACTGCTGAGGACCCTAGTGCTGGTAGTCTCCAATCTTCAGAAGTGAATACATATTTATCATCTACTCGTTGTATAAAGCCAATTGCATATGCGATAACTTGGCGCAGAGGCATATCAACTATATTTTGAGTTCCAACATTAGCTTTATGCGCTTTATCTGCCTCTAAAAATGCCATGTCAGTCACTCTTGCAATAACTAATATATTACCAGAGTCGAATCCTATTAGATCGCCGGGTTGAGTAACTGAGCTAATACCATCTCTATGAGATGCTAAACGACCTTGCAGTCCTTCATGAAGATTAACTCTTATTTTATCACCTTCTAAACCTACGACGTATCCAATTGCAGAAAGTTCTTTGAAATTAAAAAAACTCATTTTTTTTGCTCTTGTGTTAAATCAACAATGGCTTGAACCAAATCATCAACTCCATTTATTCTAGGGAATAACACCGGATAAGGCAGATCTTTTACAAAACTACTAAAGTATGCTCTCTCCCCACCACCAACAACAGTAATCTGCTTTAATGCCATATTCTTAATTCTTACTATAGTTTTCTCACCCTCAGATGCTATGTTTAATCCAACATTGGCTTCTGCTGATTCTAAGTTAGGATAATAAATTACAACATGTAGAGAAGGATTTAGTAATGCACCTAGGATTATTCTATTTATATGATAATCGCCGAATCCAAAACCATTGATAAAAATAGCAGTCTGTGGTTTTGATAAAAACTCACTAAATCTACGGAACATTTCCCCATAAACAAAACCTATAGTATGACTATATTTATTAGCTCCTGGATAAATTAAATATTGACCTAATTGTAATTCCTCTCCCTCGATCACCTTCTTTAAATAGCTATCATAAGCTTGAGACGCGCTAACTTCCGTAATAGATAAACTATCATCCTGATGCCATGTTAATGAGCCATGCAACTTGTAAAGGTAAGAATGATAATGACCAAATCTTGCCTCCCCCTTCGCATTAACATTTCTGAATGATAAATCAAAGTTCTGAGGATAAAACTGCCTAGTATGTAATCCAGAGAATCCATTAAATAATTGAACACCAATATCTTCAGCAGCCCATTCAAGAGCTAAATCATAGTTTGTTGTAAACAACGCTGGCGCTGATTGTCCTGGTTGTCTGTTAGACATTAATTTCGAAATCAATTCCTTATGGTCATTAAACTTATCATTTCGACCTTGATTTTTATCTGGGAAGTCATCCCCAGTAAGTAAAGCTGCTTTTGTAACTGCTTTATATAACTCTTTAAGGATAGAATTAAAATCATATATAACATCGTCTTGCTTTCTAGTTTTTGCGACAGAAAGAAATTTAGATGCCTCATCAATGAGTAGCTCAACATTAACCAAATCATTTTCTGACTCAAGTGGATCTACAAGATAATACGTATTAATTAACTTATTAACCTGTTCAGTATGATACTTTTTAAACTCCTGCCAAACTTTTTTCATCGTCCATCCGCCACAGCCTGTAGATGAACCGGCTCCTAATAGAACACCTACATTATCCAACTGGCATAATGAGTACACATGAGATTGATAATCTTTCTCATCTAAAGGGATTCCGCCTTGATAAATAGTCATTCGTTCCTGCTAATTTTCATGAACTCAGTGACATAAAAGATACTAATGTTTTCTGGAGAGGGCAAAGCTATAACTCACAAAAATCGAGATTGCTCCCTAATTCAGGATACGAAAGTTCTCTCCCCCAAAAACTCACTTTCCCCCCTCGCACCAAAACCTCCAGCTCCCACCTCTCAGCCACTATCCCTTGCTGTAACAGTTCCCGCCCAATTTGCCACGCCCTATCCTTTTCACGCTGGGTAAGCCGCTCTGATGGAGCACGATCGCGCGCTTTGCTTGGGTTATAGCTTTGTTGTTGTCGCTTTATGCTGGATGGCTGCGCTTTTATTGCATCCCTTAACGTCTTGGCAACGTCTGGCTCATCCCAGCCAACATCGCCGCTCTCTATCAGTTTTATCACCGCTGCGGCGTACTCAGACGGTGTAACTGGCGTTTCTATGTCATTACTGTGCAGAGCCTGCCCACAGTTATTGACAGGACTCCGAGGCGCGCCGGGGGCGCTTTTTAAAGTCAAAGAATCAAGGTCAACAGCCTTGCTCACAATGCGCCATTTCGTCTCGCGGGTTTTATGGATGTGATCGGCACCAAGGTGAGGGGCAAAAATACCAACGACCTTCTGCACTTCTTCGTCGTATTCATTGAGCTCTTCGGTAATCTCGCGCATGACACGCACCGTCTGTAAATCACGTGGCACATTGGCACCGCCTTGCGCAACGATATAAGTGGCAAAATCACCGGCATCGGCTGCGGCGCGTACCGCCTCAACTCTCTCGTCAAAACTTTCGGCCAGACTAATACCGCGCAGGCTTTGGCTACGGCACTCGCGATATGCGCCCATGGTTGGAACGCCAATGGGATGAAATTGTGGAATACGCCAGATAGACGCCCACGCAGTGACAGCGGCGGCGGCATCAGATAGTGGCTTGCCGGTTTCAAAATCCAGCTCACCCTCCAGCGCATAGCCGTCGATATTCTTGGCAATGTATTTCGCGATATATCCCGCCGCGCAGCCCTTATACATATGCTTGCACTGGAATCGGTTTTCTTCGGCACCGCGCTCGTCACCATCTTCTTTCAGCGCGTATTTACGCATTACGGCGATCACTTCCCGACGCTGTTTCGGATGGCAAAAAAGCAACATATGCCAGTGTGGTGTACCGTCGTGGTGAGGCTCCACAACGCGCATCCCATAAACTTTCAGTTCCCGATCTTTAAACGCGGTGCGCATTTTGCCCCAGATGCCACATAGATAACGCTGACCGTCTTTGGGTGAATACGCTTCGCCATCCCATTTATGGTTAAGCTGAACGCGCTTATCGGCCTTCTTACCGATTTTGCGCGTTGGGTGATATTTGGAAGGCGTGGTGATGGTGACAAATAGCCCACAATGATGCTGGCTTGCCGCAAAACCTTCGATCCCGGCGATATTACTCATCAACTCCATGCGGCGGATTTTTGGGTTAGAAACACTCGCCAACACTTTATCAATAAGGTCGAAACGCTCGCCGGTCTCGACGTTCTCCAGCTCTTGCGATTTCAGATACTCCAGATTAGCTAAACGGCGCGACTGAACATCCCGGATGGCGACTTTGCTGGCATATTCTGACCGCTGGAAATTAACCTCACCGGCTGCAATCAGTAACGCTTCACGCCATTGCATACGCAGCGCTTTAAGTTTACGTATCCACCACTCCTCGTTAACCAAACGCATGATGCTACGTAGCGCCTGTTGCTTATTCAGTTCACCCTTGCAATAACGCATCCAGTATTTAGGCGTAATATTGAATGACGACCGAGCAGCGCCTGCCACCAGACCGTAAATTTCAGCCTGTGCCTCATCGCTAAATAATAAATTTTTGTCGCCATCGTGTTCACTGACATATTGGTCACTGGCATGTTCATAAGCCGTAGACAGGATCGAGGAAATATTACCGGCCAATCTTTTGAGTTCTTTATCGTACAGCCCTGGTAAGCGTGAGTATTGGCTCGCCTCACCGATAAATAGTCCATAGGTATAACCGCTTAACTTCATTTCATACTTAGCGTTAATTTTGGTGATGCGCGGCCAGATACGCGGCATAAAAACGTTGAGCAAAAAACGATGAGCGGTCAGCAGCCCTGAGTTTTTTAATAAGTAGGCGTGTCGGCCAGAAAATATCCCGCCGAGAAAATGAGGAAGCGAGCTGATTTTACGCAAAGCATCTTGCCCCTGACGGTATTCATCACGGGTAAGAGGCTTTTCTTTGCCAATGGCTTCGCGGGGAGCATTCCAACTATAAGCGCCAACAAAGGGCGCAGGTTTTTCAGATATAAATGGTGGGGTGGATGTGGGGGCAACTCGCCCCCTGGTTGACTCATTCATTTAACGACTTTCGCCAAGATGTGAATGATGACCGTAATCATGAATAACGCCGCGCCACTTAAAAGTGCTTCGGCGGGTAAAATCCATAATGGCGCAGTTACCACCCACCACGACCAAGCGGCTAGAATACCGGTTAGCTTTAAGGTGATAAAAATAAGCGCCAGCACAGTAGTAAAAAAATTAAGCGGAGTAAATTTCATTGTTTTAGCCTGAATGGTGGGTTGAAAAAGCTTCCTGACAGAGCTTGCCAATACGCTCAATCTCAGCGACCAGCCCTGCGATACTGGTTGCCGTTGAATTGCGAATATGGTGATGCGCTAAACCTGTCACCAGTTGATTGACGGTTGGGTAATAACCGATAGGATCGAGCCAATCCTCACCAGCTCTTGCACCTGATTTAGCCACCTTCTTCTGATTTAAAATGAACTGATAGTTATCTGCGGTAACGACCCACTCTTTACCGATTGGAATGCGAACCATAATTAGCCTCTGAAATGTTTGCTTTGATGTTCGTGATCTAACTGACAGGAGATACAACGAATCACGCCCGGCATTGCGGCGCGACGTTGGGCGGAAATAGGCTGATCGCAATCCTCACAAATTGAGGCCGATACACTCGGTTTCATGCGCGCGGCGTTGATGCGGCGCGCTAATATGTCTTGCTGATGCTGTTGGATCGCATCCATTAAATCTGGCATGGTGTTGCCTCCATTTGGCTATCAAGCTGGATTAATGCCTTTTGGCTTAATTCATTAAAATGGTGGCTCTCACGCATCAACGCTGATGCCGTGGTGATGGTTTTTAAATACACACAGCGCTTTACGCACAGGCTGGTAATATCTGCGATTAAATTCAACGTCTCTGAATATACGGCGCGCGTCAGGTAATATGTTTTACCGCTTTCTTTATCTACTCGAATATCGGCCAGAATAAATGTGTCGTTTTCACCCTTCGCAACAGCAAACCAATTATTGATAAAAACCCATTTCAATTCCTTCTTCATTAATACACTCCCCCATTACTTAATCCTTGGTTATGCAGAGAAACCGACTCCTGAGTCAGTAATTCGATAAGCTCTACTTTCGATAATTCTTCTTTTTGTGCATGAACCAGTATTGAGTCCAGTCGTGATGAGAAACTGACAGCAGCATCTGCTTTAGCTTGGTTACGCGCCTTATTTAATAGCCGCTCTTGCATTTCTGCTTCGGCTCTACGGTGCATATCTTGGCCGACCGTTTTATACATGTGCATATAAACCTCAGGTAATAGAAAGCCCGACGCAGTAAAGCGCCTATTAAATAGCTAGGTTATTTAATTAGTGGAGATATTGCTCAGGCTTAACCGCCGTTAATATAGTTGGCGCATGTTTAAATAAACTGAGTAACTCTCGCAATGCACGGAATAGTTTTTCACGCCATAAACATGATTCATCATTTAAGCGCCAATAAGGCTGGTTAAATTCTTCTTCGGTTAATTCAGCATGAAGAAATAAAGTTTTACGCTGGCTAACAGTTAAGCGACCAACAAAAGCCGAGTCATCAATTCGCTCTTTACGACACTCTGCAAATGCTTCACTCAATTCGCCAATCGCGCAAACAATACGCTCACGGTCGCTATCGTTCATTTCCTGCAATTGCATCACCGCATGGCGTTGCTTTAAGTGCGCATGGAAACACATGGTCAGGCGCTCGCGCTCACTCATCCGATTATAAAAACCGCAGGTTTCATTCCAACGCGGCAAGGCTAAATGGTTGGCGATAGCGGTACGCAGCCCGGCGGGTAACTTGCGGGTAAGCTCTAAGGTCACAACTGTCATTTTCTTCCCCACACTTTTGAATGCTTAATCGCTTCGATAATGTTTGAACGGCGACGACGGATAATGATCCCTTTGCGGCCTTTTCCGTGGGTAATTCGAGTATCCAGACAACGAGCCGCCTGATGGTTACAGAGCAGCGGTGCGATTGATATTGGTTGTTGCATACACCCTCCTTATAAATCCATTGGTAACAGCCCACGTAGTAGACGGTTGCAAATAGATGCCGAGTTTTAGCCATGATCGGCACATGGTATTTTGTGGTAGGATCGGATCGCCAAAAACAATCAGCCACAAAAGAGGTAATAAATGAATAATAAAAAAGCTAATGAATTAATCACTTCTCTCGAAAAAGCATTAATATTAGCCGATGCAATTCCTTCAACTATCGAAAGTCGGGAGCTGGCAGATAAAGCTAATAGATTGTCAATTCAGTTAAGAGAAGTAATTCAATCAAAAATGCCGACCACACATAAAAGCTTTATTGATATAAACTAATTATCTAGGCTGTGCTGTGTGGCCTTTTCACTTCGGTATGGTCGCACAAGCACATTAAAGATATCGTCCCAATCATCTTTGCTTATTAATTTAATACCCAACTCACGCCCTTTTTCTTTTATGCATTGAGCCAATGCTAATCGATAGTCAGTACTCATGCCGATAGCTTTTACCTTTGCTCGCATATAGCCATCTTCAAGTAAATATTTCAAATCCAAACGAAGGATTTCTACTGACCCATCAGTACTGCGAAAAACTAAATCATCACCATCGATAAAAATAGGTTCACTTAGAAGCTCCTCAGTGGTTTCCCATTTCCTTGGGTTCTGAGGAACGGCTAGACTATTTGAGGGGGATCTTTTTCCCACATCGCCACGAAAAAGAATTACGGTTAGTTCACTTGATACCTGCTCCATATTTTCTCCTTATGCCACACGGCTTGATTTACTTATAGTGACTTAAAGCCCCATCCATAACAGCCATGCATCGCGCTGTTCAATTGGCCGATTATAGAAAGCCTCTCTCACTCCTCGGTTAAACTCAGGAATGTAAATCCACTTATCACCGGCACGCGCGTTTACCTTAGTTGGATCGCGTAACTCAATGAATGGCAACTTACTATTCTTAGTCATTTCTCTAATTGCGGTCTCTGGTTTCCCGATCAGTTCCGCAAACTTAGATTCATGAACTGCATCAAGCGGGTACCGAATCACATAATCTTCAACTTTCATCTGTGCTAACCTCTTTTGATCCAACCCTTTAGAAACCGTTTAAAAACGCTTATTGGGTGGTGTTTCACGACCTTAATTGCTCCTATATAGGATCAATAGAGGTAAATCTAACTCCTAAATAGGAACAGGTCAAATGAAATTGAGTGAAAAGATAAAAGCGATGCGTATTGCTGAGGGACTTAGTCAAAATCAGTTATGCGAAATTATTGGCTTACCCAGAAGCACCGTATCGAAGTATGAAAGTGGGTTATTCGAGCCCGGTGGTGCTGCATTGGTGAAATACACAACACACCCGCAGTTTGAAAAATATACCCTTTGGCTGATGACTGATAAAACCGCACCGGAAGCGGGGCAAATAGCACCGGCCATCGCACACAGTGGGCAAGAGAAAACCACCTCAGGCCGTTAAGGCAGGAGAACTGGTTAGATATTTGTTATCAATATGCAGACTGGCTGTGGTTTGAGGCAGGCTGTTACATCGGAGGGCTTCGCTATGGCGATTAAGAAGCTCGATGATGGTCGTTATGAAGTGGACATTAGACCTTGCGGACGCGAAGGACGTCGTATTCGTAAGAGATTTGAAAGAAAGGCGGAAGCTATCGCCTTTGAGCGATATGTCATCGTAAACGCCAGTAGAAAAGAATGGGCGAACAAGCGAACAGATCGCCGCAATTTGAGTCAGTTAGTCGAGGTTTGGTGGCTATACCACGGCCAGAATCTCAAGAATGGCGCGATTGAAAAACGTCACCTGATCAAAACCATATCAGCGATAGGTGACAAGACCGTAAATCAGCTCACTAAACGCGTATTAATGGAACATCGCAGCCTGCGCCTGACTAACGGCATTAGCGCAGCCACGATAAATCGCGATCTCTATCGGTTTTCAGGGATGTTTTCTGCACTGATAAAGCTCGAGGAGTTTGCAGGGCAGAACCCGTTACATGGTTTACCGCCATTAGCTGAAAAGAATCCGGGTATGACGTTCTTAGATTCGGATGAAATTAATCAGCTGTTGTCGGTGTTATCTGGAGACGAACGGCTTATTGCGCTGTTGTGTTTAAGCACTGGCGGTAGGTGGGGAGAAGTCAGTACATTAACCCCCGCTCAAGTCATGAATGGCCGCATCACATTTTTAGAAACTAAAAATGGCAAGAAACGCACAATTCCAATATCCGCAGAGTTGGAGAAAGAAGTGAAAGACAAAGCCAGTGGGAAACTCTTCGACGTGGATTACGTGAAGTTCTGTAAAACACTGCGAGATGTAAAACCAGACCTGCCACACGGTCAGGCCACCCATGTGTTACGTCACACTTTCGCCAGCCATTTTATGATGAACGGCGGGAACATCATTGCACTCCAGCAAATACTCGGACATGCCAACATTCAGCAAACAATGGCCTATGCGCATCTGGCGCCGGATTACCTGCAAAACGCCGTTATACTTAACCCATTAAAGGGGGGATTAGCGGCCGAAACGCGTCCACAAACTGTCCACATTTAATCACATTTGGAAATGACACCGCCCTTTGAGAAAATCGTAAGTGACTGTTTTTAAAGCTAGCGTTTCTCAATAGGCAAAAAAAAGCCCTCCATCATGGGGGGCTAAAAGACAGGGATGGTGTCTATGGCAAGGAAAACAGGGTATTACTGGGTAGTACCTTACGGTACTGGATAGTACTTTACTTCTGGGCAGAAGCCGGTTGTGCTGCTGGAGCCTGCTGCACTGTAGCCATCCGCTGTTTATGCATCTGGTTTAAGGCAGTTTTTTGCTCTGGCGTCAGCAGGTTGTACATTTGGTTGCGTACTTTGGCCATTTCGACCTGACGCTCAACTTGTTGTTTAGACATTTTTTCAGCCTGCGCTCGAACTGCGGCTTCATCAAATTTATCTGCGGTAATCAGACTATGCATTGCTTCCCGATCAGCGACAGGCATTGCCGTTTTAGTTCCGCGATGCTGACGCATCAGATCGCGCATCTGCTGACGCTGTTGCTCAGTCAGGTTCAAGCCTTCAAACATGTTATGGTGGCCGCGACCACCTTTCATCATTTTGCCGTCGAAGTCGTGACACCAGTTGCCAGCGGTTGCAACAGTATCAGCGGCAAATGCGGCGGTAGAGCCGAAGGCCAACATTGACGCTATAACTAACGTTGTTACTTTACGCATGATTAACTCCTGGATTCACTCTGCTATGCAATTCAATGTTAAGCAGTGTATAGGTCTGGCTGAAAACTAGCGTCAGTGCATGTAAAACTGAGGTCAGGGGATGTAAATCTAGGTAAAGTCATAGAATCGCGGCAATTGTTAACGTATTTTGCGTCTAGAGGTGAAATAACTATGCATAAAATTCTACTTGTTGATGACGATCGCGAACTAACTTCGCTATTGAAAGAATTACTTGAAATGGAAGGCTTCAACGTTGTTGTTGCCTATGACGGCGAGCAAGCGCTAAACCTGCTGGACAGTTCGATCGACCTGCTTTTGCTGGACATTATGATGCCGCGTAAAAACGGTATCGAAACCTTAAAAGAGCTACGTCAACATCACCAAACGCCGGTGATTATGCTGACCGCGCGCGGCAGTGAATTGGACCGGGTTCTGGGTCTGGAGTTAGGCGCAGATGACTATTTGGCCAAACCGTTTAACGATCGTGAATTGGTAGCACGCATACGCGCTATTTTGCGTCGTTCCAATTGGAGCGAACAGCAGCAGAATGTAGATCAAGGCGCACCAACGCTAGAAGTTGACTGCCTGCAACTGAATCCGGGTCGTCAGGAAGCCAGCTTTGAAGGTCAGGTACTAGATTTAACCGGCACAGAATTTACCTTGCTGTATTTACTCGCTCAGCATCTGGGCCAAGTGGTTTCGCGTGAACTTCTCAGCCAGGAAGTCTTGGGCAAACGACTGACGCCATTTGATCGCGCCATTGATATGCATATTTCCAACCTGCGTCGTAAGTTACCGGAACGTCAGGATGGTTTACCTTGGTTCAAGACCTTGCGTGGCCGCGGATATTTGATGGTATCTGAAACATGATCAACAGTTTGACGGCGCGAATCTTCGCTATTTTCTGGTTTACTCTAGCGCTAGTGCTCATGCTAGTGCTGATGGTGCCTAAGCTGGATTCGCGGCAGTTAACGCCGTTATTAGAAAATGAGCAGCGGCAGGGCGTCATGCTGGAACAGCATATTGAAGTTGAACTGGCCAACGATCCTGCCAATGATTTGATGTGGTGGCGGCGGCTGTATCGCGCCATTGAGAAATGGGCCCCCCCCGGCCAGCATCTGGTGTTAGTGACCAGCGAAGGCCGGGTGATTGGCGCTGAACGTCATGAAATGCAGATTGTACGTAACTTTATTGGCCAATCGGATAATGCCGATCAGCCGAAAAAGAAAAAGTATGGTCGATCAGAAATGGTCGGGCCATTTTCTATTCGTGATGGTGATGACAACTACCAACTCTATTTAATTCGACCAGCAAGTAGCCCACAGTCCGACTTTATCAACCTGATGTTTGATCGGCCGTTACTGTTACTGATTGCCACCATGTTGATCAGTGCGCCTCTGCTTCTCTGGCTGGCATGGAGCCTGGCTAAACCGGCTCGTAAACTGAAAAATGCCGCCGATGACGTGGCTCGCGGAAATCTGAAACAGCATCCTGAACTGGAATCCGGCCCGCAGGAATTCCTAGCCACGGGTGCCAGTTTCAACCAAATGATCAGTGCGTTGGAACGAATGGTTGCCGCACAACAGCGGTTGATTTCCGATATTTCCCATGAGCTTCGCACCCCGCTGACTCGCCTTCAGTTGGCGACAGCGTTGATGCGCCGTCGCCATGGAGAGGGAAAAGAGCTGGAACGCATTGAAACAGAAGCTCATCGGTTGGACAGTATGATCAATGATCTGCTAGTGCTTTCCCGTAACCAGCATAAGAATGAGCTAGCACGAGAGCCGATTAAAGCTAATGACCTTTGGTCTAACGTGCTGGAAAATGCGCAATTTGAAGCCGAACAGGTGGGTAAAACGCTGGAAATCTCTGCTCCACCGGGCCCTTGGACGCTATTTGGTAATCCGTCGGCGTTGGATAGCGCGTTGGAAAATATTGTTCGTAATGCTCTGCGGTATTCTCACCACCATATCGCAGTAGCGTTCCAAGCTGATAATCAAGGCGTAACCATCACTGTTGATGATGATGGCCCTGGCGTCAGCGCAGAAGACCGCGAACAGATTTTCCGTCCGTTCTACCGCACTGACGAAGCCCGCGACCGCGAATCCGGCGGTACAGGCCTAGGTTTAGCCATTGTTGAAAACGCCGTAAGCCAGCATCGTGGCTGGGTTAGGGCGGAAGATAGCCCGCTTGGCGGCCTGCGCTTGATTCTCTGGCTTCCTCTACACCCATTCAAAGCCTAGTCATTTGGCCGATCCCACAGGTTCGGCCAGATCGTCACATTTTCTCACTGGCCAAATCTGCCCATATCAACGGATGCCCACTGCACCAAATCGGAGTTTCTGGTATCCTGCGCCCCTCTTTACTGGGGGGCCTATGCTGAATATTGTTTTATTTGAACCGGAAATCCCACCGAACACCGGCAATATCATTCGTCTGTGCGCCAATACCGGCTGCCAGCTTCATTTGATCAAGCCCTTGGGCTTTACCTGGGATGACAAAAGGCTGCGCCGAGCGGGCCTCGATTATCATGAGTTTACGAATATTAAGCATCATCATGATTATCAGGCTTTTCTCGACAGCGAAAAACCCGAGCGCCTGTTCGCACTGACCACCAAAGGTACGCCAGCTCATAGTGCGGTGAGTTATCAGGATAAGGATTTTCTGTTATTTGGCCCAGAAACTCGCGGTTTACCTGCCAGTATTCTGGATGCGTTACCGGCACAGCAAAAAATCAGGATTCCAATGCAACCAGATAGCCGCAGTATGAATCTATCGAACGCAGTTTCTGTGGTGGTATATGAGGCATGGCGCCAGCTGGGATATAACGGCGCATTGGTGAAAGAGTAAGAAATTTGTCAGAAAGGGGCTCAGAGTGGCCCCGTTCGATTAATAGCAGGAATCAGATACCGTCGCCGTATTCAAAACCTTGGCTGACGCCGTTGAAGTGCTGGTCCATATCCAGGGAGGGTTTATCACTGTCCGGTTTACCCACGATCCGAGCCGGTACACCCGCCGCAGTGGTATGAGGCGGAACCGCTTGCAATACCACAGAACCCGCACCAATTTTAGCCCCTCGACCTACCTCAATATTGCCCAGAATTTTCGCCCCGGCACCAATCATCACGCCTTCGCGAATTTTAGGATGTCGATCGCCGCTGGTTTTACCGGTACCGCCCAAGGTGACGGATTGCAAAATAGAAACGTCATTTTCAACAACTGCCGTTTCACCAATCACAATACCTGTGGCGTGGTCCAGCATGATGCCGCAGCCAATGGTTGCCGCAGGGTGGATATCAACACCGAAAGCCACAGAGACTTGATTTTGCAGATAAATAGCCAGCGCTTTACGCTCTTGCGCCCATAACCAATGGCCAATTCGATAGGCTTGTAATGCGTGAAAACCTTTCAGATACAGCAGTGGCGTAGAGTATTTATCCACCGCAGGGTCACGCAAGCGCACAGCCAAAATATCGCGCGCGGCGGAAACAATCATATGGGGATCGCTGCGGTAAGCGTTTTCGACCACTTCCCGGATAGCAATAGCAGGCATTATGGGATCGGCTAATTTATTCGCCAGAATATAGCTTAGGGCACTGCCTAAATTCTCATGCTTTAGCAATGTCGCATGAAAAAAGCTGGCCAGCATGGGTTCACAATCAGCCAGCGCCCGCGCTTCTGATTTAATGCTGCTCCAGACCTGCTCTAATTCTTCTGACGACATGCCTTACTCTCCCTATGATACAAACAAGTCACCCCGAGGAAACCCCAAGGTGACTTAGTACGCATTGATCTAACGGGTTAAACGCCGCTTTTTTCGTCTTTTTTGGTGCGCCCTAATAAGGTCAGGGCAGCTTCGCGGGCATTTTTATGGCAGTACAGCACCTGATAGATCTGTTCGGTAATGGGCATTTCAACACCATACCGTTGCGCCAGAGCTAATACTTCCTTGGTATTTCGATAACCTTCGACAACCTGGCCAATCTTGTCCTGCGCTTCTTGAACCCCTGCGCCCTGGCCCAGCATGATACCGAATCTGCGGTTGCGAGATTGATTATCCGTGCAGGTTAGCACCAAATCACCCAGCCCCGCCATGCCCATAAAGGTGGAAGGATCGGCACCCAACGCGGAACCCAAACGGCTCATTTCGGCCAAACCACGGGTAATCAGCGCCGTTCGCGCATTCGCGCCAAAACCGATGCCGTCAGACATACCTGCACCAATGGCAATCACGTTTTTCACCGCGCCGCCGAGCTGCACGCCGATAAAATCTGGGTTGCTGTAAACCCGGAAACTTTTACCGCAGTGGAGCAGCGCTTGCAGGTCTTCGCTGAACTGAGCGTCCGTTGAAGCCAATGCAATCGCCGTGGGCATTCCTGCCGCCAGCTCTTTAGCAAAAGTCGGCCCGGAAACAACCGCCAGCGGAATTGTATCGCCGAGGATTTCCCGTGCTACATCCTGTAGCAAACGCCCGGTTTCAGCTTCCAACCCTTTGGTTGCCCAAACGATACGCGCATCGCTGCGTAAATGGGGTTTTAACTGATGTAAAACGTTGCCAAAAACGTGGCTCGGCACTACCACCAGAATATTACGACTGACCGCCAGTGCGCGGGACAAATCGGTTTCTAGCAATAATGTGTCGGGGAAAGGGACGTCCGGTAGAAAAGCCTGATTACAGCGAGCATCCTGCAACGCCTGAATGTGTTTGGGATCGTGTCCCCACAACACAACGGTGTGACCATTACGCGCTAACGTGATGGCTAATGCGGTGCCGTAAGATCCGGCACCGATTACAGTCATTGAAGCATCAGTGGTGTTCATCAGGCATCCTGACGTTGTTCGGCACCTTCGCCTTCAGTTTGAGCCTGCTGCTGCAAATAGTTCATGAACAGGGCATCAAAATTAACCGGTGCCAGATTCAGCTGAGGGAAAGTACCGCGGGAAACCAGGCTGGTGATACATTCACGGGCATACGGGAACAAAATGTTCGGGCAGTATGCGCCCAGGCAATGTGCCAATTGGGTGCCATCGATGCCAGCAATGGAGAAAATACCGCCTTGCTGAACTTCACACAAGAATGCAGTTTCTTCGCCCAGAGAGGCCGTTACTGTTACGCGCAGTACCACTTCATACACATCTTCAGCCAGCTGACTGGAAGCAGTATCAAGATCAAGTTTAACTTCTGGCTGCCAATCCTGCTGGAAAACCTGCGGTGCATTTGGCGCTTCGAAAGAGATATCCTTGGTATAAATACGTTGGATCTGGAAAGCCATCTCTGTGTTGTTTTGTTCTGACATGTGTAAAAGTACCCTTAGTTAGACATCCTTATTAAACAGCACTACCGCCGTGGGAATCCCCATCGACGAGTTTAAAGCAGTGGGTCAAGCCCACCGCGCGCATCCAGCGCATGTAAATCATCGCAGCCACCTATGTGCTGCCCATCAATAAATATCTGAGGTACGGTGGAACGTCCGCTGCGTTCAATCATAACTTCACGCGTCGCCATATCACCATCAATCGCGATTTCCTCGAACGCTGCACCTTTGCTGTTTAACAGCGCTTTTGCGCGAACGCAAAACGGGCAGGTCGCTTTGGTGTATATCTCAATTTTCGCCATTGACAAAACCTCAGTTATATTAATATTCCGTTGATAAAGCGATGGTTTTATTACTTACCACGTTTTATTTACCGCGAGCCAGAGGCAGATTTTCACCGCTCCAGCCAGAGATACCCTCTTTCAGAGTAAATACAGGTTCAAAACCGGCTTTGTTCAAATTTTCGGCAGACGTACGAGACGCAGTACCGTTAGCACAAACAACAATAATAGGCTGCGCTTTATGCTTTTCCAACTCGCCCAAGCTGCCGTTTTTAATTTCAGTCGGCGTTAGGTTAATGGAGCTGGCGATATGGCCCTTGCGGTAATCTTCGCGCGAACGGGTATCGACAACAACCGCATCTTCTTTGTTAATCAAACGCGTAGCTTCACCACGAGTGATTTCTTTTACTTTAGACAGGCTGCTTTTAAAGGTGGTGACGATCACGGCAACCAGCAAAGCCACCCAAGCCAGACTCAAAATAGGATGCTGGCTAATGAATTGCATAATTTCTTGCAACATAGGGGGAAAAACTCCCGTTAGTTAGGGGTCAATATTCAAGGTCACAGAGTATACCTGCGCGTTGCAGCAAATACAGCCAGTAAGCAAGTGGTATTGCAGAAACTGAGAGGGATCGCGGAAAGTTTTCATCATTTAAACCACCACAATCACGCCCATCCCACGCCAACCTTGATCTCTTTGGGCTATTTTTAACCTGCTTTGTAGTAAAATTACGAAAGCGATAAGTGTCAATAGCCATGAGCGACCCACGTATAACCCATGCCTATTAACACTTGGACTTATAAGAAAATGAGGTTAAGCAATGTCGAGCAATAAAAAACCATTAGTTCTGACTATTCTGGATGGCTATGGCCACCGTGAAGACCATCAGGATAACGCTATTTTGAATGCCAAAACGCCAGTGATGGACCGCTTGTGGCAGCAAAATCCGCACACGCTGATTGCTGCTTCCGGTCTGGACGTCGGGTTGCCAGACGGTCAGATGGGTAACTCTGAAGTTGGCCACGTCAATCTGGGCGCGGGTCGCATTGTTTATCAGGATTTAACCCGCCTAGATAAAGAGATCAAAGAGGGCGATTTCTTTGTTAACCCGACGCTGACCGCCGCCGTTGATAAAGCAGTAAAAGCTGGCAAAGCGGTACACATCATGGGCCTGCTATCCGCCGGTGGGGTTCACAGCCACGAAGCGCATATTCTGGCGATGGTCGAGCTGGCTGCCCAACGCGGTGCCGAGAAAATCTACCTGCACGCCTTCCTCGATGGCCGTGATACGCCGCCGCGTAGCGCCGAGTCCTCTTTGAAAATGTTTAGCGATAAATTTGCTGCATTAGGCAAAGGCCGTATCGCCTCCATTATTGGTCGTTACTACGCAATGGATCGCGATAACCGCTGGGATCGCGTCCAACTGGCTTATGACCTGCTAACTCAGGCCAAGGGCGAGTTTACCGCAGCCAACGCCATGCAGGGTTTGGCTGATGCCTATACCCGCGGCGAAAACGACGAATTTGTAAAACCGACGGTGATTCAAGCCGCTGGCGAACCCGATGCCGCTATGAATGATGGCGACGCGCTGATCTTTATGAACTTCCGCGCCGACCGCGCTCGTCAGATCACTCGCACCTTTATTAATCCAGACTTTGACGGCTTCAAGCGCGATAAAGTAGTTAACTTCGGCGATTTCGTGATGTTGACCGAGTATGCAGCCGATATCAATGCTGCCTGCGCTTATCCGCCAGCATCACTGGTTAATACCTTTGGCGAATGGTTAATGAAGCACGATAAAACCCAGTTACGCATTTCTGAAACTGAGAAATATGCTCACGTCACCTTCTTCTACAACGGCGGCGTTGAAGAACCATTTAAAGGTGAAGACCGTATTCTAGTGAATTCACCGAAAGTGGCGACTTATGATCTACAGCCAGAAATGAGTTCTGCCGAGCTGACCGAAAAACTGGTCGGGGCGATCGGCAGCGGTAAATACGATGTCATCATCTGTAACTATCCAAATGGCGATATGGTTGGTCATACCGGTGATTATGATGCGGCAGTAAAAGCGATCGAAACGCTGGATGGCTGTATTGCACAGGTTGTTGATGCAGTTAAAGCTGCTGACGGTCAGTTGCTGATTACCGCAGACCACGGCAACGCCGAGCAAATGCGCGATCCGGCGACAGGTCAGGCTCACACCGCCCACACCAGCCTGCCGGTTCCGCTGATTTACGTCGGCAATAAACCGGTTGCCGCGGTGGCTGGCGGTAAGCTTTCTGATATCGCGCCAACCATGCTGTCACTAATGGAAATGGAAATCCCGCAAGAGATGACTGGTAAGCCGCTGTTCATCGTGGAATAATCCTTTCTTATGAAGGATAAGGCGTTATTTGCACGTTTGATGGTGACTGAAAACGCAACCCCCGGCAGCAGCCAATCCCCAGTGGGCCTGCTGCCAACCCGGTTTACGCGTCGTCCGTTAGCCATACTGTACGCCAGCGTTTTTTGCGCTGGCGTCTTGCTATTGCCATTATCCAGCCAGGCTGCAGATGCTCCCGTTGCTGCAAAAACGGCCGATAACAAGAGCCAATTGAAAACTATTCAGCAAAATATTGCTGAAAAAGAGAAAAGCGTTCAGCAACAAAAACAGCAACGCAGCGCACTGCTCGATCAGCTGAAACAACAAGAAAATACTATTGCCCAAGCCAGCCGTAGCCTGCGCGACACCCAAGCCACTTTGACTGAGTTGGGTAAAGACGTCGCCAAGCTCAACGGCTCGATTGAAAAACTGCAAAGTCAGCAGTCACTCCAGCAAAATATTCTAGCTAAACAGTTGGATGCAGCCTTTAAACAAGGGCAGCACAGCGGATTGCAACTCATTCTTAGCGGTGAGGAAAGTCAGCGTAGCGAACGCATTCTGGCCTATTTCAGCTATCTGAATGAAGCCCGTCTCAAATCAATCAATACGTTAAAACAGACTCGAAGCGATCTCGCGGCGCAGAAAAAAACGCTGGTAGAAAAACAGCAACAGCAGAAATCCCTATTGAACGAACAACAGTCTCAGCAACAGAAGCTGGAACAGGCTCGTTCAGCACGTAAAAAAACGCTGATTTCTCTGGAAGCCTCGCTGGAAAAAGACCAGCAGGGTCTGGCGGAACTGAAACAGAATGAAACCCGTCTGCGCGATCAAATAGCCAAAGCAGAACGGGAAGCCAAAGCCCGCGCTGAACGAGAAGCCAAAGAGGCCGCGCGGGTTCGAGAGCAGATTAAGCTTAAAGAGCAACAAGCGAAGAAAACCGGCTCTAGCTATAAGCCGAGCGAAAGTGAGCGCTCTCTGATGGCACGTACCGGCGGTTTAGGTCGCCCAAGTGGGCAGGCTTTGTGGCCAGTACGCGGTAATGTTACACATAGATTTGGTGAAGCATTACAGGGAGAACTACGCTGGAAAGGTATGGTTATTTCCGCGCCAGAAGGCAGCGAAGTCAAAGCCATTGCCGATGGCCGCGTCCTGCTGGCCGACTGGTTACAGGGCTACGGTCTCGTCGTCGTCGTTGAACACGGTAAAGGCGATATGAGTTTGTATGGTTATAACCAAAGCGCGTTAGTCAGCGTTGGGACTCAGGTTAGAGCCGGCCAGCCGATTGCTCTGGTCGGTACCAGCGGGGGCCAGGGTGAGCCTTCTCTGTATTTCGAGATCCGTCGTCAGGGACAGGCGGTCAACCCACAACCCTGGTTAGGAAGATAGGGAATTGAATTAGGGAAAAAGCATTGCGCTATTTTAAAGCTCGCTCACTGTTTGTATTCGGCACTTTGCTGATAGCCTGCTCCGCGCAGGCAGGAAAATTATCTATTGTTATCGATGACTTCGGTTATCGCCCGCAGAACGAAAACAAAATTCTCCAGATGCCGTTACCGATCTCGGTGGCCATCTTGCCTAATGCTCCCCACGCCAAAGAAATGGCCATCAAAGCCCACAGCCAAGGGCGTGAGGTTCTTATCCATCTGCCGATGGCACCCTTGAGCAAGCAGCCATTAGAACGGGATACTTTGCAGCCTAATATGAGCAGCGAAGAAATTCAGCGCATTATTCGTCAGGCGGTAAACAACGTTCCTTACGCCGTAGGTATGAATAATCATATGGGTAGCGCAATGACTTCCAGCCTGTCCGGAATGCAAAAAGTCATGCAGGCGCTGGAACATTATCAGCTGTATTTTCTGGATAGCGTGACAATCGGCAATACTCAGGCCAGCCGGGCAGCGGAAGGCACTGGCGTTAAAGTCATAAAACGCAAAGTTTTTCTGGATGATGTGCAGAATGATGCGGCTATTCGTCAGCAGTTCAATCGCGCCATTCAGCTAGCGCGTAAAAATGGTTCGGCTATTGCCATCGGGCATCCTCATCCCTCTACCATTCGGGTATTGCAGCAGATGCTGCCGGAATTGCCGTCAGATATCGTATTGGTTCGCCCTAGTGCGTTACTGAATGAACCGGTGCAGCATAATTCAGGCACGCTGACGCCAGTCAAGCCGGTTAAACCACGCGATCCGTTTAAAGACAGCAGGTTAAAAGCCATTAAGCAATGTAAAATGAAAGCGGGACATACGCCAGAGAAAATCTACGCCGACGAGATGTTTAAAATTCTGGGGGAAAGTCTGATACAAAGCCCAGTGGCGACTTTCGTGCAGCAGCGCTGGCATTTCTGGTTTAACAAAACCAAATAAAACAATGCCGGGTCATCATGCCCGGCATTGTTTATCTACCTGATAGAATCTCAGTTAGCCGTTAATCCCAGCTCAATACGACTTTCCCTGATTGACCAGAGCGCATAGCGTCAAAGCCTTTCTGGAACTCATCGATAGAGAAACGGTGGGTAATGATTGGTGTTAAATCCAGACCAGACTGAATTAATGCAGCCATTTTGTACCAGGTTTCGAACATCTCGCGACCGTAGATACCTTTAATAAACAGCCCTTTAAAGATAACCTGATTCCAGTCGATAGACATATCGGATGGCGGTATCCCTAGCATGGCAATGCGGCCGCCGTGGTTCATCGCATTCAGCAAAGTACGGAAAGCTGGCGGCGCGCCGGACATTTCCAGACCCACATCAAAACCTTCGGTCATACCCAGATCAGTCATCACGTCGTTCAGGTTTTCTTTACTAACGTTTACCGCGCGAGTGACGCCCATTTTGCGCGCCAAATCGAGGCGATATTCATTCACGTCAGTAATAACCACGTTACGCGCACCGACATGTTTACACACCGCTGCGGCCATGATGCCAATAGGACCAGCGCCGGAAACCAGCACATCTTCCCCCACCAGATCGAAGGACAATGCAGTGTGAACCGCGTTACCAAACGGATCGAAAATGGCGGCCAGCTCATCGGGAATGTTGTCAGGAATTTTGAACGCATTGAAGGCAGGAATCACCAGATATTCAGCGAATGAACCCGGGCGGTTAACACCGACGCCAATGGTATTACGGCACAGGTGAGTGCGGCCTCCGCGACAGTTACGGCAATGTCCGCAGGTAATATGCCCTTCGCCAGAAACGCGATCGCCAATGGAAAAACCTTTAACTTCCTGACCGATAGCGACAATTTTACCGACGTATTCATGCCCTACAACCATAGGAACCGGGATAGTTTTTTGTGACCATTCATCCCAGTTATAAATATGCACATCCGTACCGCAAATCGCCGTTTTAGCGATTTTGATCATAATGTCATTGTGACCCAATTCAGGCTGAGGCACATCGGTCATCCAAATGCCTTCTTCCGCTTTCAGCTTAGATAGTGCTTTCATTGAAATTCCTTATGCAATAACGCCTAGTTGTTTACCAATGCGCACGAATGCATCGATGGTACGTTCAACCTGCTCAGTCGTGTGTTCAGCAGACATTTGGGTGCGAATCCGCGCCCGACCTTTCGGCACGACCGGATAAAAGAAACCGGTAACGTAAATACCTTCCTTCAGCAACGCGTTAGCAAATTCCTGCGCTAATTTAGCTTCGCCCAGCATTACCGGAATAATCGCATGGTCGGCTCCTGCCAACGTGAAACCAGCCGCCGTCATTTTTTCGCGGAATAGACGGGCGTTAGCCCACAGGCGTTCCCGCAGAGCATCCCCTTGTTCCAGCAGAGAAAGGACTTCAATGGACGCTGCAACAATCGCCGGAGCCAATGAGTTAGAGAACAGGTACGGACGTGAACGCTGGCGCAGCCATTCCACCACTTCTTTACGGCCTGCGGTATAGCCGCCGGATGCGCCGCCCAACGCTTTACCCAAAGTACCAGTGATAATATCAACACGACCCATCACTTCGCAGTATTCATGGGTGCCGCGCCCGTTGGCACCAACAAAGCCTACTGCGTGGGAATCATCAACCATCACCAGCGCTTTATATTGATCGGCCAAATCACAAACGCCTTTCAGGTTAGCAATCACGCCGTCCATAGAAAACACGCCATCAGTGGCGATCATGATATGACGAGCGCCGTCCGCTTTTGCCTGCTTCAGTTGGGTTTCCAGCTCAGCCATATCATTGTTAGCGTAGCGATAACGCTTGGCTTTACACAGACGCACGCCGTCAATAATTGACGCATGGTTTAACGCATCGGAAATAATGGCATCTTCCGGCCCCAACAGCGCTTCAAACAGCCCGCCGTTGGCATCAAAACAGGAAGAATAGAGAATGGCATCTTCCATCCCCAGGAAGCTGGCGATCTTCTGCTCCAGGTGCTTGTGGCTGTCCTGCGTACCGCAAATAAAGCGCACGGAGGCCATACCAAAACCGTGTGTGTCCATCCCTTTTTTCGCGGCAGCGATCAGCGCCGGATGGTTAGCCAGCCCCAGATAGTTATTAGCACAGAAATTGATTACATGACTTCCATCAGCTACAGCGATATCGACTTGCTGGGCGGAAGTGATAATCCGCTCTTCTTTATACAAACCTTCAGCACGGGTAGTAGCCAGTTGTTGTTCTAGTTGTTGATAGAAAGACGCGGGCATTCGGTTATCTCCAGATTTGGCAATTTCGCCTCACATTTTACTAAGTTGCTGGCTTACTGACGAGAAACCTTGTTAGAGAATGTAAGAAATGCAGCATATATCACGGGGAACTATCCTAAAGCCCCATACAAAAAGGGCGATTACCCCCCTTCCGGCTGTGCGCTTACGCATGAAATGTTATGATGGCACCAAATAATGTGTAGGGCATTGTGCCCAACCAAGCAGATTAATAAGGGTGAACCTGATGATTATCGTCACTGGCGGCGCCGGTTTTATTGGCAGCAACATCGTTAAGGCACTGAATGATATAGGATATAAAGATATTCTAGTGGTAGATAACCTGAAAGACGGCACTAAGTTCGTCAATCTGGTCGATCTGGACATCGCGGATTACATGGATAAAGAAGATTTTGTCGCTAGCATTGTTGCCGGTGATGATATGGGCGATATCGACGCCATCTTCCATGAAGGCGCTTGCTCCTCTACCACCGAGTGGGATGGCAAGTACATGATGGATAACAACTATCAGTACTCCAAAGACATTCTGCATTTCTGTCTGGATCGCGGTATTCCATTCCTGTATGCCTCTTCAGCTGCAACTTACGGTGGCCGAACCGATAATTTCATCGAAGATCGCCAATATGAGCAGCCACTGAACGTTTACGGCTACTCAAAATTCCTGTTCGATCAATATGTTCGTGAAATTCTGCCGCAGGCGGATTCACAAATTTGTGGCTTCCGCTATTTCAACGTCTACGGACCGCGCGAAGGCCATAAAGGCAGCATGGCGAGCGTTGCTTTCCACCTGAACAATCAAATCAACGCTGGTGAAGCACCTAAACTGTTCGCTGGCAGCGAGAACTTTAAACGCGATTTCATCTATGTCGGTGACGTAGCTGCGGTCAATCTGTGGTTCTGGCAGAACGGCGTTTCCGGTATTTTCAACTGCGGAACTGGCCGTGCCGAATCCTTCCAGGCAGTGGCGGACGCCGTGGTGGAATACCATCAGAGCGGGCCAGTGGAATACATTCCATTCCCGGAAAAACTGAAAGGTCGCTATCAGGCATTCACTCAGGCCGACCTGACCAACCTACGCGCAGCCGGTTATGACAAACCGTTCAAAACCGTCGCCGAAGGGGTAAAAGAGTATCTGGGCTGGTTAAATCGCCCTATTTAAGTCATTCGCTGCAAGGAATTGATAACGGTATGAGAATACTGGTCATCGGCCCTTCTTGGGTTGGCGATATGATGATGTCGCAAAGTTTGTACCGCACCCTGAAGGCCGAATATCCGGCAGCAGAGATTGATGTGATGGCACCCGCGTGGTGCCGTCCACTTCTGGCCAGAATGCCAGAGGTGCGCCGCGCTATCCCAATGCCGCTCGGTCACGGGGTATTTAATCTGGAAGGCCGTCGCCGTTTGGGTATCGCTTTGCGCGAGGAAGCCTATGATCGCGCCTATGTCTTACCCAATTCGTTCAAATCTGCGTTAATACCTTACTTTTCCGGTATTCGTCAGCGTACAGGCTGGCGCGGTGAAATGCGTTATTTCCTGCTCAACGATATGCGCATTCTGGATAAACAGGCTTTCCCGCTGATGGTTCAGCGTTATGTTGCGCTGGCTTACGATAAGTCGCGAATTACTTCCGAAGCCGATCTGCCGCAGCCCATTCTCTGGCCGCAGTTACAGGTGCAGGATGAAGAAATTGCGGAAACCACCGCCGCTTTTAATCTCAGCGATAATCGGCCAATCATCGGTTTTTGTCCCGGTGCCGAATTTGGCCCAGCCAAACGTTGGCCGCACTACCATTACGCCACTTTGGCACAAAAACTCATTGATGACGGTTATCAAATCACCCTGTTTGGTTCTGAAAAAGACCATAAAGCGGGAGAAGATATTCGTCAGGCACTTCAGGCAGAAAGTCGCGATTTCTGCCTGAATCTGGCTGGGCAAACGACGCTGGATCAAGCGGTAATACTGATTGCCGCCTGTAGCGCCGTGGTGAGCAACGATTCCGGCCTGATGCACGTTGCCGCCGCGTTGAACAAACCTTTGGTGGCCTTATATGGCCCAAGCAGCCCAGCCTTCACACCGCCACTTTCAGATAAAGCGACGGTTATTCGTTTGATTACCGGCTACCACAAAGTGCGCAAAGGAGATGCCGATCAAGGCTACCACCAAAGCCTGATCGACATTCAGCCAGAGCAGGTTTTGGCCGCACTACAGCTGCAGTTGGCAACACAGTCTTCAACGGTAAATGAGGCGCACTGATGCACGTATTGATCATTAAAACCTCATCGATGGGTGACGTTTTGCATACGTTACCCGCTCTGACCGATGCAATGAGCGCCATTCCCGGAATCCGTTTCGATTGGGTGGTAGAAGAAGGGTTTACTCAGATTCCCAGTTGGCATCCGGCGGTGGATAAAGTGATTCCGGTGGCCATTCGCCGCTGGCGCAAAAACTGGTTTGGTAGTGATACACGGCAAGAACGCTGTGACTTCAAACGAATCGTGCAAGAGCGCAGCTATGATTTGGTGATCGATGCTCAGGGCCTGATAAAAAGCGCGGCGCTCATCACCCGCATTGCCAAGGGCACCCGACACGGCCCAGATTGCAAAAGCGCCCGGGAACCCTTCGCCAGTTGGTTTTATAACTGCCGTCATGAAATAGACAAGCAGCTACATGCCGTTGAGCGTACTCGCCAGCTCTTTGCTAAAAGTCTGGGTTATACCAAGCCGGAAACCGTCGGTGATTACGCTATCGCTCAGCGTTTCCTCAGCCAGTTACCGCCAGACGCTGGGCAATATCTGGTTTTCCTACATGCGACGACCCGTGACAGTAAGCACTGGCCGGAAAGCCATTGGCGTCAGTTAATTCAGTTGGTTCAACCTACTGGGCTGAAAATTAAACTGCCGTGGGGCGCAGAGCATGAATATCAACGCGCAGTTCGTCTGGCCGATAATTTCCCTCACGTGGAAGTGCTGCCAAAACTGAGTTTACAGCAAGTTGCCGAGGTATTAGCCGGTGCCAAAGCTGTGGTTTCCGTTGATACCGGGCTAAGTCATCTAACGGCAGCGTTAGCGCGGCCTAACATCACGCTGTTTGGCCCAACCGATCCCGGATTAATTGGCGGTTATGGTGAAAATCAGGTATCCGTTATCTCTAAAGAGAAAAGCATGGATACCATTCAAGCCAAAATTATCATGGCAGAATTGGATAAAATCATCGTCTAAGTGACCGAATTCCCTCATCTGCGCAGCCTCTCTCGCTGCGCAGTTTTCTCTTAACTCTCACTGATTACCCTTTATCAGACGAATATTTTGCCGCTCGCTTCGCTGCGGAAAACATTAATAATATGCTGTTAGTTTTTACCGTGATAATTAACTATTACATGCATGAGAAAATGATATTTAAGTAAGAATAAGTCATTTATCCGCAGCGATATTCCGGCGATTAACGAAAGTAATTAAAGGAAATCTCTAATAAAGGCGATCATCTTCATAACGACCAATGGGTTAAGCAATGTCATGAAGCACTCAGATATTTTATCTCTCTGTAATACGGATATTTTCAGGTTAATAGATAAAAAATAATCACCAATAAACTTCTCACTCTTATATGCTGTTTTTCGCCTTTTTACTGTAATCAGTCTTATTCTCGATAAGATAAAAATACCCGTTCAAACCAGGGAACGGGTTCGGTTTTTATACTGATTAATATATGAGCGGGTAAAATAGATCGGCGCTAGCCACCATTGGACATTACATAACCGGAAGAGAGCCTTTCTTCAGCAGTTATGGTATTATTCTGAATAACTCATATAAATGAATTTGATAGAATGTTGCTGCGTTTATATCAGGTACTCCTCTACCTAATCCAACCTTTGATTTGGCTGCGATTGTTGCTACGTAGCCGTAAAGCCCCTGCTTACCGTAAGCGCTGGGGAGAACGTTATGGTTTCTGTGCCGGTAAAGTGGTCTCTGGCGGCATTATGCTGCATTCCGTTTCTGTCGGTGAAACTCTCGCGGCTATTCCGTTGGTTAGAGCTTTACGCCACCGCTATCCCTCATTGCCGATTACGGTAACGACCATGACGCCAACCGGTTCTGAGCGAGTGCAATCTGCCTTTGGCAAAGACGTTCATCACGTTTATCTCCCTTATGATCTTCCCGGTTCCGTAAATCGTTTTCTCGATCAGGTTAATCCTAAGCTGGTTATCATCATGGAAACCGAGCTATGGCCAAACCTGATTAATGCGCTGCACCACCGTAAAATTCCATTAGTTATCGCCAATGCGCGACTTTCTGCACGTTCAGCCGCAGGTTACAAAAAGATTGGCGGTTTTATTCGCAATATATTGCGACGTATCACGCTGATTGCCGCGCAGAATCAGGAAGATGGTGAGCGTTTTATCGAATTGGGTCTGAAACGATCTCAGTTGACCATTACTGGCAGCCTTAAGTTTGATATTTCGGTCACACCAGAACTGGCCGCACGAGCAATAACCCTACGCCGCCAGTGGGCTGCCCATCGCCCTGTGTGGATTGCAACCAGCACCCACGACGGCGAAGAAGCCATTTTGCTGGAAGCTCATCGTCAATTGTTATTACAGTATCCAACCCTATTATTGATTCTGGTGCCACGTCATCCAGAACGTTTCCCGAAAGCGATTGAACTGACCCAAAAGGCCGGATTCAGCTACACCTTACGCAGCGGTGGCGAAGTGCCATCCAGCAGCACTCAGGTGGTGATCGGCGATACCATGGGTGAACTTATGCTTTTATATGGAATTGCCGATATGGCATTTGTCGGCGGTAGCCTGATAGAACGCGGTGGGCACAACCCACTCGAAGCCGCTGCCCACGCGATTCCAGTGATGATGGGGCCACATACTTTCAATTTCAAAGATATCTGTGCCAAGCTTGAGCAGGCCGAAGGGCTCATCACCGTCACCGATGCAGCCTCGCTGGTGAAGGAAATTAGCGTACTGCTCACCGACGAAGATTGCCGCCTCTACTATGGCCGCCATGCGGTTGAGGTTCTGCATGAGAACCAAGGGGCATTGCAGCGATTATTGCATCTGTTGGAACCTTATTTGCCGCCGCGGAGCCACTAATGAGCGCCAAAAAACGTCTGTCTGTGGTGATGATCACCAAGAATGAAGCGGATCTGCTCCCAGAATGCCTGGACTCCATTTCCTGGGCTGATGAGGTTGTCGTTTTAGATTCTGGCAGTGAAGACGACACTTTGGATTTAGCTCGTCAATACGGCGCGCAGGTATACAGTAACGTTCAGTGGCAAGGTTTTGGCAAACAGCGGCAGCGAGCGCAGCAATACGCTACCGGTGACTACATTTTGATGATCGATGCCGATGAGCGCGTCACACCTGAATTAAAAGCCTCTATCGACGTGGTATTAGCGTCTCCGGATGATGATGCCGTGTATAGCTGCGGCCGCAGAAATCTGTTTTTGGGGCGTTTTATGCGCCATAGCGGCTGGTATCCGGATCGGGTGACGCGTCTGTATGCTCATCATCGATATCAATATAACGATAACCTGGTGCATGAATCTGTTGATGCCGGAAATGCGAAAGTTATTCCGCTGAAAGGGGATTTACTGCACTTAACCTGTCGTGATTTTTTTGCTTTTCAGCGTAAACAACTCAGCTACGCCGAGGCTTGGGCTACACAACGCCACCAACAAGGTAAAAGCTGTAGTTATTTCTCTATTCTTAGCCATACTCTCGGCGCTTTTTGCAAGACCTGGCTGTTCCGCGCCGGATTTTTGGATGGTAAACAAGGGTTATTGCTGGCCGTAGTTAATGCGCAATATACTTTCAATAAATACGCCGCCCTGTGGGCACTCAACCAAAAATAACGCAAAAGCGAGACGCCATGATCACCAGAGCCATTTATCCGGGCACCTTTGATCCTATGACCAACGGTCATCTGGATTTAGTCACTCGTGCGTCTTCCATGTTTGGCCATGTCATTTTGGCCATTGCCGATAGTTCACATAAAAAACCGATGTTCACACTGGATGAGCGCGTTGCATTAGCCAGCGAAGTGACAGCGCATTTGACCAACGTGGAAGTGATCGGTTTTAGCGAATTGATGGCAACCTTCGCCCAGCAGCATAAAGCGAATATTCTGGTTCGGGGTTTGCGCTCGGTATCGGATTTCGAATATGAATGGCAGTTAGCGAATATGAATCGTCATTTGATGCCTACGCTGGAAAGCGTATTTTTACTGCCATCAGAGAAATGGTCATTCATTTCCTCTTCGTTAGTAAAAGAAGTGGCGCGTCACGGCGGCGATATCACACCATTCCTTCCCGCGCCAATTACCAAGGCTTTACTGGATAAACTCTGAGTTTACCTCTGATTTAATGCTGGCAGTGACGGCAGAAAAACGTGCTGCGCTGCCCATGTTTCGCACTTTCAATCAGATGACCACAGCGCCTGCACGGCTCACCGGCTCGACCATAAACCTGTAATTCCTGCGCAAAGTACCCCGGTTTGCCATCCGACTGCAAAAAATCACGTAGCGTTGTGCCGCCCTGCTCGATAGCGCGCAGCAATACCATTTTGATAGTTGCAACTAATAATCCGACTTCTGCTTCAGTTAGCGAACCCGCTGGGCGATCGGGAGCAATACCGGCGACGAACAGCGATTCACTGGCATAGATATTCCCCACACCCACCACAACTTTATTATCCATAATCCACTGTTTAACCAAGGTTCGCTTATTGCGAGACAGGTTAAACAGGTAGGAAGCGCTAAATTCATCGCTTAACGGCTCAGGGCCGAGATGAGCCAGCACGTTGCTGGTTGCCAAATCCGAAGCCCATAGCCATGCACCAAAGCGGCGCGGGTCGGTATAGCGTAATATTTTGCCGTTACTGATCACCAAATCCACATGGTCATGTTTTTCTGCCTCGGTTTCCTCCGGCAAAATCCGCAAACTGCCTGACATACCCAAATGAATGATAATCCAGCCTTTTGGCAATTCCAGTAACAGATATTTGGCACGGCGTTGCACACTCAGTACAGGTTGATCGCTCAGAGCCAGTATTTCATCTGAAACCGGCCAGCGCAGACGGGAATTTCTGACGATGGCATATTGAATGCTGTGGCCGACCAGGTAGGGTTCAATCCCACGTCGACTGGTTTCAACTTCTGGTAATTCAGGCATTTAACCTCCGATTCAACGTGTTTACCGACCTTTATATAACAAAAAACCCGGCCGAAGCCGGGTTTTTTATTAATCCACTAAAATTATTTAATTTTAGCTTCTTTGTAGATCACGTGTTGACGGACAACTGGATCGAATTTCTTCAGTTCCAATTTTTCCGGCTTAGTACGCTTGTTCTTCGTGGTGGTATAGAAGTGACCAGTACCAGCAGAAGAAACCAGCTTGATCTTCTCGCGAACACCTTTAGCCATGATTCAGTTCCTTAATACTTCTCACCGCGGGCACGAAGTTCGGCCAAGACCGTTTCGATACCCTTCTTATCAATAACACGCATACCTTTAGCAGATACACGCAGAGTTACAAAGCGCTTCTCGCCCTCAACCCAAAAACGGTGAGAGTGCAGGTTCGGCAGAAAACGGCGTTTGGTCGCGTTCATTGCGTGGGAACGGTTGTTACCGCTCACCGGGCGCTTGCCAGTAACTTGGCAGACTCGGGACATGTCTATTCTCCAAAAATCAAATCAGCTCGAGCTTCGTATAGGGTATGGCCGCCTCGTCAGGCTTTAGAGCCCATCTCAGCAAATTCACTGAGAAGACTCAATGTCATCAGGTCAGAAACCCCTGTCACCAGGTATAAACCTGCTGAGATAGGCTCTTCACGCCAAACCCAAGATTCTCAAAGGTGGCGTAGTATACGCTCTGAAGCGTAAGTGCTCAAGTCCCGAACAGCTAAAGATCCCGAAAGGATCGAGAAAATATCTCTAAATCCAGCCTCGTTCAGCAAAAGAGACACATTCGCCACGGCCAACCACTAAATGGTCGAGCACCCTAATATCTAATAATGAGCAGGCTTTTACCACCTGCGCAGTGATTAAACGGTCGGCTTGGCTCGGTTCAGCCTTCCCCGACGGGTGATTATGCGCCAGAATCAACGCAACAGCATTAACCTTTAGCGCTTCACGCACAATTTCCCGTGGATGGACCTCTACGCTGGTGATGGTACCAGTAAACATCTCCTCATGGCGAATAACACGATGCTGGTTATCCAAAAACATCACTAAAAATATTTCCCGCTCACGTTCTGACAGCAAATTTTGCAGGTATTTTTGCGTCATTCGCGGATTTAACATCGCATTCTCTTTAGTCATATGGTCAGAAAAACATCTGGTGGCCAATTCGGAAATGGCATGAATCTGACTATATTTAGATTTTCCCATGCCTTTTTGTGCACAAAGCGTCGGATAATCCGCCGACATCAAACGATATAGAGAGCCAAATTCGGCAATTAGGTGCTCCGCCATCGCCATCACATGCAGACCCGGAATGCCCGTTCGTAAAAATATGGCCAGCAATTCAGCATCACTTAACGCCTCAGCGCCATACTTCAGTAATTTTTCTCTGGGTCCATCCCCTTTCAGCCATAGTTCCATCCTAGAACTCCCCTATTCTCAATGCCGGAGTATCATGCCATGGCCGGATTATCCTCACGACAAGCATCAATAAATCCTGCGTGACGCCACGCAAATTTCAGATTGATCGCTAACCTACGTTGCCCCCTATAGCAAAACTGCCGATGGGTTATGCTAAAATATCGCCTCTTTCGGCTTTCATTCGGACAATCATGATGACGGGACTTTCCGGCAAACATATTGTGCTCGGTATCAGTGGTGGCATAGCCGCCTACAAATGTCCCGAGCTAGTACGCCGCTTACGCGATAAAGGCGCAGACGTGCGGGTAGTGATGACAACGGCTGCCAAAGCCTTTATCACTCCGCTAACCTTGCAGGCCGTTTCGGGATATCCCGTCTCTGATGATTTGCTCGATCCTGCCGCAGAAGCCGCTATGGGCCATATCGAGCTGGGGAAATGGGCCGATCTGGTCATCATCGCTCCGGCCACCGCCGATTTACTGGCTAGAGTGGCTGCAGGCATGGCCAACGACCTGCTGACAACGCTTTGTCTGGCAACCGCAGCCCCAGTTGCCGCCGTTCCCGCAATGAATCAGCAGATGTACCGCGCGAGCGCTACACAGGCCAACCTGCAAACGCTGGGAAGCCGTGGCGTTTTGCTTTGGGGACCGGACAGCGGTAGTCAGGCCTGTGGCGATATCGGCCCTGGCCGCATGCTTGACCCATTGGAAATCGTGGCATTGGCGGAAAATCATTTTTCTGTAAAACAAGATCTGCAACATCTTCATGTCATGGTGACCGCCGGTCCTACTCGTGAAGCGCTGGATCCGGTACGTTTTATCAGTAACCACAGTTCAGGGAAAATGGGGTTCGCCATCGCTCAGGCGGCAGCGCAGCGCGGCGCTCACGTCACTTTAGTCGCTGGGCCGGTCAATCTGCCAACGCCTGCCGGAGTCACGCGCATTGATGTGATTAGCGCTCTTGAAATGCAAAGCGCCGTTCAGCAAGCCGCCCCTCATCAGAATATTTTTATTTCCTGTGCGGCCGTAGCGGATTACCGGGCGGAACAGGTTGCTGATGAAAAAATAAAAAAACAGGGTGATGAAATCACGCTGAAAATGGTGAAGAATCCAGATATTGTTGCTGGCGTCGCCGCAATGACGAAAAAACGTCCATTTGTCGTCGGGTTTGCTGCCGAAACCCAGAATGTGGAAGAATATGCGCGACAAAAACTGGTGCGGAAGAATCTGGACCTGATTTGCGCCAATGATGTTTCGCTCGCAGAGCATGGTTTTAATAGTGATACCAATGCATTGCACCTTTTTTGGCCGAACGGAGAGAAACGCTTGCCCCACAGCGATAAATCCCTGCTTGGTCAGCGTTTAATAGACGAGATTGTCAGCCGTTATGATGAAAAAAATCGACGTTAAAATTCTGAATCCACGTATTGGCACCGAATTTCCATTGCCGACCTACGCCACACCTGGCTCAGCTGGCTTGGATCTACGTGCCTGCCTGGATAGCGCAGTAGACCTGGCTCCGGGGCAAACGACTCTGCTGCCAACCGGTCTGGCTATCCACATTGGCGATACTGGTCTGGCGGCGGTAATTCTGCCGCGCTCAGGTTTAGGCCATAAGCACGGCGTGGTGTTAGGTAATCTGGTCGGCT
The DNA here is from genome assembly GCF_050586585.1 of Yersinia sp. J1. NCBI lineage: Bacteria > Pseudomonadati > Pseudomonadota > Gammaproteobacteria > Enterobacterales > Yersiniaceae > Yersinia > Yersinia sp. J1. Next base: position 111,113 of record NZ_JBOBDP010000007.1, read on the forward strand.
TGATCGACTCCGATTATCAGGGGCAACTGATGGTTTCCGTGTGGAACCGTGGCCAGCAGTCTTTCACTATCGAACCGGGCGAACGTATTGCCCAGATGGTGTTTGTGCCTGTAGTACAAGCCGAGTTCAATCTGGTCGAAGATTTTGACCTCAGCGAACGCGGCACCGGTGGTTTTGGTCATTCTGGACGCCAATAACCTACCCTAAACCTCGATACCGTAAAAAAGCTATCACATAAGCCGCCTGGGCATTGTATCCAGCGCGGCCGGTGTTCAGGTTTTTGTTAATTAAGTCATTTTTAGCAAGGGTCTAATCGGACATGGCAGAGAAAGAAAATACGAAAAGGAATCGGCGCGAGGAAATATTGCAAGCTTTGGCGCAAATGCTGGAATCCAGCGATGGCAGCCAGCGGATCACCACCGCGAAGCTTGCCGCCAACGTTGGTGTTTCTGAGGCTGCGCTATATCGGCATTTCCCCAGCAAAACCAAGATGTTCGATAGCCTGATCGAGTTTATTGAAGATAGTCTTATGTCCCGCATTAATTTAATTCTGCAAGACGAAAAAGAAACTTTTAATCGTCTCAGGCTTATTCTATTGCTGGTTCTTGGGTTTGCCGAACGCAATCCAGGGCTAACCCGAATTATGACCGGACATGCTTTGATGTTTGAGCAGGATCGTTTACAGGGCCGGATTAATCAGCTATTTGAACGTATTGAAGCTCAGCTACGTCAGGTATTACGAGAAAGAAAGCTACGGGAAGGTCAGGGCTTTGCACATGATGAAACCCTGCTGGCGACGCAATTGCTGGCTTTTTGTGAAGGGATGCTGTCTCGCTTTGTTCGCTCCGAATTCCGCTATTTGCCAACGCAAGAGTTCGATGCCCGCTGGCCGCTAGTGATGGCGCAATTACAATAGGTGACGGCCAATAGTCAGTCACCGCAAAAAGTAAAAAGGGCCAATTGGCCCTTTCGTCTTTGCACTTTGTTTTCAGCAAAATGGCTTAAACGCCGTAATTCTCGCGATAAACACGAACCGCGGCCAGATGATCGGCCATTTCCGGTTTTTCTTCCAGATAGGTAATCAAATCATTCAAAGTCACGATAGAAATGACTTTGCAGTGATAATCCCGTTCCACTTCCTGAATAGCTGAAATTTCACCGCGGCCACGTTCCTGACGGTCTAACGAAATCATCACGCCCGCCAGAGAAGCGCCCTGCGCGCCGATAATCTCCATGGACTCACGAATAGCGGTACCCGCGGTAATCACATCATCAACCAGCATCACACGCCCTTGTAACGGGCTTCCCACCAGGCTGCCACCTTCACCGTGATCTTTCGCTTCCTTACGATTAAAGCAGTAAGGAACATCGCGCTGATGGTGTTCTGCCAATGCTACCGCCGTTGTGGTAGCAATAGGAATCCCCTTGTACGCAGGGCCAAACAGCAGATCAAACTCTACGCCACAATCCATCAGGGCTGCCGCATAAAAACGCCCCAATAACGCCAGATCCAGCCCGGTGTTAAACAGTCCTGCATTAAAGAAGTAAGGACTGATCCGCCCTGACTTCAGGGTAAACTCGCCGAACTTCAAAACCTGTTTGTTAAGCGCAAACTCAATAAAATCGCGCTGATAGGCTTTCATTGGTGTATCTCCTTTCCAGATTAGTGACTGCTGTGGTCAGTTACCGCATCTATCCTCGATAAAATGCTCTCAGGCAACCGGGTATAAAAAAGGCGACTATCAGGTCGCCTTTATAAAAATTATTGTTCCAACGCCGCTTTCTGCGCCTGGAAGATGGTTTCTATTCCTCCCCGCGCCAAAGCCAGCAACGCCAGCAACTCTTCATGGCTGAACGGTTCGCCTTCTGCGGTGCCTTGCACCTCAATCATTCGACCATCTTCCATCATCACCACGTTCATATCGGTTTCTGCTGCAGAATCTTCCACATATTCCAAATCGCACAGGGCCTCACCTTTTACGATACCGACAGAGACAGCGGCGACCAGCCCTTTCATCGGGTTAGCTTTCAGTTTACCTTTGGCAACCAATGCATTAAGCGCATCGGCCAGTGCCACACAGGCACCGGAGATAGACGCAGTACGAGTGCCACCGTCAGCCTGAATCACGTCGCAGTCTAAAGTGATGGTGAATTCACCCAGTTTTTTCAGATCTACCGCCGCACGCAGTGAGCGGGCGATCAGACGCTGGATTTCCAATGTACGACCACCCTGCTTGCCTTTAGCGGCTTCGCGCGGGTTACGGCTATGCGTTGCACGCGGCAACATACCGTATTCAGCGGTGATCCACCCTTGTCCCTGCCCTTTAAGAAAACGCGGTACGCCTTCTTCAACGGTCGCGGTGCACAATACTTTGGTATCGCCAAACTCAACCAACACGGAACCTTCAGCGTGTTTCGTGTAATTACGGGTCAGGGTTAATGGACGTACTTGTTCTAGTGCTCGGCCTGCTGGGCGCATGGGAATTCTCCGGCGTTAAATCGATATTGGTCGCGCATTATACGGCCTTAGTGATGTAATGCCTATCCTGCCTGAGGCTGCGAGGCTATAATCCCTGCATCTTTTCTTTGAAACGGGTACGCAACGATGATCCGCAGCATGACCGCCTACGCCCGGCGTGATATTAAGGGTGAATGGGGCAGCGCAGCCTGGGAGCTGCGTTCCGTTAACCAACGTTATCTAGAAACCTACATTCGCCTGCCAGAACAGTTCCGCAGTCTGGAACCGGTCATTCGCGAGCGTATTCGCTCCCGTCTGACTCGAGGCAAAATTGAATGCCATCTGCGCTTCGAGATGGATCCTACAGCACAAAGTTCACTGATCCTGAACGAAAAACTGGCTAAACAGCTGGTTGAAGCGGCGAACTGGGTCAAAATGCAAAGCGACGAAGGCGAAGTCAATCCGCTGGATGTGCTGCGCTGGCCGGGAGTGATGTCTGCTGAAGAACAGGATTTGGATGCTATTAGCACCGAACTGTTGCAAGCGCTGGATATTGCTCTCGATGACTTTATTGTTGCCCGCGAATCTGAAGGTGCAGCGCTGAAAGCCATGATTGAGCAGCGCCTGGATGGCGTAAGCGCGGAGGTGGTTAAAGTCCGAGCTCATATGCCAAACATCTTGCAGTGGCAGCGTGAGCGTCTGCTAAGCAAATTGGAAGAAGCACAGGTTCAACTGGAAAACACCCGTCTGGAGCAAGAGTTGGTGCTGATGGCGCAGCGTGTCGATGTCGCTGAAGAGCTGGATCGCCTGGAAGCTCACGTGAAAGAAACGCATAATATTCTAAAGAAGAAAGAGGCCGTTGGTCGCCGTCTTGATTTTATGATGCAAGAATTCAACCGTGAATCGAACACGCTAGCGTCAAAATCTATTAATGCGGAAGTCACCAATTCAGCAATTGAACTGAAAGTACTTATAGAGCAAATGCGCGAGCAGATTCAGAATATCGAGTAACTTCTCACCGCATGGCAAGATAATAGAAAGCCTCTAAAGCCCGTAATCTGGACTGACCCTATAAAAAGTTGGACAGTCCAGATTACGGGCTCATTAATATCCAGATTGACTTTATTCACCGATAAAACGTAAGTTCCAATTAAATACGCTGTAGTTAAACATGTAGCGTATGGCGACATACGTAATAATCAGGGTAGCGACGACAGCCTCAAAGGTAGCCAGATAATAAAGTTGGTAGCTGTAATCTTGTACTAATTCATACTTGCTCACCAAATCCGCTAATTTATATAACGCTGTCGCACCAATTGCCATTGGGAAGGTAAACGCAGCATAACCCGGGCTAAACGGCAATTTTAGTAAACGGAAGAATGACATGTAAATTACGCAGGTCATTAATATCGCAATACCGAACAGTAATGCACATACCAGTAAAGAAGGATTTGGCACTACGGTTAAATAACCTGCCAAACTAAGGCTCGCAGGAGCAGCCATAATCGCAATGGTTGGCTTCGCTGCATCCGGAACTTCGCGGCAGAACATAAAACGATAGATCATCAGCGGCAGCATACATGCGTAACTCAACATACCGATGACTAACAATAAATACGCAACACCCATAAAGGCCTGATTAGGCACCGCAACGTCAGCCACAATAATCCCAACGGGCGGAACAAACCAACTCGGCACCATATGATGCATTTCTATTTCTTGGATCCGATGATAAATAAATACCGCAAGAAAAATCAGGTGCACTACTACCGCCAGTGACCACAAGATCTCACCCGCCAACATACTCAAATTGCCCAAGGCTTTGGAAACCACCATACACCCCATGGTAAAGGTAGGAACCACGCTACCCACCACAGGATGTTTTAAATCTGATAATAAAACTCTGAAGTGAAAAATAAATTTACTGGCTACGGCAAGTAGCAGCACCGATGCGATTATCGCCCCGATATTTTGACCTAAACCGTTTAAGGGTAATGCATTTTCCAGGCACCAACCTATACTTGAAATACCCAGTGCCAGACCGGCGATAGGCGTCGGTAATCCTCTGATTTTCCTATGTATAATTTCTAACATGTTACCGCCAAAACCATAATCTACGTAAATGAATAGGGCAAATATAGATACTCACCTTTGTTTAGGATATCCTTTTTTTATTGACTTAGCGTTTAGAAGAAATAAACAAATGGATATCACGTTGAAGCAATTGAAAGTTTTCCTAGCGGTAGCGCAAAGCGGCAATTTAACGGTCGCAGCCTCCCAATTGTTTATGACGAAAGGAGCTGTCTCTCAAACCTTGGCTGAGTTAGAAAAACGTCTGGGCCAAACCCTATTCGATCGTCACCACGCTCGTATATTTATTAATCCGGAGGGGGAAAAATTAATCTCAGTGGCTGATGAGCTGCTTTCAAGAATGAAAGACATCAATACATTATTTTCCGACAGCGCCAGCGTTCACAATTTATTTTTGGGTTGTAGTAAAACCATTGGCAGCTATATTTTGCCTGCACTTTTAGGTGAGTTTAGAAATAGCTATAACTGGTTGCCTAAAATAGCTATTGAAAACACTAACGATATTCTGAGTAAGTTACTCAAATTTGAAGTAGATTTGGCTATTCTTGAGGGAAATATCAATAATAAAGATATCTTGTCTACCCCATGGTTAACAGATGAAATGGTCGTTATCGCAACCAAAGATCACCCTCTCGCATCCGAAAAATCAGTCCCGTTCTCAGTATTGAGTCAGCAGTCATGGATATTGCGTGAGCAAGGTTCGGGTAGCCGCAGTTATTTTGAAAATCATCTGGCACCATTGTTATCGCAGCCGAAGGTCATTTTATCTTTGGATACTTTCGATTCAATTTTATTTTCTGTTCAACAAAATTTGGGAATCACCTACGCTTCCCGGCTTATCATCCAAAATCCTTTTTTTCACGACCATTTCTCAGTAATCAAAACAGAAACCCGTTTTTTCCGCTCGATAAGCCTCTGCCACCATCGACAAAAATATCTATCTAATGGTGCTCAACAGTGGATCAATTTTCTGATTCATGCAGGTAAACGACTTGAGTTTGCACGAAATAATCAGATAGAGAATTGATTATTAGTTATGTCCAAAACTGGATATAAAATAGCAAAAAATATTACCTGTATTCTCAAAATTCATAGGCCAGATAAGGGATATCCCATCTTCGGTAAGTCAGTAATATTCGAATTCTTTGGAAGATCTCGGTCAATTAGTTTGTTTATAAAAGCAGCATAATTAATAAATCAGCAACAAAAAAATGAACCAGTAGTATCTATGGCTAAATTAATAATCTTAATCGATATTAAATTTATCTTTAAGCCAAAAAGATCGTAGAATAATCTATAGAGAACCAATGGAAAAACCTGTCAAAAAGGCGTGTTTCAAACGCTGATTTATTGCTCTTTATTGCATTAGGATTTTAGGTAACCAAATAAAAAATAATGTTTTTCTCCAAGTATTCCTCCCAATCAATCTGTGTCAGTCTACAAATCCGTAGGCCTAAAGGCAATTCGTTCATTTACGGCTACTATTTATGGTCAGGCAGAGTAAGAAATTAAATAAACATTTTATTGGCTTGAGCCTAATCATCCTGCACTACTATTAATCAGTACGGCAGATTATCACTATGACAGGGCATGTCTTGGCGAAATGTATCTTTTCATACAGGTTGCTGTATCCAAGATGCATATGAACTTTTCGGGGTATCTCTCATGTTCGTAGATCAAGACACATCGATCCTGGACACTTACTTTGGCACCCATAGCCCCTATTGGCGCTTGGCTTTTGATAGCCAAGCCTTGGAACTCTCCGCCGTAAAAGGCACGACCAATATTGCCGTTCCTCTTGATTCACTTCAAACAGCGAAAGTCCGCGCACTGACAGCCATTACTTCCAGCCTGGAAATCAGTATTTCTATCTATGGCAATCCAGTTCATTTGCATCTGGTAGGACGAAAAATTAATGACAAGGAATGGGGAGGAACAGCTTCAGCATATTCAGATACTGAAGCTGTCGCGCGCGATCTGGTGATGGGATTGTCCTTTGCCGAACAAGTCGTTTCCGAAGCTAACTCGGTTATTGTCATTCTGGATAAAAATGGCTCCGTACAACGCTTTAATCGTTTGAGTGAAGAATACACTGGCAAAAAAGAACAAGACGTCATCGGTAAGAATGTTTTTGAATTATTTATGACACAGAAAGAAGGCGCATCCTCGCGTAAAAACATTGAAGGTTTTTTTAAAAGAGGTGCTTCTTATGAAGTGGAACGCTGGGTTAACACGGTAAAAGGAAAACGCCTGTTTCTTTTTCGTAATAAATTCGTGCACAGCGGCAGCGGTAAAAACGAACTTTATTTAATCTGCTCAGGTACAGATATTACTAAAGAGAGACGAGCACAGGAACGCCTGCGTGTGCTGGCGAATACCGATATGATTACCGGTTTGCCTAACCGCCACGCTATTCATGAGCGAATCAACAGTGCGATTCAAACTCGCGGAGACGACGCCGTAGGGATTATTTATCTTGATCTGGATAACTTCAAAAGAGTTAACGACCACTATGGCCATATGTTTGGCGATCGGCTGCTAAAAGATGTGTCACTTTCGATATTGAGCTGCTTGAAAGAAGATGAAATGCTCGCCCGTTTGGGGGGAGATGAGTTTATCGTTCTTATTGAAGATACGACGCTTTCTGCCCTCGAAAATGCCGCCCAACGTATTCTCGACCAAATGCGAGCCCCCTTCCGTATCGGATTGATTGAAGTTTATACCGGATGTTCCATTGGGATTGCGTTATGCCCACAGCATGGCGAAACGCTGGAAAATATCATCCGCAGCGCGGATACCGCGATGTACACGGCAAAAGAACTTGGCAAACGGACTTATTCTGTCTTTTCTCCGGAAATGAATAAGAAAGTGTCTGAATACATTTGGCTGGATACCAATCTGCGTAAAGGCCTGGAACAACATCAGCTTGTCGTATTTTATCAGCCAAAAATCTCAACTCGAACCGGTAAAGTCCTCAGCGTAGAAGCATTAGTTCGCTGGCGATCAACCGAGCGGGGTTTAGTTCCACCGCAAGAGTTTATCTCATATGCGGAAGAATCCGGTTTGATTGCTCCTTTGGGTCAATGGGTATTACAAACGGCTATGCAGCAAGCCGTTGACTGGCAAAAGAAAGGCATATATTTAAGAATTGCAGTCAATGTTTCAGCCCGCCAGTTGGTGAATGAAGCGATTATTACCAGCTTTATTAAATCGCTGGAAACCTGTGAATTGACCTCCAGCTTAGTTGATGTCGAATTAACAGAAAGCTGTCTGATTGATGATGAAAATGCAGCGATTAACATTATCAAAAAGCTCAAAGAATTGGGTGCTGAAGTCCATCTGGATGATTTTGGTACCGGCTATTCTTCACTTTCCCAGTTAGCACGTATTCCTATTGATGCGATTAAATTAGATCAGAGCTTTGTGCGCGGAATAGATAAAAATCAGGTCGCGCAGTCTTTAGTTAAGGCAATCTCCGTTGTCGCCGAAACGCTCCAAATGCGAGTTATTGCAGAAGGCGTTGAAACAATAGAGGAAGAGAATTTCCTAGATTTGTTGAGCATAGATGAAAAGCAGGGATTTCTTTATGCCAAGCCAATGCCCGCAGAAGAACTGGAGCATTGGCTGAGCAAACATACCCCGCACTTTCCAAGTAATTTAACGGGAAAAACCTAACCTAAATCGCTTTTGGCATGGTGGATGTATGCCGATCCTGTAGCATGACCAGGCGTTCAATATAAGCCAGATCTTTAGCTTCGATGGAGAAAACAGAGTCCACCCAATCTTCGGTTATATCCATCAATTCTGAACGCGTCAGCTGCAAAACGCGTTGGCGTGTTCGTATCATTGCGCGCATACCGTTTAATTTTGGTCGAATAGTATCAATGAAGGTGCGAGTAGCCATATAAGCATCCCCCGGCTGAAATAATTTATCCACCAATCCGCGACTTTCATACCATTCTGCCGCATGTGATTCCCCGCTCCAGATAAGCTCCTCGGCAACACGCATACCGGCTTTTCTAGCCACCAGCGAGTATCCTCCCATGCCTGGGAACAGATTAAAGGCTATTTCCGGAAACCCCATTCGGGCAGTGGTCTGCGCTAAAACAAAGTGATGTGCCAGCGCAGCTTCAAAACCACCACCTAAAGCGCTACCTTCAATCATGGCGATTGAGATTGCTCCGGTATCAAACCCGCGGGAGGCGGAATGAACGCAATCCACGCAGGCTCTAGCGTAAGCCATTAATGTTTCACGCTTGCGGTTTTTTATCATCTGAGCAAAGAAACTTAAATCACCTCCAACATTAAACATATGTGGAACAACCGAACCTGTAACCCAGAAGTCGATAGGCAGTTTTGACTCTTTTGCTGCCTGCGCCAGTGTCATAATATTTTCAATTAACTCAAGGTTAAAACACGGACGTGGATTCGCTCGTAACAGCATCCACATGGTATTTCGCTCTTCTTCATAATAAGCAGAGACTTGCGATAGATGCCCAGCTTCGGTAAATGGGCGGCAGCTTGGGAGATTAATCATTTTCATATATTCCATCCAATAAGTGATTTCAACACAGGTAAGCCTCTCGGCTAATTCAGCTTGCTTGAGGTCGATTTCCCCTCAAATAAGGCAAGCAAATAAATAGTGAGTCACTGGATGAAAAAAGGGAGGATATATCGATATATAAAAGAATAATGGTCAGTTAGATACGACATTTAAATATAAAAACACAGTTTTAAAATCCACCCTCGGAAATTTTGTTGGCATTTTCTACATCGCAACAGGCTTTAATCGAATTAGTTTTATACTTCTTTGGCTTGTAAATTAATCTATTCAATCTAATAAAGCCCAACATTGAGGTTATTTTTATGTGAAAGTTATAAGACATTATGGATAGAATGCTGAAATATTTTCACTTAACGTTAAATGGGCTTTGTATGCTGCAAATACTACATTTTCTTTTGGCTTTGATAATCATCACGCTACTGGCCTTAGCCGCGAGCAATGATCGCAAGCAGATTCGCCTACGGTATATTCTTCAACTTTTAGCTATTGAAATTGCCTTTGCCTACTTTTTACTGCATTCCGACATTGGGCTTGGCGCGATTCAACACTTCGCTGGTTTCTTTGAAACGTTGATGAAATTTGCCGCAATTGGTACCAGCTTCGTATTTGGTAATATGAACGAACAAGGTCTCGCGTTTATATTTCTCAATGTTTTATGCCCGATTGTTTTTGTTTCAGCTTTAATAGGAATATTGCAACATTTCCGGATCTTGCCTTGGGTAATTCGCGGTATAGGTACGGTGCTTTCAAAAGTAAACGGTATGGGAAAGCTTGAATCTTTCAATGCTGTGAGCACCTTGGTTCTCGGCCAATCAGAAAACTTTATCGTCTATAAAGGCGTGATTGCCGATATTTCTCAGCGCCGTATGTATACGCTCGCCGCTACGGCCATGTCGACTGTTTCGATGTCAATCGTCAGCGCATATATGACAATGTTAGAGCCGAAGTTTGTTGTGGCAGCCTTAATACTCAACATGTTCAGCACATTCATTGTTCTTTCCATTATCAACCCTTACCCAACGGGCGATGAGCCTGAGATAAAATTAAATAAGCTACATGATGATCAAAGTTTCTTTGAGATGTTAGGGGAATACATCCTGGCTGGATTTAAAATCGCCATTATCATCGCCGCAATGCTGATTGGTTTTATTGCGCTAATCGCCGCTATTAATGCTTTGTTTACCAGCATATTTAGCGTTAGCTTCCAGGAGATTCTCGGCTATGTGTTCTACCCCCTTGCCTGGCTAATAGGTATTCCAGCGCCGGATGCGCTAAAGGCAGGCAGTATTATGGCGACCAAATTAGTGTCTAACGAATTCGTTGCCATGATCGAGCTTAAAAAAATAGCGATTGATATGTCCCCGCGTGGCCTAGGCATTCTATCGGTGTTTCTGGTCTCTTTTGCTAACTTTGCCTCAATCGGCATTATCGCCGGCGCGATTAAAGGGTTGAATGAAAAACAGGGCAATGTGGTTTCCCGTTTCGGGCTGAAGCTAGTTTATGGCTCTACATTGGTTAGTTTATTATCAGCAACAATCGCTGGTTTAGTGCTTTGATGAAACGGTTGGCCTTAGAGTGCAATGCCTGAAGGCCAGCCATCATTGAAGATTAAAAATCGACACAGACGGGCGCATCAATACGCATTACTGACTCTTGTGAAAACTGCGCCTTGTACTTATCTCTCAGCAAGTTAACCGCGAGATCACTGTCTTTGCTTTCGGCATGAATCAGCATCAGCGCTTTGCTATTTTCTTTTGCTACTATCCCGTCATGCCCCAGCCATTGCCCTTTGGCTTCAAACACGGTTAATCCGTCTTTAAATTTCGGAGTAACCTCTGAGTCAACAAATGATTGCCACTCAGCGGGAGCAATCACCGGGCCTTGCGGGCGATTCATACCGAAATAAAGCGTTGTTTGCACCATAGGAACACCCTGCTGACAAACAGAGGGAACAGCCTTTATCGTAGCCGAATTCGCCGCTGACTCAGGACGTATAACGCATCCGTTTAAAATAAACCCCGAAGCAATTATTCCTAGAATAAAGCCGGCACGCCGACATAAGTAATTTCTGCTGTTATCCATATAGATAGGATTCTCTTTAGAATAGAAAATGACGCTGCATGAAATTAGCATTTAGCGGCTAACTGCTGCAATGGCGAAATCATTACGCCATTACGCCATTACGCCATTACGCCATTACGCCATTACGCCATTACGCCATTACGCCATTACGCCATTACGCCATTACGCCATGCAGAGTTTAAATAATCTAACTCACTCATCAATAGAAATAATAACCAACCACTGTAATACATAGCATAAAACCCCACATCGGATTAATAAATCTAATGCAAAACATACAGGGTTAGAAAATCTCAGTCGCGTTTGAATTGTGCGGCCATTACCCTTGATCTTTTGCCGCCCCCTTGTGTGAAAGACTATGTTACTTAGCGTTCTCTATATTATTGGTATTACCGCAGAAGCTATGACCGGCGCGCTAGCAGCAGGCCGTCGCCAAATGGACATGTTTGGCGTCATTATTATCGCCTCCGCCACGGCAATTGGCGGTGGTTCAGTCAGGGATATGTTGTTAGGGCATTATCCGCTGGGTTGGGTCAAAAATCCTGAATACATCGTTATCGTTGCTATCGCCGCAATAGTAACCACCTGGGTAGCACCTCTGATGCGCCATTTACGTCACCTTTTCCTGGTACTTGATGCTATCGGCCTCATCGTTTTCTCAATTATCGGAGCACAAATTGCGTTAGATATGGGCCATAGCTCTATCATTGCCGCTATCGCTGCAGTCATTACCGGTGTCTTTGGTGGCGTACTTCGCGATATGCTTTGTAACTGTATTCCCTTAGTTTTTCAGAAAGAAATCTATGCTGGAGTATCCTTTGCCGCAGCATGGATTTATATCGCTCTACAGTACACGCCGCTTTCTCATAATTGGGTTGTCATCATTACATTGGTTACTGGCCTGACTGCCCGGCTGCTTGCTTTGCGTTACCGTTTAGGATTACCCGTCTTTAAATATGAGCATCAGGATCATTGATTCTCTGTAGCTGCTAGCGCTCTATAAATTCAAACCCCTTTATTTGATGGTGCGACAACGTAGCTACAAGTTGCCGCACCTCCGAATCAGCGGCAAATGCCATTATTTGTTTTACACGCTTCTTACCTATATTCGCCAAAGATAGCCATTCTTGGTTCGAGCGCCGTAATAAATCTGTCCAGCGTTCTGGATAGTCTTCTTTTTTAGCTAGCTTGGGGAAACCCAACGCCGCCAACCACTCGCCAAACGGCCGCTCTCTTGCTACCTGAAACTGTTGATAAATCGTCTTTGCTTTCGCCGCTCCTATACCTGGTACAGCGGCAATATCATCCGGTGTAAATTCAAGCCATTCAACGAGATTACTCATCAAGCCATGGTCGATAAAGGCCTGCCAAACACCCGTACTAATACCTGCCATATTCAGTCCTGAACGGCTACTTAACCAACTCAAACGGGCAATAAATTGCTCATTACAAGAAGCGGGTTGACGGCGAAAACAGCTTAACGAATGAAATAAAGCGGAATCGGGGGGGTTAACGACATGCCGATTCTCCACTCGCCAGACAACGTTATCCAAGCGAGGGATACCTTGCCCCGCTAACGAAACTGTTATTTGATCGCCGGGAATGACGTCCCAGTACCGCCAGCGTTCAACCGATCCAACATTGACATTTTTCACCCATTTGTCATCCAGCCGAATAGGCTCTAGAGATAAAATAGCGCTGACCTTCCCTGTTCGGCCTATGGTGAAATTAACTGATTTCACCTGCGCGACTTGCTGAAAAGGAGAGTATTTCCAGGCAATAGACCAGTAACCGGGCTGTGATTGCCAATGATGCCCCGCAGGTTCTTGCTCTTGCCGGATAACAATTCCGTCGGTCACAAATGGCAACGGTGATTCAAACCAGCGTTGTCGCCATGCAACAATATCACTCGCTGAAGTGACCGGCATACTGAACTCTTTAGTCAGCGAAAATCCCATCCGCCGTAACTCACGCAGCTTCTCGGTCATAATCGCGGGTCCATCAGGCCATGCCCAAATGAAAATACCTATATCGGACAACAATGCCGAAGGTGACTTTTTCATCATTGCTCCCGCCACCAAAGCCCGGGCATTAATACCGCCAGCTTCTTTCTGTTTATGGTGAGTTACCTTTAGGAAAAGTTCGCCGTGCAGGACCAGTAACGGCGGAGCCTGAGAAATAAAGTGGGGAATTGCAGGTATATATTTCACTTTATCCGTCCAGTTCTGGCCTACTGCACCGTCGCCTCGGCTGATCGCTTGCGTCAGGTTTCCTTGAACATAGGTTAACGTGACCGCGACACCATCAACTTTAGGCTGAACCCAAAGGTTTTTTCGTTCGGCGAGCCATTCAGATAAAGCCCCTTTCCCCTGGAGTTTTTTTAATCCCGTATGAGCAACGGGATGAGATAATCTATTCTGCAAACTGATGGTAGGAGAAAGAGCGTTATTAACTCTTTTCTCGGGTATTGCTATGCATCGCACCCAGTGATTGAGCCGATACCTAAGCTGATCGTAAATATCATCTTCAATCAGGCTATTACCCTGTTGAAAATAAGCGACATCCCATTCTTCTAGTTGCTTTTCCAGTCTGGAGATCTCTGTTTCGAATTCGCTGAGCGTCCATGACGGGCAATCTACCGAAGCTGACGATCTGCCATAGAAAATAGAAACCAAGAGCATCCCCAATATGATTAACTTATCCATGTTCTTTCCCTCGCCGTCCTTGGTGAACATGAGTTAATCCGCTAGCAACGAATAATTAAATAGCCCAAAAGTGAAAATGCGGCACATCTCGAAAAATACTTTTTTCGTTACTGCAACAACTTGAAATTGCTGAATCCCCTACGCAAAGTATGTAATTTGAGCTTTTTAAATACGAAACCTTGTAGTGAAATGTGTTGTAACGCTGCATGACGCGGTTAGCCCGTGTATACTGTGCGAAGATTCACACTTCTGCTTTTTATACATCAACCCTAATCAACTGAAACGTCATCATGGTTCAAGGCACGCTATACATTGTTTCCGCTCCAAGTGGGGCTGGAAAATCAAGCCTGATTCAGGCTTTACTGAAAACACAGCCGTTGTACGACACGCAGGTATCCATTTCGCATACTACGCGTGCAAAACGTCCCGGTGAAAATCATGGTGAGCATTACTATTTTGTTTCCGAACAAGAGTTTTGCCAGATGATTGAGGATGATGCCTTCCTTGAGCATGCCAAAGTTTTTGAAAACTACTACGGCACCTCACGTTTGGCCATCGAGCAAACTCTGTCTACCGGCGTTGATGTCTTTTTAGATATTGACTGGCAAGGTGCACAGCAAATTCGTAAAAAGATGCCGGCAGCGCGCAGTATATTTATTCTGCCTCCTTCAAAAGACGAGCTGGATCGTCGTTTACGAGGCCGTGGGCAGGATAGCGAAGAGGTTATTGCCAAACGAATGGCACAGGCCGTCGCAGAAATGGATCACTACGCGGAATACGATTATTTAATCGTAAATGATGATTTCGATTTGGCATTGTCCGATTTGAAAACCATTATTCGCGCCGAACGACTGCGTTTAGACCGCCAAAAACAGCGGCATGACGCTTTAATCAGCAAATTATTGGCAGACTGAACCGAGTTTCAGTATCATGCCCAGTCATTTCTTCACCTGTGGAGTAGCAGAATTATGGCACGCGTAACTGTTCAAGACGCTGTAGAGAAAATTGGTAACCGTTTTGACCTGGTGTTGGTCGCTGCTCGTCGGGCGCGCCAAATCCAGTCTGGCGGTAAAGATGCACTGGTTCCAGAAGAAAACGATAAAGTTACCGTTATCGCACTGCGTGAAATCGAAGAAGGCCTGATCACTAATCAGATCCTTGATGTTCGTGAACGCCAAGAGCAGCAAGAGCAAGAAGCCGCAGAAATTCAAGCGGTTACTGCCATTGCCGAAGGTCGTCGTTAATTAGTAATTAGACTGTGAGTCTGCCTTGTACCTGTTTGAAAGCCTGAATCTGCTGATTCAACGTTACCTGCCAGAGGAGCAGATTAAGCGCCTCAAACAGGCATATCTTGTTGCGCGTGATGCTCACGAGGGTCAGACACGCTCCAGCGGTGAGCCTTATATTACTCACCCGGTTGCCGTGGCCTGTATCCTGGCGGAAATGCGACTCGACTACGAAACCCTGATGGCGGCGTTATTGCATGACGTCATCGAAGACACGCCTGCGACATATCAAGATATGGAGCAACTGTTCGGGAAAAGCGTAGCTGAGTTGGTCGAGGGCGTATCCAAACTCGATAAATTAACCTTCCGCGACAAGAAAGAGGCCCAGGCGGAAAACTTCCGCAAAATGATCATGGCGATGGTGCAGGATATCCGCGTCATTTTGATCAAACTGGCAGACCGCACGCACAATATGCGCACTCTGGGTTCTTTACGCCCAGATAAACGCCGCCGCATAGCTCGTGAAACCCTCGAAATTTATAGCCCTTTAGCCCATCGTTTGGGTATTCATCATTTGAAAACCGAGCTTGAAGAGCTGGGTTTTGAAGCGCTATATCCCAATCGCTACCGCGTCATCAAAGAAGTGGTAAAAGCCGCTCGCGGTAACCGTAAGGAAATGATTCAAAAAATCCTGTCGGAGATTGAGGGTAGGTTAACCGAAGCGGGTATACCTTGCCGGGTCAGTGGACGTGAAAAACACCTCTATTCGATCTATTGCAAGATGAATCTTAAAGAGCAACGTTTTCACTCCATTATGGATATCTATGCTTTTCGCGTCATTGTGAAAGAAGTGGATACCTGTTACCGGGTTTTAGGCCAGGCTCATAGCCTGTACAAGCCGCGCCCCGGCAGAGTAAAAGACTACATTGCCATTCCCAAAGCTAACGGTTATCAATCGTTACATACCTCATTAATTGGCCCTCACGGCGTTCCTGTCGAAGTACAAATTCGTACTGAAGATATGGACCAAATGGCCGAAATGGGTGTTGCCGCACACTGGGCTTATAAAGAACAGGGCGAATCCGGCACCACGGCTCAAATCCGCGCCCAGCGCTGGATGCAGAGCCTGCTGGAATTACAGCAAAGCGCGGGCAGCTCATTTGAATTTATCGAAAGCGTAAAATCCGATCTGTTCCCCGATGAAATTTACGTTTTCACCCCAGAAGGTCGCATCGTCGAACTACCGGCGGGCGCAACGCCGGTAGACTTCGCCTACGCGGTACACACCGACATTGGCCATGCCTGCGTCGGTGCCCGTGTAGACCGCCAGCCTTACCCTCTTTCGCAGGCGCTTAGCAGCGGCCAAACCGTTGAGATTATTACCGCTCCGGGAGCCCGCCCTAACGCTGCATGGCTGAATTTTGTTGTGAGTTCAAAAGCCAGGGCCAAAATTCGTCAGTTGCTGAAAAACCTGAAACGCGATGAGTCCGTTAGCCTTGGCCGACGTTTACTGAATCACGCTTTGGGCAATGGCCGTAAGTTGGCAGATATTTCTCCGGAAAATATCCAGCACGAACTGGATCGCATGAAACTGGCATCGGTAGACGATCTGCTGGCTGAAATCGGTTTAGGCAATGCCATGAGCGTAGTGGTTGCGAAAAATCTACTGGGTGACCCTGCTAATATCGCCGCGTCAGGCACCAGAAAACTGCCAATTAAAGGCGCTGATGGTGTGTTGATTACCTTCGCTAAGTGTTGCAGACCTATTCCGGGCGACCCGATCATTGCGCATATTAGCCCAGGCAAAGGCTTGGTGATTCACCATGAATCCTGTCGGAATATCCGTGGCTATCAGAAAGAGCCAGAGAAATTCATGGCGGTTGAATGGGATAAAGTCACCGAGCAAGAATTTATTGCCGAAATTAAAGTCGACATGTTCAATCAGCAAGGCGCTCTGGCTAACCTAACTGCGGCTATTAATGCGGCTGAATCAAACATTCAGAGTATGAATACCGAAGAGAAAGATGGCCGAATCTACAGCGCCTTTATTCGCCTGACAACGCGAGATCGTATCCATTTGGCGAATATTATGCGTAAAATTCGTATCATGCCGGACGTAGTCAAAGTCAGCCGTAACCGCAATTAAGGCCTATGAATCCCCAACGCTATGCGCGGATTTGTGAAATGCTTGCCACCAGACAGCCGGATTTAACCGTCTGTCTGGAGCAAGTACATAAACCCCACAATGTTTCCGCAATCATTCGTACCGCTGATGCCGTAGGCATTCATCAAATCCATGCAATTTGGCCCACCGCAGAAATGAATACCCTGCTGTCTGCTGCCGCTGGCAGCAATAGTTGGGTTCAGGTTAAAACACATCCCGAAATTAGCGGTGCGGTCCAACATTTCAAAACCCAGGGTATGCAGATTCTGGCGACACATCTTTCTGATAACGCCGTTGATTTCAGAGAAATTGATTACACTCGCCCAACCTGTATTCTGATGGGGCAGGAAAAAACCGGTATTTCAAAAGAGGCCTTAGCGCTGGCCGATCGCGATATCATTATTCCGATGATCGGGATGGTGCAATCTCTAAACGTTTCCGTTGCCTCTGCGTTGATTCTGTACGAAGCTCAGCGACAGCGGCAAAATGCCGGAATGTATCAGCGTGCAGCTAGCGTGTTGGATAAAGATGAGCAGCAACGGCTGCTGTTCGAAGGCGGTTATCCGGTTTTGGCACAGGTTGCCAAACGCAAGGGTCTGCCTCCTCCTCATATCGATGAGCATGGCCAGATTATTGCCGAGCCGCAATGGTGGTCTGCTATGCAAGCAACGGAGTCGTAAATGAAAGGCCACCTGCTCGATGCCGTTCCCCTGAGTACACTCTCCGGCGTTGGCGCAAGTCAGGCTGGCAAGTTGGCGAAAATGGGGCTGGAAACCATTCAGGATCTGTTGCTCCATCTACCTCTGCGTTACGAAGACCGCACCCGCCTTTATCGTATCGGTGACCTGCTACCTGGCATTTTTGCAACCGTGGAAGGCGAAGTGCTGCGCTCTGATATTAGCTTTGGCCGCCGTCGAATGCTGACCTGTCAGATAAGCGACGGCAGCGGTATTCTTACCCTACGCTTCTTCAATTTTAACGCTGCGATGAAAAACAGCCTGTCCCCCGGCAAGCATGTTATCGCCTATGGAGAAGCTAAGCGCGGCAACCACGGGCCGGAAATCATTCATCCGGAATATCGAGTACATGGAGAAAATACGGGTATTGAATTACAAGAGTCTCTGACTCCAGTTTATCCCACGACTGAAGGTATTCGTCAGGCAACGCTGCGTAAGCTCATCGATCAGGCACTAGCCTTACTTGATATCAGCGCTATCGCAGAGTTACTGCCGCAGGAACTCAGCCGCACGCTTATCAGTTTGCCAGATGCTATTCATACCCTGCATCGCCCACCAGCAGATATTCAGTTAACCGATCTGGAGCAAGGGAAACATCCGGCACAGCGCCGATTAATATTGGAAGAACTGCTGGCTCATAATCTCAGTATGCTGGCTGTACGGGCGGGAGCACAAAGCTACAAGGCTTTGCCGTTGCTCGCTGAAGAACAGCTAAAGCAACGTTTTCTGGCTAATCTCCCCTTTAAACCAACCTCTGCTCAACAAAGGGTTGTGGGTGAAATTGAACAAGATCTGACTAACCCTTTCCCCATGATGCGATTGATTCAGGGTGACGTGGGCTCGGGTAAAACACTGGTTGCCGCTCTGGCGGCGCTGCGGGCTATCGCTCATGGCAAGCAGGTCGCGCTGATGGCACCGACGGAATTATTAGCAGAACAGCACGCAAATACCTTCCGCCAGTGGTTCGAACCACTGGGGCTGGAAGTCGGCTGGCTGGCTGGTAAACAGAAAGGCAAGGCGCGGCTGGCACAGCAGGAAGCCGTTGCCAGTGGACGGGTTTCCATGGTGGTGGGTACTCACGCTATCTTTCAGGAACAGGTGCAGTTCTCAGGGCTGGCGCTGGTTATTATTGATGAACAACATCGGTTTGGTGTTCATCAGCGTTTGGCGTTATGGGAAAAAGGCGAGGAACAAGGTTTCCATCCTCATCAGTTGATTATGACCGCCACCCCAATTCCTCGCACATTGGCGATGACCGCATATGCTGATTTAGATACTTCGGTTATTGATGAATTACCTCCGGGAAGAACGCCGGTCACTACCGTTGCCATTCCGGATACCCGGCGCAGCGATATTATTGCCAGGGTGAAAAACGCCTGTCTGGAAGAAGGCCGTCAGGCTTATTGGGTCTGCACGTTGATTGAAGAATCAGAATTACTGGAAGCGCAAGCAGCGGAAGTGACCTGCGAGGAGTTGAAAGCAGCCCTGCCGGAGATAAAAGTCGGTTTAGTACATGGCCGAATGAAAGCCGCGGAAAAACAATCGGTTATGCAATCATTCAAACAAGGGGAATTGCAGCTGCTGGTTGCAACCACGGTGATTGAAGTGGGTGTCGATGTCCCTAACGCCAGCCTGATGATTATTGATAACCCGGAGCGCCTCGGTTTAGCTCAGTTGCACCAGCTGCGTGGTCGGGTCGGGCGCGGTGCAGTGGCCTCTCACTGTGTGCTGCTGTATAAAACTCCGCTCAGTAAAACGGCTCAAATGCGCTTGCAGGTTTTACGAGACAGTAACGATGGGTTTGTTATTGCGCAGAAAGACTTGGAAATACGCGGCCCCGGCGAATTATTAGGTACGCGGCAAACCGGTAGTGCAGAGTTCAAAGTTGCTGATTTAATGAGAGATCAGGCTATGTTGCCTGAGGTTCAGCGCATTGCCCGTCACCTTCAACAGCAATATCCTGAAAGTGCAAAAGCGCTGATTGAACGTTGGCTGCCAAAGCGATCTCGCTACACCAACGCTTAAATATTATAAGGGAAAGCCATTGCGGCTTTCCCTTTAAACACCGACTTTAGCCCGCAACTGCTGGGAATATTGGCAGCAACAGATAAAGTTTTATCACAATCGCATTGACGATATCGATGAAGAAAGCACCAACCATTGGCACAACCAGGAATGCCAAATGAGAAGGGCCGAAACGATCGGTAATCGCCTGCATATTAGCGATTGCCGTCGGCGTCGCGCCTAAGCCGAAACCACAGTGACCCGCAGCCAACACAGCCGCATCATAGTTTTTACCCATCACTCGGTAAGTCACAAAGATTGCGTATAGCGCCATCGCCAACGCCTGAACCACCAGAATAACCAGCATTGGTAAAGCCAGGGAAGCCAGCTCCCAAAGTTTGAGGCTCATCAGCGCCATTGCCAAAAACAGCGACAAACTGACGTTACCCAGCACGGAAACCGCACGGTCAAACACCTTGTAAAAGCCAACCATAGCCAGACCGTTGCTAAGGATCACGCCAACAAACAGCACGCAAACAAAGGTCGGTAATTCAAACATTGTGCCCTGTAGCAAGGCTGCAATGTGATGCCCTGCCATCAAACAAATGGCAATCATCGCAATGGTTTCGACCATCACCAACGGCGTAATCAGACGGCCAGTAGATGGTTTTTCAAATGCAGATGGCAGCTCGCTATCTTCCGGTTTTCCATCCGGCGTAGAAGAATGCTTCACCAGATAACGGGCCACAGGGCCGCCGATCAATCCACCTAAAACCAGGCCGAATGTGGCACAAGCCATTGCTACTTCGGTAGCATTTTCAAAACCATAACGCTCGACGAACAGTTTACTCCACGCCGCACCGGTTCCGTGACCACCGGAAAGCGTGATAGAACCCGCCAATAGGCCCATCAAAGGATCTAGCCCCATCAGCTTCGCTAACGCGATACCGATGGCGTTCTGCATTAATAGCAGGCCGACTACCACAAAAACGAATACGCTTAACGCTTTCCCGCCGGCACGCAGGCTGGCCAGATTCGCGTTCAAGCCTATGGTGGCAAAGAAAGTCAGCATTAGCGGATCTTTGAGGGACATATCAAAGCTGATTTCCCAGCCAAGAGTTTTTTGCACTAGCAATAACAGCAGAGCTACCAGCAAACCACCGGCAACAGGTTCGGGAATTGTATATTTAGTTAGGAAGGGAACCGATTGTACGAGTTTACGCCCTAGTAACAGAACCAGTGTGGCCGCTACGAGCGTGCCATAGGTATCGAGATGAAACATCCTGGTACTCCATGTAATTAAAATATCTAATAAAAATATGACGTTAGCCGAATCCTTAAAAAACGCCAAAGCAGGTTAGGGTGGATTAGAAAAAAAAACGCTGAGAATTACAAGTTTGGTGAGATAAAAATGCGAGCAGGCAACAAATGCGTATTTTGAAAAAATCGAAGCGCAACCGATTGCTTTTGTGAAGCGGATCATTAAAATGCCCCCTTTGCCGATTCTGGAATGCCAACCCATGACCACGCAATCCGCCGAGCTAAAGACCTCACGGCCGGCCTCTCATACTAATGCACCCAGCGAACTGATTTACCGATTGGAAGATCGTCCACCGTTGCCACAAACCCTATTTGCCGCTTGTCAGCATTTATTAGCCATGTTTGTGGCGGTGATCACTCCCGCGCTGCTTATCTGCCAGGCTTTAGGTTTACCGGCGCAGGATACCCAGCGAATTATTAGTATGTCCCTATTTGCGTCAGGACTCGCCTCTATTTTACAAATAAAAACCTGGGGACCCGTGGGTTCTGGTCTGTTATCGATTCAGGGCACCAGTTTCAACTTTGTTTCTCCGCTGATTATGGGCGGGCTGGCGTTGAAAAATGGCGGTGCCGATATCCCGACCATGATGGCCGCGCTGTTTGGTACGCTAATGGTCGCGTCTTGCACCGAGATCCTGCTATCTCGCGTTTTGCATTTGGCTCGTCGCATTATTACGCCGTTGGTTTCCGGCATTGTCGTGATGATTATCGGCCTATCGCTGATTCAGGTTGGCCTGACATCCATTGGTGGCGGATATGGCGCGATGAGCGATCATACCTTTGGCTCACCGAAAAACTTATTACTCGCCGGCGCGGTGTTGGTCGTTATTATCCTGCTAAACCGTCAGCGCAATCCGTACCTGCGCGTTGCTTCATTAGTCATAGCAATGGCCGTTGGCTATCTGTTGGCTTGGGCTATGGATATGCTGCCAGCCAGCCAACCTGCTGCCGAAACGGCTCTAATAACCATTCCAACGCCGTTTTATTACGGTTTATCCTTTGACTGGAACCTATTGATTCCGCTGATGCTGATCTTTATGGTGACTTCACTGGAAACAATCGGTGATATCACTGCCACTTCTGACGTTTCCGAACAACCGGTCAGCGGCCCGCTATATATGAAGCGTTTGAAAGGCGGCGTATTGGCGAACGGTTTGAATTCAATGGTTTCAGCCATCTTCAATACCTTCCCAAATTCATGCTTCGGTCAGAATAACGGCGTTATTCAGCTCACCGGCGTAGCCAGCCGTTACGTGGGGTTTGTCGTTGCTCTGATGCTGATTCTGTTGGGCCTGTTCCCTGCGGTAGCCGGTTTTGTACAGCATATCCCTGAGCCAGTATTAGGCGGCGCGACCATCGTCATGTTCGGCACTATTGCCGCATCCGGCGTACGCATTGTCTCTCGCGAAACCCTAAATCGTCGGGCGATTATGATTATGGCTCTTTCATTGGCGGTAGGTATGGGCGTGGCTCAGCAACCGCTGATTCTACAGTTTGCTCCTGATTGGATTAAAACCTTGCTGTCTTCGGGCATTGCCGCCGGTGGCATCACCGCTATCGTGCTGAATCTGATCTTCCCGCAGGAAAAGTAGCTTCCCTGGAAGTGACCCCCATAAATAAATCCAAATGGTCGATGCTATTGCAGCATTGACCATTTTTTATTCCTGATTAAAGGATTGTCTATTGAGGTCAGGGTCGAATTGCGGCATAAACGGAGATAACTTCACGCCAACAGACTGAGATTTACCAGATGAAAACTATCGGAAAAGTACTCCTGACGCTGTTACTGCTCCTGATGTTGCTGGTAGCCATCGCTTATTTACTGTTGCAAACCAGTTGGGGAGCTAAAAACCTCAGCCGCTGGGTGAGCGATAGCAGCCAATATCAGCTATCTCTGGGTAAAATCGATCACGATTGGTCTCAGCCGGGGCAGATTACCTTCAGCGATGTCATGATTTCGCAAACCAACAAGCCCGTCTTTCTTAACGCTGGGCAGGTTGTTTTTGGGCTCAGCTGGCGTCAAATTACCGAGCCACGACACTTCCGCAGCCTACTGTTACAACAGGGCAGCCTAAATCTGGACGCGCCTTCCCCAGCGTTAAATATTCAGGCCGATACGCTACGGCTGGCAAATATGGCGCTAAATACCGCTTCGCCCGGTTCAAGCATTCAAGGTAAGAATATCACTGGCGGTATTATTCCGTGGCAACCCAAAGCTGGCGATCGCTTGGGTGAGAACAACCAATTTCAGCTTAGCGCCGATGAGCTAACCATCGGTGGGAATGCTTTCGAAAATGTCTTTGTACAAGGTACAAAAAACAAACAGGCGCTTAAACTCACTAACTTCGGTGCCAATATCGCCCAAGGGGAACTGACCGGTGAAGCGAGTCGCGAGCAGGATGGCCGCTGGCAGGTAGAGCATTTGCGTCTCAGTAATGTGCGCCTGCAAACCGCGAAGACGCTGGACGATCTGTGGCATAGCTATACGCAACTGCCGCCGGTCACGGTTAAACGTTTCGATTTGATCGATGCGCGAGTCGAAGGCAATAACTGGGCGTTTAACGATTTGGATCTCACGCTAAAGAATGTGGCGTTTGAAAAAGGTGATTGGCGTAGCGCCGACGGCGAGCTAGCGCTTAATGCGGGGGATATTATCAAGGGTGATATCCATCTGATCGACCCTATGCTGACGCTGGAACTTTCCGATAACGGTGCGGCGATTAAACAATTTTCTACCCGCTGGCAAAACGGGCTGATCCGAGCTACCGGTAACTGGAACCGAGCCAATCATCAGTTACAGCTTAATGAGCTGGCGATTGTTTCTCTAGAATATACGTTGCCGGAAAACTGGCGGCAGCTCTGGCAAAAGCCACTACCGAGCTGGCTAGCAGCAGTACAGATCAATAAGCTATCCGCCAGCCGTAACCTGCTGATTGATATCAATCCTGATTTCCCATTCCAGCTCACCGCGCTGGACGGTTTTGGCAGCGATCTGGTACTGGCAAAAAATAGCCAGTGGGGAGTTTGGTCTGGTTCACTAACGCTTAATGCAGGTAATGCTACCTTCAACCGCAATGATTTGCGCCGCCCATCATTGGCTCTCACCGCTAATGATCAGCGAATAACCTTCAGCGATCTCAGCGCATTCACACCGGAAGGCTTACTGGAAGCCCAAGCTGAAATCGGGCAATCCGCAGAGCGCCCATTCTCTCTAACGCTGACGGGGCGTTCGGTGGATGTAAATTTCTTGCACAATTGGGGGTGGCCAAAACTGCCGTTCGAAGGCAAAGGAAATCTGAATGTGCAGCTAAAAGGCAGTCTGGCTCAGAGCATTCCCTTTAAAAGCTCGCTGAACGGCTCTTTAAAGGCGATAGAGAACGGCGGGCAACAAGTTGACCAACTGATGCAGGCTGGCGAAGTGAACGGCGTGACAACGCCCTGAGGCAATATAATTCGGGTTCTAACTGCTATTCTAACAACTAACCGACGTCGCACGAGGTTGTAGCCGTGATCTGCTGCAACCTCGCGCAAGAGGGGATAAGCGGCGGTTAACCTGCTTCGGCGTCCCCTGGCGTTACCGGCAACACCATATAAGTGCCTGAAAATACGGCTCCAGCATTTTCATCACCAAATAAATTCACTTCCAATTGCACCCGCGCCCTACGTCCACGCGCCAAACGATCCAGATCGCCACTGATCGAGCCTAAATCGGCAATGGCTCTTGGCCGTCCGGTCACTGGCGCGCTGTAGCGAATATGGGCATCGGCCAGAATAATGGTACCGCCGAGCTGGCGTTCACGCAGTAACAGCCAGATCAAACCCCATCCAGTCAGCGTTGCCAGTGAAAATAAACTACCGGCGAACAGCGTATGGTGGGGATTTTGATTGCCAGCCTCGGGCATGGTCGTCACAAAACGCTGCCCGGTGTATTGGCTGATACGCACGCCCATTTTCTCACTGAGCGGAATATGGTCGTACCAAGCCTGCTGTAGCTGACCACACCAGTCTGGGCGATGCAGGATATCATCCATGGTCGCCACCGGCTTAATCATCAAAAAGTGACGTACCGGCGTGGTTTGCGGCGCGGTAATTTCTCCCTGACTGACAAACCCCAGCTTGCCGAAGAACTCCACCGCATCTTCACGGGCGCTACACACTACCCGCTTAACCCCTTCCTGACGCGCTACGGATTCCAGCGTCATCGCCACCAGCGTGCCTAATCCTTTGCCCTGTACAGCCGGATCCACTGCTAAAAACCGAATAGCAGCCTCATTATCAGCATTGATATATAAACGACCAACGGCAACGGGTTTCCCCTGCTCGTCCACCACCATTTGGTGATGCGCCATTGCATCATAGGCATCCTTTTCGGAGCCAACAGGTTGATGCAGTGGTTTGCGTAACATTTCCCAACGGAATTGATAATAATCTTTAAGTTCTTGTTCTGTTATGGGTACGCGTAGGTGATACATAGAAGCTATCTCTCTTAGAAATCCATCAACAAAATGTATTCCGCTACCCTCAGTAATAACAGAGCCAGAATATCCCCACCCTAAACCTGTAGCCAGAAAGTCACCGGGCCGTCATTGACCAGACTGACTTTCATGTCCGCAGCAAATTGTCCTGTTTCAGTTTTTACACCACGCTCGCGACACTGAGCAACAAAATACTGATAAAGCCTGTCGGCTTCTTCTGGAACCGCACCGCGCGAAAAACTCGGCCTCATGCCTTTTTGGGTATCCGCCACCAGCGTGAATTGGGAAACCACCAGCAGGCTACCGCCAGCTTGCTGAACGTTGAGATTCATCTTGTCGTTTTCGTCACTAAAGATACGGTAGCCCAACACTCGTTCACACAAACGCTGCGCTTTTTGTTCGGTATCTCCTTGCTCAACGCCCAGTAACACCAATAATCCCGAGCCAATCGTGCCAACGGTAACGCCATCCACATCCACGCTGGCGCTTTGCGCTCGTTGAATCAAAGCAATCATAACAACCTACATCTCCTGATTTTGCGTTTCGTCACCCGGTTCCTGCTTTCGTAATGATCGATGCTCACCTAATGTTACGGTGATTTCTGCTCCCAACAATACGATGCACCAGCTCCAGTAAACCCATAAAAATAAAATGGGTATGACCGCCAAGACACCATAAATTAACTGATAGGAAGGAAATAGCGTGATATACAGCGTAAATCCCTTCTTTCCTAATTCGAACAAAACTGCCGCCACCAGCGCGCCAACCAGCGCATCTTTGACCGGCACCGGTACCGTTGGCACCACGCTGTACAGTAACCAGAATGAAATCCAGGACAGTATTAACGGAAAGATTCGTAATACCTGATCGATAAAACTATTCACTCCGGTGGTTGCCAGCCAGTTCAATGAAAGTAAATACGAACTGATCGCCATACTGGCACCGACCAAAATCGGCCCCAGCGTCAACACCATCCAATACACTGCGAAGGAAAAGACGATAGAACGCTTATTCTTGCTGCGCCAAATGGTATTCAGCACGCTATCCACCGAGTAAATCAGCAACAGCGCGGTGACAATCAGGCCACAGGTACCCACGGCCGTCATGCGGTTAGAGTTGGCGACAAACCGCTCAATATAGTTTTGGATAACATTGCCAGCAGATGGCATAAAGTTAGCAAAAACGAAATTCTTCAGTTGAATACTTATATCCGAAAACATCGGAAATGCGGCAAACAGCGCAAAAATCACCGTAATCAACGGGACTAAAGACAGTAATGAGACATAGGCTAGATGTCCAGCCAGCATAGTTAAGCCATCGTGATCTATGCGTCTGAAGAGCATTCGCCCAAAGCTGGCGCTGGGTTTTAACGGCGACGGTAAACGAAAGCGCGGAAATCCTGCCATATTCACCTCGAGGTCAAAAATGGGATTGAGAGCGAAGAGTGAGTCAGAAAAGGGTTAACCCTAATGCGTTAACCCGTGATCTCATTAGGAAAAATAGGCTGGAATAACGGTTTTGTCAGTTACATGAACCGCATTAATACCCAAGGCCTCCGCCGCTTCGATATTTGCAGCCACATCGTCAAAGAACACCGCCTGCTCCGGAGGGTAGTTTTCATTATTTAAAACATGGTGATAAATATCGGCATCCGGTTTACGCATCCCTAAATCCTGCGACAAATACATATAGTCTGCCGCTGCAGCGACCTCAGGATAATGTTGCGGCCAATAATTGCAATGCAAACGGTTGGTATTAGAGAGCACCACAACTCTGTGACCTTGCTCGCGCAGCTTTTTCATTATCTCAATAACTTCAGGGCGCAAACCAACAAAAATCGCCTGCCAACCGGTGGCAAACTGTTCAAAACTCAGGGAAAGCCCCATTTCGTCACTAAAGCGGCGCGCAAAATCTTCGTCGCTGATTTCACCTCGCTCATGCTGCTGAAAAATATCACCCATGGTGAAACGTTCGGTCAAAGTTGCCAGGGGCACACTGCTCAGTTTGCTCCAGACACCCAAAACGCGTTTGAAGTCGATATCAACAATCACATTCCCCAGATCAAAGATATACAGCATAGCGCTCTCCCAAATTTGAAGGTGAGTTCACTGTAACGGTAAAAAAGAAGGCTGAACAGACGGAGGAAGAAAAAGGAAAGGATAGAATTGAATATACGGTGGGGTATAAAAAGAACTCAGGGCGCCAATTGCGCCCTAAGTGTCTGTTATAGCTTAAAAAGGATTAACCTTCTTTGCTACCACGGCCAGCACGCTTACGATCGTTTTCCGTCAGATGACGCTTACGGATACGGATAGATTGCGGGGTTACTTCAACCAGTTCGTCGTCATCGATGAACTCCAGCGCTTGCTCCAGGGTTTTCTTGAGGAAAGGAACCAGAGTGGTTGCTTCATCAGTACCGGAGGCACGCATGTTGGTCAATTGCTTACCAGTCAGGCAGTTTACAGTCAGGTCGTTAGAGCGTGAGTGAATACCGATGATCTGGCCTTCATACACTTCGGTGCCGTGACCGATGAACAGCTTGCCGCGATCCTGCAATTTGTACAGTGCGAACGCAACAGCTTTACCCTGACCGTTAGAGATCAGTACGCCGTTCTGACGTTGACCGATTTCGCCTGGACGCACATCATCGTAGTGACTGAATGTGGAGTACAGCAGACCAGTACCAGAAGTCATGGTCATGAATTCAGTACGGAAACCGATCAGGCCGCGGCTAGGGATGGAGTAATCCAAACGGATACGCCCCTTGCCATCTGGAACCATGTCTTTCACGTCGCCTTTACGCTCACCCATGGCTTGCATTACTGCGCCCTGGTGTTGCTCTTCGATATCCAGCGTTACGTTTTCGAATGGTTCTTGGTTACGACCGTCAATCATACGGTTGATAACTTTAGGACGAGATACAGCCAGCTCGAAACCTTCACGACGCATGTTCTCGATCAGAACCGACAGGTGAAGTTCACCACGGCCTGAAACGCGGAATGCATCAGCATCTTCAGTTTCTTCAACACGCAGCGCCACGTTGTGGATCAATTCTTTGTTCAGACGGTCAAGAATCTGACGTGATGTCACATACTTACCTTCTTTACCACAGAATGGAGAGGTGTTAACGCAGAAGTACATGGTTACGGTTGGTTCATCAACAGACAGTGCTGGCAATGCTTCAACAGCATTCACATCACAAATAGTGTCAGAGATGTTCAACTCGCCCAGGCCGGTAATCGCGATGATGTCACCGGCTTCTGCCAGATTGGTCTCGATACGCTCCAGGCCCATGTGGCCCAATACTTTACCGACTTTACCGTTGCGAGTTTTACCTTCGCTATCGATAATGGTCACTTGCTGGTTAGGCTTAACAACGCCACGTTTGATACGGCCGATACCGATAACACCAACGTAGTTGTTGTAGTCCAGCTGGGAGATTTGCATCTGCAGTGGACCGTCACGGTCAACTTTTGGCGCAGGTACATGATCAACGATAGCTTGGTACAGCGGGGTCATGTCTTCC
Source organism: Yersinia sp. J1 (assembly GCF_050586585.1). NCBI lineage: Bacteria > Pseudomonadati > Pseudomonadota > Gammaproteobacteria > Enterobacterales > Yersiniaceae > Yersinia > Yersinia sp. J1. The sequence continues at coordinate 140,465 of NZ_JBOBDP010000007.1, forward strand.
GCCATATCGTTGTGGTCTTCACCAGCAATACCCATCAATGCAGATGCATAGATGATAGGGAAGTCCAGCTGCTCGTCAGTCGCATCCAGGTTTACGAACAGGTCGAATACCTGATCCACAACCCAGTCAGGACGCGCGCCCGGACGGTCAACTTTGTTGATAACCACGATTGGTTTCAGACCATGAGCAAAGGCTTTCTTGGTCACGAAACGGGTCTGCGGCATCGGGCCATCCATTGCGTCGACGACCAGCAGCACGGAGTCAACCATTGACATCACACGCTCAACCTCACCACCGAAATCGGCGTGTCCTGGGGTATCCACGATGTTGATGCGGTAGTCTTTCCAATTAATGGCAGTATTTTTTGCGAGGATGGTTATACCACGCTCTTTCTCCAAGTCATTGGAGTCCATTACACGTTCGGTTGCTTCAGTACGTTCGCCGAAAGTACCGGATTGTTGCAGCAACTTATCGACCAGGGTAGTTTTCCCATGGTCAACGTGCGCAATAATGGCGATGTTACGCAGATTCTCGATCACAGCTTTTTTGCCTCAGGCATTTAGAAATAGCGCGCTATTGTACACGTAATAAGCGAGGGACTAAACAAGATCACAACCATCTCTTATAAACAACCTGACATCGGTTAGATTGTGATCCTATTCACGGTGCAAAAATCGCCTTTCGGCGCACTCTTGCACCAATATGGTGCCCAATGGCGCATAGGAAGCACCAAAATAGTGCAATATAACTATCCTGGTGCATACTGAATATCAGCAGACCCCCATGATATGGCATAAATGGGTGGTTTGAAAAGTTGGCACAGTTTTCGCAATACTCTTTTTAAGCTAAAAAAGTCTTTTTCCAGACAAAAATGGCAGCTAGCCACAACCTCAGTACATAACGGTAATCGTTCCACGACGACGACTATGACAAATCCGGGAGATATAAGTATGTCCGCTGAACATGTTTTGACGATGATCCATGAGCACCAAGTGAAATTTATTGATTTACGTTTCACCGATACCAAAGGGAAAGAGCAGCATGTCACCATCCCGGCTCATCAAGTCAACGCTGACTTCTTTGAAGAAGGCAAAATGTTTGATGGCTCCTCGATTGGCGGCTGGAAAGGCATTAACGAATCCGACATGGTATTGATGCCGGATGCCAGCACCGCAGTAATGGACCCGTTCTTCGCTGATTCTACCCTGATTATCCGTTGTGACATTCTGGAACCAGGTACCATGCAGGGTTATGACCGCGATCCGCGCTCTATCTCTAAACGTGCTGAAGACTTCCTAAAATCTTCCGGTCTGGCTGACACCGTACTGTTCGGGCCAGAGCCAGAGTTCTTCCTGTTTGATGACGTGCGTTTTGGCAACGACATCTCTGGCGCTTACTATCATATCGATGATATCGAAGCGGCGTGGAACTCCGGTACCAAATACGAAGGCGGTAACAAAGCTCACCGTCCCGGCGTGAAAGGCGGCTACTTCCCGGTGCCACCGGTCGATTCCGCTCAGGATCTGCGTTCTACCATGTGCCTGACCATGGAGGAAATGGGTCTGGTGGTTGAAGCTCATCACCACGAAGTGGCAACCGCTGGTCAGAACGAAGTGGCAACCCGCTTCAATACCATGACCAAGAAAGCTGACGAAATCCAGATTTACAAATACGTGGTGCACAACGTGGCTCACGCATTTGGCAAAACCGCGACCTTTATGCCTAAACCACTGGTTGGCGATAACGGTTCTGGTATGCACTGCCATATGTCACTGGCGAAAAACGGGACTAACCTGTTTGCTGGCGACAAATACGGCGGCCTGTCTGAAATGGCGCTGTTCTACATCGGCGGTATCATCAAACACGCTAAAGCAATCAACGCCTTCGCTAACCCAACCACCAACTCTTACAAGCGTTTGGTTCCGGGCTATGAAGCTCCGGTTATGCTGGCCTACTCTGCCCGTAACCGTTCTGCGTCAATCCGTATTCCAGTGATTGCCAGCCCGAAAGGTCGTCGTATTGAAGTTCGCTTCCCAGATCCTGCGGCTAACCCGTATCTGGCGTTTGCTGCCCAGTTGATGGCTGGTTTGGACGGCATTATCAACAAAATTCATCCTGGCGATGCTATGGATAAAAATCTTTACGACCTGCCGCCAGAAGAAGCGAAAGAGATCCCAACCGTTGCCGGTTCTCTGGACGAAGCACTGGCTGCACTGGATGCAGACCGCGAGTTCCTGACCCGTGGTGGTGTATTCACTGATGATTCCATCGATGCTTATATTGCATTGAAACAGGAAGAAATGGATCGTGTGCGCATGACTCCACACCCAGTTGAGTTCGAACTGTATTACAGCGTCTAATTTTAAGTAGCCGTTTTTTGTTGCCGTGGAAACTTTTAGCCCATCTTCGGATGGGCTTTTTTCTCCACTTTATCTTTCTTTAATAATAACCTGACTCGGCAATTACGCTGATTTTTCAGGATAAATGCACTGAACCGGTGTTGGAGTCTGCTATATGGCAACAGGCACGCTGCCCGATGCTGGGCAGATACTCAATTCTCTCATTAACAGCATTCTGCTGTTAGATGATGACCTGGCTATTCACTACGCCAATCCCGCAGCTCAACAACTGCTGGCGCAAAGCTCCCGTAAACTTTTTGGTACACCTCTGCCAGATTTATTAGGCTATTTTTCGCTCAACATTCCGCTAATGCGGGAAAGTCTGATCTCAGGGCAAGGTTTTACCGATAATGAAGTGACGCTGGTAGTCGATGGGCGAGCACATATTTTATCGCTGACGGCACAATCGCTACCCGAAGGTTTTATTCTGCTGGAAATGGCGCCGATGGATAATCAGCGCCGCCTCAGTCAGGAGCAACTCCAGCACGCTCAGCAGGTGGCAGCGCGAGATCTGGTACGAGGATTAGCCCACGAGATTAAAAACCCGCTCGGTGGCTTACGCGGCGCAGCACAGCTATTGGCGAAGGCTCTACCTGACCCATCGCTACTGGAATACACCAAAGTGATTATCGAACAAGCCGATCGTCTGCGTAATCTGGTGGATCGCCTGCTTGGCCCTCAACGTCCCGGTCAGCATATCAACCAAAGTATTCATCAGGTTGCTGAACGGGTTTGCCAGTTGGTATCACTGGAAAAACCGAATAATGTCACCCTGATTCGTGATTACGATCCCAGCCTGCCGGAATTGGCTCACGATCCGGATCAAATTGAACAGGTATTACTGAATATCACCCGCAACGCCTTACAGGCCTTGGGTGAAAAAGGCGGCAATATCACTCTGCGTACCCGCACGGCGTTTCAGATAACGCTTCACGGCGTTCGCTACCGTCTGGCCGCTCGAATTGATATAGAAGATAACGGCCCCGGTGTACCCGCGCAGCTTCAGGATACTCTGTTCTATCCTATGGTCAGCGGCCGCGAGGGAGGAACTGGCCTCGGCCTGTCCATAGCACGCAGCCTTATCGATCAGCATTCGGGTAAGATTGAATTTAACAGTTGGCCGGGACACACCGAATTTTCGGTTTACCTGCCTATTCGCCAGTGAGGTTTCCATGCAACGAGGGATAGTCTGGATCGTCGATGACGATAGCTCCATCCGCTGGGTGCTTGAACGCGCACTGACTGGAGCAGGTTTAAACTGTGTCAGTTTCGACAACGGCCATGCCGTGTTGGATGCATTGGCCACACAAACTCCGGATGTGTTGTTATCAGATATTCGTATGCCAGGAATGGACGGTTTAGCGCTGCTCAAGCAGATTAAACAGCGCCACCCGATGCTCCCGGTCATCATAATGACAGCGCATTCCGATTTGGATGCGGCGGTCAGCGCCTATCAACAAGGTGCTTTCGATTATCTGCCAAAACCTTTCGATATTGATGAGGCTGTCGCGCTGGTTGAACGCGCTATCAGCCATTATCAGGAGCAGCAACAACCGCCGCGCAGCCAACCTGCCAGTGGGCCGACGACTGATATTATCGGTGAGGCACCGGCAATGCAGGACGTATTCCGCATTATTGGCCGCCTTTCCCGCTCATCCATTAGCGTTTTGATTAATGGTGAGTCTGGAACCGGCAAGGAATTAGTCGCTCATGCTCTCCATCGCCATAGCCCACGGGCAAAAGCGCCGTTTATCGCCTTAAATATGGCGGCAATTCCGAAGGATTTGATTGAATCCGAGCTATTTGGTCACGAAAAAGGCGCTTTTACCGGCGCAAATCAGGTGCGTCAGGGACGATTTGAACAGGCCGACGGCGGCACCTTATTTCTGGATGAAATCGGCGATATGCCGATGGACGTACAAACTCGCCTACTGCGAGTGCTAGCTGACGGCCAGTTCTATCGGGTTGGCGGATATGCGCCAGTGAAAGTAGATGTGCGTATTATTGCAGCTACTCACCAAAATCTGGAGTTGCGGGTTCAGGAAGGGAAATTCCGCGATGATTTATTCCATCGCTTAAACGTGATTCGGGTTCATTTACCGCCGCTGCGAGAACGTCGGGAGGATATTCCTCGTCTGGCGCGCTATTTCTTACAAGTTGCAGCCAAAGAATTGGGCGTGGAAGCCAAAAATCTTCATCCGGATACAGAAACGGCCCTGACTCGTTTACCCTGGCCGGGTAACGTCCGTCAGTTGGAAAATACCTGTCGTTGGCTAACGGTGATGGCAGCTGGACAGGAAGTACTGATTCAGGATTTGCCGGGAGAGCTGTTTGAAACCGTCTCGCCAAATGCCGAAGACCAGAAACAGCAGGATAGCTGGGCCACACTACTGGCTCAATGGGCAGACAGAGCTTTGCGTTCTGGTCATCAAGATTTGTTATCGGAAGCACAGCCAGAAATGGAGCGCACTTTGCTCACCACCGCTTTGCGCCATACTCAAGGACATAAGCAAGAAGCCGCACGGTTATTGGGCTGGGGACGTAACACTCTAACCAGAAAGCTAAAAGAATTGGGAATGGAATAGTCGAGAAATAACGCCCTCAGTCGCAGCCATAGCTCTGAGGGCGATTAATCATCAGATAACGCGGGAGAATTGCTGTTTACGTGCCTGTTTTCGCAAATAAATATCAAAACACATACAGATATTGCGAATCAGTAAACGACCTCGAGATGTCACCCGAATGCCCGTTTCGTCTCGCTCCACCAGCCCATCGTCTTCAAACTGCGCCAGCAAAGCCAAATCTTCGGCAAAGTAATCAGCAAAACGAATACCATACTGTTGCTCAATCGGTGCGTAATTCAGCTGGAAATGACAAATTAGCGTTTTAATCACGTCACGACGAATGCAGTCATCCTCGGTCATCGCCAGCCCGCGCCACAACGCATTTCCTCGTTCCTCAACCTTTGCGTAATAGGTTTTCAGATCTTTTTCATTTTGCGCGTAGCTATCGCCCAACATGCTAATCGCCGAAACGCCCAGCCCCAGCAGATCACTTTCACCTTGCGTGGTATAACCCTGGAAATTTCGATGTAATGTCCCTTCCCGCTGCGCCACCGCCAGTTCATCATCCGGACGAGCAAAGTGATCCATACCAATAAATTGATATCCTGAATCTGTCAGGAAACTGATCGTGTGCTGCAAAATGTCCAGACGCTGTTCCGGGCTAGGCAAATCTTCATCTTTGATTTTTCGCTGAGCCGCGAACAATGAAGGCAAATGAGCGTAATTGAACACGCTCAAGCGATCTGGGCCAAGCTCTGCTACCCGTTTTAGCGTGAAAGCAAAACTTTCTGGCGTCTGCTTCGGTAAACCATAGATCAAATCAATATTGGTCGATTTGAATCCCACCGCTTTAGCGCGAGCAATCAGCGCAAAGATAAAGTCTTCGTCCTGTTCACGGTTGACCAATCGCTGAACTTCTTTATTGAAATCCTGCACCCCCATGCTCAGGCGGTTAAAGCCTTCGGCACGCAGGTGATCGATAACGTCTAGCTCAATTTCACGCGGGTCGACTTCAATGGATTGTTCCGCTTCGGGTAAAAAATCAAAATTATCCCGTAGCAAATTCATTAACTGCGTGATTTGTGTGTTATTCAGATAGGTTGGCGTCCCGCCGCCCCAGTGCATCTGACTGACCTGACGCCCTTTGAATAAGCTTGCGCGCTGACGAATTTCTTTTTCCAGTACCGCCAGATATTCATCAGCCTTATGCTGCTGGCGAGTAACCAGCTTATTACAGCCGCAAAAGTAGCAAAGCTTATGACAAAACGGGATGTGGACATACAGCGAAAGCGGTCGCTCAGGGTAACGGCCAACCGCCCGTTCATAAGCCGCATCATCATAAGATTCGCTAAACTCAAGGGCGGTGGGATATGAGGTATAACGTGGACCTGAATAGTTATATTTTTGAATTAGGGCCAGATCCCAAACAACAGCGTTCTCAGACATTGTTCATTCCTTCCGATATTTTTTTCTACCGGGCCGGTTAAAAGGCGATTGTTTACGTTGTCTGGCCGCGGAAGCGCTGCGCAGGCGGGATTTCCGCTGCGACAGCCGCCATAGTTTACCCAATAACCACACTAGATAACATGTAAGTAGTAGGGTTATCGTCGGGATCACCCAATTCATAGCTTAGAATGCGTCTTTATTACCGCGTTTCAGTAACTGTAAGATATCTTCCTGCTTCTCTTCAGGCTTTTCATCATCTTCGTCATCACCAAGTTCAATACCCAGCTGTTCCATCAATGCGTCGATGCGATCCAACGTCAGATCGACATAAGCCTGATCTTCTTTGCTCAATACTTCGTCATTATCCAGACGATCCAGTAATGCATCCAGGCGTTCGTCATTTTCCAGCTTAGCCAGCTCTTCTTCCGGTGTCAGACGTGGTTTGGCTACAGGCTTAGGCGCAGCAGGCTTAGCTTTAACTTTGCCTTCAACCACCAGCGGTACAGGCACTTTACTGCCGATACGCGGATCTTTTTCCTGAACCTGAGTCTGGCCTTTCTTGTTGTTGGCCTCTACGTTGGTTCTCGCACCTGAGCGATTACCGCTGTGTCTTTTCTGACGTTTACGTTCGCGAGCTTCAAGATCAAGCTCTACGCGTGTCTTTTTATTACGCTTTGGTGTTGCGGTTTTGCCGCGCGGTGCTTTCGTTGGCTGGTTCATAACCTGTGCTCTTAAATTAGGTAAATAAATATAGGATTGGATTTAGTATAGGATTGCGGCGGAATCTAGCAGAAAGCAGACAAAGAAAAAAGGCGGCAGGTTGCCCTGTCGCCTTTTTTCGCACCTTCTGCGGAAGGATATCCTTACAGCGCAATCCGTGCGCTTATCCAACTTCCCTGTTTATCCCTTGACTACACGACACTCCATGTCGGTCTGTCCGTAAAATTTACCGCTCCTTGCAGCCTTCCTTTGCTCCGCCCGATCCTGGCATTTACTCGTTCTTCCTTGCCGACTTGAAAGTCACCATCCTGACTCATCCGTGGGTCATCGTCCTTAATCTCTGCTGATTCCTTTCGATTCCCTGAGACAACAACCCATCCCGAGTCGCTGATAATTTCCTTTTGGTACATCCCAGTACCGGCGATAACTTTACTAGCCCGTTGTTTTTACTCAAGACACTTACACCAATGCGGACTGGTTCAATTATCACCGTATTGATAATAGATTGTTTTTAAAGCAAGATTTCTTAACAATACTTAAAAAATAAGACATCGCCGCAGCAAAAAATGGGCAATCGCTTACAAAACATCAAGTTCCAGAGCCATTTTTCTCGCATACTGAGTTAATCGAGATAAACCCCCCGCTTTCCCGCCGATGTAGTTATAATCCCCCCATGTTAGCTATCTCTTACGGAGACGAAAAATTTTGACCATTAAAAACTATAACTATCATATGACCCATTTCGTCATCAGTGCTCCGGATATTCGCCATCTTCCGCGCGACGAAGGCATTGAGGTCGCATTTGCGGGCCGTTCCAATGCGGGTAAGTCCAGCGCGCTTAACACATTGACCAACCAAAAAAGTCTGGCACGTACCAGTAAAACGCCGGGACGTACTCAGTTGATCAACCTGTTTGAAGTGACCGATGGTATCCGTCTGGTGGATTTACCGGGTTACGGTTACGCAGAAGTACCTGAAGAAATGAAAATCAAATGGCAGCGCGCGCTGGGTGAATATTTACAGAAGCGTAACTGCCTGAAAGGGCTGGTTGTGTTGATGGATATTCGCCATCCATTGAAAGATCTGGATCAGCAAATGATTACCTGGGCCGTTGCTGTAGGTACGCCAGTGATGCTGTTACTGACCAAAGCCGATAAATTGGCTTCCGGTGCGCGTAAAGCCCAGTTGAATATGGTTCGCGAAGCCATTATTCCTTTCATGGGTGATATTCAGGTCGAAGCGTTCTCTTCACTGAAAAAAATTGGCGTTGATAAACTGCGGGAAAAACTGGACACCTGGTTCAGCGAAATTCCGCCGGAAGTGATGGAAGAACTGGAAGACGACGGCGAGTAAGCAAGATTCCGCACTGTGATTAACCGGTTTATCTCTTAATCCTCCACTCTACGGGCGGCAGCCTCTGGTTGTTGCCCGGCATTGCTTCCCAGACTTAACCCCGCGTCCCTGTTTCTTCCCCAAATTGCATTCTAACGCTGAATAAATCGGCCAATGGCCGGATTGCGCCCATAAAAAACGCCCCAGTCAATAAATGACTGGGGCGGCTAAAATATTCAGCCAAATCCGATTACGTGAAGTAAAAGGTCTGAAAGATAGAACATCTTACCTCTGTACCCTACATCTGTAACTCTACATCATTTTTTCGCAGGGCAAAAGAATTTTTTGTTGTATAGTTACACAAATTGGCACGATTCAGCGGTGAGGAACCGAGCATAATCGGCACCTAATGTAGCTTAATTACATAAAACGCTTTAATAATCGCCACTTAGTGAGCCTGATCCCAATTCTTACCCACGCCGACATCAACCTTCAACGGCACGTCCAATTCCATGCTCTGTTCCATCAGATCGCGAATCTTCTGAGTGGCACTTTCCAGCACGCTTTCATGCACTTCAAACACCAACTCATCGTGTACCTGCATGATCACACGAACTAGAGGCTCTTCCTGCTGTTGTAACCAGTTATCTACTGCAATCATTGCTCGCTTAATAATATCGGCAGCGGTGCCTTGCATAGGCGCATTAATCGCTTCACGCTCCGCAGCTTTACGACGAGTGGCATTACGGGAGTTAATATCGGGCAGGTACAAGCGGCGCCCATCCAGAGTGGTCACATAACCTTGCTCGGCCGCTTGTTTACGCGTTCTTTCCATATATTCCAGCACCCCCGGATAACGCTCAAAATACAGATCCATGTAACGTTGAGCTTCCCCACGCGGAATATTCAGCTGACGCGCCAAACCAAAGGCGCTCATACCGTAAATCAAACCAAAGTTAATCGCCTTCGCGCTACGGCGCTGCTCTGAGGTTACATTTTCCAGCGCCACGCCAAAGACTTCTGCCGCCGTTGCCCGGTGAATATCTTTACCCGCAGCAAAAGCCGCCAGCAGGCCTTTATCCTGTGAAAGATGCGCCATAATTCTCAGTTCGATTTGAGAATAATCGGCAGCCAGAATGCTGTAATCGGTTGGTGCGATAAATGCCTGACGAATTCGTCGACCTTCCTCATTTCTTACAGGAATGTTTTGCAGGTTAGGATCGCGAGAAGATAAACGGCCGGTAGCCGTTACCGCCTGATGATATGAAGTATGTACTCGCCCGGAAACCGGGTTAATCATTAAAGGTAACTTATCGGTATAGGTACTTTTCAGCTTGGCCAGGCCACGATATTCGAGAATAACCTTCGGCAGCGGGTAATCCAGCGCCAGTTCTGCCAACACTTCCTCATTGGTGGACGGCGCGCCGCCCGGCGTTTTTTTCAAAATGGGCAGTTTCTGCTTTTCATACAAAATGGCCTGTAGCTGCTTCGGCGACGCCAGATTAAAAGGTTCGCCTGCCAATTCGTGCGCCTGTTTCTCCAATTCAGCCAAACGAATGGTTAATTCTTGAGAATGCGTAGAAAGAATAGATTGGTCGATTAACACGCCGGTGCGTTCTATATGCGACAAAACCGGCAGCAGCGGCATTTCAATTTCTCGGAAAATACGCAGTAAACCTTCGCTTTCCTGTAGCTTCGGCCACATGGCTAAATGCAATTGTAGAGTCACATCCGCATCTTCTGCCGCATAAGGCGAAGCCTGTTCCAGTGCAATCTGGTTGAAAGTCAGCTGGTTCTTACCTTTTCCGGCAATTTCTTCAAAAGTAATGGTTTTATGATTGAGATAACGCTCAGACAGGCTATCCATATCATGGCGGCCAGCAACGCTATTCAACACATAAGATTCCAGCATGGTGTCAAATTCGATGCCACGCAGATCGATATCATAACGAGCCAGCAGGCTTTTATCGAACTTCAGGTTCTGCCCGACTTTATGCGATTTCGCGTCTTCCAGCAGCGGTTTAAGGTGTGCCAATACCCAATCACGATCCAGCTGCGCTGGCGCGTCCAGATAATCATGAGCTACGGGCAGATAAGCCGCTTCACCGGGAGCAATAGCGAAAGAAAGCCCGATGAGATTGGCAGTCAAAGTGTCTAAACCGTCAGTTTCTGTATCAAAAGCAAAGACATCAGCCTTTTTCAGCCGCTCAAACCAATCGAAGAAAGTTTCTTCATCCAAAATGGTCTGGTAGTTTTCTTGTGAAAGCTGTGCCGTCACCTCAGCAATCGGAGCAGCAATATCTACAGCGGCGGCAGCTTTACTATCACTCTTACCCGTCCCCGTCGGGCGCGGTTTATTGCCCTCCAGCCACTTTCCGCCTTCTAAATCAACCAGCCAGCGTTTGAATTCATAACGCCCAAATAATGTATGCAGCTGATCGACATCGGGAGCCGAAACCGTCAACTCGCTACAAGTCACATCCAGCTCAACATCAGTTTTAATCGTAGCCAGTTTATAAGAGAGGTAGGCAACGTCTTTGTTCTGTTCCAGCTTGGCAGCCATGGTTTTCGCGCCGCGGAAAGTCAGGGTCGCGATTTTATCCAGATTGCTATAAAGCGTATCCAACCCACCTAAGCCTTGTAATAACGCCTGCGCGGTCTTTTCTCCCACGCCCGGCACGCCAGGAATGTTATCCGACGCGTCCCCCATCAGCGCCAGAAAATCGATGATCAGTTCTGGAGGTATGCCATATTTTTCGCATACTTCTTCTGGACCAAGGATGGTGTTGTTCATGGTATTGATCAGGGTGATATTTTGCGTGACTAACTGCGCCATATCTTTATCACCGGTGCTGATTAATACTGAGTGGCCGGCTTTCTCGGCTTCCTGCGCCAAAGTGCCAATCACGTCATCAGCCTCAACGCCAGAAACCGCTAACAGCGGCAGCCCCATCGCTTTCACCATTTGGTGTAACGGCTCAATCTGCGAGCGCAAATCATCAGGCATCGGCGGGCGGTGAGATTTATATTCAGCAAATAGCTCATCACGGAAGGTTTTACCTTTGGCATCAAAAACTACCGCAACATGGCTTGGATGGTACTGTAGCAGCAGGCTGCGCAGCATGTTAAGCACGCCATACATCGCACCTGTTGGTTCCCCGCTGGCGTTGGTCAGTGGAGGAAATGCATGGTAGGCGCGATAGAGGTAAGAGGAGCCGTCAACCAGGATTAAGGGGTTTTCTGCGATTTGTGCCATAAGGTGTCTTCATCTTTAATTGCTGAGTCTGGTGCTAAGAATGCCATAGCTGACAGCAAGAGACGAATCTTAGCGGCCTTTCTTGTGTGATTTTCGTGAGCGATCGCTACATGATCGAACCGATCCGTTCTGTGGATAACTTTGTGAGTAAAAGAGTAAAGAGGATCTATTTTAATAACATTACCCATCGAGAGTATTATTAAAATACATATAAATCATTGAGTTAAAATAATCTACATTCACAATTATCGTCATGAAATTTTTATCGTAATTGTGGATATTAGTTAATTGAACTTTTTATATAGGGAATTAATATTGGTGTATTTTCCTGGCGGAGAATATTGGATATCAAAATTTTAAAAACGGTGGATAGCTTTTCAGGCCCTATGGATGTGACGCTGGTATAAATTAAAACACCTTACTGTAAAATGCTTAAGCGATATTTCTATAATCGATAGATTGGTTTTTAGGAATTTTCTTAAACTAATTGAATCAATTGAATATTCAATGAAGGAAAATCGTCATTTTATTCCAGCCTAGTTAATTAAACGTTGTCACTTTATATTGATAATACAAATTTATTCCATGTTTATCATAGTGTTTTTTTAAGGTAATAAACCGACCGAAGCCGGTTTATTATCACTGAATTATCATTACTTTTGTTTAATCAAAAAGTTAACGACATCAGAATATTGTTTAGCGTAGGCTTCTTGTGAAGAGGTATCAATACCGTCGTTTTTGATTTGGTATTTACCATTCACGAACATAGCAGGAACGCCGCGTAATCCGAGGTCTTCAGCCGCTTTTTGTTGTTGCGCGACCAATGATTTAACGACGAAGCTATTGATAGCACTATCATACTCTTCTGCAGGAACACCGGCTTTGATAAACACATTACGAATATCAGATGGAGTCTGAACAACCTGAGTTTTCTGCACACCTTCAAACATCAATGGAGTAATTTTATCTTCTACACCCAATGCCAAGGCAACAGCCCATGCCTGAGTTAACTCTTTACCTAGAGGCCCCAAAAAGTCTACATGATAACGAGTCATTTTAGTGCCTTCTGGCAGTGACTTCTTCACTGTTTCAGGCACTTTATATATCTCTTCAAACTGATAGCAATGTGGGCAATAGAATGAGAAGAACTCCAAAACCTGCGGCTCGCCTGTTGCCGGTTTATCTAAAGTCACATATTGGGAACCATCAGAAAATTGTGCCGCTGAGGCACTAAATGCCATCACCATACCCACTAATGCAAGCCATACTTTATTCATACAATAAAAATCTCCATTATCTTAACATCAATACATTGGAATCAGCTGTAGAGGGGGTGCCTGCAACAACTTAACCTGCTCTGCAAATACCGAAGTCTGCTGTAACCAAAAATCAGGCTCCGCCATCCACGGAAAACTTTTAGGAAAAGCTGGATCTTGCCAACGTCTGACGACCCAAGCCAGGTAATAAACCATACGCATAGCGCGTAAAGGTTCGATCAACGTTAATTCCCGCTGATCAAAATCTGCAAATTCGCCATAAGCCTCCAGCAATATATCCAACTGAATAAGCTGCTCGCTACGTTCTCCATGTAATAACATCCAGAGATCCTGCACTGCCGGGCCATTACGCGAGTCATCCAAATCAACAAAAAATGGGCCGTCACGCCAAAGAATATTACCTGGGTGACAGTCTCCATGCAGACGAATAGGCTGCCAGTCAGTACGCCAGTACTGTTTGATAGTATCAATAAGCAAATCTGTTGCAGCTAAAAACTTATCTTTCTGCTTGGTTGGAACCAACTCACAGTCTGCCAGCAGGCTTCGCGGTTCAGTCAGATATTCTTCAACGCTCATCGTTGGTCGGGTTATAAACCGGCTTTTGCTACCAACCCGATGTATTCGCCCGAGAAAGCGCCCGACCCACTCTAATTGATCCAGATTATCGATCTCATACTGACGCCCGCCCACGCTGGGGAATACAACAAAGAAAAAACCGCAGTGGATATGCAAAGTCTGGCCATTCAGCGCTAAAGGCGCTACGGCCGGAATTTCTGCTTCCGCTAGATCGAGAGAAAAACGGTGCTCTTCCTCAATTTGGGCGGCATTCCAGCGCTCAGGTCGATAAAATTTCACGACATAACGCTTCCGGTCTTCATCCATAAACTGATAAACCCGGTTTTCATAGCTGTTTAACGCCGTTAAACCTGAATCCACTCGCAATCCGACGCCTTCAAGGGCATCCATGATCAGGTCTGGAGACAATGACTGAAAATTAAAAGCAGAGTTATTTAGAACAGCATTTTTAGGCATCAGTTATTCACGGTGATCTATTGATAGCAGAAGATAACATCATTCAAAAAACGTCGGCATTCATTGCCATGACTAATCTTTAATGATGCCACGAGCCCGTAACAACGCCGTTTTGAAATCTTCTTCATAGTCTTTTTTCAAACCTGGAATGGTTTCTGTAGCGGCAGAACCTCGCATCTTCAGATGATAAATGAGAATATCGTCCGTCAAATCTGAAAAATCGCCTTTAAAACCCGCTTCTATTGCCAGCTTTTGCAGGAACTGAATGAGATTCAGATCGGGTTCTTGTTGCCAGGCCGGATGTAAAAGTTCAATCAGTTCATTTACGCGATGACATTTCATAGAAAAACTATCCTATTTGAAAATATGAAGACAAAGTAGCAGGGTTAGCCAGGTAGTGAAAGAGACCTAACTGTCAATAAAGGTAAATCCTTACTCCGTCACTGGTTTAGTTATACAATTCCTGAATCGCTTATTGTAATAAGGTCGGCCAATGCAGCCAATGATTACCGGAATAATTCTCGCAGGAGGGCGCTCAACTCGAATGGGGGGGGAAGATAAGGGATTGCTTCAACTGAGCGGAAAATTGCTGTACCAGCATGTCGCAGATAAATTGGCTCCTCAGGTTAAGCATTTACTGATTAATACTAACCGCAATATCTCTTGCTATGAGAAATCCGGGATTCCAGTTTTTAGCGATATCACTGACGACTTTTCCGGCCCTTTGGCGGGAATGCTAGCAGGATTAAATATAGCCGCGACTGAATGGTGCATTTTTGTGCCTTGCGATGTCCCAGATATTCCATCAAATATGGTTGAGAAACTTTGGCAAGGCCGAAATAACACGCTGGCCGCTTATGTGAACGATGGTGAAAGAGATCATCCAACGCTGGTTTTACTGCATAAAAGCCTGATAACAACATTAGAGAACTATCTGGCAAATGGAGAAAGAAAACTAATGGTCTTACTCCAAAATATTCATGCTCAACGGGTTATATTTAATGAATCAGCAGAGATGTTTTGTAATTTAAATACGCCTGAAGACTGTGCGTTATGGGAAGAAAGGAATACAGAAAGACAATGAGCAAGCCAATTCCCCCACTCCTAGGAATAGCGGCATACAGCGGCACAGGGAAAACGACGTTACTGAAGCAACTTATTCCCCTATTACGACAGCGTGGCGTTCGGGTAGGGCTAATTAAGCATACTCATCATAATATGGATGTCGATACGCCAGGTAAAGATAGCTATGAGCTACGGAAAGCCGGTGCAGACCAGACATTAGTTGCTAGTGATAAACGTTGGGCGCTAATGACTGAAACGCCAGATAATCCGTCATTGGATCTCCAATATTTAGCAAGCCGATTGGATGCAAACAGTATCGATCTCGTATTGGTCGAGGGGTTCAAACATGAGCCTATCAATAAGATCGCCCTATATCGAGCGGCTGTAGGAAAACCTTTTACCGGAGTAATCGATAAGCATGTTATTGCGCTAGCAAGCGATGAACCGGCACCTACAGATTTACCGCAATTGGATATTAATCAACCCTATCATATTGCTGATTTCATCTGTTCCTGGCTGAAAAGTCAGTCTTAACTGCTGCTGATAGTATAAAGCTGGTCACGCCATTAGGTTGGCTCGAAGATGATGACTTAGCTGACTTTTCAACAGGACGCTTGCGCCTGACAGCCCACACTCTTGCCGCTAAAACCACTTTTCAAACAGCCACTTATTCACACCGTTAATAGCATCTTATAATACCCTGATAACTGGGCTAATTTGGGGTAGGGTTGCATCACATTGCCTAAAACTTCGGCAAAATCACCCTCATTGCAAGTTAACAACACAACAATCTAGATGATAAAAAAGGTTATTTGGTATGTAGCCTGACTCGTCAGTCACCGCCAGAGTTTTAACCAGCAGTTAAAAATCTTCTGTCTGTTACTCTTCGCAGTGAGGCCGGTAGTGTATCAGAGGCCTCAGCATCCCGACTGGCGACACGTTTTATCCCCTTACGCCCCACCGGATGCAAGCCTGGCTATTGAGCTACCGCCGAGTGTG
>NZ_JBOBDP010000008.1:0-139472 GCF_050586585.1 Yersinia sp. J1
CAACGAATTGCGGCGAGAATCATCATTTTTGCTATTTTTTATACTGCATTTGCGAGAATTCACGGGCGAAACTGCTTACCTGCTGCCAATCGGTGTATTCCACTTCTTTACTGGTATCTGTTTCTCCGCCGGTCATGCGCATAATAAGTTGAATCATGACCCGATCAAACCAGCGATAGCGTGGATAACGCAGCGCTCCAGCGAAGACGCCGCAGAGTGTCGGCTGCCAAGGCGAGCTTGCCAGGAACTTACGCACATAAGAATTGGTTTGGGGCGTGCGCTTCTCCGGTTTGCGCGCCGTCAGGTTCACGGCAAAGAAAGCGCTCGGCATAGTATTCAATTGTTCCAGGTGTTGGGTGATGAACTTCGTCAGCACTTTATCGAAGTGCCCATAACGAATAGAAGCTCCGATCATGACCTGTTGGTACTGCCCGAGATCGATATTCCCTACTAATGCCAGATCCTGTACGTCACAATTGACCATCGCGGATAATTCATTAGCCATATAAGAAGAAATAGCCTGAGTTTGCCCATCACGGCTGGAGTAAAGTATCAATGCCTTCATAACTACTTTTTCCTAATTCAAAGTTACTCGCGCCAGAATGTTGGCGTAAACAGTACCAGTAGGGTGAATACTTCCAATCGACCAAACAACATGGTTATCACCAGTATCCATTTAGCTGCGGCATTCATTGAGGTGAAGTTATCTGCTACCACCCCCAAGCCCGGCCCAAGGTTATTCAGCGTCGCAGTGACGGCAGCAAAAGCAGAAAACTCATCCACACCGGTAGCAATGATCGCCAACATACTAATGATGAACACCAGTGCGTAAGCAGAGAAGAATCCCCAGACCGCTTCCAGAATACGTTCCGGTAGCGCACGACGCCCCAGTTTGATGGTGTAAACCGCGTTCGGGTGAACCAACCGCTTTAATTCTCGCGAACCCTGCAGATACAGTAAAAGGATACGAATCACTTTAAGGCCACCGCCGGTTGAACCTGCACAACCGCCGATAAAAGCGGAACATAATAGAAGGATAGGAAGGAATAGCGGCCATTTGGCAATGCTATCGGTAGTAAAGCCCGCGGTCGTGGCCATAGATACCACTTGGAAAAACGCCTGATTCAGAGTTTCCAGACCGGATTTGTACACGCTGTGCTGCCACAAAACCAAAGTACAAACGACTACCAGCGTCAGTTGTACAAAGATAAACATCCGGAATTCGGGATCGCGCCAATACACTTTCAGGCTGCGCCCGCTCAGTACGGCAAAGTGCAGGCCGAAGTTACACCCCGAGATCAGCAAGAAGATGGCAATGATAGTGTTAATCGTTGGGCTGGCGAAATAACCGATACTGGCGTCATGAGTTGAGAAACCGCCAATAGCTATAGTTGAGAAACTATGCGAAATCGCATCGAACACCGACATCCCCGCCCCCCACAGGGAAAGCGCGCAGGCAATGGTGAGGAGCACATAAATAAGCCACAGGGTTTTTGCCGTTTCCGCAATTCGCGGTCGCATTTTATTATCTTTCAACGGCCCCGGCATTTCTGCCCGATACAGCTGCATTCCCCCGACGCCCAATATGGGCAAAATCGCTACGGCCAACACGATGATTCCCATTCCCCCCAGCCATTGCAGCATTTGCCGATAGAACAGAATGGCCTTGGGTAAAGAATCCAACCCGACCAGCGTAGTAGCGCCGGTCGTTGTCAGGCCGGAAAACGATTCGAAAAAGGCATCGGTAACCGAAAGGTTGGGTCGCTCAGAAAAAAGAAACGGCAAAGCCCCGACGCTGCCCAGCACCGTCCAGAACAGAACCACAATCAAAAAGCCCTCGCGAGGCTTCAGTTCATGTTTCTGTTTACGGTTGGGAAGCCAGAGAAACAGGCCAATCACCAGGGCAACAAAGAAGGTTTGACTGAAGGCACGACCGGCACCATCACGATAGATCAACGCCACCAGTCCGGGAATAAACATAGTTCCGGAGAATAAGATGACCAGCAGACCAACAATACGGGTTATGGCACGAAAATGCATTCCGGCACGTTCCTTAGCAATTCACTTGGATGGGGATTATTGCGAAATGGGCGTCAATTGCAACGAACCACGACTCAGATCGCGTAATTTCTCCCCGACCTGACTGGCCTGAGTCGCCGGTAAAGAGAGACGGAGATTGACCTGCGCGCCATAATTACCCTGTAAAATCTGACCATCAACCTGTTGTAGCAGTGATTCCACCATCGCCAACTGCGCGTAATCACATAACAAAGTATATTCCACCTGCGGCACTTTATACTTTACTTCGATTTGTTTCAGCGCTTGCTGCACTCCGCTGCCGTAGGCTTTGACCAGCCCGCCGGTGCCCAGTTTTATGCCGCCGTAGTAGCGAACGACCACTGCGGTTATTTCACCGATATGACTCCCCATCAGCTGTGCCAGTATGGGTTTACCCGCGGTTCCCGATGGCTCGCCGTCGTCCGAAAACCCTAGCTGCTGAGAATCTGTCGGTGCGCCAGCGACAAAAGCCCAGCAATGATGCCGGGCCGTTGGGTGCTCTTCTTTTATCTGCTGAATAAATGCTTTGGCTTCATTCACTCCGTTGGTATGTGCCAGCAGAGTGATAAAACGACTTTTCTTGATTTCTTCAGTGACGCTGACGGAAGCCGCCGGAATAAGAAAAGGCTGCATTAAGCCAGATTCAGATCGCGCGTCATATTCTCAACCCGCTTTTCATGGATAACGATATTGTCTTCAATACGGATGCCGCCATAAGGTTTCATCGCATCAATACGTTCCCAATTAAAATGCTTGCTGAACTCGCCGCTACGCCAAGGTGCCAATAGTGACTCAATGAAGTAGATACCCGGCTCGATGGTTAATACCATGCGCGGTTCGAGAATTCGGGTGCAACGCAGATACGGATACTTCGACGGTGCAGCCAGATGGCTACCTGTATCATCCTGCATAAAACCAGCCGAATCATGTACCTGTAGACCTAACGGATGACCCAAGCCGTGTGGCAGGAATGGGCAGGTCAAACCTTGTTCGACCATCGCTTCTTCACTGATATCCACCACTAATTTATGGGTGCGTAACAGTTTGGCCAAACGTTGATGCATTTGCAGATGGTAATCGGTATAGCGCACGCCGCTTTTAATGGTGCCAATCAGCGCCAGTTGTTCGGCATTCAGATCTTTGATTAACGCCGCAAAATCGCTTTTGCCGTTCGCCGCATAGGTTCGGGTCAAATCTGCCGCATAGCCGTTGTATTCCGCGCCAGCATCCATCAAAAAACTGCGCATTTCGGCCGGTGGTTGATGCTGCAATTTGGTGTAATGCAGCACCGCAGCATGCTCGTTCAGCGCAACGATGTTGTCATAAGGGACATCGGTATCGCGATGACCGGTTGCCATCAGATAGGCCAGATTGATATCAAACTCGCTCATGCCAGACAGAAAAGCTTCGTGAGCGGCGCGATGCCCAACTACCGCAGTTTTTTGCGCTTCACGCATACAAGTAAGTTCATAGTCGGTTTTATACGAACGATGATAGTGGAGGTAATCCAACACCGGCTTCGGATTGATATTTTCCATCGAGATACCCAAGCCACGAGCACGCTCCTGCGCATAGCCAATATAGGCAACTCGTTGACGCTGTTGTGGTAATAAACCAGCGATATCATCCGCTTTAGTTAACGGGAATATTTCGATGGATTTGGTCCAGAAGCTATCAGGCAAAGGTTCCACGCAGTGCCAGTAATCCACCGGTGAATAGAACCATAATTTTGGCGTATTAACACCATCGACCCATAACCAGCAGTTCGGTACTTCAGTCACCGGCACCCAAGCTTTAAACTGCGCGTTTGCCTTAAACGGATAATCGCGGTCATCAAGGAAAATGCGCTGCAACTCCCCGGAATGAATCAGTAAAGCATCAAGCTGATTGCGCTCTAATACTTCACGCGTGCGTTGCTGTAGCGTGGATAAATGTTCGTTATATAAAGAAGCCAGCGTTTCCATCAAAGTACCCTTTGCCATTAGAACTTCAGGTTTTTTATCTTATCACAGTCATCGGAGCCGTGTTTTATCTACGCTTAACCGTGGGATTGCCCACTAAATCCTTAATAATCATTACTTATAGCTAGATTCGCGGGGAAAAATCTCGTGGAAATTACGTCATTATATTATCGATGACAGCAGGATATCGTTCAAACTTAGCTGCCAATGAAATAATTAACCAGCATATAAAACAACAATAAATATTATATATATCAATGTATTCACCAAACCTTTGTGATCCTTGCTGCAAAAAACCAAACTCTTATTTGCATTTATTTAACAAAAAAACCACACTTCCTGAATATCTGGTCATACCAGATCACATGCGCTTATTCAGGAGATAGATATGCTCTACCAAAGCGAAACGCTACAGCTGCACTGGCTTGAAAACGGTATTGCCGAGTTGGTGTTCGATGCACCTGGCTCTGTCAATAAACTAGATACCAAAACCGTGGCCAGTTTAGGGGAAGCCCTAGGCGTGCTGGAAAAACAAACTGAACTCAAAGGGTTGCTGCTACGTTCCAATAAAGCAGCCTTTATTGTCGGTGCGGATATCACCGAATTTCTCTCTCTGTTTAATGCCCCGCCGGAAAAACTGCATGAATGGCTGGTTTTTGCCAACAACACCTTTAACCGACTGGAAGACTTGCCGGTTCCGACGCTGTCCGCGATCACAGGCTATGCGTTAGGCGGTGGCTGCGAGTGCGTGTTAGCCACTGATTTTCGTATCGCTTCCCCAGAGGCTCGCATCGGTTTGCCTGAAACCAAACTGGGCATCATGCCTGGCTTTGGAGGCTCCGTGCGTTTACCGCGCCTGTTGGGAGCCGATGGCGCATTAGAAATTATTGCAGCAGGTAAAGATGTTAACGCAGCCGAAGCGTTGAAAATTGGGCTGGTTGATGCCGTAGTCACTCAGGAAAAACTGATTCCGGCCGCATTGAGCATGTTGAATCAGGCAATTGCAGGCAAGTTAGACTGGCAGGCCGCTCGTCGTCCTAAGCTGGAACCGCTGAAACTGAATTCAACCGAAGCCGCCATGTGCTTCACCATCGCCAAAGGCATGGTAATGAAAGTGGCAGGCAAACATTATCCGGCGCCAATTACCGCAGTGAAGACCATTGAAGCCGCAGCCAAATTTGGTCGTGAAGAAGCACTGAAGCTGGAAACCAACAGCTTTGTGCCACTGGCTGGTTCGGATGTAGCCCGCGCATTGGTGAGTATCTTCCTCAATGACCAATACGTAAAAGGCAAAGCGAAAAAGCTGACTAAAGGCATTACTGCGCCAAAACAGGCTGCGGTATTGGGTGCAGGAATTATGGGCGGCGGCATCGCTTATCAATCTGCGCTAAAAGGCGTGCCGGTCATCATGAAAGATATCAGCGAAAAATCGCTGGATCTGGGAATGAACGAAGCAGCCAAGTTGCTGAATAAACAACTGGAACGCGGCAAGCTAGATGGTTTAAAAATGGCGAAGACGCTCGCAACCATTCACCCAACGCTGGATTATGCCGGTATTGAACGCGCGCAGATTATCGTTGAGGCAGTAGTCGAGAATCCTAAAGTTAAGGCCGCCGTTTTAAGTGAAGTGGAAGGACTTATCGGAGAAGAGACTGTCCTCGCTTCGAATACCTCGACCATTCCTATTAATGAACTGGCTAAATCACTTAAGCGGCCGGAAAACTTCTGCGGTATGCATTTCTTCAACCCGGTTCACCGGATGCCGTTGGTAGAAATTATCCGTGGCGAGAAGACTTCGGAAAAAACTATTGCGACCGTAGTGGCCTATGCCACCCAAATGGGGAAAACCCCGATTGTCGTCAATGATTGCCCTGGTTTCTTCGTTAACCGCGTATTGTTCCCGTATTTATACGGTTTCGGCATGCTGGTACGCGACGGCGTAGATTTCCGTCAGATTGATAAAGTCATGGAGAAACAGTTCGGCTGGCCGATGGGCCCTGCTTATCTTCTTGATGTGGTAGGGATTGATACCGCTCATCATGCTCAAGCCGTTATGGCGCTCGGTTTCCCTGAACGCATGGGCAAAGATTACCGCGATGCCATCGATGTACTGTTTGAAAACCAGCGTTACGGTCAGAAAAACGGTATTGGTTTCTATCGCTACACGCAGGATGCCAAAGGCAAACCGCGTAAAGAAAACGATGATGCTATCGACGGGTTGCTGGCTCCGGTCAGCCAGCCACGCCACACTCTCAGCGACGAAGAGATCATCGCCCGAGCGATGATCCCAATGATTAACGAAGTGGTGCGTTGCCTGGAAGAAGGCATTATTGCCAGCCCGGCCGAAGGGGATATGGCGCTGGTGTACGGCCTTGGTTTCCCTCCGTTCCACGGCGGCGTGTTCCGCTATCTGGACACTCTGGGCACCACTAAATATGTGGAAATGGCGCAGCGTTATGCCGATTTGGGTGCGCTTTACCACGTACCCGCCGGGCTGAGAGCCAAAGCCGAGCGTAACGAAACCTATTATCCCGTAGCGGCAACGCTGCCTGATATCTCCACTGACCAACCGGCATGAGGTCTGAAAAAATGGAAAACGTAGTCATTATTGACGCCGTCCGTACTCCGATGGGTCGCTCCAAGGGCGGCGCATTCCGTAACGTACGCGCCGAAGATCTTTCTGCCCATTTGATGCGCGCAGTGTTAAGCCGCAACCCAGCGCTGAATGCCGGTGAAATCGACGACATTTATTGGGGATGTGTGCAACAAACGCTGGAGCAAGGCTTCAACATCGCTCGTAACGCTTCTTTACTGGCAGAAATTCCACACAATGTGGCCGCAGTTACCGTTAACCGTCTGTGTGGTTCATCCATGCAGGCTCTCCATGACGGCGCGCGCGCTATTATGGTCGGTGATGCGCAAATCTGTCTGATTGGCGGCGTGGAACATATGGGTCACGTTCCAATGAATCACGGCGTTGATTTCCATCCAGGAATGGGTCGTTCAGTGGCTAAAGCAGCCGGAATGATGGGCTTAACCGCTGAAATGCTGGCAAAAATTCACCAGATTAGCCGTGAAGATCAGGATCAATTCGCCGTGCGCTCTCACCAGCGCGCTGAGGCAGCGACGCGCTCTGGCGCATTCGCCAAAGAGATTGTTCCAACCAATGGCCACGATGCCGACGGCGTATTAAAACGTTTTGATTACGATGAAGTGATTCGTCCAGAAACCAATCTCGCCAGTCTGGCTGGCCTACGTCCGGCGTTCGATCCGGTCAATGGTACGGTGACAGCGGGTTCTTCGTCAGCATTATCAGACGGCGCTTCAGCCATGCTGATTATGAGCGAATCACGCGCCAAATCGCTGGGATTAAAGCCACGCGCTCGTATTCGCTCCATGGCCGTTGTCGGCTGCGATCCGTCCATTATGGGTTACGGCCCGGTGCCAGCCAGTCAACTGGCATTGAAACGCGCAGGTTTACGCATTCAGGATATCGATTTGTTTGAACTGAACGAAGCTTTCGCCGCTCAGGCACTGTCCTGCGTGAAGGGGCTGGGTCTACGGGAAAGTATGGATGACAAAGTGAACCTGAACGGTGGCGCAATCGCTCTGGGCCATCCATTGGGCTGCTCGGGTGCAAGAATTTCCACAACCTTACTGAATTTGATGGAACGTCGCGACGCCCAGTTTGGCCTAGCGACTATGTGCATTGGTTTAGGCCAAGGCATTGCGACCGTGATTGAACGCGTTTGATTAAAACAAACTGTAGGACCCGTTAATTCGGGTCCGTACCACCGCTGTACCTGGAGTTTAGTTGCCGTATTTTCCCGCCTGTCAGGGGCGGGCTTTTTTTGTTCCGGCAAAACGGTAACCGGAACACAGCGATAAAACCGTCAGATAAAGGCGAACGCATCGCCGTAAATATGCGCTTCCTGCGCACCGCGCTCTGCACAGAAACGTTCGCGAGCTATTTTGGCCATTTCAAAACGGCCAGCAATGTAAATATCCTGCTCCGCCAATGAACCATAATCCTGCAACACTGCACTTAATACCGTGCCCGTTCTGCCACGCCATTCGTCTTCTGGCTGTTCCACCACGGGAATGACCTTCAACTGAGGGTATTTGATCGAGAGCGCTTCCAGCTCGCTTAAATCATAAAGATGCTTGGATTCACGTCCGCCCCAATAAATCGATACTTCCCGATTTGGTTTTTCAGCCAGCGCCGCCAGCAGAATGGAACGGGCATAAGAGAAACCGGTGCCGCCCGCAATCAGGATCATTGGACGCTCGCTGCCTTCGCGGAACCAAGCTTCGCCGTGTGGAATATCCACATCCAACGTTTTCTCTTTCAGAATGCGATCCATCACCGCCATCGCATACAGATTTAACTCAGATGCGCCAATATGCAGCTCGATATAAGCCTGCTCTAATGGCGTTGACGCCATAGAGAATGGGCGCTTATCACGCTCATCCATCACCACCATCAGGTATTGACCAGCGCGGAAAGAAAACGCCGATTCTGGTACCAGTTGCACTCGGTATACCGTATCGGTAATGGCCTCTACGGAGGTTACTTTACAGCTCAATGTCGTCATGCGTTCCCTCTGTCGGGTCATCAAATGCAAAACTATGGACAAAAATCACGCAATCAGCGCTCAGGCTCTTTGTCACTGAATATGGCAAGCTCATCCCAGATCGCATCTACACGCGTGCGAACCTGCTCATCCATCTTGATAGGACGGCCCCATTCACGAGGGGTTTCTGCTGGCCATTTGTTAGTGGCATCCAGCCCCATTTTCGATCCAAGACCGGAAACCGGCGAGGCGAAATCCAAATAATCTATTGGGGTATTTTCAATTAATACCGTATCGCGCGCTGGGTCCATTCGGGTGGTAATCGCCCAAATCACGTCATTCCAGTCTCTGGCATTAATATCATCATCACAAACAATAACAAATTTGGTGTACATAAACTGTCGTAAAAATGACCACACGCCCATCATTACGCGCTTAGCATGACCCGCGTATTGTTTTTTGATTGTGACAACCGCTAAGCGGTAGGAACAGCCTTCCGGTGGCAAATAGAAATCAACGATTTCCGGAAACTGTTTTTGTAAAATAGGCACAAAAACTTCATTCAGCGCCACGCCCATCACCGCTGGCTCATCCGGCGGACGGCCGGTATAAGTGGAGTGATAAATCGCGTCTCTACGCTGAGTGATATGCGTCACGGTAAACACCGGGAAGCTGTCTATTTCGTTGTAATAACCGGTATGGTCGCCATAAGGACCTTCTGGCGCAATATGACCCTGCTCAATATATCCTTCCAAAACGATTTCTGCACTTGCAGGAACTTCAAGATCGTTGGAAATACATTTAACCACTTCGGTTTTATGCCCGCGTAATAAACCGGCAAAAGCGTATTCGGATAAGGTATCGGGAACGGGAGTTACGGCAGCCAGAATAGTTGCGGGATCGGCACCCAGCGCAACCGAAACCGGGAAACGTTCACCGGGGTGCGCCTCGCACCATTCCTGATAATCCAGCGCACCGCCACGGTGGGATAACCAACGCATAATTAGCTGATTTTTACCTAACACCTGTTGGCGATAAATACCGAGATTTTGCCGTTCTTTATGTGGCCCACGAGTGATCGTTAACCCCCAGGAAACCAAAGGCGCGGCGTCTTCAGGCCAGCAATGCATCACCGGAATGCGGCTGAGATCCACATCATCACCCTGCCAGATTTGCTCCTGACAAGGGGCTGAACTCAGACGCTTGGTCGGCATATTCAGCACTTGTTTGAATTTGGGTAACTTATCGAATAAATCGCGGAATCCCTTCGGCGGATCCGGTTCTTTCAGGAAGGCTAACAGTTTACCAACATCGCGCAATGCGCTGACATCTTCTTGCCCCATGCCCATCGCAACCCGTTTGGCTGTACCAAACAAATTACAAAGCACCGGCATCTCATAGCCTTTAGGGTTCTCGAACAACAACGCGGGGCCGCCAGCACGTAAAGTACGATCGGCGATTTCTGTCATTTCCAGATAAGGGTCAATCGGCTGGGTTATGCGTTTAAGCTCCCCCCTCTGTTCCAGCAACGAGAGGAAGTCGCGTAAGTCACGGTATTTCATGATGATCATTATGGCGGCCACAGGATGGGCCATTATAGGCTGTCTTTATAGCAGTTGCTGTCTTTTTGTTAAAAATGTATACCTGCTCGCTGTAAATGTAGAATCGCCATCCTCCAATAGTATTTTTACACTAGAAATCATGGTTTGCGAGTGGGCAAAGCCATGATTCTAGTCAGGTCTTTATCTGTCACTGACGGCGACTTGTAGATATCAGGTACGCCTCAGCGCGAACAGCCAATGTGGGATCATCACTGACACGAATCCCCTGCGGCAGCACTGTTGGAATAAATACTTTTTTATCGCATTGCTGATCGGTAACTGTCTCGATAAATAACCGCCCCATATTTACCTCACGCCGTTCAGCCGGCCAGGACTGCGTCGGGTCAATCAAATTATCACCTTTCTGCGCTACGATGGCGTACAGGTCGTATTCTATAGGCCCCTTGGCTAGGCGTTGCCGCAATTCCTCTTGCAAGAAATCCGGCGACTTTGCCTTCGCCTGCTCATCGCTTAACCCTTGCCGTCCTTCCACCGGCTCCATACGCCAGCGAACCGCATACTGGGACTGATCTTTATAAGTGATAAAGGTACTCCCGCCCCAATAGGGAATTGTAGCGTAGCTGGCAGGGACGGGCTGTGATGCAACATACTGAGCTTGGCGCAAAGTATGAGGATGGGATTGGTTAAATGTGTTCAATCGCTCTGGATTGGGCTTTCCTGTTTCGGGATCTGGCGTCCTGACCTTTAAAAACTCGATAAATTCCTGCGGGGTTCGAGCAAAAAAGAAAGGGGATGAGATCATAACTAACTGCCAGCGAGAGTGCTTCGTATTAACCAGCTCAAACGCCAGTCCACGCAAGTTTTTGGCGTTATCGGCGGCCTTAGGATTCCCCCCTCCGATTGAAAATCGACCGACAACATCAGACTGCTCGTTTTTACGCAATAAATCAGCCTGTGAAAGTTCAGTCCCTTCACCGCTGGCGATAAACTTACCTGAAAAACAAAAGCCTTTAGCATGGGACGCCCGCTGTTTACTGTGTCGGCCGAATACATCATTTAGAGCGTTAACCATCTGCTCAGCGGTGATTTCTTGGGGAACTGCGCCGGAAACGCTTGGCAAGCAACCAAAAGTAATTAGACATGAGAGCAAGGAAAAACTAACTTTTCGCATCGATTTTCTCCAACCATTTCTATCTTAGCTGTAATGAATCGCGACCATCATTACTGCATATAATTTAGAAAATTCTCTCATTTCAAGCGGGCTATGTTATTTAACTAATCATTAAAAATATTAGTAAAACTTACATCCATTGGTGCTTTCAGATGCGCGATACAAACTTTCCTATTATCCAAACAGGAGCAAACCAATCCGCAGCAAGACATTGCATTCAATTGGAACTGCTCCTGGCTGAAAAAAAATTATTGGCAATAGAATGGAACCCAATCCGCTAGCGGCCGAGTATCGTGATATTCCTGCGGCTCCTCGCCGTGATGGAATACTTTAAAACCCTTATCTAGCACGCTGAAATAGCTTAGCTCGTTGCCGCTAACGTGCAGCAGACTGCCCTCGCGTAAAGCCACGACTCTCTCGCCTGGATTAACCGCGCAAAACTCAGCTAATCGCTCATCTCGCGTTTCTCCCATATGGCCACTGATATGCGCATCAATATAATGTGGATTAATTTGCAGCGGGAATAGCCCCAGCGACGGTAAAACAACGCTATTACGAACCGGCATATC
This sequence comes from Yersinia sp. J1, assembly GCF_050586585.1. NCBI lineage: Bacteria > Pseudomonadati > Pseudomonadota > Gammaproteobacteria > Enterobacterales > Yersiniaceae > Yersinia > Yersinia sp. J1. The sequence continues at coordinate 11,896 of NZ_JBOBDP010000008.1, forward strand.
ATTAGTGGTACGAATACTCGGCGTAGCCACGTTACATCCTGCGCTCCAACCGACATAAGGCACATTGCGCTCGCGAACCACTCTCTGGATAGGAACGATCAGCCCTTTCTCATGCAGCATCTGATTTAGCATCCAGGTATTGCCGCCGCTGATTAAAATGCATTCCGCTTCGCCAATAGCCGCTACAGGGTCGGCGGCATGGTGAATACTGGTTACAGTGATGCCTAAGGTTTTTTCCAGTTCCTGAGCGCGTTGATCAAAATCGCTGCGGATCAATGCATAAGGGATAAGAACTGCTGAGGTAATTTTCCGGCTAGTGAGCATCACCCGAATACGATCTTTGGCATAACCAAGCAGTTCTGCGTCACCCGATACCTTGCCGTTACTCAGCAAAAACAACTCCATGACTCTCTCCTTTTACTATTCAACAGGACATATCTACATTAACTCGAGGCGACAATTCAGTTACACCGAGGATTAATAGGTTAGCCTTACTTATATCTGATTTCATATTTCAGGGTTGTGATACCTGCTGGGAAATCTGGTGTGCATGAATTAATTCACCATCACTACAAGGTATTCAATACTATTTTCAGCGGCTATATATCTGTTATCGCATTTGATATGCTGATGGATAGGATCTCGAGGCATATGAAATCATGGAATCTTGGTATTTATTATATTGTAAACGCGGACAAATCTTGCGAGCCAAAGAGCATTTAGAGCGTCAGCAAGTGGTGTGCCAAACGCCTATCGCTGCGGTCGAGAAGATTATTCGGGGCAAGCGTAAAGTGGTAGACGAGCCTTTGTTTCCCAATTATCTGTTCGTAAAATTTGATCCTGAGTGCATCCATACCACGACGATCAGCTCAACGCGGGGAGTCAGTAATTTTGTGCGTTTTGGCGCAGGGCCGGTTGTTGTCTCAGATTCGATTATTCAAGCTCTGCTCAACTATTCTCAGGAAGTGATTATCGATCCTGACACGCCTGCTTCTGGGGACAAAGTCCAGATTACTGAAGGGATTTTCGAAGGGTTACAGGCCATTTACGCAGAGCCAGACGGCGAAACGCGCTCAATGTTGCTTCTCAAAATCCTGAACAAAGAAGTTAGTCAAAGCCTGAGCAACAACCAGTTTGAGAAAATCTGATATCAATCTGAAAACATGACGAGGCAAGCGTGCTATAGCGCCTGCCTCGATATTAATGTCTAGCGCTGCATATGCTCATCATGCAGCCACTGAGCAACCTGCTTAGCGAAATAGGTTAATACCCCATCCGCGCCCGCACGTTTAAAGCATAGCAATGATTCCATTACCGCTGGTTTTTCCTGTAGCCAGCCGTTTTGAATCGCCGCCATATGCATCGCATACTCGCCAGAAACCTGATAAGCAAAGGTCGGAACGCCGAAAGTATCTTTAACACGGCGCACCACGTCCAGATACGGCATACCCGGTTTCACCATCACCATATCTGCGCCTTCCTGCAAGTCCTGCGCAATCTCTTGCAAAGCTTCGTCGCTATTGGCTGGGTCCATTTGATAGGTCTTTTTATTGCCACCTTTCAAATTGCCGCTCGAGCCAATCGCATCGCGGAATGGACCGTAGTAGCAGGAAGCATATTTTGCCGAATACGCCATGATTTGCGTATTAATCAACCCTTGAGCTTCCAGACAATCGCGAATCGCGCCAATCCGGCCATCCATCATATCGCTCGGCGCAACAATTTCAGCCCCCGCTTCCGCATGAGATAGCGCCTGACGCACCAGAATATCTTTGGTTATATCATTGATAACATAGCCATCTTCATCAATGATGCCGTCCTGACCGTGGGTGGTATAAGGGTCTAATGCCACATCGGTCAACAACCCTAGCTCCGGCACTGCGTCTTTTAACGCACGTACCGCTCGCTGCACCAAACCGTCAGGATTATAAGCTTCCTCTGCGTGTAAAGATTTGAAGCTCGACTCAATGACAGGGAACAGAGAAAGCACGGGAACACCAAGTTTCGCGACAGCTTCAGCTTCCTTCACCAGCAGATCGATAGTCATCCGCGATACGCCCGGCATAGAAGGCACGGCCTCTTGTCGGTTAGTACCTTCCATCACAAACACGGGATAAATCAGGTCATTAACCGTCAGTTGATTCTCGGCAACCAGGCGGCGACTGAAATCGTGGCGACGAACGCGGCGCATACGACGACCTGGAAAAGTACCCGGAAATGCATAGCTCATTTTTCTCTCCTAACTCAAACCAACCGGAAAACCCGGCGAGCGTTTTCAGCAGTTTTCTGTCCTAGCCATTCAGGGTCTTCTTCTCGCCAGGCAGCAACCTGCCGGACGATGTGAGGCAGAAAACAGGGTTCATTGCGACGAGATGCAGGTTTAGGATGAAGATCCCGGGGCAATAAATAAGGGGCATCAGTTTCCAACAATAAACGTTCGGCAGGAATACGTGGCAATAAGGCTCGCAGCTCAAGACCACGGCGTTCATCACATACCCAACCGGTCATACCCACTGACAAACCCAGCGACAGACAATCATCCAACTCCGAAGCCGAGCCGGTAAAGCAGTGCACGACAGCCGCGGGGAGCTTTTCCAGCCAGGGAGACAACAGATGGACAAAGCGATGATGAGCATCGCGGCAATGTAAAAATACTGGCAGTGACAGTTCGGCTGCAAGAGCCAGTTGCGCAGTAAATGCCGTCTCTTGCTCTACAGGTGTAGAAAAGTTGCGGTTAAAATCCAACCCGCACTCCCCTACAGCGACGACAGAAGGTGAAGCCGCTAGAGCATGAATTTGCTGCTCAACCGACGCGTTCCAACTACTGGCATGATGGGGATGAACGCCTGCCGTTGACCAACAGTAATCAGGGTACTGGGCCGCCAATAGTGCAGCTTCATGGCTTTCTTCTGCGCTGGTGCCGGTAATCAATAGACCAGCGACTCCTGCTTCTTTTGCTCTTTCAACCACCTGATGTCTATCTTTAGCAAACTGTGTACTGGTTAAGTTGACGCCAATATCAAACATGGTTATCCCAAAACAGAAGCCGCCCAAAGGGGCGGCTTGACTTGTAAAACTGAAGCTTAAGGTGCTTTAGGTTGGTCTTCCTCGTCCTCATCCTCTTCTTCTGTCACCGGACGACGCTGCTTACCGACATAAAAACGGGCAAAAAAGACGCCAACCTCAAACAGAAGATACATTGGAATCGCGAGTAACGTTTGTGAGAAGACATCGGGCGGGGTCAACAACATCCCCACGACAAAAGCGCCCACGAGTACATAAGGACGTTTTTTCTTCAAATCTTCGGGGCTGGTTACGCCACTCCAACACAATAAGATAATCGCGATTGGCACTTCAAAGGAAATCCCGAAGGCCATAAACAAAGCCATAACAAAGCTGAGGTAATTATTGATGTCTGTCGCAATCATCACGCCTTCCGGCGCCGTTTTCGCAAAGAAACCAAAAGCCAACGGGAAAACGATAAAGTAGGCAAATGCCATTCCCAGATAGAACAGCAGGCTGCTGGAAACCAGCAACGGTGCCATCAAGCGTCGCTCATGCTTATACAGCGCCGGTGCGATAAATGCCCACACCTGATAAAGAATCATTGGCGCGGCAACAAAAACCGACACCATCATGGTGAGTTTTATCGGCGTAAAGAATGGCGATGCGACATCGGTCGCAATCATGCTGGCACCTTGCGGTAGCTGCTTTATCAACGGCGCTGAAACTAACTGGTAGATATCATTGGAAAAATAAACCAATGCTAAAAAAACCACCAATACGGTGATTATGCAATTCAATAACCGCTTACGCAGTTCTATCAGATGACTGATAAGAGGTTGGGTATCATCAACAGCCATGTTTACCGATCGCCGCCTGGTTGGTTAAGACTAGGTTGTTTAGAAGCTGGCTCTGCATGGGATACCGGCGCAGAGTTAACCGAATTCGCCACTACCACATCAGTTTGATCCGCCGCCGCAGCGGGCGCTTTATCTTCCGAATGGCTTTCTACGTGGTGCTTTTCGAGATTAACTGGCGCTTCCGGCGCTTTCACCGGCGCAGAAGCAACTGTCGCTGACTCCGCAGGAGTCACGCCATCATGAATAGCTTCCGGATCGGTCACTAGCGGGTTATGAATGGTATGCTGCTCCAGCGCCGAATCCGGCCGGTAGGAACGCTTCAGCGATTCCGCCGCATCCTTTAACTCATCCATGGAAGCCTTTAGCTCAGGAGTCAGATTTTGCAGGCCCGCCTGTTCGGCTTTTTTCAGGCTATCCTGAAGTTCCTGCAATTTGAGTTCCTGAGACAGCTCATTTTGGACCGTAGCAGCAAGCGAACGCAATGCGCGGATCCAGCCAGCCACGGTTCTTACTGCTACCGGCAGACGTTCAGGGCCAAGTACAACCAGGCCAATGACCATTACCAGCAGCAGTTCACTAAACCCGATGTCAAACACGGTTTATACCTGCTCTTTGTTCTGACTCTTAGACTCTTCAGCTTTTACTTCTGGCTGCTTATCGGTAATAGTCTTCGTTGTAAAATCAGCGTCGTTACTGGTCTTTTCAACGTTTGTCGGAGTCTGGGTATCGTCACCAATCGCTTTTTTAAAGCCTTTGATGGAAGCACCCAAGTCAGAACCTAAAGTCCGCAGCTTGTTAGTACCAAACAGCAGAACAACAATTACGGCAATGATTAACAGTTGCCAAATACTGATACCACCCATTTCAATCACCTCTATTAACAGGGGTTATTCCAAAGATAACCGCATTATACGGCATAGTTTGTCTCTGGATACTGATCTAACTTACTACGTCTTACCTAATCTTTATACGGCAGACATTATTTGTAACGACGAGCTTTTCGAAACTGACCGCTACGAACTTGTTCGTCTCCAGCCGATAACCCACGCCAATGCTCCCGCCACCAGTAACCCGATAGAAATCTCGGTTGCACCAGACAGCTGGAAAATCGTTCCACTCACTAATAGTGTAGCGCCAACGCCGAACAAATACCGTGATTGCCCCTGACGTTGTTGCTGCCCTTGCATCTGCGTTGTGAGCTTATCTACGCTTTGCTGCAATAGTTTATGCTGCTGAAGGCTGTCGTAAACCAGTTCAGGCAACTCAGGGAATTTCTCTGCCCAGAAAGGTGCTTTTTCCTTCAATGCTCGAATAACCGCCGGAATCCCAACCTGATCTCGCAGCCAGCTTTCAAGGAAAGGTTTGGCCGTGGTCCACAGATCTAACTGCGGATAAAGCTGACGGCCTAACCCCTCAACATAGAGCAATGTTTTTTGCAGTAAAACCAACTGTGGCTGCACTTCCATATTGAAGCGGCGAGCAGTATTAAACAGATTGAGTAATACGTGCCCAAACGAGATTTCAGCCAACGGTTTTTCAAAAATGGGTTCGCAAACGGTGCGAATGGCAAATTCAAAGTCTTCGACGTTGGTATCGCGAGGAACCCAACCTGAATCAACGTGTAATTCAGCAACTCTGCGATAATCCCTATTGAAGAAAGCAATGAAATTCTCGGCCAGATAGCGCTTGTCCGCTTTATTCAATGAACCAACAATACCGCAGTCAATACCGATATAACGTGGGTTCTCAGGGTGTTCATAGCTGACAAAAATATTCCCCGGATGCATATCCGCATGGAAAAAACTGTCGCGAAACACTTGAGTGAAGAAGACCTGCACGCCGCGTTCAGCCAGTAATTTCATATTGGTGCCCTGACTTTCAAGAGCCGCAATATCAGAAACGGGAATACCATAGATACGTTCCATCACTAGCACGCTTTCCCGACAATAATCGGAGAAAATCTCTGGAACGTACAGCATCGGGCTATCTTCGAAATTACGGCGCAGCTGGATAGCATTGGCCGCTTCACGTAACAGATTCAGCTCATCCAACAGCGTTTTTTCGTACTCGCGCACCACTTCTCTCGGGCGCAGACGGCGGCCATCAGGCAACAATTTAGGTACCCAACCGGCAAGTCGATACATCAAACGGACATCAGCTTTGATAATCGGCCGTATATCTGGGCGGATCACCTTCAGCACCACTTCCTGACCATTCTCTTTTAAACGAGCCGTATGTACCTGAGCAATAGAGGCCGATGCCAGAGCTTCCTGTTCAAAATCATCAAACCAGGTTTCCAGCGGCCCGCCCATCGCCAACTCAATGTGCTTACGCGCCAGCGCGCCATCAAATGGGGCCACGCGATCCTGTAACAAGGCCAACTGATCGGCAATAACCGGAGGAAACAGATCGCGGCGGGTCGACATCATCTGGCCAAACTTAATCCAGACGGGGCCTAGTTCCTGCAACGCTAAACGCAGACGCTCGCCCAGAGGCTTATCTTTGTGACGATTAGGAATCCAGAAGAACAGATAGCGGCCAATGCGTAATGGCAGCGTTAAACGAATCTTCGGGATTAACTCATCCAGTCCGTAACTCAAAAATACCCGAATAATCAAATACAGGCGCCGAAGTTCTCCTGGCGTCATCGTTTTGCCTCCATCTTGGCCAACCGGGCATCAAAAGCATCCACATCACGCTTAATTGCATCAACTTCTTCGTTAAACCAGACAATCTCCAACGGAGCCGGTGCCAATTTCCACTCTTCAGTTAATACTTCAGCCAGATAAGCCTGCTGCTGCTGAAAACGGCTGACTAAAAACTTACCGCCTTTACGCAATGTCTGCCCTATTGTTTCTGCTGCGATATCACCAATATAGGGCGCTAGCCATTCGGCAGGTTCCCACTCAGCGAGATCTAATAAAGCCACCAATTGTTGAACGACCTGAATGTCACCATCGACGATCAGCTCACCGCTGCGCATTAAAGGTGACAGCTGCTGGCGATCCCGAAGCTTCGATAACACTGCAATTCCGGTTTTTACCGTACAGTCCGCATTGCCTTCCCACGCGCTCACAACGTCAACCTGGGCATCGCTGAACACCAGAACCAGAGGTTGGTTCAGCTCATGCAGCTCAACACGTAATACTTTGGAAGACAAACGAGAGCGAGCCGCTTTCATACCGCGATCGCGGAATAGCAGACTATTGAGTGCAGTTTCCAGAGCCGCCGTTATCAGCGGCGTTAATAAAATCGGCTTCAGCAACATTGGTTTTAACAACATTGGTTTCAACAACATGGGCACATCCATATCAGAACTTAAACCCACGGTGTAATGCGACAATACCGCCGGTCAAGTTTGTATAGGTTACATTTTCAAAGCCGGCATCAACCATCATATCTTTTAGCGTTTCCTGATCCGGATGCATCCGAATGGATTCGGTAAGGTAGCGATAGCTGTCAGCATCATTAACAACCATTCCACCAATTTTTGGCAGAATGTGGAATGAATAGGCATCGTAGACTTTAGTCAGCGGCTCCAGCAGCGGTTTGGAGAACTCCAGAACCAACAGGCGACCACCCGGCTTAAGAACACGGAACATGGATCGCAGCGCTTTTTCTTTTTCGGTGACATTTCTCAAACCGAATGAAATCGTGATGCAATCAAAATAGTTATCAGGGAAAGGTAAAGCTTCAGCATTTGCCTGCACGTAGCTAACGTTGCCAAGAATTCCGCTATCGCGCAGTTTTTCTCGCCCCATTCGCAGCATGGATTCATTGATATCGGCCAGAACGACCAGGCCTTGCTCACCTACCAGTCGAGAGAATTTGGCCGTCAGATCGCCCGTACCACCAGCGAGATCCAGTACTCGCTGACCACGGCGAACGCCGCTACAATCAATGGTAAAACGCTTCCAGATACGATGAATACCGAATGACATCAGATCATTCATCAAATCGTATTTCGCCGCTACGGAATGAAAAACTTCTGCCACCATGCCTTCTTTTTCTTCTTTGGCTATGGTGCGAAAACCGAAATGAGTGGTTTCCTTATCCTGATCTACCATTTTCTCTGCCTGCTTTTCAGTCAATCTTTCGGAGGAGTGTACCAGAACCGAGGTGAAAGCCCCACTTCGCCCAGCGTTAGCCGGTTAGCCTGTCCGCTGATTTTCAGCGCGAACATAGCGAGTGAGACACTGCTAATTCTGATATTTCAGTGAAGTCGAATCATCTTGTAACGACGATTCAGCCTCATCGTTTGAGAGGGCTAAATCCCCCTCTGGATCGTGCTCTGCAATGGCGCGTGCAGCCAATGACGGGCTAATAGGTTTTTTCACTTCAACACCTAAGGCACGAAAACTTTCAACTTGCCCTATCAGGTTACCACGGCCTTGAGCCAGTTTGTTCATTGCCTGACGATAACTTATATGTGCCTTATCGAGGCTTTGGCCTATGGATTCCATGTCATCCACAAACAAACGCAGCTTATCGTAGAGCTTGCCAGCTCGTTCGGCGATATGTTGGGCATTCTGACTCTGGTGCTCGTAACGCCATAAATTCGTAATAGTTCGTAACGCGACCAGTAACGTTGTCGGGCTTACCAGCATGATGTTGTGCTGTAGCGCTTGGGTGATCAACTCCGGCTGCCTATCTATGGCAACCAAAAAAGCAGGCTCTACCGGGATAAACATCAGTACGTAGTCGAGCGTACGTAAACCCGGCAACTGCTGATAATCTTTACGACCCAACTGTTTGATATGGTTACGCAATGATGAAATATGCTCGTTCAAAGCCTGAGTTCGCTCGGTGTCATTATCGCTATTGAAATAGCGCTCATAAGCCACCAGCGACATTTTGGCATCAATCACCACGTCCTTACCCTGCGGTAAACGAACAATCACATCCGGCTGCATCCGGCTATTGCCTTCAAGATTGACGCTAACCTGAGTTTGGTATTCGTAACCGTCCCGAAGTCCCGAGGCTTCCAACACTCTGCCAAGCACAACCTCACCCCAGCTCCCCTGAGTTTTATTATCACCTTTGAGCGCTTTGGTCAGATTGAGGGCTTCCCGTGCCATCTGGGCATTAAGTTGCTGTAGGCTCCGGATTTCGTGAGTCAGCGTATGACGCTCACGGGCTTCCTGACCGAAACTATCCTGAACCTGACGACGGAAACCGTCCAATTGCTCGCGCAAAGGCAGGAGCAACTTATCCAGACTCTGCTTATTCTGTTCATCAGCCCTACGGCCAGTTTGTTCAAAGATGCGATTTGCCAGATTCTCGAACTGAGTGGTCAGGCGTTGTTCACTATTCATCAATAATCGCTGCTTTTCTTCAGCAGCCAGGCGCGTTTCCTCCAGACGAATGGTGACTTCACGCAGTTCGGCCTCCTGCGCACTGTTCACTTCTCTCTGGGCGCGCAGTTCCTGATTAAGTTGCTCACATTCATTACGCCAATGATTAAGCTGCTGTAGCTTCTCACTGCCAGCAGCCAGCTGGCTATGCAGGCTGCGTAATTCCAACGCATTCTCCTGCAATTGTTGCTCTTTACGCCGTTGGGTCTCCTCCTGCTGGACTAAGTCCTGTTGCGACTGTTGCAATGATTGTTCCAACAGCCGTAGTTCAGTTTCTCGCTGTGTATTACGCTGCTGGAAACGCAAACTGGCAATTAACCAGCCCAGCAGGCCCCCCATAACACAGCCACTCAAGCCCCAAAATATACTGGTATCCACGCTGCCTCCGCCTCATTAACCCTCTGCCCGTCAAGGTAAGGGGATACTGTATGGATGTCCAGAGGGTTTTCGCCTTACATCCAAGGATGCGAAACAGTACGCAAAACTATAACTCCATGCAAAATTCGGTATTCTCGCCACCGGTAAATCGGCTAAAACAAAGTGGAACCGAATACAACCTGCAGGGAGGTCAACCCATCCAATGAGTAAGCCATTTAATTCCGAAAGCACCGGGCGCGAGGATGCCAAAGGCCCAAATCAACGCCGAAGTAATATTGGCAAACTGGAAATAACGTTGAGGCATGGCGCATATGCCAGCAACCAAAGGAACGATGGCGCGCAGCGGGCCGAAGAAGCGCCCGATAAAGGCACCAAATACGCCCCAGCGCTCAAAAAACGCGTGACCACGTACCAGTAATTGAGGATTTCGCGAAAGTGGCCACATGGTTGCCACGCGATCCTGATAATGGAAACCAATCCAATAGGAGAGCCAGTCACCGAAGAAAGCACCGGCCGCAGCCGCAGCCCAGATCGGCCAGAAGGGAATTCCGCTTTCACCGATGAGCGCCCCTAGCCCCAATAAGATAACGGTCGCAGGCAATAACAATGACAAAAAAGCCAGCGACTCACCAAAGGCAAGGAAAAAGACGATAGGTGCAGCCCAGATTTCATGTTCACGGACAAAATCCGTTATGTAGGTTATGACGTCATTGAGGGTCACATGCATCTTCCTGTTATTGATGAGATTACGAGCCAACAGCATAACCAATTCACGGCAGCTCTAACTCAACAAAAAATAAACGGCCGGTAAATGCCAGCCGTTTAAACAGGTTAACGTACAGAATTAAATATGTCAGGCATTTGCCGTGACGGAGCGCTTAGACATCTCGGCGGAACGACGAGTCCAAAGCTCACGCCATTTTCTCAAAGCGGCGATGAGGATGATTACGCCTAGCGTCATCATAATGATGGATATGATGCCGTTAAACAGGTTGTAGCCCGAAGCCGCAGAGTTAAAGTACACATGTCTGATCATCCAATAACCGGCATAATTTACGGTAACAAACAGGTAAGCCAGCGGGATAATACAGGTCAGCATATAGATACGTTTGGTAGCCAAACGCAGGATAATGGTTGCACCAATAATCAAGCCAACGGATGCCATTAACTGGTTTGATACGCCGAACAGCGCCCAAACGGAGTTGATATCACCAGAGTTCAGTAAATAGCCCCACAGCGCACAGGCGATAACGCTACAAGCCAGAGTACCCGGTAGCCAATCCGTACGTTTCAGTGGTGCCCAGATATCGCCGAGGAAATCTTGCAGCAGATAGCGTGCAACGCGGGTACCGGAGTCTACGGCGGTCAGGATAAATACGGCTTCAAACATGACAACAAACTGGAAGAAGTAGGCCGCCAGACTGCTGAACCATGGCACGCGGATAAAGATATCTGTCATACCTACGGCAAGAGTAACTGCGCCACCGGTACGACCGTAGAGATCCAGACCGATCTCCTGGCTTAGCGTTGGTAGGTTAACCACATCCATGCCCAACGCGCCCCAAGCTTCCGCAGAGGAGTTAATTGCAAAATAATCAGCGGGATGCAATGAAGTTGCAGCGATCAGCGCCATGACGCCAACCATACACTCGGCCAGCATAGCGCCAAAACCTACCGGTAAAATATCGCTCCACTTATCAATCTGTTTCGGCGTGGTGCCAGAACCGATAAATGCGTGGAAACCAGAGATTGCGCCACAGGCAATGGTAATAGAAATAAACGGCCAGACCGGGCCAGCCAGAACCGGGCCACCGCCGTGGATAAACTGAGTAACGGCAGGGAACTGAATTTCCGGGTTAATGAAAACAACGCCGATTATCAACGCGCCAAATACACCAATCTTCATAAAGCTAGACAGATAACCGCGCGGAGTTAACAGCATCCACACCGGCAAAGCGGTCGCGAAGAAGGCATACAAAGGCAGAATGATACTGACGGTATTGGCTTTCAACGTCAGCCATTCACCCAGCCAGGTTCCTTCGATATAAGGGCCCACGAAAACACAGACCATAATCGCGGCAATACCCACGTAGGAAGCGCCTCTCATGCTGCCGGTCATTCGCTCCCACAAACCTACGCAAATGGCGATAGGAATGGTCATGAATACCGCGAAAGCCCCCCAAGGGTTGCGCTCCAACGCATGCACCACAACCATAGATAAACCGGCCATAGTGATTGTGATGATGAACAACATAGCCAAACCGGTACACCAGCCGGCAATCGGCCCCAGTTCGGATTTTGCGACTTCAGAAAGAGATTTACCCTGATGTTTCATCGAGGCAAACAGCACGACGGTATCGTGGACAGCGCCACCGATGACACAGCCGATTAACAGCCACAGGAAACCCGGTAAGTAACCGTATTGCGCCGCCAGCACGGGGCCAACCAAGGGCCCCGCTGCTGCGATAGCCGCAAAGTGGCTGCCAAAGTTGACCCATTTTTTAGTAGGAACGTAATCTTTACCATCTTCGAAGGTGTGGGAAGGTGTAATTTCAGTATCATCGACCTGCAGTACTTTCCGAACAAAAAAGATACCGTATAAGCGGTAGCAGATCGTCAGAATACATACTGTGGCGATAACAAAGGTAATCGCATGTTGCATGATTATTCTCTCCAGGGAATTTATCAGGCGTTAACATACGCCTGGCCTATAAGAGAAGCGCTGAGGATCTGATTAAGCGGTCGCCAGCATGATTAAGCGGTCACAAAACGCCGCTAAGTGGCGATCGGAAAATTGAAGATATACGAAAGAAGCAAAAAGCTGACGACGGTACCGCCGCCAACAATATGATATTAATCACAAAAAATGAGTTTTATATTTAAGAGTTACTCAAGATAATACGACTGAAGTTGCTCTCTTTCAGCACGACCCAGACCGAACTCCTGCAGTAACCAGTTATCACGATTACCATAGCGGTCATTAATGCTGGTTAATGCGGTATGAAGGAATTCTTCTCTGGCTGAAAGCACGTAAGCGAACTGATTCAACGCATTATCGTGAAGCTTTTTAGCCAGTTCGCTCAACATTAATTCGCGGAACGGCGCGAGCGTCGTTTCAGTTAGCAAGTAATCCTCCAGAACCGTTGCTTCATCGGCTCCCAGCGCAAACAATACCAACCCGGAACCAACGCCAGTGCGGTCTTTTCCTACGGCACAGTGCTGCACTACGCCAGTACCTTCAGAATTACGCAATAAATGAACTAACTGTCGGTAAGCCGAGTTGTTAAAAGGCAAGCGGCGATAAAGCTCCAGCATAAATGAACGAGCATCAAACTCGGCTAGCGTTTCGTTACTGAGCTTATCCAGATTGGCGTTGACGTCGGTACTGAGAGGGTTCGCGGGGAAATGATGGTATGTGGCTCCTTGCCAAAGGATATCGGGTTTAGCCTGAACTTCATCGGCATCACGGTAATCCAGTATATGGCCAACGGCACGCTTATGCAGAAAAGTACGGTCTTTTTCACTCAACCGATCTAATGAACCGGAGCGAAACAGTAATCCTCGCTTAACTCTGCGGCCATCGGCTGCCAGGTAACCGCCAAAATCACGGAAGTTAATACCGCCATCAAGCGGAACCAGTGAGGGATGCTGTGTAAAAGGGGTAGTCATAATATCCTCTTATTATATCGTCCATTATAAGAGGTAAAACCTTACCAGATTATCAGTGGAAGGAAAGAACGGGCCACCAGAGGCAGCCCGACACGCGATTACAACAAGCGACGAGCTGCTTCAACCACGATTTTTACCGCATGACTTTCGGTTTTTTGCATAGTCTCTGCGTTAGGAATTTCTTGCTGGGTACGGTTTACGATAACACCGGCAACCATACCGGCGCGCAGGCCTTGGCTGGCGCACATAGTCAACAGCGTAGCGGATTCCATCTCATAGTTCATCACGCCCATAGCCTGCCATTCTTCCATCGAGCCACGGAAACGGCTCACTACGCGACCAGAGAAAGTATCGTAACGTTCCTGACCCGGATAGAAAGTATCGGACGAGGCGGTGACACCAATATGCGTGGTCGCGCCAATGGATTTAGCCGCTTCAACCAAGGCGGTAGTACAAGCGAAATCAGCAACCGCAGGGAACTCCATCGGTGCGAAATGCAGACTGGCACCGTCCAAACGCACTGCGCCTGTGGTTACCAGAACGTCACCGACGTTGATGTTAGGCTGAATAGCACCGGTAGTGCCGATGCGCAGGAAGGTACGTACGCCCAACTGAGCCAATTCTTCCACGGCGATAGAGGTTGACGGGCCGCCGATACCGGTTGAACAAACGATAACTGCCTTACCGTCCAATTCTGCACGCCATGAGGTAAATTCACGATGAGAAGCCAGATGTACTGGGTTATCCATTAATTTTGCAATTTTCTCAACACGTTGTGGATCACCCGGAACGATGGCCAAAGTAGCCCCTTTCAGATCGTCCTTCGTGAGGCCAAGGTGGAAAACATCGGATTTAGACATGTGAGACTCCTCTTTCATGAGAAATATTGTAGGGAGGAACAAAGAACTACTTTACTCAATATCACCGAATTATTTCGTGATAGCAGTCACTTTGATAGAAGAAATAGAATGTATAAGAACAAATAAAGTGTGACAAAAATCACAAAATAACACCGTTCAGGTTATTTTTTGTGCTTTAAAAGCCCTAAATAAGAGTAACAGCATCCAGATTCACTCAACGGCCGAAAACAGAGTGTGTGTCAGCTCACCTTTTCACCGTTCGAGCACACATTTAATCCGTTACGACATCGCCTTTCCGCCATTAATTGCAAATATTACCTATAGTTAAATCCGGAAAACTCATTCGCTAACTTCAGGGAGACCATTATGAAGACTGACCCACTCATTACTCTCAGGCAAACAGCCGGAAAGTTCACGCCGGCCGTTAATCCGTTGGCCTCCTCCGTTATTCATACCGATAAAAAAGGCATTCAGGCCGGTGATACTACAATCCCGTCGCAGGGTGATTTGCTGCCAGCTTATCTCGCTAAACCGGCACAACATAATGGCCCTTGCCCGGTGGTGATTGTAGTGCATGAAATCTTCGGCGTGCATGAACACATTCGGGATATTTGCCGCCGCTTAGCGAAACAGGGCTATTTGGCCATCGCTCCCGAGCTGTATTTCCGCCAAGGTGATGCCAGCGAATACAATGATATGAGGCAGTTAGTCAGCCAGTTGGTCAATAAGATCCCCGACCGACAAGTATTAGTGGATTTGGATCATACGGTTAACTGGGCCTCCCGCCACGGTGGGGATATCAGTAAGTTAGCGATAACCGGTTTTTGCTGGGGAGGGCGTATCGCCTGGCTTTATGCGGCGCATAATCCTCAGTTGAAAACGGCAGTAGCCTGGTATGGGAAACTTATTGGGGATAAAAGCCTTAATAGCCCGAAACATCCCGTTGATATTGCGATCAACCTTTCCGCTCCAGTACTGGGCCTGTACGGCGGGCAGGATTCAGGAATTTCACAAGATCAGATAGAAACCATGCGTCATGCACTACGTGCCGCCAATGCCGACGCTGAAATTATTGTTTACCCGGAAGCGGGCCACGCCTTTAACGCCGATTATCGGCCTAACTACAATGCGGAAGCCGCTCAGGATGCCTGGCAGCGAATGTTGGACTGGTTTGCTCGCCACGGCGTCAATGCCCATAAACCGGTCGATGATGCCTCTTAAACGTTTCAATCCATATCTTTCACCAACATTCCCACTTCGGCATAAACCTCCCCCAGCAGCAAGATAGGGGGAGGTTTTTATCTATCAGTCGCACAAAATTCTGCACGCATCAATTTGATACTTCTATTCTCCAATAGCGGTTTCACCGTCAGTACCTATCAGCTATAAAAAAGGGCGCTAACAAAGTTGAGAAGCGGAGACATGTGCCGAATGGGTCGGAACAGCGTGAGCCGTCGGCCCCCCTCTCGGTGCAGTCGCCCCACCAGCTTCGGGGTAACTGCATAGGCTTGCCATCAACAGCAAGGCCGCCACTGCGCCTTTGATTCAGTGATAAATAATCAGGCTTGCTCTTCACGCAGCCGCTGGGCCGCCAAGACCATGTTGGCCAGTGACTGACGGGTTTCTGGCCAACCACGAGTTTTCAGGCCACAATCCGGGTTAACCCACAGGCGTTCAGCCGGGATTCGCTGGGCCGCTTTACGTAGCAAGGCTTCAATCCATTCCACGCTAGGCACGTTCGGCGAGTGAATATCATAAACGCCGGGTCCAATCTCATTTGGATAGTCAAAGTCTTCAAATGACTCAAGCAGTTCCATATCTGAGCGGGAGGTTTCGATGGTAATCACATCCGCATCCAACGCAGCGATAGAATCCATGATGTCGTTGAACTCGCAGTAACACATATGGGTATGGATTTGAGTATCATCCTGCGCCACGGCGGCATTCAGCTTGAATGCATCCACTGCCCAGTCCAGATAGGCCTGCCATTCAGCCCGACGCAGGGGTAAACCTTCACGCAGCGCGGGTTCATCAATCTGGATAATACCGATACCGGCTTTTTCCAAATCTTCCACTTCATCACGCAGCGCCAACGCAATTTGCTTGGCGATGGTTTCACGGCTCACATCCTCCCGCGGGAATGACCAGCATAGGATAGTGACCGGCCCGGTTAACATGCCTTTCACCGGCTTGTCAGTCAGGGATTGCGCATATTGGGCCCATTCAACGGTAATCGCTTCTGGGCGGCTGATATCACCGATAATGACCGGTGGTTTTACACAGCGGGAACCGTAGCTCTGTACCCAACCGTTTTGCGTAAAGACGAAACCATCCAAATGTTCACCAAAGTATTCAACCATGTCGTTGCGTTCAGCTTCACCGTGAACCAACACATCCAGCCCCAGCCGCTCCTGCTCGGCAATCGCCTGTTTGATATGCTCGCTGATACCGGTGCGATAATTTTTGCCATCCAGGCGACCTTGTTTGAAGTCCAGACGCAAGCCACGAATTTCAGTGGTTTGCGGGAAAGACCCTATGGTGGTGGTCGGCCAGGCCGGTAAATTAAAGCGTTTACGCTGCGCTTCGGCACGCTGTGGGTACGGGTTTTGGCGCTCGCTGTCTTTCGGCGTTATAGCCGCCAGACGTTGTTCCACGTGTGGATTATGAACCCGACGAGAAGACTGACGAGCGCGAATTGGAGCGCTGTAATTCGCTAATTTTACTAGTTTTTCTTCGTCTGGCGCATTCAGCGCTTTGGTTAACAGAGACAATTCTGCACATTTTTGCAGCGCAAAAGCAAACCAGTTTTTCACTTCTGCATCCAAACGGGTTTCTTCACTGAGATCGATTGGGCTATGTAATAACGAACAAGAAGTCCCCAGCCATAGTTGACGACTGCCGACCAACGGCTGCAAACGTTCGAACCATGTGCTCAGATCGGCACGCCACACATTACGACCATTAATCACACCGAGCGACAGCAGCCAATCTTTGGGTAGTTTCTCATTCAGCGTAGCGATATCGTCTTTACCAGCCACTACGTCTACATGCAGCCCCTGAACCGGCAGAGCGCGAATAGTATCCAGATTGTGGCCGATGCTATCGAAATAGGTGGTTAGTAATAGTTTAACCTGCCCTTGTAGCGACTGGTAAGCCGGTTGGTAAGCATCCCGCCATTCTTTAGGCAGCTCCAGTACCAGCGCCGGCTCGTCGATTTGTACCCACTCGATGCCACGTTTAGCCAGCTCGGCCAAAACTTGCTGATACACCGGTAAGATATCTTTCAGTAAGGTTAAACGGTCAAATTGCTCACCTTTGACTTTACCCAGCCACAGATAGGTTATCGGGCCAAGCAGTACCGGCTTGATTTTGTGTCCGAGCGCCAGCGCTTCGTCGACTTCATCCAGCAATTGCGTCCAACCAAGCTTGAATTCCTGCCCTTGCTGGAACTCGGGCACCATGTAGTGGTAGTTGGTATTGAACCATTTGGTCATTTCTGCCGCCGCTGCCGGTTTACCGGTTGGCGCACGACCACGACCAATGCGGAATAATGTATCCAGATCGATACTCCCATCAGCATTCTGGTGGCGTGCCGGAACGTTACCCAGCAACAAACTCGTGGTTAACACATGGTCGTACCAGGCGAAATCGCCCACCGGAACCAGATCCACGCCGGCTTGCTGCTGTTGCTGCCAATGACGAGCCCGCAATTCGCGCCCCACATTGAGCAATTCTTCCTGCGTGATGTTGCCTGCCCAGTAACTTTCTTGTGCTTTTTTTAGTTCACGTTTCAGACCAACGCGTGGAAAACCCAGTGTGTGATTTAAAATTGCCATCGTCATACTCTCCATTTAGCCATCCAGATGTTTACACATCCATAATCAGCAGGTACTGTATTAACCACAAGCGCAATTTTTTCACTGTCACTGTGAAGGACTCTCATGATCGAACTGAAACACTTACGCACACTGCAAGCCCTGCGTAATACCGGATCGCTGGCTGCGGCAGCTACACAACTTCATCAAACCCAATCTGCCCTGTCACATCAGTTCAGTGATTTGGAGCAGCGTCTGGGGTTCCGTTTGTTTGTACGTAAAAGCCAGCCTCTGCGTTTCACTACTCAGGGAGAAATTCTCTTGCAGTTGGCCGAGCAAGTCTTGCCGCAAATCAAACAGGCACTGCAAACCTGCAAAGAACCCCATCAAACGGCCCTGCGGATCGCTATTGAATGCCATAGTTGTATTCAGTGGCTAACTCCAGCTTTGGACAATTTTCACCAGAACTGGCCGCAGGTCGCGATGGATTTCAAATCAGGGGTCACTTTTGATCCGCAGCCCGCGCTACAACAAGGTGAACTTGATCTGGTACTGACGTCTGACATTCTGCCCCGCAGCGGTTTGCATTACTCGCCAATGTTTGATTTTGAAGTCCGTCTGGTGCTGTCGCCGGATCATCCGCTGGCAGCGAAAGCACGCATTGAACCAGAAGATTTAACCGATGAAACTCTGATGATTTATCCGGTTCAGCGCCAACGCCTGGATATTTGGCGTCATTTCCTACACCCAGCAGGCGTTAGCCCCGCGCTAAAAAATGTCGATAACACCTTGTTATTGATCCAAATGGTGTCCGCACGTATGGGTATTGCCGCTTTGCCGCATTGGGTGGTGGAGAGTTTTGAACGTCAGGGTTTAGTCGTAACGAAAACACTGGGGGAAGGTCTATGGAGCCGACTGTACGCCGCTGTCCGTGACGGAGAGCAGCGCCAGCCGGTAACGGAAGCATTTATTCGTTCGGCGCGTCAGCACGCTTGCGCTCATCTACCTTTTGTAAAGAATGCGGAGCGACCCAACGCCGGTGTACCCACAGAGAGGCCATTATCACCGTCCCACCAATAATAAAGCTCGGCCAATGCGGTTTTTCCTGCCAGATAGCCAAGTTGACCAATAGGCCAGCAGGAACATGGACATTATTCATAATGCCGAGGGTGCCCGCATCAACCTGCGTGGCACCGTAGTTCCACATAAAATAACCCAGTGCGGAAGCTCCAACGCCCAGCCAAATCAAAACGCCCCACTGCAACTCGGTGGTTGGGAGTTTATTTGCGTTACCAAAGGCGAACCAAGCGACGACTGCGACCAACAAGGCTCCCAGATAAAACCAGGAAAAAGCGGTGTGCTGCGGAATCGGATGCACTTCCATCAGGCGTTTGTAGCCAACCTGTCCAATAGCAAAACAAACATTCGCCGCCTGAACTAAAGCCAATCCCAGCCAGAAATGCTCGCTCAGATGGTCATAACGAATG
This sequence comes from Yersinia sp. J1, assembly GCF_050586585.1. Taxonomy (NCBI): domain Bacteria; kingdom Pseudomonadati; phylum Pseudomonadota; class Gammaproteobacteria; order Enterobacterales; family Yersiniaceae; genus Yersinia; species Yersinia sp. J1. The sequence continues at coordinate 31,322 of NZ_JBOBDP010000008.1, forward strand.
ATAGCCGCACCAACTACCGCTAATAAAGCACTGAGTGCATAACCCCAGCGTAGCCGCTGACCGCGGAGAAGATCATAAATCAGAGTGACATACAGCGGCGTCATCACGGTAAACAGCAGGAACTCCGGCACGCTGAGATACAAATAAGCACGGAAGCTGAACAGGTACATAATACCTAACTGAATAGCGCCAACGGCCATATACAGCGCAATCACTCTGCCCTGAATATTCTTCCAGCGAATAAACGGCAGGAAAACCACGGCGGCTAAACCAACGCGCATCAGCACGGAGAACCAGCTATCGACCTGACCCGCCAGATATTCGCCGATTAAGCTGAAAGAAAATGCCCACAAGATAGTGGTAATAACCAATAACAACACGATAGGTTAAGCTCATCGAAGAAATAAAAACCAATTGTATCGGAAGCGAGAGCTGAATTTTGCACCAACATGGTTGACGTATGCATAATTATTGTTCGATTGATTGTCTTTCGCAGATTCTGGCAACCAGAAATAAGGAATTTAAGATGAGACAAATACATTTTCTGCTGGGCGCTCTACTTCTGCCCACCGTAGTATTGGCACAAAACAGCCTGACGCCAACGCCTTTGGAGCAGCAACAGCGCGTATTAAATCAACAAAGTGAACTGCACCAACAGCAGCGAACTTTGATAAATCAACAGCAAGAACAGCGCCGCTTGCAGCAGCAACATCAATATTCGCAGGATCAGCGCCGTTTGTTACAGCCAACACCGGTGGCTCCGATTGCTCCCCCCGCCGATCCTTTCAAGCGAACGACGCCAACGGTACCGAGTATTCAGCCGGTAAAACCTGCCCAATAACGCTCAGATTCTCACGCCCATTAGTGTTAAAATCAGCGGCGTAGTTATTGCAGCCAACGCGGTAGACATCACTAAACTGGCAGCGGCCGGGCCGGTCAATGCGTTAAATTGTCGCGACATCAGATACACGTTGACTCCGGTCGCCATCGAGCCAAGCAATACCACCACCTGAGTTTCCAGCGGTGGTAAGCCCATGGCCCATGCTAGAACCCACACCGCCAATGGCTGAACGATCAGCTTCAGAAAACACATCGCACTGCTGATACGCCACCCATCGCTGACACGGTATTCCGCCAATCCCATACCCAGTACCACCAATGACAGCGGCGGCGCAACCTGCCCCAACATACTGACCGGCTGATCGATCATCGGCGGCAATTTCCATCCTGTCAGACTGAATAAAGTGCCGGAGATAATGCCAATAATCAGCGGGTTGGTTAAAACACTGCGCGCGGTCTTGGCAAAGCCTTGCACCGTCAGCGAACCGTTACGCGCCCATTCCACCGACACCGTGACTAACGTCCATAAAATCAGACCGTTAAACACTAAAACCAACGCCACCGCTGGAATAGATTCTTCCCCCAGCATCAAAGTGGCTATGGGTAAACCCAGCATCACGTTATTGGAAAATATGCCGCCCAAAGCGAATACCGAGCCGGAAACACCGTCCAGCTTGAATACCCGCCGGCCAATGATTCGCCCAAGAATAAACACCAACAGACAACTGCCGAAAAAGGCGATTAGCAGGCGCGCGTCTACCGCAGGCCGATCGGCAAAATTACTCATCATCCGGAATAGCATGGCTGGTAAAGCGAGGGAAAAAACGAAGCGCGTCAGGCCATCGGTAATGTTTGACGGCCATTTTCCAATTCTGACCAGCCCATATCCCAGAACCAACAATACAAATAACGGCATAGACAACAAGATCTGATGCCAGAGGGAAAAGATAAAGGCGGGCATGAATAATATTCCTGTCGCGGGTTAGGGTCAGCCCGCCTGATAACGGAGGCTGACCTAATACCAACAGGAGTCTGACGGGTCAGCGTTCGGCAAAATCCACTGCGATCAAATCTATACGGTCGGTGCAGATACAGTCAACGCCCCAATCTAACAATACCCGCGCCCGCTCCGGCTTATTCACCGTATACACCAAAATATGCAATCCGGCGGCTTTCAATAGCGCCACGCGCTCCGCCGTCAGCTGTTTATGATTAATATGCAAAGATACGCAGTTCAGACGCCGCGTCAGCTCAAACCAGTTTTCATCCCATTCGTCCAGTAACAGCCCGCGCGGCAGTTCTGGGGCCGCTTCCTGCGCCGCTTCCAGCGCGGTAACAGAAAAAGAGGAAAGCAACGGAGGAATAGCCTGACCTTCCCACAACAACCGAGCCGCCAGCGCAACGATGCGGCCAGTGTAAGCTTCTACGCCGGTGGTGGGTTTTATTTCGATATTCGCCGCCATACCGTGCTCAGCGCAGCGCGCCGCCACTTCAGACAGCAAAGGCAGCCGCTCATCCTTAAACGCTGAGCTAAACCAATTACCGGCATCGAGTTGAACCAATTTATCCCAGGGCAAATCCCCCGCAACGCCCCAGCCGTTGCTGGTGCGCTCCAGCGTATCGTCATGGAGTAAAAATATCTGGCCGTCCTGAGAAAGTTTGGCGTCAAACTCAATCATTTTGTGGCCATGGCGCGCGCCGACGTCAATGGCCGCCAGCGTATTCTCTGGAGCCAGTGAACCACCGCCGCGATGAGCAACAATGGGAGGATAAGGCCAGTTTATATTCATCATTCCATCCGTAATCCGCTTTCGGTATCAAAAAAATGCAGCGCTTGCGCGGGCAGCGTGACATATAAGGTACTGCCCACATCTGGCATATTCTCATGGGAAAGACGAGCAATCACACCCTGTCCATCCCAGCGTCCATGAGCCAGATTATCCGCCCCTAGCAATTCCAGCGTTAGCAAGTTTAGCGCTACTCCGCCCTGCTCTAACGTACTGAGTTGAATATGCTCTGGTCGGATACCCAAGGTCAACCGCCGATCCGCCCATTCCGGTTTAGCATGCTCAAGCGGGATACAAGTTCCGTCGTTCAGTAAAAACTGCTCGCCGTTGGCGCTAACGCTGCCCGCTAACAAATTCATCGCCGGAGAACCAATAAAACTGGCGACAAACAGGCTGGCCGGCCGCTTATACACTTCGCTCGGCGTACCGATTTGTTCCGCTACGCCTTTATTCATCACAATGACCCGCTCGGCCAACGTCATAGCCTCTACCTGATCGTGAGTGACATATAAACTGGTGGTTTTTAATCGACGATGCAATTGCTGTAGCTCCAGACGCATTTGTACCCGCAGCTTGGCATCCAGATTCGACAATGGCTCATCGAAAAGAAAAACCGCAGGTTCCCGCACGATAGCTCGCCCCATCGCCACGCGCTGGCGCTGTCCGCCGGATAATTCGCGGGGTTTGCGTTGCAACAGCGGTTCCAACTCCAGGATTCGCGCCGCTTCGTCTACCCGCTGGCGTATTTGCTCTTTGCCAAATCCGCGGATTTTCAGGCCGTAAGCCATATTGTCGTAGACGCTCATATGGGGATAAAGAGCATAGTTTTGGAATACCATAGCGATACCGCGATCTTTGGGTTCCAGATTAGTCACCCGACGATTATCAATATAAATATCGCCGCTGGTGGTCGCTTCCAGCCCGGCAACCATTCGTAGCAAAGTGGATTTTCCGCAGCCGGAAGGGCCAACCATCACGATAAATTCGCCGTCGGCGACGTCTAGATCGATGGTTTTGATCACCGGCGTCACACCGTCATAGGATTTACTTACTGCCTGAAGCTTTAAACATGCCATATCAGATCACTTCTCACTGTCTACCAGACCGCGCACAAACCAGCGCTGCATCAGAAGAACCACCGCAACCGGTGGAATTAACGTCAGAATCATGGCCGCCATCACCTGATTCCATTGGGTCGGCGCGCCCGAACTGGAGATCATGCTGCGGATACCGGCTACGGCAGTGCCCATCGAGGCATCGCTGGTAATCAATATCGGCCACAGGTACTGATTCCAGCCGTAGATAAAGGTAATAACGAACAGCGCCGCCAGATTGGTTTTTGACAGCGGCAATACGATGTCCCAGAAAAATCGCATCGCACCGGCGCCATCAATGCGCGCCGCTTCCAGCAGTTCATCCGGCAAAGTCATAAAGAATTGGCGAAACAGGAAGGTGGCCGTCGCGGAAGCCATTAGCGGCAGCGTTAATCCGGTGTAACTGTCCAACATATTCAGGTTGGCGATCACCTGAATAGTCGGAAAGATTCGCACTTCCACCGGCAACATTAGGGTGAGAAAAATCAGCCAGAAAAACAGATTGCGCAGCGGGAAACGGAAATAAACGATGGCGTAGGCGGAGAGAATCGACACCGTAATTTTCCCAACGGTAATGGCAAATGCCATCACAAAACTGTTAAACAGCATCAGCCCAAAGGGAGTGCCGTTGCTGCCCACGCCCCCGTGCCAGATATTGCTGATGTTTTGCCACAAATGAGAGCCAGGAACCAGCGTTATCGGCACCTGAAACACCTGTTGGTCATCCAGAGAAGCGGCAACAAAAGCGACATACAGCGGGAATAAAATCAGCAGCACGCCAATAATCAGCATCACATGGCAGAAAATATCCAGCCCTCGGCGGTTCTCAATCATTGGTAACGCACCTTACGCTCAACAAAGCGGAACTGAATCACCGTTAAACCTATCACCAATAGCATTAACACTACGGATTGAGCGGCGGAGCTGGAGAGATCCAACCCGGCGAAACCTTCGCGATAGATTTTATAAATCAATGTAGTCGTGGACTGCACTGGGCCACCGCCGGTAGCGGCATCAATAACGGGGAATGTATCGAAAAAGGCATATACCAGATTGACCACCAGCAGGAAAAAACTCACAGGGGAAATCAACGGCAGCACAATATTAAAGAAGCGCCTAACCGGCCCTGCGCCATCAATCGCCGCGGCCTCAACCAGTGAACGAGGAATGGACTGTAATGCCGCAAGGAAAAACAAAAAGTTATAGCTGATTTGCTTCCAAACTGAGGCCAGTACCACTAAAAACATCGCCTGACCGCTATTTTGGGCATGATTCCAGCTGTAGCCCAACAGCCCAAGAAAGTGAGTAATCAACCCAAGTCCGGGGCTAAACAGGAAAATCCACAGCACCGCAGCGACCGCAGGAGCAACCGCGTAAGGCAAAATAAGCAGCGTTTGATAAATACGGCTGCCGCGCAGGACGTAATCCACCAAAGCGGCAAAAAACAGCGAAACGGCCAGACCGATTCCAGCCACTAATCCACTGAAAATCAGAGTGGTATAGAAAGAGGCCAGATAGTATTCGTCCTGAAATAGCTGGCTAAAATTGCTTAGCCCGACAAACTCACTGGAAAGTCCGAAAGGATCGAGAGACTGAACCGAATACCACAGCGCTTCTACCGCGGGCCACAGGAAGAAAATGGCGGTAATCAATAACTGCGGCAGTACCAACAAATAAGGTAGCCAACTACAGGAAAAACCGGGGCGGGACGTACTCATAACCGATTAACTCTTTGCAATGTTGAACTCTTCACACCACGCTCGCGGATAACCCTATGCAGCTATCCGCGAGGCGGTGTTCTCCGGTTTATCACCGAAGAATTAAATTACTTATTGGCTTGTTCGAAGCGGCGTAGCAGCACGTCACCGCGTTTTACCGCGTTGTCTAACGCTTCCTGCGGCGTCTTCTTACCTGTCCATACGCTTTCCAGTTCCTCATCAACCAGGGTACGGATTTGCGGCATGTTGCCCAGACGCAGACCTTTGGTATAAGGCAACGGCGGCTTGTTCAACATTTGGCGTGTGGCAACGTCTGCCCCCGGATTCTTATCGTAGAAGCCCTGTTGTCTGGTCAGTTCGTAGGCGGCGGTGGTAATCGGCAGATAGCCGGTTTTCTGATGCCATTCTGCGGCAATTTCCGGCTGTACCAGGAATTGCAGGAATTCGGCTACGCCTTTGTAAGTTTCTGGATTTTTGCCATTCATGACCCACAAACTGGCTCCGCCGATAATGGCGTTCTGCGGCGCATTTTTAGCATCGGCGTCGTAAGGCATCATGCCCACACCGTAATTGAATTTTGCGTAGTGACGAATATCCGCCAGCGAACCGGAGGAGGCAGTAGTCATAGCGCAGTCGCCGTTATAGAACTTGGCGGTAGATTCATCTTTACGGCCAAAATAGGTGAAATCACCTTTCTTATTCATATCAGACAGCAGCTGGATATGTTTGACCTGTAGGGATTTGTTGAACTCAAGAACCGCATCCATGCCGTCAAAACCGTTATTTTTGCTGGCGATCGGCTGACCGTGCCAAGCGCTGAAGTTTTCAATCTGGATCCAGCCTTGCCAGCCGCTGGCGTAACCGCAGGTCATACCGGCTGCGCGTAATTTCTCAGTATCTGCCGCCAGTTCCTGCCAGGTTTTTGGCGGCTGATCCGGGTTCAGACCGGCTTTTTTAAACGCATCTTTGTTGTAATACAGCACCGGCGTTGAGCTGTTAAACGGCTGGGATAATAAGTGGCCGGTTTTAGCGTCAGTGTAATAACCCGCGACCGTAGGAACGAACACCGACTCATCAAAATTCACACCGGACTCTTTAAATACTTCAAAGACCGGTTTTATCGCTTTACTGGCCATCATGGTAGCGGTGCCGACTTCATAAACCTGCAAAATTGCTGGCGCCTTACCCGAACGGTATGCGGCAATCCCCGCGGCAAGATTCTGCTCGTAATTACCTTTATACACAGGGACAATTTTATAGTCGGGATGAGCCTGATTAAAACGCTGGGCTAGAGAATCAACCTCTTTACCTAGCTCCCCTTCCATAGAGTGCCAAAAAGGTATTTCTGTCGCTGCGAGCGCATTGGCACTCAATGCCAAAGTGAGCGCAGCGCCAATAGCGGTTTTACGGAGAGTCTGATAGAACATGTCTAGCCCCTGAATCAATAAGTATGGCCCGCGCGTATAATGAATAAAGGGTCACGCGTGAGCGAAATAAATCAGTTTTTGTTCGAAAGCAAACATGACATCGATTAGTGACAGAAAAATAATATTTTTATGACAATGAAGCGACAAAGAAATGACAAAATAAAAACAATTATCGACAAATAAACAAATTAGCCAACAGTAATATATTTAAATGAAAGTAACGGCACGTCATTAATTGAAAATAATTAAATAATAAAAATCTATGTATAATAAATTCGAAATCAAACCAAAAAATGAAAATAAAAAATAAGATAAAGAAACAATATGTCGCCTTGAGGAAAAGATATTAATCATGCTAGTGTTTGTCCCGCACAGAGTTAACGGCTTTCATTTAAATCATCAATAAAACACCGTTATAAACTCTGCATAAGGAAATTCAATGTTATATTATAATACAAGGAATTAATAATGAAAAAATTAACCCTATCCGCCTTAATGTTTGCTGCTTTAACCAGTTTCACTGCCTATGCCGATTACACTCAACAGAATATAGATATAGATGCAGAAATCACCGATTTCGTGTCTTTAGTTAATTCACGCAATGCAAAGCTGAGTAGCATAACGTTAACTCGCAATCTAAACGACTATAACAACCCCGTTTATTCATCAACTCAAACTGTTCAGCTTAGAAGTGCAAACCCAGCCGATACCGGGGTTAGCATTTATCTGGAAAGCGAGCCAACGTTAATAGCTAACGAGGGTGCCCAAGATGAAAAAAGATTTACAGATCTCAGGGTAAACCTCAATAATTTTGAATTAAAAGTAGGTGTGGGGCAGGCAACTATATTTAATAAGGATGTCGATCTTGACCTGATCGTTAACGCAACGGTTCCTCAGAATGCTGCAACAGGTGAAAGATATACCGGCGTTATCCCGCTAATGCTGGAATCTGCTGCTTAACCGACGGTTAATTAGTCTCTAGTGTTAATATTAAATAGCGGAGATTTCTTCTCCGCTATTTAAAAATGAAATGGAAATTATCACCATGAATAATGGAATGGAATCCAATGGTATTAATCGCCAGTCGGATATTCAGTGGGATTATTTTATTTAATCTTATGACGATGCCTTTTTATGCTTGTAGCAAAGTGCTGATCGAACATTTACCGCCGCCGGGATTTACAGCTATAGATGAAGATTCATCGAAAAGTTTATTGGGCTTGGTGAATGGGAAACATCTACCTGCGCCGCTTCATTACTCATCTCAATCAAAAGAGATTTCTTTCGATAAAGAAATTTTCTTAAATAACGGTATCAGCCATGAAACCATTTCAGTATTAGATAAATTGCTCCCACAGATTGCCTATAATGAATGTAAATCAGGGTGCGATTATTTATTATCCGGTTATCGGGTTACATTGGATAAAGTAAACAATCTATTAATAATTAGAGATAAATCCCTTGATTATTTGATGCCCTCAACCACTTGGGGAATGGTTCATAACCAATCACTGAATTTACGTGTGGCAGACAATCATTATCGCGCCATATCGGCCAATGGTCAGGGTTATATCGGCCTTCCCTTTCAATCCTTTGGATACCTGAGCTGGTTTTATAATAAAACCGCCAATGTACAACAAATGTGGCATCAGGGTGAAACACACAAAGGGATCGGGCAAAGCTGGTATTTGCAAAAAAATTTCTCTTCGCTGTATTTACGCGCTGGCCGAAAGAATCATCTGGATAACGGTGCGGCCAGAGTCCAAACCCTGATCTCGCCTGGACTCGATCGGTTTGTCACTTTCGGAAGCCAAAGTTATATGGCGGAGAAAACCACTTCCGCAGGAACATTGATTTTGTACGCCGCTCAGCCGGGAGATTTCGATATTTACCGTGACGATCAGTTTATCCGCCGCTTCCCCGCTCAGTTAGGGCGTAATGAAATCAGCTACAACCAATTACCGTCAGGCTATTACAACGCCGATATTCGTTTAATCGATCGTTCTGGCCGCGAAATTAGCCGGGAAACTATGCCGATCGCCAATATCAGTTTTGGTGGTAATAGCGGTTGGTTTGCCACTTTCGGTCAATCTCAACCCACAAAATTTAAAGAAAAAAATCCCCCAACGGCTTATCTGTTACAGCTGGGGCGCAGCTTTCTCACTCCGTGGTTTAATTCTAATCTCAGCTTGTTGATGGATAACGATAAACACTGGGCTGTAGACGGCAATATCTCGCGGCCAATGTTTCTGTGGAGTATGGATATCGCTCCGACGCTAGGCCTGATGAGCGGCGAGCAGGGTTTTGGTGGCTACCTACGGCTGAGCGGTGGTAATAAAACGCTGGGACGCTGGTCAATTTCCCGCTATCAAACACCGGATGTTTCCCGCTATACCTCAATGGGAAGCAGCAGCGCATTTTCTTATGGTCGCCATTTTGGCCCAACGGCTCTGAGCTACAATTTTAATCAATCGGCGAATCGCTCTCAGCATCGCCTGCAAAGTGATTGGCACTGGCAACGACCTCAGTATCGTATTAATTTTTCGATAGGCGCCAAGAAAGAGTGGCGAAATAACCGCGCCAATGACTACGGCCTGTTTTTCAACGCCAGATTAATGCTCCAGCAACATAATATTCGCCTGACCAGTATTTATGCCAATAAGCAGTTAACCAACGGTATTGATTATGATCATTACCGCCAAAATGATGACGGCGGCTCCGGTTTAAGCCTCAATAGTACCCTGAGTGGCAAAAACCATAGTATGAGCAGCACAGTATCCCGGCAGGGCTCCCGAGGTAATTTGTCCATCGATGTGGGAGCGAACAATCAAACCATGTTCGGCGGCCTTCGTTACAGCGGTATGTTCGCGGCCAATACTCAGGGGATTGCTTTGGGGCCAGCCGGCTCCGGTGGCGGAGCCATGCTGGTCACCACGCCGGAAATTGGCGCGCCTTATAGCTTTAGAGTTCAAGGTCAACCGGTCACCGGCGGCAGTACGACCGCTATACCCGTGCCGCTTTATAACCACCAGAGCTTTGCCGACATTCAAACCAGCCGCAGTGATATGGATATGCATATTAATCTGCCGGTCAACATAATGCATGCTCATCCGGGGCAGGTTTTCTCGGCCAAAGCCGATATTCAACTCACTCTGCTATACAACGGTTTCTTTAGAACCCAGGAAAACCAGCCGGTCTCCGGCACCATTGTCGAAACCGGCGATGAGGTTCATCCCAACGGCCTGTTCTCTATTTCTTCTGGAAAAGTATTGAAATACATCAAGGTGAAAAATGAAACCGGCAGTTTTCTGTGTGATTTAAGCCAACAACGTAACCATTACTATCTTTGCCACCCAAACTAGCCATTGGTTTCATAATTATGGCCGGCTTCATGAATAAGGAAATAACGATGCCTCGATATTTATCACTCTCCCTACTCTTGCTTTTATCTGCTAGCAATAATCTGGCCTTTGCTAATCTCATCGCAGACCCAACGCGCGTGACTGTTGAAGGAATACAGAAATCACAGAAGATCCGGGTCTTTAACAGCGGTGATAATCCACTGTTCTTGGAGGTTTCTTTGGTCAAAGTGGAGAACCCCGGCGAGGCTAAAGAAATAAAAACGCCGATTGGGGAAATTAAACATCCAGAGATGATTTTTAATCCAACCCGCGTCACCCTGGCTCCCAATCAGGAACGCGAGGTTTCCATTATCCCGCTCAAGAGCCCTCAGCAGGAAACGCTTTATCGGCTGTATCTCAAACCGGTACACAACCTGAAAGCTGCCAGCCATTCGACAGAGCCAGCAAAAGATATCAGTGCTCCAATGGTTATCAGCGTGGGTTATGGCGTATTGATACACCACGTACCGGAAAAAGCGGCACAGTTGAAGGGGGAGGAGCCTTACATATGCGTTAAGGGTAACGTCCAACTCATAGCAAAAGGCAATATTCACCGCAAATTCACCGACCTAAACGATGCGTCGGCACCAAATGACAGGGGGGCTAAAAAAGAAATCATAAGCAGTAAGAATATCTATCCTGGTGTTCCTTATCTTACTCCAGTGAGAAAACTATCAGGAAAGGTGGATGGCGAGACAATTAACTATGACTGCGAATGACAGCATTCTGACCTTACTATTATCGTCAATATTAATAGCCTTACCGTTCGAAACGATCAGCGCCATTGATTTACGCCCGCACATTGTAAAAGTAGAGGCTGAGGAGACTCACATTGAGGTAATCAATACCGGGGAAAGCACCCAATACGTAGCCATTGAATTATATCGCCTGAATAACCCCGGTGTTCCGCCAGAGCAAGAGTCTTTAACTCCGCTAGGCATGGTCGCCCAACCATTATTATTCGCCGCACCAATGAAATTAACGCTGGGAGCCAATCAGAGTGGAAAAATTACGCTAAAAGCGCTCGGAAAACCGAATAAAGAGCAGGTTTATCGATTGAGCGTCATACCTAAGCAGAATCTGAAAACGCAGGGTGAATCTGGCTCAGTGATTGGCGTGCAAATCGCGTATATGGGGCTGATTCGACACCTGCCCCAAAAACCAGAATCACGCTGGCATCACCGCTGCGACGCAGAAGGCGTGACATTGTATAACCGGGGAAATATCCGCCAGCACTGGCAAAATTTATCGCCCAATACCGATTTTAATCTCTATCCCAACCAACAGCGGCAGCTCAAGGGACGTGAAGTAACGGCAACAGTCGATGGGCAATCCGTTACGCTTCCCTGCAAACGTAGCGGAGAATAGGAGGTTTTATGAAGATTCACCCTGTTCAATTCGCATTATTATTTTTTACGATGTCATTTCCGGCGATAGCTGCCAATCCTATTCCCATTGGGGATATTGATGTCAGCGTGGAAATAACCGAACAACCAAAAATCATTATTGAGAAATGCAGCGGGGAGCGGCTCAACAATATAAGTTTAAAGCGCTCTCTGAAGCCGGAAAAAAGAATCTATCACGCGCAAACCTGTGTTGCTGTAAAAGTCCGTCGTGTGAAAGGAGGGGGAGGATTCAGAGTCTGGCAACAGCAGCCACTTATTTTACAGAAATCCCAAAATAAGGACGGTGCAAATAAAGCATTCTCACCGGCAGAAGTTCGCTGGGGCGATTACGCAGCATCCTTACAAATCATTCCCGATGAAAAATCCCCCCCACTTATCTTTTACCCGATCAATAGGTTCGGGGGATGGAATACCGATACCTATACCTTAGATATTTCGGCCAAACCGCCCGTCGGAAGTCATACCGCAGGATTATATCAAGGGGTTTTAAGTTTGATTTTTGAGACGGAATCATAATATTCCTACTAAATATGCATACATCAGACAGGGAAGAATGATGAAAAAAACTGCGAATTATCGAAAATTTTGCTGCTGCGTAGGCGCACTGGCTTTTACTTCGACAGCGGCTGTGGCTCAAATTGCCACAACAGTAACGCCGCTTCCCCATAGTTATACCAATTGTCGGATGGCGCTCAGTCTAAATAACAGATTTATTAAGATCAGTTTTCACGCCTTTGTTCATGACGTTAAATTAAAAGAAATTCTACGCGACAGGTTTAATCTAAACGAGGACATACCCATCCCAGACCAACCGGAAGCTACGGTACTAAATTTATTTTTTTTCGACGAGGAAGGTCATAAAGACTTAGTGCAATACAACATTTCAGAAAGTAGCTTAAACGGCAAACAACCCACCAGATTTGAAGACCACAACAAACTTGTCTTTACGCACGATGTGCCGTTCCAGCAACAAATGAAGATTGCGCTCGAAACCCCCACCAAAGATCTAAAGTATTTGGCCGTTAATGCAACTTTGGGTTACCAGTATTCCGTCGGTGATAAAATCTATCGGTTAATTGATGAGAATGCCGTTACCTTTGGGCGCGATGGAAATACCTGCGACACAGTTAATATCCAAACGGTACAAGCTCCAGCGGCATTATATGTCGATCCTCAGTTCAAGCTGAATTCCGCCGTCTGGCAACTCAAGCCTATTGATTTATATCGGCTCAACTCACATAAAAAAAATGGGCTAACGGCTCAAATGATTTATCCCATAAGAAGTATTCTTTGCCTGAATTATCCGCCATTAGGAATAGATAATCCGAGCTATACCATAACGGCTACCGGCAAAAATCCCACGCAGTCGAATAACCATTTTAGCCTGATGAAAGACTCCGATAAGCAGATCCACTATGCGGTTGAGCTAGAGGATAACACTGGCTCCAGCTTTACACTGCCCGGTTCCTACACCATTAATCTCAAACAACAAACTCCAACGGGAGACGGCTGGAGGAAAAAAATCTGCTGGTCACCAAGAATCACGCTATTCCCGACTGACAGTACCGAACAGGGCCTTTATTCCGATACATTGTCTTTTACTATTACGCCGCACTCTTGACCGACGAGCATCTAAACTGAGCGAAAAAGGCTCGATAAAACCGAGCCTTCGAAGGAATTATCCCCCCAGATAAGCCGAACGTACCGCTTCATTGGCTAATAAAGCTGCACCGGTATCTTCCAGTACAATGCGCCCGTTTTCCAACACATAGCCTCTATCCGCCAGTTTTAAAGCCTGATTCGCGTTCTGCTCTACCAGGAAGATAGTCATGCCCTCCTCACGAAGTTGCTGAATAGTATCGAAAATCTGCAAAATAATAATCGGTGCCAATCCCAGAGAAGGTTCATCCAGCAATAACAACTTGGGCTGACTCATTAAGGCGCGCCCGATAGCCAGCATTTGCTGCTCGCCACCGGACATCGTTCCGGAGCGCTGGATTCGCCTTTCGTGCAAGCGCGGAAATAAATCATAAACACGCTCAATACGTTGCTGATACTGCTCGCGGTTGGCAAAGAAGCCGCCCATCGCCAAATTTTCCTCCACCGTCATGCGAGAAAATACCCGCCGTCCTTCAGGTACGATAGCGATAGCCTCACGCATTATTCGTGCGGTTTGCCAATCGGTAATCTCCCGGTCGAGGAAATGAATAGTGCCTTCCGTGGCGCGAGGTTCGCCGCACAGCGTGCCCAACAGAGTGGTTTTCCCTGCCCCATTTGCGCCAATCAGCGTGACAATCTCACCCTGTTGAATATGCAGACTTACCTGATGCAAAGCCTGAATTTTGCCGTAGTGGGCTGAAACCTGATTCAATGACAACATATTAAGCCTCACCCACTTTATTCACCCAAATAGGCCCGGATGACATCCGGATTATTGCGAATTTCCGCCGGAGTACCCTGCGCCAACGGCGTTCCCTGATTCACCACGTAAATGCGATCGGAAATGCCCATCACCAGCTTCATATCATGTTCAATCAACAGCACCGAAACCTGATGATGATCCCGCAGTTCCATAATCAGTTGATTGAGCTCGTCAGTTTCTTTTGGATTCAAGCCAGCCGCTGGCTCATCCAGCATTAGCAGTTCCGGCCGCGTGACCATACAGCGAGCAATTTCGAGACGCCGCTGCTGACCATAAGCCAGATTTCCTGCCTGCCGATTAGCGAACGCCAGTAAACCAACTCGTTCCAGCCATGTCGCGGCACGAGACAGCGCGTCTGCTTCCGCCCGACGAAACGCCGGTGTTTTCAGCAATCCGGCAAATACGCCACTTTTTAGGTGCTGATGTTGTGCCACCAGCAGGTTTTCAATCACCGTCATTTCACGGAACAAACGCACGTGCTGGAAGGTACGAATCACCCCCATTCGGGCGATAGCCTGACCCGGTAAACCCTCGAGATGACGATCACGTAGTTGGATGCTGCCACCGGTTGGACGATAAAAACCAGTCAAGCAGTTGAAAATTGTAGTTTTTCCGGCGCCGTTTGGTCCAATCAGCGAAACAATTTCACCTTCATTTAGCGTTAGCCTAACGTTATTGACCGCCAGCAGCCCGCCAAAACGCATCGATAGCCCTTCTACCCTTAACAAAGGTTGCGCATTCATGCCTGCTCCCCCTGTTTTTCTTTCGCATCAGCTACTTTTAATTTCAGCTCTGGGCGTTTCATTGGTAACAATCCCTGTGGACGCCAAATCATCATTAACACCATCAACGCCCCCAGTAACAACATGCTGTAGGCATTCAAATCACGCATTAACTCTCGCGATACCACCAGCAGAATCGCCGCCAGAATGACTGCAAATTGCGAGCCCATACCGCCTAATACCACGATGGCGAGTACAAAAGCCGATTCGACAAAGGTAAAGGACTCTGGACTGACAAAGCCCTGACGAGCGGCAAACAGCGTTCCCGCAAAACCGGCGAAGGCTGCACTGATGGTAAAGGCGGTCAGCTTGATTTTGGTTGGGCTTAAACCCAATGAGCGACAGGCAATTTCATCTTCACGTAGCGCTTCCCACGCCCGCCCTAACGGCATACGTAACAAGCGGTTGATGATAAATAGCGTCAGTATTACCAGCAGCAGCGCTACCAGATACAGGAAAATAATACGGTCACCGGGGTCGTAAGCCAGACCGAAGAAATTATGGAAGGTATCCCAACCGCCATCTTTGGTCGTACGACTGAATTCCAGACCAAACAGAGTCGGTTTAGGGATCTGGCCGATGCCGTTAGGGCCGCCAGTGATTTCAGTATTATTCAACAGCAAAATACGAACGATTTCGCCGAAACCCAACGTGACTATGGCCAGATAATCACCCCGCAGCCGTAATACTGGGAAACCGAGCAAAAAGCCGAACGCGGCCGCCACCAGTCCTGCCAGCGGCAGACTTTCCCAAAATCCCAGACCGTAATAATGATTTAGTAGCGCGTAGGTATATGCGCCAATCGCGTAGAACCCGCCGTACCCCAGCACCAGTAAGCCAGACAAACCAACCACCACGTTCAAACCCAGGCCCAACATGATGTAAATCAGCGTTAGAGTGGCGATATCAACCGTTCCGCGCGATACCAGAAATGGCCAGACCACCGCCGCTACGATAATCAGCGCAGCCAACAGCTTTTGTCTGGTGGTTGTCGCATCAAAGCTCGGTAAAACCCAGCTTGGGCCAGAGATCTTCTTCATGCCTTGTTGCATTAACGGCCGAAATAACTGGAAGAAAAACACCACGGCACAACCAATGGCGATCCACATCCAGCGCACTTCACCCGCGCCGTGCACCACCAAACGCGTGCCGTCCAGCGCCAATTGTAGCCCCATCAGAAACGAGGCCAGCACCAGCATCACGAAAGTAGAGATAATCGCGTTGACGAAGTTAAGTTGCTTCATACTTTCTCAACCTCCGGACGGCCCAGAATTCCTGTCGGCATTACCAGCAATACGGCAATCAGCAGCGCAAATGAAACTGCGTCTTTATATTCTGTACTCAAATAAGCTGAGGTGAGCGCTTCAGCTACGCCGAGGATTAACCCGCCAATCATCGCTCCGGGGATACTCCCAATCCCCCCCAATACCGCCGCAGTAAAGGCCTTCATTCCCGCCATAAAACCGATGTAGGGGTTAATTACGCCGTAGAATTGTCCTAATAACACGCCAGCCACCGCCGCCATCACCGCGCCGATGACAAAGGTCAGGGAGATAACCCTATCGGTATTAATACCCAGCAGGCTGGCCATTTTCAGATCTTCCGCACAGGCTCGACAGGCCCGCCCCATACGGGAATAACGAATAAAAAGCGTCAGCGCCAGCATGGCGAGGAAAGTCACAATCCAGATGGTAAGCTGCATCGTGCTTATCGTTGCAGCAAAACCGTTGCTTTCAGCCAGCGTCCACTGACCAGTGACCAGACTAGGCAGAGCCAAATCTCGCGATCCTTGAGTCAGGCTGACATAGTTTTGCAAAAAGATAGACATCCCGATTGCCGAGATCAGAGCGATCAAGCGCTTAGAGCTGCGTACCGGCTTGTAGGCTACCCGTTCAATGCTCCAGCCATAGGCGCTGGCGATCACAATGGCCACAACAAAAGCCGAACCGATCAACAGCCAACTGGCGTCAATCCCAACCATCATTAGGGCGGCTATAACGATAAAAGAGACGTAACTACCGATCATATACACTTCGCCGTGGGCAAAGTTGATCATGCCGATAATGCCGTACACCATGGTGTAACCAATCGCGATCAGCGCATAAGTGCTGCCCAAGGTGACACCGTTAAACATCTGCTGCAAAAAGTAGAGAAACTGTTCTGACATAGCCTAACCCTTAATTCTCTTGCCTGGCCGCCCTTCCCACCCGCTCCATACCAATGATGGCAGGAAACATCCCCCGGAGACGGGGGATACATTGCGGGTAAAGGGGCCTGATTGCCATCACAGGCAACCTCACTGCTGAATATTTCGTGAGTGGTTATTTGACGGCGGTAGAAGAACCGTCGGCATGCCATTCAAAAATGCCGAATTCGAAACCTTTCAGGTCGCCTTTTTCATCCCAGCTTAGCGGCCCCATCACGGTTTCAACCGGCTTACCGGTTTTCAGATCTTTCACCAAATCGGCTGGCTCCTGGCTACCGCTACGTTCCATTGCTGTGGTTAGCGATTGCAATGCCGCGTAGGTAGTCCAGACGAATGGGCCGGTTGAGTCCAGTTTCTTGGCTTTCAGCGCATCGACGATAGGTTGGTTGGCAGGAACCTGATCGTAACGTTTAGGCAGCGTTACCAACATGCCTTCAGAGGCGGCGCCAGCGATATTGGAAAGCGAGGAGTTACCTACGCCTTCTGGCCCCATAAAGCGGGTGGCCAGGTTAGCCTGCTTGGCCTGACGTAAAATTTGCCCCATTTCCGGGTAGTAACCGCCGAAGTAAACGAAGTCGACGTTTTCTTTCTTCAAGCGAGCCACCAGCGTTGAGAAATCCTTATCACCCGCGGTCACGCCTTCAAACAGCACGACGTCAGTGCCCTGTTTTTTCAGGCTGTCGCGAACTGAGCGTGCCAAACCTTCACCGTATTGCTGTTTGTCATGTACTACGGCAATACGTTTTGGCTTAATAGTTTCGAGGATGTATTTCGCAGCGGTTGGCCCTTGGTCAGAATCCAGACCGGTGGTACGCAGAACCATTTTATAACCACGGGTGGTCAAATCTGCGTTAGTAGCCGCTGGGGTGATCATAATCACGCCTTCATCTTCATAAATATCTGAAGCAGGCTGTGTGGAAGAAGAACAAAGGTGGCCGATAACATAGCGAATACCATCGTTAATCACTTTGTTTGCCACGGCGACCGCTTGTTTCGGGTCACAGGCATCATCATATTCTACGCCAACCAGCTTATCGCCGTTGATCCCACCTTTGGCATTAATATCCGCAATAGCCTGACGAGCACCGGTAAATTCCATATCGCCATATTGTGCCACCGGGCCAGACATCGCACCGACGATAGCCACCTTAATATCCTTCGCTAACACCGAATGGCTCATTGCCATAACCATACAGCCCGCCAGCAACGCCTTACTTTTTGTCAATTTCATCCGCGCATTCCCCATCTGTCATTGTGAACGTACTGTTGTGTTTGCCGGGCCAATTCATCGCTACTTTTAGTTTTTATCCATAAGTAATAATGATTTAGTCTTTTATATGGCAATATTTTCTAATAAGACTTTATTTTTCAGACCATTAAACAGGAGTTTTATGCTGCAAATCAACTCAGACAAGCAGAAACAAGCGGTGCAAACAAGATAAAATAAGGTGCTATTTGTAGGGTATTTGCACAATCGATAGTGGGTTGTGCTGGTTATCATTCCATTTACTAATTTTTAACTCGGAAAATGCGCGGCGTGAAAAACATTTTCCGCCGTTCACGTACAGAAAAACTTACACATGCGCTTCCTCTCAGATCCAGTACACTATCCCTCTACTTTTTATTCGGAATATCCCCGATGAAATTGACCATTGAGCGCTTAACTCAGCTATCACATCAAGATCTTATCGATCTGGCAAAAATCTGGCCAAAACAGCAACCCGCCGACTGGCAGAGCTGGATTGATGCAGATCGGCCGCTATTTGCCGCACGTTTTAACCAAAGATTGCTGGGAGCAGTGAAAGTCCGGCTGAGTGCAGAGCGGGCGGAGCTAGAAGATTTACTGGTACGGGAAGTGACCCGTCGTCGCGGCGTGGGATTGTATCTGGTAGAAGAAACCCTGCGTCAACTGCCAGCCGTTCAGCACTGGCAGTTGAGTTATGGCGAGGTCCCTGGTGTTGGACGCTCTGAAATGGAACAATTTATGCTCGCCTGTGGTTTTCATTCTGGCGAGCAGGGCTGGCAGCGTTAAAGCCGCTGGCCCATCCGCCATACGGCGGCCACGTTGCGTGCAGTAACGCGCAGATTTTCCTGCGCTTCCGCTAACGCCTCGGGTAAAGTCACAATACGGTTTACCACGGAGAATACCGCATCTAAACCGTATTGATGTACTACCTGATAGTCCTGAGTCATACCTCCCGCCAGAGCAATAGTCGGAATTCCTAGCGCTTTGGCGGTCCGAGCCACGCCAATTGGCGTTTTACCGTGAATTGTCTGGCTATCAATCCGGCCTTCCCCGGTAATCACCAGATCGGCACCATTCATGGCCTCTGCTAACCCTAATGCCTGAATAACAATCTCAATACCGGGTTTAAGCTGTGCGTTGAGCAAACCAAACAAAGCCGCGCCCATACCACCTGCGGCACCGGCTCCTGCCGTTTCGATCACTGAACGTCCCGTCAATGCGTCAATGTGCTCACCGTAGTGGCGCAACGCGCCGTCCAGCGTGCTGACCATCTCAGGCGTTGCCCCTTTCTGGGGGCCAAATACGGCAGAAGCGCCCTTCGCTCCGCACAGCGGGTTATCGACATCACAGGCTACGATGATCTCGGTCTGAGCCAACCGCTCATCCAACGCCGATAAATCAATATGATGCAATCGACTTAGCGCCGCGCCGCCGCCGGGCAGCGCTTCGCCCTGAGCATCGAGAAAATACGCGCCCAGCGCCTGCATCATGCCAGCGCCACCATCGTTGGTTGCACTGCCGCCAATTCCCAGAATGATTTTACGCGCGCCTTTATCTAACGCAGACAGAATGAGCTGGCCGGTGCCAAAACTACTGGTGTGCAGCGGATTGCGCTGTTCCTGCCGCACCAGATGCAAACCGGAGGCCGCCGCCATTTCAATCACCGCCGTTTCACCGTCGCCCAGCCAGCCGTAAAAAGCCTGCACCGGCTGACTCAGCGGCCCGCTGACTTCAACCTGAATAATATCGCCACCGGTCGCCGCGACCATTGATTCAACGGTGCCTTCTCCACCGTCGGCCATGGGTAATTTAACGTAATCTGCCTGCGGGTAAATCTCGCGAAAACCTTGTTCGATAGCTTCAGCAACCTGCATTGCCGTCAGGCTTTCTTTAAATGAATCGGGCGCAATAACAATTTTCATCAAATACCTCGTTAACCCGCCAAGTTAAATACGCCGAACATCAGCGTGGAAACCAGTGCAATGGTGAAGCCCACCAACGTTTCGTATGGCAACAGTTTCAAACGCTCATGCACCTGCATATTGACGCTGCCGCCGGTTGCATGGAAGAAACTGCCGTGTGGCATGTGATCCAGTACCGTCGCGCCAGCATGTACCATGGCTGCGCCAGCCAGTGCCGTTACGCCAAGATCCAACAATGTTGAACTGAATACCGCCGAAGCCACCGCGGTGCCCGCCGTGGTTGACGCCGTTGCCATCGACATCAGCGCCCCGGAAATCGGCGCTAACAGATAAGCAGGCATACCTGATGCCGTTAATCCTTCGATCAGTACGTCTTTTAGGCCGGAATGAGCAATAATGCCCGCCAAAGTACCGGTTCCCAGCAGCATAATGGCAACCGGTGCCATGCGACTCAAACCGGAAATCATATAGCGGTTCGATTCGCGCCAGCGCCCCATGATCACCGCGCCAACCAAACCACCCAGAGGCAAAGCCAGCAACGGATCGATGGTAACACCCGCAATTGGGCGCAAAGCCAACAGCGCGATAGCCACTAATGGAGCCGAAATCGCAGCGGTAAAGGACGGAAGCTGGTTGGTTTCATGCACAATCAGCTCATCGGCGTTAACCTTGCTGCCTTTGTGTTTCAGATGCTTAGCTAAATAATAGGCCACAACCAGGCCAAACAAACCGGGGATAATGCCGGCGGCCATCAGAGAGGTCAGTGGCACATGGAAACTGTCTGCGGCCGCAATGGTATTTGGGTTCGGAGACATCACGTTACCCGCCTTACCGCCGCCAATCATCGCCAGCAGAATAGCCATTTTGGAAATATCGGCTCGATGAGCAATCGCCAGAGCAATAGGCGCAACGGTAATCACCGCTACATCAATAAATACGCCTACGGCGGTTAACAGCATAGTCGCTACCGCCAAAGCCAACAGCGCGCGCTTCTCACCCACTTTGCGCACAATTGTTTCTGCGATGGTATTTGCCGCGCCGGATTCAATTAACACTCCGGCAAGCACACCGGCCGCCAAAATACGCAGCACCGCATTGGTAATGCCCTGAGCGCCGCTGATCATCAGGCTGACGGTTTGAATCAGATCCGCACCACCGACTAACCCACCGGCGAGCGCGCCAGCCATCATGCCGTAAACCGGCGGAACTTTACGTAATATCAGCACGATGGAGACAATAAGTGCCACCAGCGCGCCTAAAGCTGAAACCGTTGTCATGTTCTGCTCCCAGTGTACTTTCTAATTTTATTTTTCAGGGTAAGGAGCCGGCATTATGTAAACTTCACCGGAGAAAGGCATGGTAGGATTGACCAGAAAATAACTAGGATAAACGAGATGTAATTGTAGAAAGCCACAAATCAGCCGTAGATTTGCAGACCGATATACAAGCGCAACAAAGAAGGTAACTGATTGATTTTTAAACCCGTTATTTCTTCTATTTTTTGCAGGCGATAGCGTAGGGTATTCACATGAATATGTAGCAGCCGGGCTGATTGAGACAGATCACAATTCTGATCAAAATACTGTTGCAGCGTCTGTCTTAGTACACCTTTACCATCCGCAGCGCAAAGCTGCGCCCAACTGGTGCCCAATTCCTCTGCCTGCCAAGTCCCCGCAAACTCCCCTAACAACGCCGGCAAAGAGTAATCGTTGTAATACAGCGTCTTATGCCTTAACCCCAGCCGTTCAGCCATTCCCTGCGCCGCACGAGCGGTGAGATAAGAGCGACGAATACCTTCAACGCCGGGGAATTGGCCACCGACAAAAATGCGCACATCGAAACGCGCCTGAAGCTGAGTCACAAAGGGCTGAAGCTGCTTATTTAAAGGACGCGACGGCTTATCTCCAGCAGCCAACGCCAGCGGTTTGAGCATCACTAATTGGTTAAAACCATTCATGCTAACCAGATGGTCACGACCAGTCGCATCCAGCACATCAATAAGCTGGCGCAGAGATTCATGATCTGGCTGATTCAGTTGGATAATCAGAGCGATGCGCGGCAAGGTTAAATTCAGCCCCAAATAGGCCGCCATTGAACCTATTGATGTGTCTTGCTGATACTCAGCCAATAATTGGCTGACTAACTCTTCCCGATAGCGTTTTTCCCACTGGGTTTGTTCCAGCAAGGCGGCCTGTTCCAGAATCAGCTCTGCAGCCATTCGCACTAACTCGGCATAAGCGCGAACCTGCGCCGGTTCACCAGAAATGCCAATGACGCCCACCAACTGCTGGTGAAAAATAATCGGCAGGTTAATTCCGGGTTTGACTCCCTTCAACTTGGCAGCAGTAGCACAATCAATTTCTACCACTCGATTTTCCATTAAAGCCAGCACCGCCCCCTCATGGCGCTGATTAAGGCGCAGCGGATCTCCAGAGGCAATAATAATTCCCTTATCATTCATGACATTAACCGAGTACTGGATGATACTCATGGCTCGCTGAACAATCTGCCGGGCGGTGGTTTCTTCAAGATGGTTTTGACGCATGGGCTTCCTGTCTGGAAACGCTGGAGAATTAAGGGAAAACAAGTATTACGATAGTGTACGGAAATCCAAACGCCGTTACCGATAGGCGTCTCAAAAAACCGAATATTGAAATGAACGGATGGCAGTTAAAAGCTAATTCGGAAGAAAATCATATAAAAAATATTGATGAAAACCAGAAAAGCAAAAGGGCGATAAATAATTATCGCCCTTTTCTGTCTTTACGCGGATTTACGCGGATGTTGCTCTTAGGCTTCGATAGCCATGCGTAACTTTTTCATCGCGTTCTTTTCAAGCTGACGAACGCGTTCTGCAGAAACGCCGTACTTATCGGCCAACTCCTGCAAAGTAGATTTGTTGTCATCATCCAGCCAACGGGCACGAATAATATGCTGGCTACGCTCGTCCAGACCTTCCAACGCATAGGTCAGTTTGTCCGCTGCGTGGCTTTCCCAGTTATCTTCTTCAATACCATCGGCAAAATCAGAAGTTTTATCCTGCAAATACAGAACGGGAGCCATAGACTGACCGTCGCGTACTTCATCGTCCGGAGTTGGGTCAAAAGTCATATCCTGCGCGGACATGCGAGATTCCATTTCACGAACGTCTTTGCTGGTCACACCCAGCTCTTTGGCAACCATTTCAACTTCTTCCTGATTAAACCAACCTAAACGCTGTTTGGTTTTACGCAGGTTAAAGAACAGCTTACGCTGTGCTTTGGTGGTTGCGACTTTGACAATACGCCAGTTGCGCAGAACATATTCATGAATTTCTGCTTTGATCCAGTGTACCGCGAAGGACACCAGACGCACCCCAACTTCCGGGTTGAACCGACGAACTGCTTTCATCAAGCCAATATTACCTTCCTGAATCAGGTCAGCCTGTGGCAGACCGTAGCCAGAATAGTTACGGGCAACATGAGCAACAAAGCGCAGGTGAGACAGGATTAGCTGTTTAGCCGCCTCCAGATCGCCCTGGTAATGCAGCCGTTCAGCCAACTCACGCTCTTCCTCTGCTGTCAGCATAGGATAGGTATTGGCAGCCCGAATATAGGCTTCCAGACTACCTTGCGGTACTAAGGCTAAAGTTTGCATTTCTTTGGTCATTTAAACCCTCTCATAGCATGTGCAGATCGTGCATAAACTCTCGGCGCGCATATTTTAGCATCCGGATAACCAGATTCAAGCACCGGGCACCTTATCATTTCACTGTGCTCTTCGACCGACTAACGCCACAAAAGTTCAATATAGATCACAGTTTCAACGCTGGATCCTAGCCGATAACCTGTGGATCTTACCAGTAGTTATTGCCTGGAAATTTGTAGAAATGGCGGTAGTCACGATGATTATGCTTCCCCTGCTTAATCGGAAACCGCAGGGGAAGAGTATAGCAAAAATTGCTTATTGCGGTGTAAATCGGCGTAAATGTTGAACAGTTGCCAGCCAGGCGGCGATCCAGCCGATCATGGCAGAAATCAGCACCAGCAGCAGGGATTCATCCCAGCTCAGTCCGTGCAGAGAGAAACTGGTACCGAATACCGTCGCTACCTGCGCCACTACCGAACCCAACTTCCACACCAGTGCTTCCGACAGAATTAGCGATAGAACTGCACCACCCAGACCTAGCATCGCGCCACCGTTCAGGAATGGCCGCAGAATAAAGCCATCTGTGGCACCAATCAGTTTCATCACATTGATAGTGTCGCGACGACTGAAAATGCTCAATCGCACGCTGTTACCGATAACCAGGAACACCGCAACGACCATCAACACGCCGATCATCGCCGCCACTTGCCCAACCAGGCCGGTCAACGCCGCCAGTCTTGCAAACCAGCTATCGTCCATACGAACTTCTGCCACACCTTCAACCTTGGTGACACGATCCCGCAGGGTATCCAGCGTTTCAGAGCTTTGGAAACTCATTTGCGGCGTGATGATCGCCACCGCTGGCAGCGGATTCTCTTCCAGCATATCCAGCGCACCGCCGAAACCTGACCAGTTGCGGAACTCACCCATCGCTTCTTCCCGCGACAAATAATTCACTTTTTCCACGCCGGCTTCTGCTTTCAATGCGGTTACCACATTTTCCGCAGCGTTATCGTCAAGAGACTTATCCAGATACACCGTAAGCTGTGGCGTCGGGTACCACTGTTCAGCGGCGGTGCTGACGTTCTTCCAAACGATATAGCATACACTCGGCAACGTCAGAGAAATGGCGATCACCATGACCGTCAGCAGGGTAGCCAGAGGCTGGCGCATCATATCGGCCAACGCATTGACCCATGAATAACGCCACTGTTCGCGCCAGCCGCCTTTCAACGCTTTGGTTTTTGCTTTCTTTGCATTATTCGCCATGACGCGCTCCTGACATTCTTCCCTGACTGAGCGTTAGAATCGGGTAACGACGCCGCGCAATCAGCGAAGTATCGTGGGTGGCCATCAAAACGGTCACGCCAACACGGTTAAACTCTTCAAACAGGCGCAAAATACCTTCCGACAGGGCTTCATCGAGGTTACCGGTAGGCTCATCCGCCAGCAATACCGCCGGCTTATTCACTACCGCACGGGCAATACCAACCCGCTGCTGTTCCCCGCCAGAAAGCTGGATCGGGAAGTTTTTCGCTTTATCCAATAAGCCGACTTTATCCAACGCCGCCGATACCCGACGACGGATATCTTCGGTACTGGCACCGGCAATAATCAACGGCATCGCGACATTGTCATACACGGTTCGATCCAGCAGCAAATGGTGATCCTGAAAGATCATCCCGATCTGGCGACGCAGAAAAGGAACCTCGCGGTTTTTCAACCGGCTGATATCGTGACCGCCAAACCAAATGTGGCCGGCACTAGGCCGTTCGATGCCACAAATCAGTTTGAGCAGCGTACTTTTCCCAGCGCCGGAGTGGCCGGTCAAAAACGCCATTTCCGCCGGGCGTAGATGAAAATCTACCCCTTGCAGCGCTTGTCGGCCGCCCAGATAAGCTTTACTGACCTGTTCAAAGCGAATCATCCGTATTAATCCTCTCGGGCAAAAAGAGCCTCAATAAAATCGTCAGCCTTAAATGGCCGCAAATCTTCAATACCTTCTCCAACGCCGATATAGCGGATCGGAATACCAAACTGATCGGCAATGGCGAAAATCACCCCGCCCTTGGCGGTACCATCCAGTTTAGTCAGGGTTATCCCCGTCAGGCCAACCGCTTCGTTAAACAGTTTGGCCTGGCTTACCGCATTTTGTCCGGTGCTGGCATCCAGCGTCAGCATAACCTCATGAGGGGCATCGCCGTCCAGCTTTTTCATTACCCGGACAATCTTCTTCAGCTCTTCCATCAGGTGAGCTTTATTCTGCAAACGCCCGGCGGTGTCCGCCAATAGCACATCGACGCCACGGGCTTTAGCTGCTTGAATCGCATCAAAAATAACTGAGGCGGAATCCGCGCCGGTATGCTGAGCGACCACGGCAATTTTGTTGCGCTCGCCCCAAACCTGTAGCTGCTCAACGGCGGCAGCGCGGAAAGTGTCCCCAGCGGCCAGCATGACTGATTTGCCTTCGGCCTGGAACTGACGTGCCAGTTTACCGATAGTGGTTGTTTTACCTACGCCGTTCACCCCAACCATCAGAATTACGTACGGGTTCTTACCGCTGACATCCAAAGGTTTGTCGACTTTAGCCAGAATTTCGGACATTTCCTCCTTCATCTTGCCGTAGAGTGCTTCGGCGTCTTTCAACTGCTTACGACTGGCGTGAGCGGTTAAGGATTCGATGATTTTACGCGTAGTTTCGACGCCAACGTCGGCGATCAGGAGCTGTTCTTCCAATTCTTCAAACAGATCGTCGTCGATTTTCTTACCGCTGAATAACCCCATAAAACCAGAACCCAGGTTTTGTTTGGTTTTCAGCAAGCTACGTTTTAAGCGAGCAAAGAAGCCTTCTTTCGTTGGCCTTTCCTGTTCTTGAGCCACAGGTGCCACTACAGGTTCAAGCTCGATTTCGTCCACCAATTCAGACTCAGCAAGCGCAGTAGTCACTTCTGGCTCTGGCTCTGGCTCTGGCTCTGGCTCTGGCTCTGGCTCTGGCTCTGGCTCTGGCTCTGGCTCTGGCTCTGGCAGAATAACTTCAATATCTTCCACCGTTTCGACAGAAATATCAGCCTCTGCTTCAACCAGAGCAGACTCAGGCTCGAATACCTGCGGTTGATGCTGCTCCGTCAAGAACTGAGCCACAGCTTCAGCAACCAGCGGCTCTGCTGCCGGTATCACTTCTTCTGCCAATATCTCTAAGGATTCCGGTTGTTCGGTCACCGCAGCGCTAACCGGTTCGATAACCGCCGTCGTCTCGATCTCGTTGAATTCAGCCGGCTCTACGTATTGAGTGGGAACAATCTCAGGCTCAATTGGCGTTTCTTCCACCAACGGCACTACATCGATAGCCGGGGCTATTTCTGCCGCCGCTTCCGCGTTGATTTCGCTGTCCCATTCCCCCACCTCCGTTGGAACAACGGATTCCGCTGCCGGAGTAGGTTCGTCAGCCGTTACAAGCTCATGCTCAGAAGCCGCGGGCAGGCTTTCATCAACCACTGGCTCAGCGACTGGCTGCTCAATTTTTTGTTCTTCTTTCTGTTCTTCACTCTGACGGCCAAGACCCAGCCAGGAAAAAAACCCACGTTTTTTTTCTTTTGCCATTTGCGACTACACTCCTCGCGGTTAAATCATGGCTTACATAAATAAGATAATAGCTCGCCAGTCTATCACTTTCCCCCGAGCAGCAACACGCGCACGATGCTGCTTTCCGTTGTGAATTCAATCAACAAAGCATTAACGTTTCCCCTCACTGCGCACATCGGTAGAATAGCGGCTATATCTTCTATTCAGCGCCGTCAAAATGGCCACATTTCAAGCAGCGAGCTATGGCAAAAAAACCACAACAACAATCCTTCGGGCAGATTCGTATTATTGGCGGAAAGTGGCGTGGCCGGAAGTTACCGGTTCCCGATAGCCCAGGCTTACGACCAACGACCGATCGAGTGCGGGAAACCCTGTTTAACTGGCTGGCACCGATGATTCAGGGCGCTCGCTGCCTAGATTGTTTTGCCGGCAGCGGCGCTCTTGGTCTGGAAGCGCTGTCTCGCTATGCTGGAGAAACCGTGTTGCTGGAATACGAGCGCAATGTGGCACGCCAGCTCACTAGTAATCTGGCTTTGCTAAACGCAGAAAATGGGCAAGTGGTGAATACCAACGCCCTGCAATGGTTGGCGCAACCGGGTAAACCTTTCGATTTAGTGTTTCTCGATCCGCCGTTCCGTAAAGGTTTGCTGGCAGAAACCGTCAACCTGCTGGAGCAGCAAGGCTGGCTAACCGATGAAGCCTGGATTTACGTAGAGGCCGAAGCGGAAAGCGCGGCCGCAGACGTACCGGCCAATTGGCAATTACACCGTGAAAAGGTCGCGGGGCAAGTCGCCTATCGCCTGTATATTCGTCACCATGCTGCGTCTGACGCAGCGCAGGAGCCAGAGAATGTTGATTAATTTCGGTCGTTTACTGATGCTGGGCGTATGGGCTTTTCTGATCCTGAACCTGATCCAGCCATTCCCTAGTCCGTTGAAATATTTTGTGAATGTCGCGATGATTTTTATGGTGCTGATGCATGGTTTACAGCTCACGCTGCTGAAATCAACTCAGCCTAAGGATCAACCGATTAGCGGCTGGCAGCAGGTCAAAATCTTTATCTTTGGTGTTTTTGAACTGTTGGCGTGGCAGAAAAAACAGCCGCCAATGCCGAAAAAGTAATTTCCATCCCTACGTACTTTTCCAAGCCAAAGCTATTTGGCTGGCTGAACGGCGGTAAAATCAATATAGCGGGTGCCTTGTAAACGCAGGGTGCCCTGCATACCGATATTAATTTGTTGATATTCCTGACGAGGCAAAACAATATTAATTTCACTGCCGCTCAGGAGCGGGCGAAAAGTCACTTCATAGCGTTTATCTTCCGCCACAATTTCTTCCCGCTGACGTGAACGACGATTCGGCGCTAAAACCTCACGTTTATTACTAACCTCAACCTGCAGGCTGCGCATTGGAGCTTTATCATTCTCTGCATCCAGCCGGCGTTTTTGCCAATACTGGCGCGTGGCTAAAATAACAATCAGTGCCACAACCACAATAAAAATCAGCGGTGGTTTGCTCATGAATTACACCTAATAAATAAAGCTGTCGCCGTTATCAGATTCAGGGCTTATTGCCCGGTAAATAAGGGAAGTTCATCACGTTGGCTCCCAAATCAGAGATACGCGCGCTACCTTTTTCGGTCACGACATCAATACGGATGACGGAATGAAGTGGAATATAGCTACGGTTGACGCCAGAAAATTCGGTTTTCAGTTTTTCTGTCGACGGATCAACCAATAACGCCGATTGGCTATCAAATACAAAATCAGCAATCTCGATAAACCCGAACAAAGAGCTGGGCGTTATTTCACGGACATAGAGTTGATAATTCTTACCATTGTTCATGAACTGAATGCGGTAAAGAGTTTGATCGTTCGCCATGGTGTTACCTATCGCTATCCTTCGATAATCAAGCTTTCAGGGGAAGAGAACCGGTTATTAACATACCATGAAGGGCTTAAAGACGCATCCGTGCGGTTAGCGGGTTTATTCTGTCGTTCGACTGTAAATCAGGCTTGCCAGCGATTGCTTAGCCCTCCACCGGTTTACACCATTCACCGTGATCCATCCAATCTTCATCAGAGTCCCCTTTAATCCACACTTCATTGCCATACTGATGAATTAATAACGCCGGCTTATTTTGATCGATATTCTTCAGGTATTTATTATAGACGGGATGGCGGTTATTTAAGATATCGGCTTTGCCGTAATGTATCTTGCCGGGATATTTTCGATTATCGACAAAAGTGACATAGAAATTATCATTGCGCAGCTCAATTATGGCCCGCCCATTCTTGACCAACTTGCAATTATAAGTAAAACCGGGAAATTCCGCACTATAGGCAGCAGAACAGACTGAAAGAGTCATTACCATGATAAGTAACAATTTTTCTTTTTTCATTTTTAATTTCTGGCAAATAGCGTTCATATTAAAGTGGCAGAAATAAACTGACAGCTATGGCAGAGTATTATTATTCTCTACCGCTTATATAAGCTCATAAGCCTGCGCCAATTCTCGTATATTACCGGGTTCAATACTGTTACCCATTAAACACGGGGAATATTAATAGCATCTGCTCAGGCTATTTTCTATACTTTTATTAACGAAAGGTTACTTTGATGTAACAATAAATGCTTTAATTAAGTTAATATATTTATTTAAAATAATTATCACGCTTACTTTAGCGTCTGTTTTTCACACACTCAAGTACGAATTTTGACCTACGAATTCACGCCGTTGCATCACATATAAAATCGCATGCAAAAATCATTAGTAATCGAATAG
This sequence comes from Yersinia sp. J1, assembly GCF_050586585.1. NCBI lineage: Bacteria > Pseudomonadati > Pseudomonadota > Gammaproteobacteria > Enterobacterales > Yersiniaceae > Yersinia > Yersinia sp. J1. The sequence goes on from NZ_JBOBDP010000008.1 coordinate 61,567, forward strand.
CCCCTGTTGTTCATCCTGACGATCCCCTACACTGAAAAGAGACATTGGCTGATAATTATCGTTACCGAGCGGCTATTTTTTGCAGAAACTTTAGAGAAGAAGGATAAAAAATGAGTTGGCCATTCCTCGCTGTATTTTTTTCTGGTTGGTTGTTTGTTGATGCCAGCTACCGTGGGCCACGCTGGCAACGGTGGGTCTTCAAACCCGTAACCCTGTTACTGCTGGTTCTACTCGCCTGGCAAGCTCCGGTACTTGGGCCAGCCGGTTATCTGATCGTTCTCGGGCTGCTAGCCACCATGGCTGCCGACGCTTTGCTATTGCTACCCAGTGAGCGCTTACTTTATGCCATTGGCGCATTCTTCCTTTCTCACCTGCTGTATACCATCAGTTTCGCGACACAGATGACAGTCAGTATTTTCTGGCCGCTGCCGTTGGTGCTGATCATCATAGGTGCACTGTTACTGGCAACAATCTGGACCCGGTTGGAAGAAATGCGCTGGCCGATCGCAACCTATGTCGCCATGACGCTATTGATGGTGTGGGTTGCCGGTGAACAATACTTCTTACGGAGCACCGATTTTGGCTTTTCGCTGCTGATCGGCACTTCTTTGCTGCTGTTAGCCAATATTATCTGGCTGATCAATCGCTACCGTTTTTCTTTCAAAGCCGCTGATGCACTGGTCGCAGGCTGCTATTTTGTTGGTCACTTCCTGATTGTCCGCTCGCTCTATCTGTAAATATCTACGCCCCACGGACGGGGCGTACTGGTTTCTTCTTTCTCCTTTCTGCACAAATTCACCCGCGCAGCAAGTCCCAGTGGTTAATAAATCGAACTCTATTTAGCAATAATTCTCATCCTTCTATTGACTCTGGAGTTAGCTCCAAGGTGTAGAGTCCTCTCATCAACGGGGAATTAACTGTTCCGGGGGCACTATGCATTCACATCGCGACCACCAACATTCAGATGAAGTTCATGACCACAACAACGAAGGTCACGCACATATTCATACAGCCGATACACATTGCTGTAGTGCAACAAATACAGCGGTCGAAGAGGTATCTCAAGCTAGTAAACACTCACATTCTTCCAACTGTTGCAGCAGTGCCAAGCCTGATACGTCAGGGAATGATAGCGAATTAGAAGGGCTACCCAGCACGGGCGGTCAGCGTTATAGCTGGCATATAAAGGGGATGGATTGCCCAAGTTGCGCGCGTAAGATTGAAAATGCCGTAGGCGGTATCTCCGGCGTGGAACAAGCCAAGGTGCTGTTTGCTACGGAAAAGCTGGTGGTAGATGCCAAAACTGACGTCAGCCAACAGGTACAAAACGCCGTCGCCAAAGCGGGATTTAGCCTGCTGGACAGCCCCAAATCAGGGCAAAAAATGGCGGCCAATGAAAATAAGTTTCGCGAATATTTACCAATAATCGTACTGACGCTTTTGATGTTAGCCAGTTGGGGAATTTCATTAGTTAGCGAAGAAAGTGGCCGCATCGCCTTTATCGTCACAACCGTGGTGGGATTAATTCCTATCGCCGGTAAGGCACTGAAACTGATTCGTTCCGGCACGCCTTTTGCCATTGAAACCTTGATGAGCGTGGCAGCCATTGGCGCGTTATTTATCGGCGCAACGGCAGAGGCCGCCATGGTATTGCTGTTGTTTATGTTAGGCGAACTATTAGAGTCTTACGCCGCCAATCGTGCACGACGAGGCGTTTCAGCCCTGATGGCGCTAGTACCGGAAGACGCTTTGCTACTCAAAAATGGGCAACGGAGTCTGGTTCCTGTCAGCAGTTTACGGCCAGGAGACGTAATTGAAATCGCGCCAGGAGCGCGTCTGCCAGCCGATGCAGAGCTGGTTACACCTTTTGCCAGCTTTGATGAGAGTGCTTTAACCGGCGAGTCGATTCCGGTTGAACGACAACAAGGTGAAAAAGTGGCGGCAGGCAGCCTTTCCATCGACAGATCCGCCGAAATGCGCGTAATTTCCGAGCCGGGTAATAACGCCATTGACCGCATTTTACAGTTAATTGAAGAAGCGGAAGAACGCCGCGCGCCGATTGAACGCTTTATCGATCGCTTTAGCCGCATTTACACTCCATTAATTATGCTGCTGTCCGTTTTGGTGATTTTGATTCCACCTATGTTCTACGGCCAGCCTTGGGAACCTTGGATTTATCGAGGTCTAACCCTGCTATTAATCGGCTGCCCTTGTGCTTTGGTTATCTCCACGCCTGCGGCCATTACTTCCGCACTGGCGGCGGCAACTCGTCGCGGCGCGTTGATTAAAGGCGGAGCAGCATTGGAGCAACTTGGCATCATTCAAACCGTTGCCTTCGATAAAACCGGCACGCTGACCGAAGGTAAGCCTCAGGTGACCGACGTACTGCCGGTCAATGGCGTGACTGAAAATCGCCTGTTAACGCTAACCGCCGCCGTAGAAGCCGGTTCCCACCATCCTTTAGCTACGGCAATTTTACAGCGCGCCGCGCAGGAATCGACTTCGCTACCTCCCGCAGAGGAACGTCGGGCGTTGGCAGGTATTGGCGTCGAAGGGGTCGTTAACGGCATAAAAATATTGGTGAGTTCTCCGGGCAAACTGGCTCCACAATCGCTAGATAACCACTGGCAAACACAATTGGATCAGTTGGAAAGCAGCGGCAAAACCGCAGTTGCGGTGCTGGAAGAGGGGCGCTTTATTGGTCTGCTGGCGCTGCGGGATACTCTGCGCACAGATGCAAAACAGGCGATTAATGCGTTGAAAAATCTGGGTATTCAGGGCGTGATGCTGACCGGTGACAATCCGAGAGCCGCAGCGGCAATTGCCAATGAACTAGGCATCGACTATCGAGCTGGATTATTACCCGCGGATAAAGTAGAGGCGATCACCGCGCTGAATAAGGCTAAACCCACGGTCATGGTCGGTGATGGCATAAACGACGCGCCCGCGATGAAGGCCGCCAGTATTGGCGTCGCTATGGGGAGCGGAACCGATGTGGCGCTGGAAACCGCCGATGCAGCGTTGACCCACAACCGGCTGACCGGATTAGCGGAAATCATCGTGCTATCACGTGCCGCTCGCGCCAATATTCGGCAAAACATCGCTATTGCGCTGGGATTAAAGGGAATTTTCCTGATTACTACTTTGCTGGGATTAACCGGTCTGTGGCTGGCAGTGTTGGCCGATTCGGGCGCAACGGCTCTCGTTACCGCCAACGCCTTGAGATTACTGAGAAAACGCGAAATTTAACCGGGTAGAATTTTATCCGAATATTGTTCACTCCCAAGGCTCTGCACGAGCCTTGGTTTTTTTCCTGACTAAGCCTTAATGCCCTTACGCACCAGATAACGATAAGGGGCAGTCTCCACTTCCTGTGCCACCAGTTCATGATCCATAAAGCGGCAAAATCCGGGAATATCGCGGGTTGTGGCAGGATCGTCGGCGATAATCAACAAAGTCTGTCCTTCTTCCATATGGCGAACCGTTTTCCGCACCATCATTACCGGTTCCGGGCAACGTAGGCCCAGCGTATCAAGGGTTTTATCCGGATGGGCAAAAAGATCTGTCATTGGTTTTCTCTTATCAGCGATTGAGCAAATTTTAATCTCGGCGGGAAGTGCCCGATGAAGGGCAGCTAGTTTACTCCGCCCATTTTGCGGTGCAAGCTACGCTAACGTTTGCGCTAAAATTAACCATTGCATTCGTTGCGCAAACAAGTATTATGCCGCCGCGCCGTAGAAACTGCGGGCACATTTTGTTTGGGTTCCCTCACCCCAATAACCAAAAAGGTCACATCTATGTTTTCGTTTACGCCCCAACAGCGGATGACCGCTTTGGTATGGCTTTCGCTATTCCATATTGTCATCATCACATCCAGTAACTATCTGGTGCAATTACCGATCGCTATCTTCGGTTTTCACACCACATGGGGAGCTTTTACCTTTCCCTTTATCTTTTTAGCTACCGATCTGACCGTGAGGATTTTTGGTGCGCCTTTAGCTCGCCGCATTATTCTCTCAGTGATGTTACCTGCATTGGTAATTTCCTATCTGGTTTCAGCCCTGTTCTTTCAGGGAAGCTGGCAGGGATTCCCCGCGCTCACTAGCTTTAACGTGATGGTAGCCCGTATCGCCGTAGCCAGCTTTATGGCCTACGTATTAGGGCAGATTCTGGATGTACAGGTATTTAACCGCCTGCGTCAGCGCAGCGCCTGGTGGGTTGCACCTACGGCAGCGATGTTCTTCGGCAATATCAGCGATACGCTGGCCTTCTTCTTTATTGCCTTCTATAAGAGCAGCGATCCCTTTATGGCGGCCAATTGGGTCGAAATCGCCTTGGTAGATTATACCTTTAAGCTACTGATCTGCCTCCTATTCTTTCTTCCTGCCTATGGTGTAATGCTGAATATGCTGCTGAAATATTTCGCCAGTAGAACGGCGTCGCAGCCAGCGGTACAAATCGGCTAATCTACCACCTGCCGGTTAATGGCGGCCCGCCTACGGCCGCCAGATTCTTCTGGAATTCCGTGTAATACCTGCCTACTCACAATTCTTTACCGAGGAGCCTGTTGCTTTTATCCGCTGAATAAGGTGCGATACGGGTCATTCAGTCAAGGTTAAAGACTCTCATCCAGAAGGAATTCCCATGAATAAGATGACCAAACTTTTCGCCGTTGGTTTATTGGTTACCGGGCTAAGCGCCTGCGATGTCAAAAACGACAACAACGTTGGCCAGCCGGTGAGTTTATTGGAGGGTAATATCGCCCTGGTTCTGCCCACCGAATTTACCGATCAAAGCGATAAAATCAGCAGCCCTTCCAGTAATAAACGCGTTTATGCGACCAAAAACGGTGAAAAAGCCGTAGTGATCATTTTGAATGAAAAAGACACCGCCGGTTTGGATGTATTGGCTCAGCGTTTGATCGAACAGCAAAAAGGTCGCGATGCCAATCTGCAAATCGTCACCAATAAAACCATTCAGGTTGACGGCAAGCCGTTGCAGCAACTGGATAGCATTATCACCAGCGGCGGCCAGAAGGCTTATTCATCGGTCGTTATGGGTAACGTCGATAACAACAGCATGACGCTGCAAATTACCGTTCCAGCCGAAAATCAACAGCAGGCGCAGACCGAAACTGAATCCATTATCAGCACCCTGAAGCTGAAATGAATGCAGATAATCCCGCAGCGGAGTTGTAACGCTCCCTGCGGGGTTTTCTCACCAAATTTGAGCGCCACTGCGGCGCTCTGATTGTTTACGCTAACGCGCGAGCCAGTAGCGTAATCGGATGCTCACATTTCTTGCTGGTCGACATTTCAATCTGCCATTTACAGGTTTCACAATCCGTAATCACCAAATCTACCCCGCTCTCCTCAATCTGACGAAATAACGAAGCGCCAATGCCTTGCGAAGTGGCGTAATTCTCAGATTTAAACCCATAAGTACCGGCAATTCCACAGCATTGAGAATCCAGCGTAATCAGTTCGACGCCGGGAATTCGACGCAGCAACGCCAGTGTATAAGCAGTCCAGCCCATTTTCTCCATATGACACGGCGTATGGTAAGCAATGCGCAGCGGCAGGCGTTTCAGCGGTAATTCCCGCCCCTGATCCAGTAAACGGTAAAGATAACGAGTTGCCAGTTCAACGCGATCGCGCACCGGCGTGGTATCCACATCCAATAAATGAGGATATTCATCTCGTAGAGTAAAAGTACAGCTGGAAGAAGTGGCAACCACCGGAATATCCCGCGTGATGACCGCATCTGTCAGCGATTCCAGATTAACTTTAGCCTGCTTTTTAGCCTGATCGATAAAGCCGTTGGCAATCAAAGGGACGCCGCAGCACTTTTCTCGTTTGAGCAACTGCACGCCGATATTCATTGCATTGAAAACGCTGATTAAATCTTTCCCCAGCTGCGGATGATTGTAATTAACAAAGCAGCCGTGGAAAAACGCCACCTGTTCGGCATATTGTTGCTGTTTAGCCGCCTGCTGACGATACCAGCGGCGGAAAGTACCAAAAGAGTATTTAGGCAATTCACGGCGATGATCGATTTTCAGGGCTTTATCCAGCAAGTGACGCACTGGTTTTAATCCAGTGATAGCATTCACTACCGGTGCAAATGGCGTCGACAAAGAGCCCATTAAATCGGTATGGCTTAAAATAGCGTCACGCAGTTTTGGTTTATTACTGCTGTAACTGGCTTTAGCACGTTGAATAATGTCGCCGATTTTAACGTCGGAAGGACAAGCCACTTCACAACGTTTACAGTTGGTACAATATTTCAGCGCTTCGTCATACAGCATCGGATCTTTTAATCGCAGACGTTCGCCATCAGGCCCTGCCTGCTTTGGCCCCGGATAAAGCGGATTGACCTTGGCTACCGGGCAATAAGTGGTGCATACCGTACATTTAATGCAGCTTTCGAAGCTGTTATCCCGCGGCAAACTCATAGTTTAACCTCCGTGGCATCGGTAATCTGCTGAGCAGCGAACAAAGCACTGGTTAATGACACACCGGCACCGCAGCCTTGCTGTAGGGGGTCATAGCCGCCCAACACCGCTCCAATCGCATAAAGATTTTCCAAAGGCTCGCCGCCGCGCATAGCGCGTAACTGCTTATCGGTCTGCACGCCGAACTGTAGGTAAGGCTGAGCATCAAACATGTCGCTGCGACTCCAGTCCGCCCGATTACTCAGAGAAAGCATATCCAGCCCTAAAATGGGTTCGTAAACCCGATCGAATCCGGCAATCAATCCGTTGCTAAAGAAACTGCCGCTCGCCAGTACGACATGAGGCGCTCGTAGCGGAATATCTCCGTGGTTACGGCTATACAAGCCGGTGACACGATTACCCTCGAGTTCAGCTCGTAGTACCGAATCTCCCGGCATGACTAACCCACCAAGATGTTGAAAACGTTGGCGTAATTCCTGGTGCAGACGCATACCCAATAACGATGGAGGCAGAGTCGGCAATAGCATAATCGGCTTGCCGACCGCCAGTCGCAGGGCTTCCAACTGTACCGGATTATCCAGACCGATACAGGCGGGCAATAAAATCGCCTGAGCGTGCGTAGACAAGCGGCTCAATTCTTCAGCCAAGGGAGGCAGGCTTTCCGCCAAATCCAAAACGCGGGCGATATTCACCGCGCGAAATTCACTAGGATTATCACGCAGCCGATCTAATGCCGGCAAATGCATATAGCTGGACGTCGCCGCGACGCCCTGCGCCTGTAAGGAATCCGCCACCATCTGCGGCTGAAAATCGAGGAATCCTTCAATACCGATAACGGCAATTCGCTCCCAAGGTAAAGTTCCGTTCAACGGTGTAGTGGGAATTTCTGCAGGACTGAGCCACGTTGGGCGTTGACTGCCCAGCGGCGTAATGCGCATGTGGTTTTCCGCCGCACTACCGACAAAAGAAAGGTGGCAACGCTCCAGTAATTTCTGCGCTTCATCCACCAGTTCGATGACCACCGCCCCCATTTTGCTGTAAGGATGCTCAGGTGCCTGTGCCGCCAAGGCTTCTAATGCCGTAAGAGGCTGGCGCACTTCGCTGCCATCAGGCAACTGAGCCAAAAGATCGAGAGAACCGGATGAAAAATGCAGCGCACTTTGCCCGGCGCTGACGATGGCGCAAGACTTTCCCTGCTCCGCCAGACGAATACCGCAGGTTAGCCCCGCCAGCCCGCCGCCAATGATAATGGCATCAAATTTCATCGCTTTTCTCCTGCGCCGATGGAATCGCGGCAGTCTGGTGACCCAGCCCGCACAGTCCTTGATATACCCAACTGGTAAATTCACTTTCCCGCAGCGCATCGCCCCAGGCAATTGGACGGACGCCTTTCCAGCGCTCGTTGAGGAATTGGGTCAGTTGCTCGCGAGATTGCTGTGGCGTGGTGACATTAAAACGATTTAGTAAGCCAGCGGCACGACAGGCGCAGAGTTCACCCTGACAGGTTCCCATCCCGACGCGAGTGCGTCTTCGTAAATCCAATAAATTGTTTACCGTGAGCGATTCGACGGCATAACGCACTTCACCTGCGGTCACAGCTTCGCATTCGCATACCAGGCTATTATCCAGCCGATTACCGTCCAATAATTGAGTGGCTCTATCTCCGTGACGATAAACCGCAGAGCCGCGAATACTGGCTGGCAGAGAAACAACCTTACGTAAAGTCTGTTCTGCGGACTGGCGAGAACCGGGCAGCGGCTCTTGTGCCGTGGTGCAACTGGCCTGATGCCCCAGTTTTTCACACACTTTATCCGTCGCCCATTCTGCCATTAACCGGTAAGTCATTAATTTGCCACCAGTAATGGTGATAAAACCCTCCAGCCCATCGCGGCTGGCGTGATCCAGCAAAACAATACCGCGGCTAACGTTACGGCCGCTCGGATCGTCGTCGCTGGCGACCAGAGGACGAACGCCAGCATAGGCGCGTAAAATGCGGGTTGCCGCCAGTTTCGGCGACAGTTTCGATCCTTCCCGAATCAAAATATCCACTTCCTGTGGCGTGACGATCATGTTGTCTATCTGGTCATAATCGATATGCGTTGAGGTCGTACCGATCAGTGAAATAGTGTCTCCCGGCACTAAAATATCGGCGTCGGCCGGTTTGCGGCAACGGTTAATCACCATGTTATTAATGCGGTGCCCCAAAATCAGTAACGCGCCTTTCGCAGGGAACATTCGCACTCGCAGATCGGCATACTCGGCAATGTGTTGCCCCCAAATGCCTGCGGCGTTAACCACGATTCGGGCATGAATTTTATACTGGCGCTGGTTTTTGTGATCGAAAACGCTCACGCCGGTCACTCGGTCACCCTGACGGATAAGACCAATAACTTCATGATATGTCAGTACATTAGCGCCATGTTCGCGAGCGTCCAGCATATTGGCGGCGGTGAGACGGAAAGGGTCAACGGTGCCGTCAGGTACTTTAACTGCACCAATCATGGCCGGATTGGCCGCCGGTTCCATTCGCAGCGCCAACGCCGGATCGATCGCTTCCGCGTCAATACCCGCCAACTGGCAGCGGGTGATAAATTGCTGCTGATATTCGAGAGAATCTTCTGGCAGCGTGATAAACAAGCCATTGGTTGGTTCAATACAGTGGCGGGCAATACGTTTGAGGATACGATTCTCTTCAATACATTCTTTGGCTGATTCGCCGTCGGTTACCGCATAGCGCGCGCCGCTGTGCAGCAAGCCGTGATTCCTGCCAGTCGCACCGGTAGCGATGTCGTGTCGCTCCAGTAAAATACAGCCTAACCCACGGCGGGCGCAGTCTCTAGCTATGCCCGCACCGGTGGCGCCGCCGCCAATGATGATGACATCCGTTTCGCTGTAAGGAGAACTGTTCGTCATGAAAGACCCCACTCTATAGACAACCGCCTGGCGGTCAATTTTACATCTATTGAGACACAATAATTAGGGTCATTGTTTGATAAGGAACAAAAACGAACCAAAAACGAAAACCAAATGATGGATAAAAACCATGATTGTGATCAAAGTCACACAGGAGCACCCACTTTTTATTTCAAATCGTTAACCAATCGCTCAAAATCGCACCCGCTTACATAAAACTGTAACAATTGCGCCATCCCTCACAGATAAACAACGCGTTTTTATCTAGCATTGCGCTCGTTATAGAACATAAACGATAACCAGGTTGGCAGTTCAACCACCCGCTAGACACCAGGCTATGCTGGGATCAAAAAGTACGTATAACGCCATTGGAGGCACTCATGTTGAGTATATTTAAGCCTGCGGCTCACCAAGCCCGGCTGTCAGAAGATCGGATTGATCCGACTTATCGCCGATTACGCTGGCAAATATTTATGGGCATCTTCTTCGGTTACGCTGCCTATTATTTGGTTCGCAAAAACTTTACATTGGCCATGCCGTATTTGATCGAGCAGGGCTTCTCCCGTGGGGATTTGGGTTTTGCCTTATCCGGTATTTCCATTGCTTACGGTTTCTCTAAATTTATCATGGGTTCGGTTTCCGACCGCTCAAACCCACGCGTGTTTCTCTCCGCCGGTTTGATTCTGGCCGCCGCCGTGATGCTGTTTATGGGCTTTGTCCCTTGGGCTACCTCCAGCATTGCCGTGATGTTCGTTCTACTCTTCCTGTGCGGTTGGTTCCAGGGAATGGGCTGGCCTCCGTGCGGTCGAACCATGGTTCACTGGTGGTCGAAGAAAGAGCGTGGCAGCATCGTATCCGTTTGGAACTGCGCCCATAACGTCGGTGGTGGTCTGCCGCCATTGCTGTTCCTGCTGGGAATGGCCTGGTTTAACGACTGGAAAGCCGCGTTATATATGCCTGCTTTCGGTGCCATTTTAGTGGCGTTGATCGTTTTCGGTCTGATGCGCGATACCCCTCAATCCTGCGGTTTACCACCGATTGAAGAGTACAAAAACGACTATCCAGACGATTACTCGAAAGAAGCAGAAGAAGAACTGACGGCTAAACAGATCTTCATGCAATACATTCTGCCGAATAAATTGCTGTGGTATATCGCCATTGCCAACGTATTCGTATACCTGCTGCGTTACGGCATTCTGGACTGGTCACCAACCTACCTGAAAGAAGTGAAACACTTCGCTCTGGATAAATCCTCATGGGCCTATTTCTTGTATGAATATGCCGGGATTCCAGGAACGCTGCTGTGCGGCTGGATGTCCGATAAAGTGTTTAAAGGTAACCGCGGTGCAACCGGCGTGTTCTTTATGATACTGGTCACTATTGCCACCATCATTTACTGGCTGAACCCGGTCGGCAACCCAGGCATTGATATGGCCTGTATGATCACCATCGGCTTCCTGATTTATGGCCCAGTAATGCTGATTGGTCTGCATGCGCTGGAACTGGCACCGAAGAAAGCGGCAGGCACTGCGGCGGGCTTCACCGGTCTGTTCGGTTATCTGGGCGGATCGGTTGCAGCTAGCGCCATCGTTGGTTATACCGTTGACTTCTTCGGTTGGGACGGCGGCTTTATGGTGATGATTGGCGGCAGCATTCTGGCGGTTCTATTACTGATCGTCGTTATGTTCAGCGAGAAAAAACATCACGAAGAGATGGCAAAAAACCGCGCTAACTAAGGCTCGGTAGTCAATCTCAGCGTTTCAGGCCGTGCCGTTATCTTTGGCGACACGGCCTTTTTTGTACCCTAAAACCAAAAGTGGAGTAGGTAAACCATGCAAACTCACGTTAAAGCCTTGGTAGCTGGCATTATTCTGGCCTCATCAATGGCCGGAGTAGCTCAGGCCGCAGAGAAAATTGTCATCGCACATCGCGGTGCCAGCGGCTATTTGCCAGAACATACCTTACCGTCGAAAGCGATGGCTTATGCTCAGGGAGCCGATTACTTAGAACAAGATTTAGTGATGACTAAAGATAATGAGTTGGTGGTTTTACACGACCATTATCTGGATCGAGTTACCGATGTTGCGGAGCGCTTCCCAGATCGGGCGCGTAAAGATGGACGTTACTACGCCATTGATTTTACTCTGCCAGAAATCAAATCCCTGAAATTCACCGAAGGTTTTGATATCAAAGACGGCAAAAAGGTACAAAGCTACCCGGGCCGGTTCCCAATGGGTAAATCCGATTTCCGTGTGCATACCTTCCAGGAAGAGATCGAGTTCATTCAAGGATTGAATCACTCAACCGGTAAGAATATCGGTATCTATCCAGAAATTAAGGCGCCGTGGTTCCACCGTCAGGAAGGAAAAGATATCTCTGCCAAGGTGCTGGACGTGCTAAAAGAGTACGGTTACACCACCAAAGGAGACAAAGTTTATCTGCAATGCTTTGATGCCAATGAACTAAAGCGAATTAAGAACGAGCTGGAACCGCAAAAAGGCATGGATTTGAAACTGATTCAGTTGGTGGCCTATACGGATTGGAATGAAACCTATGAACAACAGCCAAACGGTAAGTGGGTAAATTATAGCTATGATTGGATGTTCAAACCGGGCGCGATGAAGCAGGTCGCACAGTACGCTGACGGTATTGGGCCGGATTATCATATGCTAGTGGCAGCCGAATCTACGCCGGGCAAGATTGTGCTAACTGAGATGGTTAAGGATGCCCACGCCAGCAATATGATGGTGCATCCATACACGATTCGCGCCGATGCGTTGCCGAAATATGCCACCGACGTCAATCAGCTGTACGACATTATCTACAATCAGGCGCAGGTTGACGGTGTGTTTACTGATTTCCCAGATAAAGGCGTTCAGTTCCTGCAAAAGCAGGGGCAGCATAAGTAACCAAAATATCAGGGCGCATTTTTATGCGCCCTGTCCATCAAAAATAAGCCACTTGCTCTTTTGCTTGAAAGATCTGAGCTAAATAGCCCTTAAACTGTTCGGTAATCTGTTCTGCCGCATCATTCATATCTATATAGGTGGTTGCCAGCACTAGCCCATCAGCGACAGAAAATATCACTTTATTGCCGTAGTTATAGGACAAAAGTTGTAGCAAACAATCGTATTGCTGAGGCACTGGAGCAAACGGGCAAATCAATTCTGCGTTATCATCCTCAGTATCAATATAAACAATAAATTCGTCATTTATATTAATATAATTATCTTCTCCATGAGGAGTGGTGGCAAAATATTGAAGTAGTAATTGCGAGCTTTCATCCATGACTGTACCTATTTATTATAAGGAGCTAATCCACGAAGTTGCTTAACCAGGTCTGTATCATCGACCCGTTTTACGGCAACATTTTTGATTTTATCAAAAGCTTTACTCCCTTCGGTATGCATATTAGCGGCTTGAATTTGAAGGTTACTGCTATTTAATGCGACCATTTTATAAAGTGCTTTCCCATCAACCGATAATTCCCTACTAGGAGAGAGCGAATGGTTAAAATGTAATGATGCCAACTCACGCTTAACTTCTATATCAAGTAAAGCCGTGCGATCTTTACCACTTTTACAATTCCAACAAGGCGTCACACCAATAGCATTGGAAAGTAACACTATTCGCCTGACAAATTTATAGGGATCAATTTTATTAGAGTAAGATTTATCATGCCACATTTCCATTAACTGCCTCGACAGTTCTCTAACCAATTTTATATTATTATCATCCGGTTTATTTTTCGTATTAATAAGATAATCGCCCACCCAGCCGCCTGGTTTAGAGATGTCCAGCTCATCACCTAGCATTAATTTTATAGAGGGTTCATTGTATTGATTTGAAACCTCCCAAGACTTATTCTTTGGAATACCAAATCCATTAGGGAATATAGGTAGAAAGGCCATTGAATTAACGCCAAAGTTAAATGCGGCCAACTGTAAATTCATTTTAATTTCTTGTTGCTTCCCACTCGCGTCGCGTATATATAAAACTAATGGCTTGGATTCTGACAATGTTTTCCAAGCGCCCATCTGTATCGTTAACTGAGTCCCTTCCGTGTCCTTCAAAAAATCCTGCGCCGTCAGTAAGCTAGTAGAAGTTAACCGCAAATCAATCGTCTCTCCATTCAGAGCCTTTTGCAGCTTTTCTGGATGCTGGAACAATGCGGCAAGAACGACTTCGCGTCCGCGTTCAAGCGCTATCGATTGACTGTCTTCCTTGCTAATTTTCACGCTATGCGGACCAAGAGAGGCATGTCGAATCCCCTCGAGCAAAATCTCTGGCCGCCCGTTCTTCTGTAACGAAAACTTAGACACCCACAAATTAACTGCGTGCTGAGAATTACCGCTATCAGCAGAACAAACGCCACCATTTTTATAACTAGTGGGGAATATGTCATCCTCTCCCTGCTCAAGTTTCAATTGACCGGCAGGTATTGACTCACTAATAAATTTGCATCCCAAATAGTCAAACTGAGACTTTTGTATATTCCACTCTGCCGTATTCAATAATCTGATACTGGCTTGTTTAAATTCCCGCTTAGCATTCTCTTTGGCTAACTTAGCGTTCATTCCTTGTTCTTTATAAAATTGAGTGAGAACATCCATAACTTCTTTCTTACAGTGTTTAATACTGTCGTATTCAGCATTGCTAATGGGCTGGTTTTCTAATGACGTAGGATTTTTTAAATTATTCTTTTTAAATTCCAAATCCATTGTGGCTTCTAACTTTCCATAAAAACCATTGGAATCATCATCTTTCAAAACATCCAGAGCCACTTTGATATAATCTAATTTTAATTGGCGAGTGTCTTTAGCATAATTCAATATATGATCTGAAAATGAACTTTCTTTTGATTTATCTCTGGCATGTTTTTTTATCGTCATGCTTTTTTGTTCAAATTTATCTATCGCTTTATCTTTCGCCTGTAGGTCACCCTCACCGTTTCTTATATAATGTTGACAAAGAATATCCACAATTTCATTCTCGTGCTGTGTAACACTAATATCATTAGTAATATCAGTCGATAGTTCGAACGATGGTTCTATATCTCCTAATTCTTTTGAAATGGTATTTATCTTTTTGATAAAAGGCATTTTTTCGAGAGAATAGCCAGTGGCGGATTTATCATTATCCGGGATCAACACCTCAAGAGCTATATCCGCATATCTCAACTTTAGCTGTCTGATTGAACTCCTTATTGTATCAACCGACTCTGATTTCTTCTGATGGATATAGCTAACACCAGCAATATTTTCTGGCTTACGCGGAGGTGAAGAACCAAACCCTAATATTTTCTTGTTCTCACTCTTTTCAACTTTATCATATGAATGATTAGATTTAGTTACATTATTATTTATCGCAAAGTCGTTTGACATAGGACCTCCACACATCAATAAATGCAAAACAAACTATATTGCAGTTAATAATGTTTTTTTGGTTCGAGTGGAGGATATAACAAAACAATTTTATAAGTACTGAGAAGGGAAAGAAATTCAGGGCGATAGAACATCGCCCCGTTTGAGCGTTAGGCTAAAAACATTTTACGCAGATAGTGCGGTACTGCGTCGTCAGCGTTTGAACCTATCACTTCCAGATCCGGTAAAATATCTTTCAGACGTTGGTGAGCATCACGCATGATGCAACCCTTACCGGCCATCGACAGCATTTCCAAATCATTCATTCCATCACCAAAAGCGATGCATTCTTTCAGTGAATAACCGATAATTTTGGATACCTGCTCCAATGCATGGCCTTTAGACACACCGCCGCCCATCACTTCCAGACAGGTTGGGAAGGAAAAACTGACGTTCACGCGATCGCCCCAACGAGCATTGATGGCTTCCTCCAAAATCAGCAGCTTATCGTGATCTTCGCAGGTGAAATACACCTTGCACACGCCTTCGGTCGGCAGTAATGCAGGTTCGAATAGCTGATAGGTGAACACCGATTCACGGAAAAACTCTTCCTGCTCCGGACTTTCGCGATTCATATACCAATCGTCGTTTAAATAAACGTTGGTCAGAATATCCGGATTATCGTGCTCCATGCTGTATAGATCGCGGGCGATATCACCATCCAGATTATGGCTAAAAATCAGCTCTCCGGCGGTGTTATGTACGCGCGCACCGTTAGAGGTAATCATAAAGGCACTGATCTCCAGACTATCGCGAATCTGTGACACATCAATATGATGGCGACCTGTAGCAAACACGAAATGCACGTCACGTTCGGTCAGTAGCTTCAATGTCTCTTTAGCGTAAGGAGTCAAAATGTGGTCAGGGGACAGCAGGGTGCCGTCTAAATCGGAAGCGACAACATGATACATAGCGGTATGTTCTAACCTCTGGTGGAGTTGGCGTCAGCGTCGACGCTCAGTTGATGATGTTGCGCAAAAAAACGCAATATGGCGCTTAACGCCTCTACACGCAGCTTGTCCCGCTCGAACAGGATCTCATGGCGTGCTCCTTTGATGACTCTGGGAGCGTCCCCGTCACAGGGATGCCCAGCCTGAGCCATTACTTGACAAAAAGCGTCCTGAGCCGGGTTTGATACCACCCGATCTTCACTGGCCTGCAACAATAATATTGGCGTGGTGATTTTATCTGCCTCGGCGATTATCTGCTCGCTGGCACGCAGGCTTTCCCTCACCCAGTGATAGGTAGGGCCGCCAACGCGTATTTCTGGCGTATCCGCGTAGTGACGTAGGCAGCGGCGATAGCGCTCGCGACTGTGGGTCAGCATATTCACTACATAAGGCAATGGCCGCCACTGACCGGTGCCAATCGCGTAGTAATCCCGCATGTTCTGGCGCTTTTCGGCCCAATCGACAATGCGGT
This sequence comes from Yersinia sp. J1, assembly GCF_050586585.1. NCBI lineage: Bacteria > Pseudomonadati > Pseudomonadota > Gammaproteobacteria > Enterobacterales > Yersiniaceae > Yersinia > Yersinia sp. J1. Next base: position 77,779 of record NZ_JBOBDP010000008.1, read on the forward strand.
GCGCCAGCCATTTCGGCATAGGTAGATGAATACCCAACATCGGTGCACAAAGCGCCGCAGCATCAAACGCCGTCGGTTCCCGGGCCAGATAGCGTAGCAGAATCGCACTGCCCATCGAGTGAGCCAGCGCAAAACGTTCCAGATAATGGCTATTACTGATTTCCCGCTCGACCCACTGAGCAAAATCTTCCACATAGTCATCAAAATTAACGACGTGGCCACGATTAGGATCTTCTAGCATTCGGCCAGAACGCCCTTGACCACGATGATCCAGCACCATGACGTCATAACCTTGCTGAAACAGATCGTAGGCAACTTCCGGATATTTTACGTAGCTTTCAATGCGACCCGGAACCAACATCACCACTTTGTTGTGGTGAGGGGAACGGAAGCGAACATAGCGGATAGGTACATTATCGACGCCAGAAAACTCGTCTTCTTCCCGCTGCTGCCAGAAATCCAGCAAAGGCCCGTTAGCAAAGGCGGCAAATCGCGCTTCACGGGTTAACCAGTTTTCAGTTTTTTTCTCTAACGGCATAGGGTTGTTAATTGCATCCTTAAACCGGCGTCCTGTGGTTTTTCCGAGCTATAGCAGATCTAAAAACAATAGCGTATTGTGGCATAAATTTACTCATTCAGGGAATTTTGCCGATGACCTTCGACTGGTGGCTAACCTATCTGGTGACAACCTTTATCCTCAGCCTGTCGCCGGGTTCTGGTGCCATTAACACCATGAGCACCACCATCAGCCACGGTAAACGCGGTGTTGTCGCATCCATTGCCGGCTTGCAGCTTGGCCTGGCGCTGCATATCGTTTTGGTCGGCATTGGTCTGGGCGCTCTCATTTCCCAATCCCTGCTGGCTTTCGAAATACTGAAATGGCTGGGAGCGGCCTATCTGATTTGGCTGGGTATTGTACAGTGGCGAGCGGCTGGCGCTGTGGATCTTCATGCGCTTGCCACTAGTCTGCCTCGGAGAAAACTGTTCAAAAGAGCGATTTTCGTCAATCTGACCAACCCGAAGAGCATTGTTTTTCTGGCCGCGCTGTTTCCACAGTTTGTATTGCCTCATCAGCCGCAGGCGGCACAATATCTGATTCTGGGCGCGACTACGTTGATAGTGGATATCATCGTGATGATTGGGTACGCCGCGCTGGCTACGCGAATTGCTGGTTGGATTAAGGCCCCGCACCAGATGAAGTTGCTTAACCGTATTTTCGGCGGTTTATTTATGCTGATAGGCGCATTGTTGGCGACAGCCAAAAAAGTGTAGCCGAGAAGTGAATATCTGGCCGGAATACTAGTGATCCGGCCAGTAAGGGTTATTTCGAAAATATCAGATGCAATCCGAAACCAACAAATAATACGCCCGCCAAACCATCAATCCATTTCGACAAACGCTGGTAACCGCGGCGCATCACCGGCAGGGCAAATACACAGGCAACAACGCTGAACCAGATAAAGGTTTCTGCAACGATCAGGATAAACAATCCCCAACGCGCGCCAGCGCTGACGTCATCTCCGACAAACAGCGAGAATACGCTGCCAAAATAGATCACCGCTTTCGGGTTAGATAAGTTGGTCAGAAAGCCGCGCAGGAAAGTACGGCCGCGGACTGGCAGCGTCATTTCTACCTCGCCTTCCCCCAGCTCGCCTTTGGCCCTGGCTGATTTCAGCAATTGCCAGCCCATCCAGCACAGATAAAGCCCACCGCCGACCATAATAACCTGATGCAGCCACGCCATTTTTTGCAGAATTAAATGCAGCCCCATCAAGGCCACGCCTGCCCAAACCACAATTCCCAGAGATATTCCTACCACGCCCATCATTGCTTCGCGACGGGAACGGCTGGCGGCAGTTTGAGAAACGAAAAAGAAGTCAGGGCCGGGGCTCATCAAGGCAATAAGGTGAACCAACGCCACGGTAAGAAAAAGCATCAACATGAAGATAATCCGACAGGAAATGAGAGAAGAAAAACCACTGTATCACGAGGACGGCAGCCCAACCAGACTGCCGTTTATGCTTTATATTCAACGCTGGCAGGCGCTATTCATCGTTATCCACATGATCGCGAATCATCGCCATAAATGGCGCGCCGAAACGTTCCAGTTTACGCTGCCCTACGCCGTTGACGCTGAGCAATTCGCTGGCCTTAATCGGCATCTGCTCCGCCATTTCCAGCAGCGTCGCATCGTTAAAGACGACATAAGGCGGAATGTTTTCTTCGTCAGCAATGGACTTACGCAGTTTGCGCAATTTGGCAAACAGTTTGCGATCGTAATTGCCACCGTAGGACTTCTGATTAGCGCTGCTGCGCGGTTTCAGGCTTTGAATGCGCGGCACCGCCAGTTGCAGCGGAATTTCGGCACGCAAAATAGGTCTGGCGGCCTCGGTTAATTGCAGGGCGGAAAACTGCGCGATATTCTGGCTGAGTAAGCCTAAATGGATTAACTGGCGCAGAACGCTCACCCAATGCTCATGGGTTTGATCCCGGCCAATGCCGTACACCGAAAGTTTATCGTGCCCCATTTCGCGAATACGCTGATTATTCGCTCCACGCAGCACTTCCACGATATAGCCCAAACCAAAGCGTTGCCCAACGCGATACACGCAGGATAAGGCTTTTTGAGCGTCACCCAGCGCGTCATAACGTTTCGGCGGGTCAAGGCAGATATCACAGTTGCCGCAGGCCTGTTGTTTCCCTTCGCCAAAATAATTTAGCAATACCAAACGGCGGCAGGTTTGCGCTTCGGCAAAAGCCCCCATGGCATTCAGTTTATGACGTTCGACGTCCTGCTGAGCACCGGCAGGCTTTTCTTCCAGACAGCGGCGCAACCACGCCATATCCGCCGGATCATAAAGTAAAATCGCTTCCGCAGGCAGGCCATCACGCCCGGCGCGCCCCGTTTCCTGATAATAAGATTCGATAGTCCGCGGAATATCAAAATGCACCACAAAACGGACGTTTGGCTTGTTGATACCCATCCCAAAAGCCACGGTGGCAACCACCACCTGTAAATCATCGCGCTGAAACGCTTCCTGAACCTGGGCCCGTCGTTCGTTATCCAGACCGGCGTGATACGCGGCCACGCTCAGGCCGCGGCTTTGTAGACGCGCAGTGGTATCTTCAACTTTAGCCCGACTATTGCAGTAAATAATGCCGCTTTTACCACGTTGATCCTGCACAAAGCGCCAGAGCTGATCCAGCGGCTTGAACTTCTCAACCAAGGTATAGCGAATATTGGGCCGATCGAAACTGCTGACCTGAATCAGCGGCTGATTAAGATCCAGCAACCGAACAATATCGCCGCGCGTGGCTTCATCCGCCGTGGCGGTGAGAGCAATAACTGGCAACGCGGGAAAACGACGTTTGAGCTGACCCAGAGCGCGATATTCCGGGCGGAAATCGTGTCCCCATTGGGAAATACAGTGAGCCTCATCAACCGCCAGCAGCGCCGGACGCCAATGCTCAAGCTGTTCGAGGAAGTTTTCCATCACTAAGCGCTCGGGAGCGATATACAGCAGTTTAATCTGACCACTGCGGCAACCTTCCATCACGGCCAGTTGCTGCTCGCGAGTTTGTGATGAATTGAGACAACCCGCGGCGACGCCGTAGGCCTGAAGTTGGTCAACCTGATCTTTCATCAGTGAAATCAGCGGAGAAACCACCAGCGTCAAGCCATCCATCACCAGCGCCGGGATCTGATAACACAAGGATTTTCCGCCGCCCGTCGGCATCACCACCAGACAGTCCTGCCCGGCGAGCGTTGCATTGATGATTTCTTGTTGCCCTGGTCGGAATTGTTGGTAGCCGAAAGTCTCTCGCAAGACCTGCGCTGCCAGCTGTTCCTTATTTATCACTGCCGCGGTAGACACTCGTTTCCCCAACTCTTGGATCTGAACAGGCCGGTTAACCGGCCTGTATGTGATTCTGCACTCACGCCAAACGGCGTTACATGACGTCGTTCAACATGATACCCACACCGACACGGGTTTGCCTAAAGTTATAGTCAATCATTGACTCACCGTAGCCGCTGAACACCTGTGTGTAGAAGCGAACATGCTTGGTGATGGGGTAACTCCAGCCCATTTCAGCCGCGCCGTAGCCGGAATTCCAGTTATAGCGCCCTTCCATGCTAAATACACTATCGCCCCAGGCATAACCGACTTTCAGGCGGTAGTAACCCAAATATTTAGTGATATCTGGATTATCATCTTTTGCATCATTTTCCGAGAAGCGATACCAAGGTTTCAGATCTATCTCCCAATCTCCGCGCTGCGCCATCACGCGCGCATAGGCGCGATCCCAGCTACGAGAAGTTGGGTCTGCTTTACCGTTAGATTGGTGGTTCAAACCCACTTCTATTTCGCGGAAAGTCCAGCCCGCAAAGTCATAATCCGTTGCCCAGGCCAGGAATACCTGCGGCTCATAGTTAGTTTCGCGGAATGGCGAAGATTCCCCGCTGTTCGAAGCCTGCCACCACGAACGCTGAGTGTAGGATGCGCCCAACAGAGAGTTTTCCCCGGCAATGCCACGCCAGATAGGGAACCCTAAGCTCAGTTGGAATTTAATCTCATCTTTACGGGCATTTTCGGCCCAATCATAGGAACTAATGGCTTCTTTATTGATATTGCTGGAGTAGGTATAAAGCAGGTAATTGGTTTCGTACGGATATAGCAGGAAAGGATTATCGTGGTCTTGCAGCATGGCGGCAATAATACTTCCACGAATCGCAGGCGCATCATGAATCTTTTCTACCTTGGCTTCCTCAGCCTGTGCTAAAACCGGCACAAATAACAATACCATCAATATTCGCCAAAAGTGTCCCATCATTACTCTCATCGCCTCATAGATTATTCGTAATTTTAATGAAAAGCAGCTCATTCTACACACAAATGGCAGTCTGGCTTAGCGTTGTTTATTTTTATGAATCCGTCACTAGCGCGCAACAAGTTATGGGCATAAAATAAACATTTAGTTAACAGCCGCCGTATTATTATCGGCTACGAAAGTGAGAATCAAGCCACATGTCTGGAACCATATTAACCCTTGAAGAAGCGCGCCGCTTGATTGGCGAAGTTTTTGTCTACCACATGCCGTTTAATCGTGAGCTAGGTCTGGAATTACGCCGCTTTGAACAAGATTATGCAGAGTTAGCCTTTAGTCATCAGGATAGATTAGTCGGAAATATCGCTCAGCGCATCCTGCATGGCGGTGTTATTGCTTCCGTACTGGACGTCGCCGCCGGTCTGGTCTGCGTTGGTAACAGCCTGACACGTTACGAACCCTTGATTAAAGAGCAGTTACAGCAACAGCTATCTAAAATGGGCACCATCGATTTGCGCGTGGATTATTTGCGCCCCGGCCGCGGCGAGCATTTCACCGCCAGCAGCAGCATTCTGCGCAGCGGTAATAAAGTCGCTGTCGCTCGCGTTGAATTACATAATCAGGATGCGGTTCATATCGCCAGCGCCACTGCGACTTATTTAGTCGGGTAATTGTCTTTTTTCAGTGAGTAAACGCCAATGATGCTTAGCTGCAACAAGTTAAGTACACTCACCGTATCCCTTTTTTGTTCAGAGCTATTCCATGGATAAGCAACAAACGCGTCAGGGCATTTTCTTTGCTCTGGCGGCCTATTTTATTTGGGGTCTTGCCCCGGCCTATTTCAAATTAATCCAGCAGGTTCCGGCAGATGAAATTCTGACCCATAGGATTATCTGGTCATTCTTTTTTATGCTGATTCTGCTCACGCTGAGTCGCAATTGGCCACAGGTACGCCAAGCCTGTCGGAATAAAAAACGCCTGTTATTACTGGCGTTCACTGCACTGCTGATTGCCAGCAACTGGCTGCTGTTTATTTGGGCGGTCAACAACCACCACATGCTGGAAGCCAGCCTGGGCTACTTCATTAACCCCTTGGTTAACGTATTGTTCGGTATGCTATTTCTAGGCGAGCGTTTTCGACGGATGCAATGGGTCGCGGTCGCGCTGGCGTTTGGCGGCGTGCTTATTCAACTGTGGCAGTTTGGCTCGTTACCGGTGATTGGGCTGGGGCTGGCGATAAGCTTCGCGCTTTACGGCTTATTACGTAAGAAAATGGGCATAGACGCGCAGACCGGCATGCTGGTAGAAACGCTGTGGCTGTTACCTATTGCCGCAGTATATTTATTCTTCTTTGCCGATAGCCCAACCAGTCATTTGAGCGCTAACGCCTGGTCGCTCAATCTGCTGCTGGCCGCTGCCGGTGTGATTACCACCATTCCGTTGCTGCTGTTTACCGCCGCTGCCGGCCGGTTGCGCCTCTCTACGCTGGGCTTTTTCCAATACCTCGGCCCAACGCTGATGTTTGTCCTAGCCGTCACTTTCTACGGTGAAACCATCAGTAACGACAAGATGGTGACCTTCGGGTTTATCTGGGCGGCGCTGCTAATATTCACGCTGGATGCGCTCTATACCCAACGTAAGTTACGCAAATAGGCTGCGACGCCCGATGTAGCCTCATCGGGCGCTCACACAGTTTGGGCCTTACAGCCAGTTTTTACGTTTGAAGTACAGATAAGGGGCTAAACCGGCGACGATCATCAGACCAATAGCCCCCGGATAGCCGAATGACCAACGCAGTTCCGGCATAAATTCAAAGTTCATACCGTAGCTCGAAGCCACCAGCGTCGGCGGCAGGAAGACCACGGAGACCACCGAGAAGATTTTGATAATCCGGTTTTGTTCGATGTTGATAAAGCCCATCGCCGCCTGCATCAGGAAGTTAACCTTTTGGAACAGGGATTCGTTGTGCGGCAGCAGGGATTCGATATCTCGCAGCACTTCCCGCGCCTGCTCTAGCTGACCAGTAGGCAAACGCGCTTTACGCACCAGGAAATTCAGGGCGCGCTGAGTATCCATCAGACACAAACGCACCTTCCAGCCGATATCTTCCTGCTCCGCCAACGTGGACAGCGCGGCATCGTACTCATCTCCCTGATGCCCTTCCATAATCACGCGGCTAAGCGCTTCCAGATCGCTGTAAATATTCTCTATTTCGTCAGCCAACTGCTCGATTTTGGTTTCAAACAAGTCCAGCAGCAGCTCATAGGCGTTGCCGTCGACCAACGTCTGGTTGCGGGCGCGCATCCGATACAGGCGGAAAGCGGGTAACTCGCGCTCACGCAGGGTATACAGGCGGCCATCCCGAATGGTAAATGCGACGGTGGAGTTACCAGCGTGATCTTCGGCGTCTTCAAAATAGAAGAATGAGTGAATGTGCAAACCGTCTTCGTCTTCAAAGAAACGAGCGGAAGCCTCGATATCATCCAGTTCTGGCCGGGTCGCCAAACTCTGCCCTAACTCACATTGAACACGCTCACGCTCACCTTCTTCTGGCTCCACCAGATCCACCCACAGCGAGGTAGTCAGATCTTCGGATTCATCCAGCTCCAGACGGGATAAGCGATTGTTCTCTAATTTAAATGCGCTCAGCATGTGCCATAACTCCCTTGGGGAATGGATAGAGATTACGCATTGAAGCACAGAAACAAGGGGATGTCGTTACATCAGCAAGTTTCAGACCATAAGGAGATCTGACTCACAGCGACGGTCAAACGAGGTCGCTGACAACCACGAAGGCTATCAGCAAAAGAGGATAGCCTTAGAAGTTGCACCATATGAACAGGTTATTGAGCCAGCATCTACTGGGTGTGTCCAAGGCGAATGTCCTCATTAAGAATAGTGCGCGCATGTTACGCTGAGAAGAAAAAGGCTGTCAACCGCTACGCCGCAGTTAGTCGCAGCCTGAAATTCATCCTATTTCCTGGCAAATATTGTTGTCAGCGTAAACAGATGATAAACGGCAGACTTAGGCTAATCACTCTGGCTTATATCTGCCTTCCGCTTCGGCTACATTGGGCGCTACGCCTCAACTGGAATAACGGTAAATGAAACAAATCACTCGACCTATGCTGGCACAAATGAGCGAACAGGCTAGACAACTCAGCCGTTTGCGCACTCATCATAATTTTCACCCGGAACTGAGCGATTCCGTCCAGCGTCTGGCAATAGCCATGGAGCCACTAACCTACGTGCGCCCACATCGTCATCCACATACCTGGGAAGTACTAACTGCCCTTTCCGGACATTTTGTGGTGCTGTTATTCAACGATAATGGCGAAGTGACAGAGCGGGTAGTACTGGGAAAAGAAGCGACCATTCTGGAGATTCCTGCCAATACTTGGCACGCGGTGCTGTCGATGGAAGAAAATGCAGTGATTTTTGAGGTGAAACTCGGCCCCTATCAGCCAGTCAACGCGGAAGATTTCGCGCCTTGGTCACCGGCAGAGAGTGAACCAGAAGTCGCCAATATGCTGGCATGGTATCAAACGACTACGGTCGGCGAGCGTTATTCCGCTTAACTATTTGATTTAAAAATGATGAAAAAAACCGGAGTTATCATTAGCTCCGGTTTTTTTATGCTGCAACGGCGAATGATGGCTTATACCGCTTCCAGTCTCGCATAGGCTGCAACCAGCCATTTAATCCCTTCGCCTGGAAAAGCAATTTGCAGGCGGCTGTGCTCGCCGCTGCCTTCCAGATTCACCACCGTACCTTCACCGAATTTAGGATGACGAACTCGCTGACCCAGAGTGAAACCGCTGTCGTTTTCATTCATTGGCGTCCCCATACGGCGATGATTTACCGGACGAGAAACGCTGGCGCGTAGTCTGACTTCTTCGATACACTCCTGCGGCAGCTCACCGATAAAGCGGGATGGGCGATGATTGACTTCTTTACCGTACAGTCTGCGGCTTTCCGCATAGCATAAGGTCAGTTTTTGCATCGCACGGGTTAAGCCTACGTAGGCCAGCCGCCGCTCTTCTTCTAAGCGTCCACCTTCATCCAGCGACATTTGGCTCGGGAACATGCCCTCTTCCATACCTACTATGAATACCTGCGGGAATTCCAACCCTTTAGCTGAATGTAGCGTCATTAACTGTACCGCATCCTGATAGGCGTCCGCCTGCCCTTCCCCAGCTTCCAGCGCGGCGTGGGACAAGAACGCCTGCAACGGCATCAGATCTTCATCCTCGTCCTGATAACTGTACTGACGCGTGGCGTTGACCAGTTCCTCAAGGTTTTCGATACGAGCCTGACCTTTTTCGCCTTTTTCCTGCTCATACAGGGTCCACAGGCCGGAATCGCGAATCACGCGGTCGGTTTGCACGTGCAGCGGCATATCTGCTGTTTCGTGAGCCAGTGAATCCACCAGTTCCACAAAACGCTGTAAAGCAGAGGCAGCGCGCCCCGCCAGCACTTTTTCCTGCAATAACGCTCGAGTAGATTGCCACAGCGTAAGCTGGCGATCCCGCGCAGTCTGGCGCACTACATCTAGAGTACGATCGCCGATACCACGGGTTGGCGTATTGACCACTCGCTCAAAGGCCGCGTCATCGTTACGATTGGAAATTAAGCGCAGATAAGCCAATGAGTCTTTGATTTCCTGACGTTCGAAGAAGCGCTGACCACCATAAATGCGGTACGGCATCGCCGTTTGCAGTAAAGCCTCTTCCAATACGCGAGATTGGGCGTTGCTACGGTACAAAATAGCGCAGTCGTTTAACGCACCGCCGTTGTCTTGCCAGGCTTTAATCCGGTTCACCACAAAGCGCGCTTCGTCTAATTCGTTGAAAGCGCAATAGATCGAAATCGGATCGCCTTCCACGCCGTCGGTCCACAGGTTTTTCCCCATTCGGCCATCATTGTTGGCAATCAGGGTATTCGCCGCTTTCAGAATATTACTGGTAGAACGGTAATTCTGCTCCAGACGGATGGTTTCCGCGCCGGGGAAATCCTTCAGGAAGCGTTGAATATTCTCAACCTGCGCACCACGCCAGCCGTATATCGATTGATCGTCATCGCCGACGATCATTACGTTGGAACGATCGCCCGCCAGCAGGCGAATCCATGCATATTGGATGCTGTTGGTGTCCTGAAACTCATCCACCAGAATATTGGTAAAACGTTCACGATAATGATTCAGAATATGCGGTTTATTCAGCCACAGTTCATGAGCACGCAGTAATAACTCGGCAAAATCGACCAGACCGGCGCGATCACAGGCTTCCTGATAGGCCTGATAAATACGCAGCCAGGTGGCTTCTACCGGATTACCGTAGCTTTCTACGTGCTGCGGCCGTAAACCTTCGTCTTTCTTACCGTTGATGTACCACATTGCCTGACGCGGCGGCCACTGTTTTTCGTCTAAATTCAATGCCTTAACAATGCGTTTCAGTAGCCGATGCTGATCGTCGCTGTCGAGGATCTGAAAGTCCTGCGGCAGATTGGCGTCCAAATGGTGTGCCCGCAATAAACGGTGCGCCAACCCGTGGAAAGTCCCAATCCACATACCGCCCTGGCTGGTACCAATCAAATGTTCGATACGGTGACGCATCTCCGCCGCCGCTTTATTGGTAAAGGTCACGGCAATAATGGAATAGGGTGAAGCATTCTCAACGGAGAGCAGCCAGGCAATTCGATGCACCAGCACCCGGGTTTTACCACTGCCCGCACCGGCCAGTACCAACAGGTTGCAGCGCGGCGCGGCCACGGCTTCACGTTGTTTTTCATTCAGGCTGTCGAGCAGATCAGAAACGTCCATAGGCACCGTTTATCGGGTAAGGGAAAACCGCGCTGTCGCCCGGTTTGACCGGACGACCATCAGCATTCCACTGGGAATTTATACAGAGTAATTGATAGGATTATAACAATGCTGTGAGAGATGCCAACTGCGAAATCTCAATATGTGGCAGTAAACGGGCATCATTGACCGCCATGATATTTTTCTGCCGATCGTTAATCCAGCAGGCCTGCATGCCGCAACGCAAGGAACCAGCGACGTCGGTGGTGAGATCGTCACCCACGTGCAAAATGCTTTCCAGCGGCAAATCCAGCTTATTGGCCGCCTTTTGGTACATATCACGATAAGGTTTGGCACGGCCATTGGGGCCAGAGCGCAGCACAAACTGGAAATAGCGGCTTAAACCGCAGGCGGCAGGATCGGCGTTACCGTTTGTGATAGCCACCAGCGGGAAGCGTTCTGACAAGGTCTCCAGCGTATCGTGAGTCGCCGCAGGCACATGAATACGGCTACGCCACAGGGCGAAATTCTCCATCGCCGCGTCAGCACCTTTACGGGCTTCATCTTTGGTCAGGCCGTGGCGAATAAGACCTAACTCCAACGCCTGCCAACGCCACTGGGTAACATCGTGATAAATATCCGGATCGCTGGCCAGCAGTTCAATGCGAAAACGATGAAAATCCGCCACCTCAAGCTGGCGTAAATTCGGATGATACTGTTGCAGAAACGCCACCGATTCCTGTTCGGTACGGGAAATCACCGGGCGGTTGTCGTACAGAGTATCGTCCAAATCGAAGGTTATAGCCGCAATCGGCTGTAATGGTCGGTAAAAATGCATCAGGATTTGCCTCGTTTGGCTCGCGGATGGGCGGCATCATACACCGTTGCCAAATGTTGAAAGTCGAGATGGGTATAAATTTGTGTGGTCGTTAGATTGGCGTGGCCGAGTAATTCCTGCACCGCACGCAGATCGCCGCTGGATTCCAGCATATGAGTGGCGAAAGAGTGGCGCAGTTTATGGGGATGAATATGGCTGCTAACGCCTTGTTTTATACCCCATTCGGCAAAGCGTTTTTGCACATTGCGCGCAGAAATACGCTTACCGGTATTGGCGAGGAAAATGGCGTCATCGGCGGGTTCAAACAACTCCCGTAGCGCTAGCCAATGCTGTAACCAAGTCACCGCCGTAGCGCCCATCGGTACTTTACGTTCTTTGCTGCCCTTGCCCATCACCCAGATTTCGCCACTGGCCAAATCCACATGTTTGCAATCCATTCCCACCAGTTCGGCTAAACGTAAACCCGCGCCGTACATGACTTCCAGCATCGCCCGATCCCGCACCGCCAAAGGATCGTTAAGATCGATGTCCAACAGTCGACTGACTTCATCCACATCAATATTTTTTGGCAGATGGCGCCCCGTCCTCGGCGTACTGACGCCTTTGGCCGGATTGGCGTGTAACACGCCCTGGCTGACCAACCAATCGAGAAAACTGCGTAATGCCGACAGGCGCAGCGCCAGGCTAGAAGACTGTAATCCAGCACGCTTGCTGCGGGAAACCAGCGAACGTACCTGCGCCGCATCCAAACTCTCCCACTGGCTCAGCCCCATTTGACCCGCCAGTTCCATCACCGCCTGTAGCTGTCGAGAATAACTGGTTATGGTTAAGGGACTCAGTTGCCGTTCAACCTTCAGATAACGCAAAAAGGCTTCAACGGACGGAGAGAGCGTAGCGGGGATTTCACTCATACTCGTTCGATCCAGCGCTCCAACAAGGTAGGCAACATCAGCGCTAACTGATGCAGCATCACCGTACCCATACCCTGCTGATAATGTTGTGTATCACGGCTACTAAAGATAACCACGCCCAAATCGCCATTCGCGCCCATCAGGGACATCGCAACCGAGCCGACCTGTTTAGCCTGAGGCAACAGCAACAAAAGCTCTGGCCCATTTAGGCTGCCGAGGTAATGACGCTCATCCCCCAAACGCTGAATGCGCATCGGTTCAAAAGCGTGGCGTGCTAAACCCAGATGAGTGAAATCGGAAGGCGCGCCAATATGCCAGCGGTCGTTAAACAGGCGCACATTGGCTCCTGCCAATCCAAAATCCCGCGCCCAGCGCTGTAGGCGATTCAGCATATCTTGCAGGCTTTCGGCGGAGGTCAGATTAGTTTGTAACTGTAACAGACGGTTAAACAGCAGCTCATTCAGACCGGCCTGCTCCATCAACAGGGTAATTTCTTCTTCCAGTTGATGAATCTGATTACGTTGACGAGCCAGTTGCCACTCGACCAGAGACACGCTGCCTCTGACCGGATGGGGAATTTGCATCTGTTCAACCAAACGGGCATTACGGATAAAGAAGTCGGGATTTTGCAATAAATACTGCATGACAGCGTCGTCGTCTAACTCAATGCCAGCCAGCGCCTGTTCCTCATAATTCTTCATTCTTCAACACCCATCATAAATGAATAAAACCGTCGTAGACGTGGGTCGCAGGCCCGGTCATATACAACGGGTGACCCGGTCCTTTCCAGCTGATATCCAGGCTGCCACCCGGTAGCTCGACGTGAACCTCTTCACTCAGCAATGCCTGCTGAATACCGACTGCCACAGCCGCACAGGCTCCGCTGCCGCAGGCTTGTGTTTCTCCTGCGCCGCGTTCGTAGACCCGTAAACGAATGTGTTCCCGACTGACAACCTGCATAAAGCCAATGTTGGCGCGCTCAGGAAAACGCTCATGATTTTCCAATACTGGACCCAGCAACTCAACGTTGGCAACCGAAACATCGTCCACTTGCAGTACACAATGGGGATTTCCCATCGAAACCACCCCGCACAGCACCGTGTGCTCTGCCGCGCGCAAAATGTAGGTTTTTTCAGCTTTTATCGCTTTAAACGGAATCGCCTGCGGCTCAAAATTAGGTTCACCCATATTGACGCACACCAGCTCATCCTCCGTCACGCTAAGCACCATACGCCCAGTTTGCGTACTGACGCGAATATCACGCTTGTTGGTCAGCCCCTTAATCCGCACGAAACGAGCGAAACAGCGGGCACCGTTACCACATTGAGAGACTTCGCTGCCATCCGCATTAAAAATGCGATAGTGGAAATCCAGCTCAGGATCGTAAGGCGGTTCAACCACCAGCATCTGATCAAAGCCCACGCCAGTGTGCCGGTCAGCCAGTCGTCGGATAAGCTCCGGCGAAAAATAAACATTCTGTGTGACGGCATCGACAACCATAAAGTCGTTGCCAAGACCGTGCATTTTGGAGAACTGCATATCATGCTCCACTGACTACTGGCTAAATCCGGACGCGATAAAGCGATTTATCGCAGTAAGCATCTGGCCTCCAACAGCAGGAGGCCAACGTCAAACTGCGGGGAGAATCTGGGTTACTGTAAGCCGCCGATAGACTGAGTCTGCTGCGAGCCAACATTATCTTCTTGGTTTTTCTGCACTTTGCCTGAATCTGGCGGTACAGTTTCTGTCTTTGAATTTTCCGCAGGAGGGAAATAAAGTGGCCCTTTTAAGCCACATCCGGATAGCCCCACCAACATCATGGCGACCAGCGGCCAGCGTAGTTCTCTTTTCATTGCATTAATGCCTGTAATTCATGCGTCCAAGGTCTCTATAATCGCAGGTGGATCATGAAAAGCAATAGGAATTGAATATGAACGACAGCGAGTTCCACCAGTTAGCCGATCAATTGATGTCAAACATTGAAAATGCAGTGGATAATTTTGATGGCGACAGCGATATAGACTGTGAAACTAACGGGGGCGTTTTGACCCTGACTTTCGAGAACGGCAGCAAAATTGTGATTAACCGCCAGGAACCCTTTCATCAGGTTTGGCTGGCAACCAAAACCGGTGGTTACCATTTTAACTATCGGGAAAATGAATGGCACTGCGACCGCAGCGGGAAAACTTTCTATACGCTGCTTTCTGAAGCCGCCACGGCTCAAGCCGGTGAAGAGGTTAGCTTCGACTAACCTTTATTCCAGCGCCGGCCAGTAAGAATCGGTAAAAGGACACAAAACAGCGTGTCCTGATTTCCGGTTTACCAATGACGTTTAACGATAACTAGTGCAGCTGAAACTGTTGCGGCGGCGTGGAAGACTCTTTTTCCGTCGCGTTATGACACAGATGAGAAAGCGTAGTGCTGCGGAACGGAATCACCTGAGTGCGCCCGTCTAACTGCACAATCTGATAGAACTGCGGCAGGTTAAAGTTAATAAAGCTGGAGCCATAGGTGAAACGATCGTGAGACGATGAGTAGAAGCGGCTGACATCGCGCACCAACTCTTCTTTACTGCCTTCGCAATGATGGTAAACCTCAACTCTATTGCTCTCGTCGAGAATGTAGATATTGAAGCCTTTCCCATCGCTAGTGCCTTCAAAGAAGAACTGAATAATTCCTTCACTAGCGAATCCGTCGACAACCGGCGGTAAATGAATCTGATCGGTTTCTACCTGAATCGACAGACCATGCAGCTTGTTATTGGAAATGGCACCGTAGAATTCCACCGCATTTTCCAGTTTCTGCACCGATACACTAAGACGCTCGAAGAACAGCCCCCAGGTCTGCCCGGCGACTCGAACCGCTTTAAAGCGACCCGGTTCTTGACGAGTGCTGGAAAGGCGCAGCTCGATGCATTCGGATACCAATTGTTGAATGCGGGTGCGAATCAGCCCGCGTAAATGCTGGCTGTAGCAGAATACATCAACGGATTCCGGCGGCGCGGCGTCCTGATGCATTTTGCCTAAAATGGTTTTCAATGCCTCCAATACCGCCTGTTCGCCGCTGAAATGCAGGGTTCGCACTTCGTTCCACGAGTTGCGATACAGTAAATCGATACTGCCCACCAGACACTGCTGTTGCTCACCGAAACTGAATACGTCCAGTTTTCGGAAATCAAAATGCACAATCTGGTTGCGGAAAGCGGCCGTCGGATCGTTTTCCAGATTGACGATGATCGCCAGATGGCGGATTTCGCACGGGCTGTACAGCGCTTTCGGCGTCGGCGCAGGCAAACGCAATGGGAAATGGTGAGAAACATCCGTCACCAGTTCTTGCAATTTTACCGTATCGCACAAATTGGCGCTTTTAATATGTAAATGCGTTTTTGACGTCAGTAAGCCGTTGAAATAAGCCCAAGCCACCAGTTTGTTCAGATAGCGGTTATATTCCAGCGGCTGATGGCTCACTATGGCATCCATAGACGGAGCCTGATTATACAAATACCAACCGGGCCGGTTAGCGCGTCCTGCCGGTACGTGAATAAAGGTCAAATGTTCTTCGGACAGATCCGGCGAGATTTGTGGGTTAACTAAAGTAACTTTACCCGGTAGCGCCTCAAAGGCCGCATAGAGTTTACGGGTCAATACCCCGATATCCTGCGGACTGGCACTAACGCTCAGATTATTACGACGCGCGAAACGGATCAGATTGCGATAACTCTGCATCATCGCATCCAACAGCTCGTTATGCGCTTCACGCACCCGCTCAATTTTCCAGTTGGCGCGATTGTCCAGCATTTCCAGACGCTCTTCGCTCCAGCCCCACTCACTAACCAGTTGGCTCAGTATCTCCCGACGCCAACCGCTGCTGGCCGGCGTTTTAGACAGTTTTTCGCAAACTTTCAGATAGAAACAGCGGCGGACTAAATCCAGACGAGTAGTATCTTCGATTTGCGTCAGATAACGCGTGACGCGATCCAGCATCATGCAGTAGCCATCCAGACCGAATGACACAATCTCGCCTTTATGCAGACGCTGCTTGATTTCCATCGCCAGCAGCTGAGAATTCGGGTATTCCCACGAATACGCTTCCAACAGCAGCGTTTTCAAGACGGCTTTGTAGGGTGAATCAATACTCTTATAGAGCTGCCACAGGCTGGCTCCGAAATACTCTTCAGCCGATAGGGTACTCAAGCCACCGAGATCCAGCCATTCATTTGGCGTCAGCGCACCTTGGGCATATAAAGAAAGCACGTAATCGTCGTAATGGCCTTCTTCTTCTATCGGCACCATATTCCACAGAATACGTTTCCCCGCCAGGCGCACTGCGCTGCGGTAGAACTCGTCTAATAACAGAATATGTTGCGTAGAACCGCAGTCTTCACCGCCCAAACTGCCGCTGGCATTGTGGCGGAAACGGTTTTCGTCGATCAGGAAAAAGCTGACTTCGACGCCCATAGAGGCCGCCCATTTCTCCAATTGGCTGCATTTTTGTTGTAGCTGATTGCGTTCTTCGTTATCCAGCCAGGCTTGGTGGCACACCCAAATGTCCAGATCCGAAGTGCTGCTTTGCCCAATAGAAGAGGTACTGCCCATGGTGTAAACGCCGGTGATCGGCAGTTCGCCTTCCCGCGCTAATTGCAGCGGTTCACCCCATTTGCTTTCAACTTCAGTAATATACTGTTGTTGGGTTTCCGTAGGCGTGAAGAAACAGACGCCGTGGGGAACGTTACCATCAAGGTAACCTGGCATCAGTGGGTGATGATAATGTAATAAGGTTGGCAGCAGACTGTAGACCTTTTGGAAGGCTGGCCCCATGGCCGCCAAGGCGCGATCGACTCGTAATTGGTTGATCGCATCCAGTCGCTGTTTCAGTGTCTCGATGTAGAGGTACAAGACGTCTCGCCTGATTGTTCCAGTGCCTAGAAAAAAACCCGTGTTCCCGATTCGCCTTTAGTTTAGAAGAATATTTAACGAATTATTGCTGGAAACGTGATCAATCTAACACCTTGCCGATTGACCGTAAAGAAAGTAAAGCTATATGCGCCATTCTAATACTTACCCAGCCACCCTATCCAGCCGTCCATTTGTTACCATAGCGTCTTTCTTGCACGGTTATCCGCCTGAATCCTGTGGCTTCTACACTGACAGTTTTCCCTTCTCGGTGTTAGGATGGTTAGCTAAATATAAAAACGGTAATGAGCATGTTAGACAAAATTATTCGAATTGCCACGCGACAAAGCCCATTGGCATTGTGGCAAGCACATTATGTACAGCAGCTGCTGCAAGCCTGTCATCCGGGGCTACAGGTGGAGCTGGTTCCGATGGTGACCCGCGGAGACATTATCCTTGATACGCCTTTGGCCAAAGTGGGTGGCAAAGGCCTGTTTGTAAAAGAGCTGGAGCTGGCGTTGCTGGAAGGCCGAGCCGATGTCGCCGTGCATTCTATGAAAGACGTGCCGATCGCCTTCCCCGAAGGATTGGGGCTGGTCACTATTTGTGAACGTGACGATCCGCGAGATGCTTTTGTTTCGAATAATTACCAGCATATGGATGAATTACCGGCGGGCAGCGTGGTGGGTACTTCTAGCCTGCGCCGTCAGTGTCAGCTACGCCAACGCCGCCCGGATCTGATCGTCAAAGATTTGCGCGGCAACGTAGGCACTCGTTTGTCGAAACTGGATCAGGGCGACTACGATGCCATTATTCTGGCCGTCGCCGGTTTAAACCGCCTTGGTTTGAAAGAACGTATCCGCTACGCCATGAGTCCGGAAGAATCCTTGCCAGCAGTCGGCCAGGGCGCTGTCGGTATCGAATGCCGTCTGGATGATACTCTCACCCGCGAACTGCTTGCGCCACTCAATCACCGCCAGACTGAGCTGCGCGTGTGCGCCGAACGCGCCATGAATACCCGCCTTGAAGGCGGCTGTCAGGTGCCAATTGGTAGCTACGCGGTGCTAGAAGATGACACTCTGTGGCTGCGCGCGTTGGTCGGCGCGCCGGACGGTAGCCAAATGATCTGCGGTGAACGCCGCGGCCCATCTGCCAATGCAGAACAAATGGGCATCGAGCTGGCCGATGAGCTGCTCTCTCGCGGTGCCAAAGAAATTCTGGCGCTGGTTTATCAGGATAATCCGCCACTATGACTATTCTGGTCACTCGCCCTTCTCCTGCCGGTGAACAGTTAGTCAGCCGCCTACTAGCACTAGGTCGGGTTGCCTATCATGCGCCTTTAATCGATTTCTCTCCGGGCCGAGATTTACCTCGTCTACCGGAAATGTTGGCAGAAATGCAGGCAGGCGATCTGGTTTTTGCGCTGTCGCAGAACGCCATTCGCTATGCCAACCCGCTGTTAAACAGAAATAAACTGTTCTGGCCTGCCGAGCTATCTTATTATGCTATAGGTCGCTCGACGGCATTGGCGCTGCACACGGTGAGTCGCCTACCGGTCACTTTTCCGCCGATGGGTGAAACCAGCGAAATGCTGCTCTTACTGCCTGACTTGCAGGAATTACAGGGTAAAAAAGCCCTGTTGCTGCGTGGTAACGGTGGTCGGGAGCTATTAGGTGAAAGCCTCGCAGCACGCGGCGCCGAGGTCACATTTTGCGAATGTTATCAACGTAGCCCGATCTATTACGATGGCAGTGAGCAAAGCGCCCACTGGCAGCGAGCCGGCGTTGATATCCTGGTGGTAACCAGCGGCGAAATGTTACAGCAGATCTATACTTTAATTCCTGATTACTATCGTTCTTCCTGGCTGCTGCGCTGCCGCCTGATAGTGGTGAGCGATCGTTTGGCCGCCCTTGCCAGTCAACTAGGCTGGAATGACATTCGAGTGGCTGAGAATGCCGATAATGACGCGCTGATCCGCGCGCTACAATAAACCTGACTATGGGATGCCCAATATGACGGAACACACTACCCCATCCGCCCCAGTGGAAGAGACAACCACAGCGGTTGAGCGGCCCCAACAGCCAGAGGCTGAAACACCAAAAGACAAGCGTAGCGGGCCCATTCTCGGCGCTGTTGCTATCGCCATTGCAATTATTCTGAGTGCCGGCCTTTATTATCAGGGCCATCAACAGAAACAACAGTTGGTCGCCGCCAATCAAGCGTTACAAGACCAACTAGCTGCGTTAAAAACCAGCCAAACGCAGGAAAAACAGCGGCTTGAAGCTTTGTTACAGCAACAAGGTAAAGCGCTAGACACCGCTGACCGCCAGCAAGCGTCTTTGGCTCGCCAACTCAATGAACTGCAAGGGAAAGTCGCCACCATTTCCGGCAGTGATGCTAAAGCCTGGCTGCTGGCTCAGGCTGATTTTCTGGTGAAAATGGCAGGACGTAAACTGTGGAGCGATCAGGATGTCCTCAGCGCCGCAACCTTATTAAAAAGCGCCGATGCGAGTCTGGCGGATATGAATGATCCGAGCCTGATTGAGGTACGCCGCGCCATTACCGAAGATATCAGCGCACTGTCTGCCCTAAGCCAAATCGATTTTGACGGGATCATTCTCAAGCTAAATCAGCTTTCTAATCAGGTCGATAATCTGCGCATGGCGGATAACGTGACTGATGATGCGCCGATGGATGAAGACAGCACCGAACTGTCCAGCTCCCTTTCCGATTGGAAACAGAATTTATCCAAAAGCTGGCACAGTTTCCTCTCCGATTTCGTGACTATTCGCCGCCGCGATAGCAGCGCCGAGCCGCTGTTAGCACCGAATCAGGATATTTATCTACGGGAAAATATTCGTTCTCGCCTGTTGGTAGCCGCTCAGGCGGTTCCGCGCCATCAGGACGAAGTGTACAAACAGTCGCTGGAAACCATTTCAACATGGGTTCGGGCTTATTTCGACGTTAACGACCCGAGCACCAAGGCTTTCCTCGATGAACTGGAAAGCCTGAGCCAACAATCGATCTCAATGGACGTGCCGGATCAGCTAAAAAGCCAGCCGCTACTGGAAAAGTTGATGCAAACTCGTGTCCGTAACCTGCTGGCGCAAACGCCTGTGGTCAATCAGGAGGGATAAGTATGATTCGAGTCTTACTGCTATTTCTGCTGCTGATCGCCGGGATCATTCTTGGCCCGATGCTCGCCGGTCATCAAGGCTATGTATTGATTCAAACTGATGATTACAATATTGAAACCAGCATCACTAAATTGACCATTATGCTGGTTGGATTGATTTTCGTGCTGTATCTCATCGAATCTGTATTACGTCGAATGTTCCGCACCGGGGCTCGCACCAGAGGCTGGTTTATCGGTCGCAAACGCAGCCGCGCTCGCAAGCAAACCAAAGCCGCGCTGATCAAACTGGCCGAAGGCGATTTTAAGCAGGTTGAACATTTGCTTACCCGCAACGCCGAGCACGCCGAACAGCCAATGGTTAACTATTTGCTGGCAGCCGAGGCGGCTCAGCAATGCGGCGACGAGTTCCGAACCAATCAATATCTGGAGCGAGCTGCCGAAGTGGCAGATACCGACCAATTACCGGTAGATATCACTCGGGTACGTATTCAACTGGCTCAGGGGCAGATCCACGCCGCTCGCCACGGGGTTGATCGCCTGCTGGAACTGGCGCCGCGTCACCCGGAAGTATTAAGGCTGGCGGAGCAGGCTTATCTACGCACCGGGGCTTTCAGCTCATTGCTGGAAATTTTACCGGCGATGCAGAAAATACAGTTGCATACCGCGGCTGAAATCAGCGCGCTGGAACAGCAAGCTTATATTGGCATCATGAATCAGTGCATGGCCGAAGAAGGCAGCGATGGATTGAAGCGCTGGTGGCACGATCAAAACCGCAAAATCCGCCATAATGTGGCGCTGCAGGTAGCTCTAGCTGAACACCTGATTGAGTGTAACGATCACGAAGTGGCGCAACAGGTGATTCTAGATGGGCTAAAACGTCAATATGACGAAAGACTGATCTTACTGATCCCGCGCCTTAAATCAGGTAATCCCGATCCTTTGGAAAAAGCATTACGTCAGCAAATCAAGCAGCACGGCGCGACGCCATTGCTAAATAGTACGCTGGGGCAATTGATGCTGAAGCACGGCGAGTGGGAACAGGCTAGCGAAGCCTTCCGCGCTGCGCTGCAACAGCGTCCCGACGGCTACGATTACGCCTGGCTGGCCGATGCTTATGACAAACTGCACCGTCCAGAAGATGCGGCTCAGGTACGTCGTGAAGGGTTAATGCTAACGCTGAAACAAAACGGCGAGTAAAATCTTTTACTGTGATTGAGACAGGCTCCTGCGGGAGCCTTTCTTTTATCTGCCGAACCGCAAACTTTCCTACCGGCAAAAAAAAACACTTGCCGATTAAGCAAGTGTCATAAAATATCAGGTCTACAGTCAACAGATTGGTGCCTCACTCAACGTTACGCCCGGTATGTGATGAAGGAGGGGATTGGTTACCGCTCAACATCGTTTACGTGGACAATAGGCACCCTAAAATTGGCTCTGCATCATCCCTGGGTTTATGAAGACTAAGCTGTCATAAGAAGTGGGATGAGCATCTACAAGATAGATATTGCACTTCCCGTGCCAACTTATTTAATCTCTTGAACGTTACTGTAAATAAAGCCAAAAAAGTGACTTAACATTATGAAATAAATCAATTTTTAATATTTTTAGACCAAGACCGATTTATTCCTCTTCAGGCTCTGAGTTTCATCACGTTTGGATTTGATCTGTCGCTACAAAACGACGTAAAAACCGATTCCTATTTTTATTCATATTTATCATTATGTTATATGTCTCCATTGAGAGACATTACCGATATCTAGTGTCGCAAAAACCCAACACCGATAAATCGCAATAGCTTTGGCTTTGGCTTTGGCTTTGGCTTTGGCTTTGGCTTTGGCTTTGGCTTTGGCTTTGGCTTTGGCTTTGGCTTTGGCTTTGGCAGGGGAACTGAATCCATTTAGCTGAGAAAACGCTACCTGATGAATCCTTTAATTGAAGTATTGCTCTTTGAATGATGCACAAGAGAATTAAAGCAGCGGAATATTGATAAAGCAGAATGCCAGCGGCATCCTCTTCTCAGCGATAAGCAGAAAGGGTTAACGCTGAGAGACAAATTCAAGACGAAAAAAAACCCCGCATTGCGGGGTTTTCTTCGGAATGTGGTCGGCGAGAGAGGATTCGAACCTCCGACCCACTGGTCCCAAACCAGTTGCGCTACCAAGCTGCGCTACTCGCCGATTTCTTACTGCCTACTCTACATAGTCTTTCGACTTATGTCTATGTAAATATTAATAAAATCTACATAGTTTGTGTGGTGCGAAGGGAGGGACTTGAACCCTCACGTCCGTAAGGACACTAACACCTGAAGCTAGCGCGTCTACCAATTCCGCCACCATCGCATGTTCCACAAAAATTTGGGGTGGCTAATGGGACTCGAACCCACGACAACTGGAATCACAATCCAGGGCTCTACCAACTGAGCTATAGCCACCATAACTTCTTTACTGCTCACAACCGTCGTACGCGGCAATATTACCACCGCAGCTCTTGCACACAAAATTAATGGTGCGCCCGACAGGATTCGAACCTGAGACCTCTGCCTCCGGAGGGCAGCGCTCTATCCAGCTGAGCTACGGGCGCTTAGCGCCGTTGCGGGTGAGGATACTACGGTTTTAATGCCTAACTGTCTAGTGCTTTTTTAGAAGAAATAGTGCGTTTGATTACGCTTTGCTCTCTCTGCCGCAAAAGACAGCTATTTAGTCCCCTCACCCTACCTTTATCGCTGGTTTTATAGACGTTTCGTCATCACACGCGTTTCTTATGCATCCCTAAGGCGAAATAGCACAGTGACACTAACGCCAGGAAAATCGCTCCCACTAATAAAGATAAGCGCGTATCCGGATTAATCCCCATACCAACCAGCACACAAATCAGGAAGGCGATGGTCAGATAGTTCACATAGGGGAACATAATGGATTTAAACGGATGTTGCTTAATCGCTTCTTTATGTACCTGACGGAAACGCAGCTGGCTAATCAGCACCACAAACCACGGTACCATACCTGGCAACACGCTGGCGCTGTAGACATACACAAACACCTGCTGAGGATTAGGAATGATGTAGTTGAGGCTGGAACCGATCAGCAAACACAGAATAGTGACTGCGATACAGTAAACCGGCACGCCGCTGGCAGAGACTTTCGTCAAAATAGCGGGCAACTGGCGATTCATCGCCAAGGCATACAACATACGCCCGCCGCTGTACATACCGCTGTTACAGCCGGACAGCGCAGCGGTCAGCACCACAAAGTTGATAATCCCAGCCGCTGCGGTAATACCAATCTTGGCAAATGTCAGTACGAACGGGCTACCGGTAGAACCAATTTCATTCCACGGGAAGATAGTGACGATCACGAAAATCGCACCGACGTAGAAAATCAGAATCCGCCACAGAATATTGTTAATCGCGCGTTTTAAGGTGACTTGGGGGTTTTTCGCTTCACCGGCGGTGATACCAACCAGTTCCACACCCTGATAGGACGCTACGACAATACACAGTGCAAACAGGAAACCTTTCCAACCACCAGCAAAGAAGCCACCGTGCTGCGTCAGGTTATCGAAACCAATCGCCTGGCCCTGATTGCCGAAACCAAAGAAGATCACGCCGATACCAACCACTATCATCACAATAATAGTGGTGACTTTGATCATCGCGAACCAAAATTCCATTTCACCGTACAGCCGCACCGCTGCGAGATTCGCCAACGCGACAATGACTACGCCGGCGATCGCCGGTATCCACTGTGGCAATTCGGGGAACCAGAAGCTGACGTATAGGCCAATGGCGGTTATCTCCGATATACCCACGGCTATCCACATAAACCAATAGCCCCAGGCCGTCAGATAGCCAAAATACGGGCTGAGATACTTATGGGCGTAAACCGCAAAAGAACCGGCCACCGGCTCCAGATAGAGCATTTCGCCCATGGCACGCATAATGAAAAATACGAACAACCCGGCAATGATGTATGCCAGTAACACTGATGGCCCTGCCCATTTCAGCGTACTGGCTGCGCCCATAAATAACCCGACGCCAATGGTGCCACCTAGCGCTATCAGTTCGATATGCCGGGCTTCCAGCCCACGGTGTAATCCTTTTTTATCTTCGTTGTCTGCCATAAATCCTCTGTAGACTTAATTTTGTTGTGTTCAATCCCCCGGATAACCCCGGTTGTTATAATTATCAGGAAAAGAGAAAAGCGACTGAGTTCACGCCGAACACCTGCGAAAGGAAGCGCTAAAACTGCTGGTCTGCTGCAATCAGGTTAGAAAAATGCATGCCGAGCTAACTTAAAAAAACTGTCGTACTCGTCACGGAAATTAACCGGCCAATATCGTTCCGTATCTGAATCATATAAGCAAACAACAAATTAAAACCTTATGGAATATAAAAATGAATTTTTATTCCTTAAAGGGATATTGCTGGGATGTATTTTTGCGAGGAATAGCTCAGGAGGAAATACTGGCAGGGCTGGATTCACCAACCCTGCGACAGACGCAGTTAAAGACGTCCGGTATAGTAATAACCTACAAATTTAAGCAATTTAAGCTGACGACGAATACGGCTCGGCTGCGACAGCAGGCGATACAGCCATTCTAACCCTAGATTCTGCCAAACCTTAGGCGCTCGCTTTACATGGCCAGTAAACACGTCATAAGTACCACCTACGCCCATATACAGCGCATTAGGGTGAACCTGACGGCAATCGCGCATAAAGATTTCCTGCTTTGGCGAACCCATAGCCACCGTCACAATCGCTGCGCCGCTGGCAGCAATGCGGGTGAACAAGGCGTCCCGCTGTTCTGGAGTAAAGTAGCCGTCCTGTGAGCCGACGATATTCACATTCCACTGCGCCCGCAGTTTTTCTTCTGTTTCTGCCAGGATTTCCGGCTTACCACCGACCAGAAACACCGGTGTCCCCTGCTGACCAGCACGCTGCATCAAGGCTTCCCACAGGTCTGCCCCTGCAACGCGCGACACTTCAGCACCGGCATACTTACGGCGAATCGCACGTACCATGCTGATGCCGTCGGCGTAGAGATACTCCGCATCGTTCAACTGGGTTCGCAATGCGGCGTCATCTTCTGCCTTCAGCAGCTTTTCTGCGTTCATCGCCACCAAAGTACCGGTTTTTACTTGTTCATTTCCCAGCAGATAATCCAGCACCTGGGCCATATCGCGGAACCCCCAGATATTGAAGCCACGCAGGTTGTACTTAGGAATTGCTGTTTTTTGTTCCATTTCTACACTTAAACCTTACAGTTGACTCGTCGTGTCGGCAGAAGAAGCATTGTTCGCCCCAGTATAGCTGCGACGAATACGTTGCGTTATTAGTCCGCTGACGTCGAATAACCAATACAGCAGTTTCGCTACCACCAGACAGGCGCCGAAAATAATGCAAAAGAAGACCACTCGAGAAACAAACGAATCCAGCCCTTCACGCGCCAATACGATCATATTAAATACGGCTCCGAAGCAGAAGCTTTGCAGAATCGCCGCCTTGTAGCGGTTAGTTTCCGCTTTACCTTGCTCGTATAGCCAGTCAAACCACTTAATAATCAGCCCGACAATAATCGCACCGATAGGGATAAACAGCGCGCCGCCCATAACCACCAGAGAACCAATCAGCGTAGGGGAAATCGCCAGCCCGGAATGGTTATCCAATACGTCCCAGGTGAAGTAGTTCGCGGTATTCAGCACCAAATCAGGACGCCCCGGCCAGAGCCAGCTTGGGATAAACACGTAGAAATCTCGAACTATTGGTGCCAGTCCCTGGAAATCTATCTTGTCGTAATTTTGCAGCAACAGCCCCAGATTTTCCCACGGCGAGAAGGTGTCTCGCGTTAGGTACAGGAAGGTATAGAACGCCTCCGCGCCGCTGACATCCAGGCTATAGCGTTTCAGCGCCAGCCAGAACATACCGACAATACCGAATACGCCAGCTGCCACCAGCATCCACAGCGTAATCCAACCGCGCACAATGCCGATAAACAGGAACAATGCAAAAGCGATAATGATATTGGCGCGGGTTCCCCCCACGATAACATAGGTCAGAATGCCGAAGGCTACGGTGCTGGCGAGGAAAAAGAACCATGCCCGCATATCCTGTTTAAGGAAATACACCACCAACATCGCCGGAATGAAGAAGTAGAAGAAACGCTTCAGAGCCACGCCGGAAACATCACTGGAGAATATCTGGCTATAAGAATTCAGCTTAAATAACAGGAAGCCGTTCTGTAGGAAGAAAATACCTACGGTGCCAATCGCCACCAGCGCCAATAAGATCCAGGTCAGGTTGGTTTCAACCCGATTCATCGTAAATATCGGCCGCCGTGGCTGAGTTCGTGGCTTCCGCAGACGCGTTTTATAGGTGACATAGTAAATGGCGTAAAACGCCGTGGCGGACAGTATGGCGTACAGCAAATAGTCCGCCGGAACTACTGCGACATCAAACTGAAATACCAACATGCAGGTCAGCGGAAAACCGAAGTAAAACGTCAGTAAATACAGCATGGAAAAGAAGACGTTAAAGTTGAAGCGAACCCGCCTGAACTCCTGATAGGTCAACGTGAGGATAAAAATCACTGCGATCAAATAGACGCTCAGCAAGCCGCCAAATTGCCCCAACGTCATGGGTTTTCTCCCGCCGCCAGCGCTAATGCCTGCTGCCAACCATCGATATAATTAGGGTTAAAGAAAGCGATGGATTGCTTATCCAGACCGGCCAATTGCCGTTGTGCTTCACGTATCAAAGCTTCATCCAGCGTATCACCGTAGAACAACACTGGAATATGTTGCTCAGCCAAATCCTGCCAGAACGGATTCAGACGGCTAAGGACAAAAGGCACGCCAAATTGGGTTAACAGACACAAAGTGCCGATTCCCTGCTGACGATTAAAAATAAAATAGCCTAAATCGCATTCGCGCAGAATATTCAGATAGTCATCGAAGGCAATTTGTTCGGTCAGAATACGTAGATTTTCTGCCGGAAATAACTTCAGCCCAGCGGTTCGCACCTGATCGATATAAGCATCATTGTTCGCGGGATAGCCCATCGGCAAAATCACCCGAACATCGGCGCCAAACTGCTGACGAATGGATTTCAGCGCTTCAATATGTCGGTTAGTGGTATCACCGGAATTACCGACCAAAATCGTCATTGGCCCGACTAAAGGCTTCTCAGCCTGAACGCCGGTCAGCGTCGGGTCCATACGCGTTGGGAAATAAAGCAAAGACGCTGGCACTCGCGGATGACGCTGCTGATAGTGAATCAAATCCCCGCGAGTAGCAAAAACGTGCCCGACACGCCCTTGAGCCAAGCGGCGCAGCAGGTAAAACAGGCGGAATTTCCAGCTTTTTGCATCTTCATACAGATCGGCACCCCAAACGTGCCAGAAAACCTGATATGGCTTAATTTTGCCGCTTAATAAAGCCAACCACAGCGTGGCATTAAACTGTCCATGCCAAAAGAAACGGGTATTACGATCGGCCTGCGCGCGCCCAATAACCGCCTCAGCCAACGCTTTCTTATTGGGCAGAGTTTCAATCTCTAAAGCATCAAAAACAGCAAAGGAGGCACTG
Organism: Yersinia sp. J1; assembly: GCF_050586585.1. NCBI lineage: Bacteria > Pseudomonadati > Pseudomonadota > Gammaproteobacteria > Enterobacterales > Yersiniaceae > Yersinia > Yersinia sp. J1. The sequence goes on from NZ_JBOBDP010000008.1 coordinate 105,765, forward strand.
TCTTTCGCCGCGACCATAAAATGCCGCACCTGTTCGGCGGGCAGGCGCGCGGCCAGCACATCGTTAAAGAAGCGCAGCACCGTCTGGTTATGATGCGGGATGTCAGATCCCAATACGTGAATCAGGGTTTTCATGTTTTTCTAGGTAACGAAGATCTACGGTAAATGACGAATACGCAGCTACACAGGGCAAAATAAACGATATAAGTTGCCATATAAGCCTGGGCTGCGCCAAGAGAACCATGTAACGGAATCAGCCAATGGGCAAAACCGGTCAACAACAGGAACTGGCTAACTTCCGCTAGAATATAAAATCGCAGGGAGGCTTTTGCGATAACCAAATAGCCGAAGACATAAGACCCTACTTTTAGCACGTCACCCACCAACTGCCAGGCAAATAAATCGCGCATCGCGGTAAACTGCTTAGAGAATAACAGCCAAATCGCAAAATCACGCAGTAACCACACCATCATGCTGGCTGCGGCAACCACCGGCAGTACAAACTTCAGCGAGCGTAAAATCTCGCGGGAAATATCCGCTTTATCCTTTAAACGCGACAGCGTCGGCAACAAATAAACGGTAAAAGAGGCGGTAATAAACTGCAGGTAGGCATCTGAAATACTGCTTACCCCTTGCCAAATACCAACTTCATCCCAGCCATACTGTTTTGCCAGAAGATTACGCATCATCACGTAAGCGACAGGAAGCGTTACTGAGGTAATCAGCGCCATTATGGTGAACTTACCCAAATGGCTGGCCAGCGCCTTATCCCAACTTAGTTTAAGGTAGCTGAAGGGAATAGTCTTGCGACGCACCAGAATAAAAGTCGCTGGCACGACGACCAACGCAGGAACCAATGCTAAACCCACTAACGCGCCAAAATAGCCGCCTAATCGGAAGCAAAGATAATAAGCCACTACGCCAATCAGACTACCGCCGATAATCGCCAGCGCGTTGCCCATCGCATCGCGATAACCTTTAAGAATAGCCAGAAACAGGTTCGCGTAGGCGATACCCATTTGAATAAAGGCGACGGCACGCACCACGTTCTCATAATCAGCACGGCCAAATAGCGCCACGCTCACCGGTTTTGCCGCAAATAAAAACAGCAAAGCCAATAAGGTAGAGAAACCCAACACTATCGCCGACGAGGTGCCTAATACCGCACGTAGCCGCTCCGGTTGCTGATGATATTCTGCGACATATTTGGTAACGCCGTTAAAAATACCGGCTCCTGATAATACGCCTAATACCGTAATTAACTGGCGGAAGTTACCCGCCTGTCCTACGCCGCTGGGGCCAAAAGTGACCGCCAGCAGTTTAACTACCAGCAAACCTACGCCGATCTTAATCAGCGTAGAGCCTGCGGTCCAAATAGATGCTTTTGCCAATGACATATCAGGCGAAGAAACTCAGTACGCGGTTAATAATGATTTTCTGGTTGGCCTCGGTCAGCATATAGAAGATCGGTAGACGCACCAGACGCTCACTCTCTTTGGTGGTAAAGCAATCCTCACCGGATAAACGGCCAAATTCGGCACCCGCCGGGCAGGCATGCAACGGAATATAATGGAAGACCGTCAAAATATCGGCTTCTTTCATATAGCTGATAAAGGCCGAACGCTCTTCAATATCACGAAGTTTGATATAAAACATATGAGCATTCTGTTCAACATCAGCAGGGACTATTGGTAAATCGATACGGCCTGCGTCAGCAAGAGGCTTGAATGCAGCGTAGTAATTTTGCCACAGAGACAGTCGACGTTGATTAATCTGTTCAGCAGCTTCCAACTGCCCCCATAGATAGGCAGCCTGTAAATCAGCCATCAGATAGCTAGAACCGATATCACGCCAGGTATATTTATCCACCTGACCGCGGAAGAACTGGCTGCGGTTGGTGCCTTTTTCACGGATGATTTCGGCGCGATCGATCAGAGATGGATCATTAATCAGCGTTGCGCCGCCTTCTCCACCCGCCGTGTAGTTTTTGGTTTCATGGAAGCTAAAGCAACCAATATGGCCAATAGTACCCAGCGCTTTGCCTTTGTAAGTCGACATCACGCCCTGAGCGGCATCTTCAACCACAAACAGATCGTATTTTTTTGCCAGCGCCATGATGGTATCCATCTCGCAGGCAACGCCAGCATAGTGAACGGGCACAATCACTTTAGTTTTATCGGTAATCGCCGCTTCAATTTTGGTTTCATCGATATTCATGGTGTCGGGACGAATATCGACAAATACCATTGTTGCACCGCGCAATACAAAGGCATTAGCGGTGGAAACAAAGGTAAAACTCGGCATGATCACTTCATCGCCGGGCTTAATGTTCAGCAACAAAGCCGCCATTTCCAACGATGCGGTGCAAGAAGGGGTCAGCAAGACTTTCGGGCAGTTAAAACGCTGCTCCATCCACTGCTGGCAACGATGGGTAAAACCGCCATCTCCGCAAAGCTTCCCGCTGTTAATTGCATCTTGCATATAACCCAGTTCGGAGCCAACAACCGGTGGTGTGTTAAATGGAATCATTTCATCCCCTGCATAACCAATAAGCGGTGCTCTCAATAGATGCCCCGCTACGAATATAGAGACGCAAAGCTGCGATGTTACTCATCTGAGTGGCGACATATAGCCGCTGTAACCCGTGATGCTGACACCACTGCTTTGCCGCCGACATAAGTTTTGTACCAATACCTTGCCCTGCGGCTCCCGGAAACGCCGCCAACAAACCAATTCGAGCCGAGCCATCCTGCAAATTACGCAAAGTGACAAACCCGATAGCCTGATTATGGCTATCGACCACCAGCAAACATTGGTGGTCGAAAGTTCCCAGTACCGCTTTTTCGGCCCATAGCGCGTAGAAACGCCCGCTATCCTGCGACTCATACCAAGGCGCACGGAAACGACTAAGAGCAAAAGCGCGGGCTGCGGCGCTGCGCAACTGAGGAATATCCAATTCAGTTGCGATCCGAACTGAGCCTGCAGCCAGCATATCGGAAAAGGCGGAACTCGCCGTCGTTCCCGAATGGTCAGCGACAGAAGCAGTTTCCGTGCCAATTGGCAGTGAAAGATCGATTTCACTTTCAACCAGACGAAAACCCAGCAGATTAAGGGCATCAACCCAATCCAGACGGTGCGCAGGGATTTTAGCCTGAACCAAAGCATAGGCATCCAATTCTGCCGGGTTCAGCAACGGGGCAGAATCAGATAAATTCAGTTTTGCGCTGTGTCTCTGGAAAAATTCACTTTCCCAGTTCAGCGGTTCAATATTGGCGCGGACGAGCATGCAATAAATCCAGCAGATATTTACCGTAACCCGTTTTTGCCAGAGCGGTGGCAGCGCGTTTTACGCCATCATCATCCAGCCAGCCATTACGCCAGGAAATTTCTTCCAGACAGGCGATTTTAAAGCCCTGACGCTTCTCTACCGTTTGTACGAAGGTACTGGCTTCAATCAGGCTATCGTGGGTACCGGTATCTAACCAGGCAAAGCCACGACCTAGTAGCTCAACCGTTAACTCACCGCGCTCCAGATACATCTGGTTGATGGTGGTAATTTCCAGTTCACCGCGGGAAGAAGGTTTAACCTGCTTGGCAAAATCAACCACTTGATTATCGTAGAAATAAAGCCCGGTTACTGCCCAATTGGATTTAGGCACGCTTGGCTTTTCTTCGATGGAAAGCGCTCGGAAATTATCGTCGAACTCCACCACGCCAAAACGCTCTGGATCCATCACCTGATAACCGAAAACGGTCGCGCCTTTCTGTCGGGCAACGACACTTTTCAGTTTAGGGCTAAACCCTTGACCAAAGTAGATATTATCCCCAAGAACCAGACAGCAGGATTCACCGTTAATGAACTCTTCGCCGATCAAGAAAGCCTGCGCCAAGCCTTCTGGCTTCGGCTGCTCGGCATAACTTAGGTTAATACCAAACTCAGAACCATCACCCAGCAAACGCCGGAAGGAAGGCAAATCTTCAGGAGTGGAAATAATCAGAATATCGCGAATGCCGGCCAGCATTAAGACTGACAACGGATAATAAATCATCGGCTTATCGTAAACCGGAAGCAGCTGTTTAGAGACGCCGCGAGTAATAGGGTGTAAACGGGTACCGGAACCGCCCGCCAGAACTATGCCTTTCATAGAAACTCCTGATTTGACCTGTAACAACGCGCTGTTCAAATGAAGCAGCGCGTTAGATGGCCGTACAGTGACTTTTAGACGTGCTGGCGAAATTTAATCGCTCAGACCCAAACGTTCGCCGGCATAAGAGCCGTCCTGTACGCGTTGCCACCAGGATCTGTTGCCAAGATACCAATTGACGGTCTTACGAATACCGCTCTCAAAGGTTTCCTGCGGACGCCAGCCCAGCTCTCGCTCAATCTTCCCGGCATCAATGGCATAGCGCATATCGTGGCCTGGGCGATCTTTGACGTAAGTGATCAAATCACTGTAGTGGGCGATTCCCGCGGGTTTGTTGGGCACCAGTTCGTCTAGCAAAGTGCAAATGGTTTCTACCACTTCGATATTTTTGCGCTCGTTGTGCCCGCCGATATTGTAGGTTTCGCCTACTACGCCCTCGGTCACTACCTGATATAGCGCGCGCGCGTGGTCTTCTACATATAACCAGTCGCGAACCTGAGCGCCGTTGCCATAAACAGGCAAAGACTTACCGGCCAGCGCGTTTAAAATCACCAGCGGAATCAGCTTTTCAGGGAAATGGTATGGGCCATAGTTATTGGAACAGTTAGTGACCAACGTCGGCAGGCCATAAGTACGCAACCAGGCTCTAACCAAATGGTCGCTGGAAGCTTTTGACGCAGAATACGGGCTGCTTGGGGCGTAAGGCGTGGTTTCGGTAAAGAGACAGTCCGTGCCGTGCAGATCGCCATACACTTCATCGGTAGAGATATGATGGAAACGAAATGCCTGCTTTTTCTCTGCTGCCAGCGCCTGCCAGTAGTGCCGAGCAGCTTCCAACAGCGTGTAAGTACCCACAATATTGGTTTCTATAAAAGCGGCTGGGCCATCAATGGATCGATCCACGTGGCTTTCAGCGGCCAGATGCATCACTGCATCTGGCTGATACTGCGCAAAGATACGATCCAGCGCGGCGCGGTCGCAAATATCAACCTGCTCAAACGCATAGCGATCGCTGTCTGCCACGACGGTCAGAGATTCCCTATTCCCTGCATAGGTGAGTTTATCAACCACCACAACGCTGTCGGCCGTGTCATTGATGATATGTCTCACCACGGCGGAGCCGATAAAACCGGCGCCACCAGTGACCAGAATACGTCTCAACGCCATACTCCTTTGGTATCAACAATCCACTGTTGCTTCACTTCTTCAGGTTTAATTGCCTTAAACTGGCTGTGATCGACCAGCATCACCAGCACATCTGCTTGCTGCAGCGCTTCCGCCGTGTTTTTCAGCGTAACGTTACCTGCTAATGATTTCGGCAATTGCTCTACGTTCGGCTCAACCACCAAGGTTTCACCCGCATGCCATTCTGCAATCAGGTGTGCGATTTCTACCGCCGGGCTTTCACGTAGGTCATCAATGTTTGGCTTAAACGCCAGACCGAAGCAGGCAATTTTTACTTCTGATGCACGCTTGTCGCTGTTCGCCAGACAATCAGCCACCGCCGCTTTCACGCGGTCGACAACCCATAAAGGTTTGCCATCATTGACCAGACGTGCGGTATGGATCAGACGCGCCTGCTGCGGATTTTGCGAAACGATAAACCATGGATCGACGGCGATACAGTGGCCGCCAACGCCCGGACCAGGTTGCAGAATATTGACGCGCGGATGGCGGTTCGCCAAACGAATCAGTTCCCACACGTTAATGCCCTGGTCGGCACAAATCAGCGACAGTTCGTTAGCAAAAGCAATGTTGACATCGCGGAAGCTGTTTTCAGTCAGTTTGCACATTTCAGCGGTGCGGGCATTGGTCACCACACATTCGCCTTCCAAGAAAATCTTGTACAGCTCACTGGCGCGGGCAGAACATTTTGGCGTCATACCGCCAATCACCCGATCATTCTGAATCAGTTCAACCATCACCTGGCCCGGCAGTACGCGCTCTGGGCAATAGGCGATATTAATGTCTGCTGCTTCTCCAGCCTGCTGTGGGAAGCTCAGGTCTGGGCGGAATTCAGCCAACCACTGAGCCATTTGTTCTGTAGCGCCAACCGGCGAAGTCGACTCCAGAATCACCAGATCGCCTTTCTTCAGCACCGGTGCAATAGATTTAGCCGCAGACTCTACGTACACCATGTCGGGTTCGTGATCGCCTTTAAACGGCGTTGGCACGGCAATCAGGAAAGCATCGGCAGCCAATGGCTTGGTGAACGCCTGCAAATAGCCGCCTTCAACGGCAATTTTGACAACTTTATCCAAATCCGGCTCGACGATATGAATCGCACCGCGATTAATGGTCTCGACCGCATGAGCGTTAACATCGACGCCAATCACCTTTTTCTTGCGCGAGGCAAAAGCGGCTGCGGTAGGTAAACCGATATATCCAAGACCGATAACAGAAATAGTTTCAAAACTCATAGCGTCACCTGATGATTCTTTAATGCTTCTAGGATGCGTTGACAGGCGTGCCCGTCACCGTAAGGATTATGTGCCCGACTCATTTGGTGATATGCATTTTCATCCACCAGCAAATGGGTTACAGCATCTACAATTTTTTTAACGTCGGTGCCCACCAGCAGAACGGTGCCTGAATCTACCGCTTCTGGGCGCTCGGTAGTGTCACGCATAACCAGCACCGGCTTGCCTAGCGATGGCGCTTCTTCCTGAATTCCGCCCGAGTCTGTCAGAATCATATAAGCATGGTTCATCAGGTAGACAAATGGCAGGTAATCCTGCGGATCGATCAGAATGATGTTGTCGACACCGTGCAGGATACGGTTAACCGGCTCGCTGACGTTGGGATTAAGGTGAACTGGGTATACAACCTGCACGTCCGGGTGATTACGGGCAATTTCAGCCAGTGCGCTGCAAATGCGTTCAAACCCGCCGCCAAAGCTCTCGCGACGATGGCCTGTCACCAGAATCATTTTTTTATTGGCATCGAGGAAAGGATAGCGAGCGTCCAGATCCTTACGCAGTTTCTCGTCTTTCAACACCCGATCGCGCACCCAAAACAGCGCGTCAATCACGGTATTTCCAGTCACAAAAATACGATTATCCGGCAGCAACTCACGCAACAGGTTCTGACGCGAATTTTCCGTTGGCGCAAAATGGTACATGGCCAAATGGCCTGTAAGCTTACGGTTGGCTTCTTCTGGCCACGGAGAATAAAGGTCTCCGGTACGCAGGCCCGCTTCAACGTGGCCTACTGGAATTCGCTGATAAAACGCGGCCAAGCTGGTTGCCAAAGTCGTGGTGGTATCACCGTGGACTAAAATGACATCCGGTTTAAATTCGGCCAGAACGGGCTTTAAACCTTCCAAAATACGGCAGGTTATTTCAGTCAGTCCCTGTCCCGGCTTCATGATATTCAAATCATAATCGGGCTCAATTTCAAACAATCTTAGGACCTGATCCAACATCTCTCGGTGTTGAGCAGTGACGCAGACTTTTGATTCAAAGGCTTCATCCTGAGCCAAGGCATGCACCAGAGGAGCCATTTTGATGGCTTCAGGACGGGTGCCAAAAACAGTCAACACTTTCACAGTGAATCTCTTTTAGGTCAGTTAGCCGCAGACAACGCCTGCAAGTTGGGCGCTTACGCGCCCATTAGCAATTTAGTGCTTTACGCCGGGACGACGGGCCAATGCCACGCCAGCTCCGACTAGTGCGCCAATCGCTCCCCACATAATCATCAGGAAAGCGCGACGCGGGCTATCGCGAGTTACCGGATCTTCCGGAGTACGCAGGTAACGGTAGGTCTGGAATTTCTCTTCCAGAGTCGGCCCAACGTTTAATGTTGCCAGCATAGCGCGGTTTTGATCGTAATCGATATCAAAGCTTGGGCCTGATGCTGCCAGAGTTTCTAAACGCGCCTGAAGCATAGGTTTGCCCAGCAGGAACATTTTGGAATCCGGCAGTTGCTCCGCAGGCGTATCCGTTTGGTTACGGCTAATACCCTGTTTTTCGGCCACTTTCAGCGCTTGCTTAACCGCATTCAGCTCACGATCGTAAACCGCCTGCGCTACGGCTTCCTGCCGCTTAACCTGTGCTTTCATTGACTGAGTTCGCGCGGCCCATGCCCCTTGAATTTCATCATTTAAGTGACTGGCAGCACGCTGGCTAGCAAAATCGACATACTCACGTAGCAATTTGTTCGAGTCAGTAGCGGTTTCCGCGGTCAGTTTCACGCTGTCATTCAGCACTTTTTTGTCATCGTGCGGCGTGAATTGAATATTATTGACCAGCTCATCCAGCAAAGCTGCATCCGCTTTGGCATCCCCTTCCTGACGTTGCTTGTAGTAATCACTCTTCAGCCAGAAGTCACGACGGGTATCGTAAGCCGCTAGTTGAATAATGAACTCATTATAAGCTTCGTCAGAAATACTCGGCTGCTCGCTAGCCGAACCTGAAACTAAACGGGAATCCAGGTTACGCAAAAACTGCTGTTGGGAATAATAGCCGCCCAGATTATTAACTGTTGGCTTATCGGTAATCGCAGTGGCGCTCCACTGCTGCTTCACTAAGTAGGACACGCTTAGGGCAATGACGGCAAACAGAACCGCCATACCGATAATCCAGGCTTTACCACGCCACAGCGTGCAGCAAAGGCCGCGGATATCTAACTCGTTATCGACAGCCAGTTCATTGTTAGTAGACGTTTTTTCTGGTTTCATCACTGCCCAAAAGCCTCTGATTAAGATACATGCTTATTATTAGCCCGCCGCATCCGGCGCTTAATACGCTTGATGAAACGCGCCACTCGCCAGGCTCGTTTGATGCAGTAGCCATACAGGAAGAATGCAAGCAAGAATAATGCCAACATTACCCATTCAGGAACAAATACCAGTCGTTCGCCGATAACACCGACGGCCGCCAGCAAGGCCGCAGCCAAGGTAATTAGGACAAATGCCTGTCGGGAAGTGAAGCCTGCACGCATGATGAGATGGTGGATATGCTGGCGGTCAGGCGAGAACGGACTCATACCTTTACGCAAGCGGCGATACATAATGGCAATCATGTCCATTAGCGGAATCGCGATAATCCACAGAGCGGTAACCGGATTGATCGGATGGGTTTTACCCTGAGTGGTCTGCAACAGAATCCAAATGGCGGTAAAACCAATCAGCGTGCTACCCGCATCGCCCATAAAGACTTTATAGCGGCGCCCCAACAAACCGAGATTTAGCAAGATATATGGCGTAATCGCCGCAATCATCGCAAAACACCAAAACGCCAGTGCCATATGCCCGGCCTGATAGAGCAAGATGCCCATCGCACCGAATGACACGCAAGACAGCCCACCCAGCAGCCCGTCAATACCGTCAACCATATTGAATGCATTGATAGCCGCCCACACGGCAAACAGCGTAACCACGTAACCGAACGGGCCGAGAACCATTTCCCACGGGCCAAGAACGTGTCCAAGGCTGTGCAGATAGAGTCCGGCAAACGCCATCATTACTACACCGACTAAAGCCTGAACAAAAGCGCGGATTTTAACGCTAATATCAAAGCGGTCATCCAAAGCACCAACGAACACTAATAAACCGGCGCAAGCCAGATAGAGTGAACCGAAGGGAATTTGCTGGCTGGATATCAGGAAGGCAAAACAGATACCCGCATACACAGAAATACCGCCGACTAAGGGAATCAGCCCCTGATGGCGTTTACGGTAATTGGGTTTATCGACGAGACCGATTCTCTTTGCCACTTTACGGGCGATGAATAAAAAAGCTAAAGAAAACAGCAGGACGATTAGAATCTCTGTACTCATGGTGAGTAATTTCACGTTAAACAGCTCTCTGCAAAAGATAAGGCAGCTTAGCATGTGAGTAAACTTACTCCACGATGCAAAACAACCTTTCAGTCATTTCCTATTAGGGTGACAGCCTATATTGTTTTTACAACAATATCCTCGTTCTATTCACGGAGAACCTAGAGCTAGATACGAAAATGCCATCACCATTAACGGTGTAGATCTACTGATCAAATAAATAAGCGTATTTATCGTATATTCCAAACGTGAAAAACGCCACGACTGAGCGTGGCGTTTTGTTCGTTTTATTTAAATTACGAACGTCTCATCATATCGAAGAAGTCGTCGTTGGTCTTCGTCATAGCTAATTTATTAATGAGGAATTCCATTGCATCAATTTCACCCATTGGATGGATAATTTTGCGCAGAATCCACATTTTTTGTAATTCTTCAGTCGTGGTGAGCAACTCTTCTTTACGAGTACCGGAACGGTTGTAATCGATAGCAGGGAATACACGTTTCTCAGCGATTTTACGCGCCAAGTGCAATTCCATGTTACCAGTACCTTTAAATTCTTCGTAAATCACTTCATCCATCTTCGAACCGGTATCAACCAGAGCGGTTGCGATGATGGTCAGGCTTCCGCCCTCTTCCACATTACGCGCCGCACCGAAGAAACGCTTAGGACGATGTAGGGCGTTAGCATCCACACCACCGGTCAGAACCTTACCTGAGGCAGGCACCACGGTGTTATAGGCGCGAGCCAGACGAGTAATGGAGTCCAGTAGGATGATAACGTCTTTTTTGTGCTCAACCAGACGTTTCGCCTTCTCAATAACCATTTCGGCTACCTGAACGTGGCGAGACGCTGGCTCATCAAAGGTAGAAGCAATAACTTCACCTTTAACCAGACGCTGCATCTCGGTAACTTCTTCCGGACGCTCATCAATCAACAATACCATCAGCACGCAGTCTGGGTGATTGTAGGCAATGCTGGTTGCAATGTTCTGCAACAGCATGGTTTTACCCGCTTTTGGCGGTGCTACGATCAAACCACGTTGTCCGCGGCCAATTGGCGAAGCCAGATCCAACACGCGCGCCGTTAAGTCTTCTGTTGAACCGTTACCGCGTTCCATACGCAAACGTGAATTTGCATGCAGCGGGGTTAAGTTTTCAAACAGAATTTTATTACGGGCGTTTTCCGGTTTGTCATAGTTAACTTCGTTAACTTTTAACAGTGCAAAATAACGCTCGCCTTCTTTTGGCGGACGAATCTTACCGGAAATGGTGTCACCAGTGCGGAGGTTGAAACGGCGAATTTGACTTGGGGATACATAGATGTCGTCGGGACCGGCGAGGTAGGAGCTGTCTGCTGAACGGAGGAAACCAAATCCATCCTGCAATATCTCCAATACGCCGTCACCGAAGATATCTTCTCCACTTTTAGCGTGTTGCTTCAGGATAGAGAATATGATGTCTTGTTTACGCATCCGGGCCAGGTTTTCCAGCCCCATATTTTCGCCAAGTGTAATCAGATCAGAAACCGGCGTATTCTTTAATTCGGTAAGATTCATAATGGTGGGTTCTTAAACTCGGGGTATGTCTCGAACTTTAGTCGTGAATGGGTATGGCAGCGTCATCCGTGCCTGTTTAATGGACATTCAATCTCGGCCTTGTGTGCTGCGCGAGTAATAGCTTGCGCAAAATTCGCACTCAACGACGGCAATAAATTGAAGGTACCTTAGACTGATTTTTTAAAACCGTTAGACTGTCAAAAAACCGATTGAGTTCATATATATTCTCAACGCAAATGTTTCGACATAGAGTAAAACTTTAGATTCAAACTATTTAGGTGCTACAGAATTTTTTAGATGCTACAAACCTAGATTCTACTCACAGGTATGTTCTATACGCAGTGGAATAAACTTAACACGCTTCTTTGCAGGCGTCTAGCGGTCAGTGTGAAAATCACACCCACCGCAGGACACCCGGCTTTTGACACTAATATCGACTACAGATTTTCGTCCAGGAACGCTTTCAGCTGGCTCTTGGACAGGGCACCTACTTTAGTTGCCGCAACCGCACCGTCTTTAAACAGCAACAACGTCGGGATACCACGGATGCCGTATTTTGGCGCGGTGCCCGGGTTCTGATCGATGTTCAATTTAGCGATGGTCAGTTTGCCTTCGTATTCTTCGGCAATCTCATCCAAAATCGGAGCAATCATCTTGCACGGACCACACCATTCAGCCCAGAAATCGACCAACACCAGGCCAGTGGCTTCCAGCACGTCAGTGGCGAAGCTGTCGTCACTCAGGTGAATAATTTTATCGCTCATGTTCTACTCCAAAGGATTGTGTCTACCTAGTTGATGTAGCATTAACCAACATTAGGTTGACTTTATTTCACCGGATACGCTTTCGTAAAGCAATAGTTAGCTGATATTCTACCACACTATGAGCAAAACACACTTGACTGAACAGAAGTTTTCCGACTTCGCCCTGCACCCGCTAGTTGTTGAAGCCCTTGAAAACAAAGGGTTTCAATATTGCACGCCGATTCAGGCGTTAGCATTGCCTCTCACCCTGTCCGGGAGAGATGTAGCAGGTCAGGCGCAAACCGGTACCGGAAAGACGCTAGCATTCCTGGCGTCTACTTTTCATTATTTGCTTTCGCACCCAGCAGAAGAGGGTCGTCAGACTAACCAGCCTCGTGCATTAATTATGGCACCGACGCGGGAACTGGCGGTACAGATTCATTCTGATGCTGAAGCCTTATCCCAGATTACCGGTTTGAAACTGGGTCTGGCCTACGGCGGTGACGGCTACGACAAACAGCTTAAAGTGCTGGAAAGCGGCGTCGATATTCTTATCGGTACCACTGGCCGTTTGATCGACTACGCAAAGCAAAACTACATTAATCTGGGCGCTATTCAGGTAGTGGTACTGGATGAAGCCGATCGTATGTACGATTTGGGCTTTATTAAAGATATCCGCTGGTTGTTCCGCCGCATGCCTGCGGTAGAAAAACGTCTGAATATGCTATTTTCCGCTACGTTGTCCTACCGCGTACGTGAACTGGCGTTTGAACAGATGAATAACGCCGAATACGTGGAAGTGGAGCCGTTACAAAAAACCGGCCACCGCATTAAAGAAGAACTGTTCTACCCTTCAAACGACGAAAAGATGCGCCTGTTACAGACGCTGATTGAAGAAGAATGGCCTGACCGCTGCATCATTTTTGCCAACACCAAGCACCGCTGTGAAGAAATCTGGGGCCATCTGGCTGCCGATGGACACCGCGTTGGCCTGCTGACCGGCGATGTCGCGCAGAAAAAACGTCTGCGAATTCTGGAAGATTTCACCAAAGGCGATTTGGATATTCTGGTAGCAACCGATGTTGCGGCTCGTGGCCTACACATTCCGTTGGTGACTCACGTATTCAACTACGACCTGCCTGACGATTGCGAAGATTACGTTCACCGTATCGGTCGTACCGGTCGTGCTGGCGAAAGCGGCCATTCAATTAGTCTGGCGTGCGAAGAGTATGCATTAAACTTACCGGCTATTGAGACCTATACCGGTCACAGTATTCCTGTCAGCAAATACAATAGCGATGCGCTGTTGACTGATTTACCGGCACCAAAACGTCTGGCACGTACCCGCACCGGGAATGGCCCGCGCCGTAATTCTGCCCCTCGCCGTAACGGCGCGCCGCGGAACAACAACCGTAAACGACCAGGCTGATAACGCGATGCTAAGCTCCACCTCACTTTATGCTGCCATCGATCTTGGCTCCAACAGTTTCCATATGTTGGTGGTACGTGAGGTGGCTGGCAGTATCCAAACGCTGGCCCGAATTAAACGCAAAGTCAGGCTGGCCGCAGGATTAGATGCTAATAACCATCTGTCACATGAAGCAATGGAACGCGGCTGGCAATGTTTGAAGCTGTTTTCCGAACAGTTGCAGGATATTCCGCGGCAACAAATTCGCGTGGTCGCCACGGCAACCTTGCGTTTGGCCTCAAACGCCGACCAATTCCTGCAAACGGCCATTGAAATTCTGGGTTGCCCGATTCAAGTGATTAGCGGTGAGGAAGAAGCGCGGCTGATTTATCACGGCGTCGCTCACACTACTGGCGGGCCAGAAAAGCGTCTGGTGGTCGATATTGGCGGTGGCAGTACCGAGCTGGTAACAGGTTCCGGCGCTCAGGCGTCCATATTGGTCAGTCTGTCGATGGGCTGCGTAACCTGGCTGGAACGTTATTTCAGCGATCGCAATCTGGAACAGGAAAACTTTGACCAAGCCGAATTAGCGGCGCGTGAGATGATCAAACCGGTCGCGGCACGTTTTCGTGAGCACGGTTGGCAAATTTGCGTCGGCGCTTCCGGCACGGTGCAGGCTTTACAGGAAATTATGGTCGCCCAAGGCATGGACGAACTGATTACGCTGCCAAAGCTGCAACAACTGAAACAAAGAGCCATTCACTGTGGCAAGCTGGAAGAACTGGAAATTTCAGGTCTGACGCTGGAAAGAGCCTTGGTATTCCCCAGCGGCCTATCGATTTTGATCGCTATTTTCCAGGAATTGGGTATCGAAAGCATGACGTTGGCTGGCGGCGCACTGCGCGAAGGTCTGGTGTACGGCATGCTGCATTTACCTATTGAGCAAGATATTCGCAGCCGCACTATTCGTAATCTGCAACGCCGCTATTTGCTGGATATTGAGCAAGCCCAGCGCGTCGCGCAGTTAGCGGATAACTTTTTTCTACAGGTTGAGAAACAGTGGAAACTAGAGGGTCGATGTCGGGAATTATTGCAAAATGCCTGTTTGATCCACGAAATCGGCCTTAGCGTTGATTTCAAGCTCGCTCCGCAGCATGCCGCCTACCTGATTAGGTATCTGGATCTGCCTGGATTTACCCCCGCGCAAAAACTGCTTCTCTCCGCTCTCTTGCAAAACCAAAGCGGCACTCTGGATTTATCACTGCTTAGTCAGCAAAACGCGTTACCCGTAGTCATGGCGCAGCGTTTATGTCGCTTGCTACGTCTGGCGATCATTTTCTCCAGCCGTCGTCGGGATGACACCTTACCAGCGGTAAGATTACGCGCCAATGGCGACACTCTGTGCGTGCTATTACCACAAGGCTGGCTGCAGCTGCATCCTTATCGTGCTGAATCACTGGTACAAGAAAGTCACTGGCAAAGCTATGTTCAGTGGCCTCTTACTCTGGAAGCGTTTGGTTAAGCATTATCTCGGGCGGTTATAGATAGCCGCCCATTATTTCTCCCTTTTCTTATTCAGTAACCCTCCCTCACCACTATTTCGTCTAAAAAAACAGTAAGCACTCGATATGTGATCGCCTTCATCTTAAAAATAAAACTATGTGTGTATTTTTATAGAACAGCGTTTCTATTTTAAAATTATCTCCTCCATCAGAAGACAGCGCTGTCTGCGACAACTCTCTCCATTTCAATGAGGAATAAGAATGCGCGTACAGCTTCAACGTCGTCATCCCCTGAATATGCTGTTGATTCTTTCTGGTTTGGCACTTGCCCCTGCCACAGCATTGGCCGAACTGAAAGCACCGCAAAATCTACAGGTTCCCACGCTGGCTTATAACGAAAACAGCTTAGTATTAGTGTGGGAAGCGCCGCATGATAACGGTCAAATCGTCGATTATCAGGTGTATTCCGCAGGGAAACTGCTGGGCCTTGCCAGTGAAAATAATGACCGATACTCTCCGGCCAAACCCTATATCAATCATTTCTACGCAAATGATAAGCAGCAATTTCAGC
This sequence comes from Yersinia sp. J1, assembly GCF_050586585.1. Taxonomy (NCBI): domain Bacteria; kingdom Pseudomonadati; phylum Pseudomonadota; class Gammaproteobacteria; order Enterobacterales; family Yersiniaceae; genus Yersinia; species Yersinia sp. J1. Next base: position 121,467 of record NZ_JBOBDP010000008.1, read on the forward strand.
ACAAGATTCTGATACAGAATTTCACCGTACAGGGGCTACAACCTGACACGACTTACTCGTTTAGCGTCAAAGCGCGCTATGCTGACGGTTCACTGTCACCTGACAGTCAGGTGATTACCGCGAAAACAACGGCGTTACCTCAGGTGCTGAATATTCGTGATTTCGGTGCCAAAGACGATGGAAAAACCCTCAATACCCAAGCGATTCAACAGGCGATCAATAGCTGTAAACCTGGTTGCCGCATTGATATTCCCGCTGGGGTGTATAAAACCGGCGCGCTGTGGCTAAAAAGCGATATGACGTTGAATCTTGAGGCTGGCTCGACCTTGCTGGGTTCGGAAAATCCGACGGATTACCCCGCAGGCTATTATCTTTATAGCTATTCCACCGTCCAGCGTCCGGCTTCGCTGATTAATGCCATAAATCCTGATCAGACCGCGCCGGGCACCTTCCGAAATATCCGCATCGTTGGCTTTGGAACTATCGATGGCAATGGCTGGCTCCGCGCGAAAACCGGCGAAATATCAGATGAATTAGGCAATAAGCTGCCGCAATACGCCGCGAGCAAAAATACCAAAGTGCACGAAGACGGCATTCTAGCCAAAAATCAGGTTGAACAGGCTGTTTCCGCAGGAATAGATCTAAAAACGGCTTACGGCCAGAAACGATCCAGTTTGATCACCTTGCGCGGCGTAGAAAATCTGTATCTAGCCGGATTCACCGTTCGTAATCCGGCATTTCACGGCATTATGAATCTGGAAAACCATAACGTGGTGGCTAATGGTTTAATCCATCAAACTTATGATGCTAATAACGGCGACGGTATTGAGTTCGGCAATAGTCAGAATGTCATGGTGTTCAATAACTTCTTCGATACTGGCGATGATTGCATTAACTTTGCCGCAGGCACTGGCGAAATGGCTCAGCAACAGGAACCAATGAAAGGAGCGTGGTTATTTAACAACTATTTCCGCATGGGCCACGGCGCTATCGTCACCGGCAGCCATACTGGCGCATGGATTGAGGATATTCTGGCGGAAAATAACGTGATGTATCTGACGGATATTGGCCTGAGAGCCAAAAGTACCCGCTCAATCGGCGGTGGCGCGCGCAACGTCACTTTCCGCAATAATGCTATGCAAGATATCGCCAAACAGGCTGTCGTCATGACGCTGGACTATGCGGATAGCAATGCCAATCTGGATTATCCTCCGGCGAAAATTCCTGCTCAATTCTATGATTTTACAGTAAGAAATGTGACAGTGAATAACCAGACAGGAAAAAACGCATCCATTGAGATTAAGGGTGACAGTGACAAACAGGCCTGGCACCGTCTGGTGCATTTCGACAATGTGAAATTCGATCGGGTCACGCCAACGGCAATCAGCGATTTACGTGATAGCCAGTTCAATCAGGTTATTTTCACCCAGCTACGTGGCGAAAACCCTTGGCATTTCAGCGCGATACAAAATGTAACCGTAGATGGGAAACCCGTGACACCATAGGGTTCATCAACAGATTTCCCTACCCATTATTTCTTGGCATTTGCCAATTGAGCACGAATACTGGCCAGATGACTCTGGCCTTTTTGCATCCGTTCTTCCGGCGTAATCACTTTACGCTCCGATTCCCAGTCCAAATCATCCTGCGGCAATTCCATCAGAAAACGGCTAGGTTCCGGCCGCATTAATTCACCGTATTGCCGGCGTTCCCGACAGTGTGTGAAGAACAGTTCCCGCTGGGCGCGAGTGATGCCAACGTAGGCCAGACGTCGTTCTTCATCCACATTATCTTCGTCGATACTGCTTTGGTGAGGCAGTAGCCCTTCTTCCATGCCGACTAAAAATACGTAGGGAAATTCCAGACCTTTCGAAGCGTGCAAAGTCATTAGCTGCACCTGATCCAACCCTTCGTCGCTTTCTCCGCGCTCCATCATATCCCGCAGGGTGAAACGCGTGACAACCTGGGTCAAAGTCATTTGCTCGTCCAGTTCCGAGCCTTCCAACATTTCCGTCATCCAGCTAAACAGCATGTTGACGTTTTTCATCCGCATTTCTGCCGCTTTCGGGCTGGGAGAAGTTTCAAACAGCCAACTTTCGTATTCCATTCCGTGAAGCAAATCCCGCACTGCGGCAATAGGTTCACGCTCCACCAGCCGAATAATACTCTCCAGCCAGTGGGTGAAACGCTGTAAAGACTCTAGTCCACGGCCTGTCAGATGCTGGCTCAAACCTAAGTCAAAGCTGGCGTGATACAGGCTCTTGTTTCGGATATTCGCCCATTCGCCTAGTTTCTGAATCGTTGCCGGGCCGATTTCTCGTTTAGGCGTATTCACAATGCGCAGGAAGGCGCTGTCATCGTCCTGATTGGTTAAGACACGTAGATAGGCTAGCAAGTCTTTGATTTCAGGGCGAGAAAAGAAAGAGTCTCCGCCGGAAATGCGGTAAGGAATTCGGTTTTGCACCAACAATTTCTCGAAAAGCCGCGATTGATGGTTACCGCGGTATAAAATAGCGTAATCACCGTACTGAGTTTTCTTAATAAAGTGATGGGCGATCAGTTCTCCCACCACTCTTTCGGCTTCATGATCTTCATTATTGGCGGTAATAACCTTCAGCGGTTCGCCGTAACCTAATTCGGAAAACAGTCGTTTTTCAAAAACGTGCGGGTTATTGGCGATCAAAATATTGGCCGCTTTCAATATCCTCCCAGAAGAACGGTAGTTTTGTTCCAGCTTAATCACCTGCAACTGAGGAAAATCTTGATTCAGCAACACCAGGTTCTGCGGCCGAGCGCCACGCCAGGAGTAAATTGACTGATCGTCATCTCCCACCACGGTAAAGCGCGCCCGATTGCCCACCAGCAACTTAACCATTTGATATTGGCTGGTATTAGTATCCTGATACTCATCTACCAGCAGATAACGCAGTTTGTTCTGCCAACGTTCGCGCACTTCTTCGTTTTTTTGCAGCAGCAGCGTTGGCAGAGAAATTAAATCGTCAAAATCCAGTACGTTGCAGGCTTTTAAGTGATCGTCATATAAGGTATAGCAGTGAGCAAAGATCTTATCGCGTTCCGAACGCGCCTGTGCAGCCGCGGCGGCCGGAGTCATTAGATCGTTTTTCCAATTAGAGATCGTCGAGATCAACTGCTGTAGCTGAGTTTTATCTTCTTCCAACCACTTGCTGGTAAGATCTTTTAGCAACCCCATCTGATCCTGTGCGTCAAACAGCGAGAAGTTAGATTTCATCCCCAGCGCTTTATATTCTTTCTTAATGATTTCCAGCCCCAAAGTATGGAAAGTTGAAATCATTAAACCGCGAGCTTCTTTACGCCCCAGCGTTTGCGCCACGCGTTCTTTCATCTCGCGAGCGGCCTTATTGGTAAAGGTTACAGCGGCGATATGGCTGGGCTTATAGCCACACTGACGGATCAAGTGCGCGATTTTATTAGTAATTACACGGGTTTTACCCGAGCCAGCACCGGCCAGCACTAGGCAGGGTCCGGTGACAAATTCGACGGCTTGTTGTTGGCTGGGATTTAATCGCATAGCGCTCGGTTACTCACGGTTACTCTGTGGGATGGTGGGGAGGAAGAGTGTAGCAGAAAGAAGCGGGTGAAAAAAAACGCCTGTCATTTTGCTTTCCCGCTTTCAAGCCGCCAAAAGCTTCAATCGTCGGCAAAATACGCTACACTGGCGGCCGATTAAAGGCGATATTCATTCAAATTACATTGTGGTGATAAGTATTATGGCGAACAAAGCTTCTGCGTTGCATATTCTGGTCGATGATGAAAAACAGGCAAATGATATTCTGGCGCAGTTGAACAATGGCGCTAATTTCCAGGAATTAGCCAAGAAATACTCTAATTGTCCGTCTAAACGTAACGGCGGCGATCTGGGCGAGTTTAACAAGGGCGATATGGTGCCAGCTTTTGATAAAGCGGTATTTAGCTGTGAATTGCTACAACCTTATGGCCCGGTAAAAACCCAGTTCGGTTATCACATCATTAAAGTGCTGTACCGTAGCTAATATTGCTGAGCTTGAATGTAAAAAAACCGGCACGCATGGCCGGTTTTTTATAGCGAACATCTCGAGCACTGACCCATCTCAAAATGGCCAGCAAGGTAGCTTGATTAGCCCGCAACCGCGATGCGCTTCATATCCTTCATATACCCACGCAGCTTATGCCCTACCGCCTCAATCGGATGGTTACGAATCGCTTCGTTAACATCACGCAACTGAGCGTTATCTACCGCAGTACCCGCTACGCTTTTGCCCAGATCCCCGGCTTGCAGAGAATCCATAAATTTGGCTTTCAGCAGCGGTACCGCTGCATTAGCGAACAGGTAGTTACCGTATTCTGCGGTATCAGAGATAACCACGTTCATTTCATACAAACGCTTACGAGCGATGGTATTGGCGATCAACGGCAGCTCATGCAGCGATTCGTAATAGGCTGATTCTTCGATAATACCTGAATCAACCATGGTTTCGAACGCCAATTCTACCCCGGCTTTTACCATGGCAATCATCAGCACGCCGTGGTCAAAATATTCCTGCTCGGAGATTTTACCTTCGAACTGCGGCGCGTTTTCAAAGGCCGTTTTACCGGTTTCTTCGCGCCACTTCAGCAGTTTCACGTCGTCTTCTGCCCAGTCGGCCATCATGCCGCTGGAGAATGCGCCGGAAATGATGTCATCCATATGTTTTTGGAACAGCGGCGCCATGATTTCTTTCAGTTGCTCTGACAGCGCGTAGGCACGCAGTTTCGCCGGGTTGGACAGACGATCCATCATCAGAGTGATACCGCCCTGTTTCAGCGCTTCGGTGATGGTTTCCCAGCCGAATTGAATCAGTTTTTCAGCGTAGGCTGCATCAGTACCTTCTGCCACCAGTTTGTCGAAGCACAGCAGGGAACCCGCTTGCAACATACCGCACAGAATGGTTTGCTCACCCATCAGGTCGGATTTCACTTCCGCAACAAATGATGATTCCAACACGCCAGCGCGGTGACCACCGGTTGCAGCAGCCCAGGCTTTCGCGATTGCCATGCCTTCGCCCTTAGGATCGTTTTCCGGGTGAACGGCGATAAGCGTTGGTACACCGAAACCGCGCTTGTATTCTTCACGTACTTCGGTGCCCGGACATTTCGGCGCAACCATCACTACGGTAATGTCTTTACGTACTTGCTCGCCAACTTCCACGATATTAAAACCGTGCGAGTACCCCAGCGCCGCCCCGTCTTTCATCAACGGCTGAACGGCCTGAACCACGGCGGAATGCTGTTTGTCTGGCGTCAGGTTGACCACTAAATCAGCCTGCGGAATCAGTTCTTCGTAAGTGCCAACTTTGAAGCCGTTTTCCGTCGCTTTGCGCCATGATGCCCGCTTCTCTGCGATGGCTTCTTTACGCAGCGCGTAGGCTACGTCCAGGCCAGAGTCGCGCATATTCAAACCCTGATTCAGCCCCTGAGCACCACAACCGATGATCACCACTTTTTTACCTTTCAGGTAGTTCGCTTCATCTGCAAACTCTTCACGTCCCATAAAGCGACATTTACCCAATTGCGCCAACTGCTGACGCAGGTTCAATGTGTTGAAATAATTAGCCATAGTGGTACTCCGTTCGATGTTGTGTTGCGTTATTTTCACATCCCCCAATCTGTGTGAGGGATTCTCTTGAATTCACTATATGTCAGGAAATCCGTTGCTGAAATTGATATATTTACAAGGTGTCGTTGCAGATTTTGCAATATAACAATTTCCTCGCCAACGAGAGCCAGCGCTATGGATTTACGTGACCTGAAGCTGTTTTTACATCTGGCTGAGAGCCGCCATTTTGGCCGCTCGGCCAAAGCAATGCATATCAGCCCATCTACCCTTTCCCGCCAGATTCAGCGGTTGGAAGAAACCATAGGGCAGCCGTTGTTTCTGCGGGATAACCGTACCGTGCAACTCACCGATGCCGGCACCCAGTTGAAAGCCTTTGCTCAACAAACCTTATTGCAATATCAGCAATTGCGTCATGCGCTGGGGCAGCACGGGCCGTCACTGAGCGGCGAGCTAAGACTGTTTTGCTCCGTTACCGCCGCCTACAGCCACTTGCCGCCGATTCTGGATCGTTTTCGCGCCGAACACCCACTGGTGGAAATCAAACTGACCACCGGCGACGCCGCCAACGCCGTAGACAAGGTGCAGTCTAACGAAGCCGATTTGGGGATTGCTGGTCGCCCTGAAACCCTGCCTGGCACGGTAGAATTCACCCAAATCGGCGAGATTCCATTAGTACTGATTGCGCCTGCGCTCCCCTGCGCCGTTCGTACTCAGGCTGCTGAAGCTCATCCTGATTGGAACAATATTCCGTTTATCCTGCCGGAACACGGCCCGTCGCGAAAACGCATCGATTTATGGTTCCGCCGCCATCGCATTACTAACCCACTGATTTACGCCACCGTTTCCGGTCATGAGGCGATTGTTTCGATGGTTGCGCTCGGTTGCGGTATTGCCCTGATTCCGGAAGTGGTGGTGGAAAACAGCCCAGAACCCGTGCGAAACCGTATTTCTTTACTCGATAATATTTCGCTGGTTGAACCCTTTGAGTTGGGAGTCTGCGTGCAGAAAAAACGTTTAAACGAACCCTTGATCGAGGCATTTTGGGGGCTGCTGCACAGCCCCGTTTGATGCAAATTAACCGGCGAGGAAGAATCTAAACGCCGGATTATCGGTTTCATCGTGGCAAATGTAGCCCAGCGCAGTCAGGTGCTGTTCAAATTCCGGCTCGATCTCGGATAGCTCGAAGCCCGCCAGCACCCGGCCAAAATCAGTGCCGTGGCTGCGATAATGGAACAACGAGATATTCCAGTGGGTACCGAGCGTATTGAGGAATTTCAACAGCGCGCCCTGTGATTCCGGGAATTCAAAACTGTACAAACGTTCGCGCAGCGGCTTAGGAGGACGACCGCCAACCATATAGCGCACATGCAGTTTGGCCATTTCATCGTCGGACAAATCCACTACCTGATAACCATCCGCCTGTAATTCAGCGATGATTTCAGCCCGTTCGGCGAATCCTCGGGTCAAACGCACCCCGACAAAAATGCAGGCGTTATCCGCGTCCGCGTAGCGATAGTTAAATTCGGTTACCGCCCGACCGCCCAGCAATTGGCAAAAGCGCAGGAAACTGCCTTTTTGCTCAAGGATCGTTACGGCTAACAGCGCTTCTCGCTGCTCACCTAGTTCACAACGCTCTGAAACATAACGTAAACCGTGGAAATTAACGTTAGCGCCAGAAAGTATATGAGCCAGACGTTCACCTTGAATATTATGCTGCTGAACATATTTTTTCAGCCCCGCCAACGCCAGCGCACCGGAAGGTTCCGCAATCGCACGAACGTCTTCAAAAATATCTTTGAGCGCCGCGCAGATGGCGTCGCTATCCACGGTGATAACGTCATCCAGATATTCCTGACACAGGCGGAAAGTCTCGTCACCAATGCGTTTCACTGCCACACCTTCGGCAAACAGCCCGACGCGAGCCAAATCAACCGGAGCTCCCGCCGCTAATGCCGCTTGCAAACAGGCAGAGTCTTCCGCTTCCACGCCGATCACTTTGATTTGCGGCATCAGTTGTTTAATTAATACCGCCACGCCAGCGGCCAGACCACCGCCGCCAACGGGAACAAAAACCCGATCCAAATGGGCGTCCTGTTGCAGTAGTTCCATCGCCAGCGTGCCTTGTCCAGCAATGACCGCCGGATGATCGAAAGGCGGTATAAAGGTGTAACCCTGCTGGCGGGAAATTTCGATGGCTTTAGCTTTGGCCTCATCAAAATTGGCACCAAACAACAGCACTTCGCCACCAAAGCTACGCACCGCATCCACTTTGATGTCTGCGGTGGCAACCGGCATCACAATCAGCGATTTAATGCCCAGTTTACTAGCAGAAAGCGCCACGCCCTGTGCGTGATTACCCGCAGAAGCGGTCACTACGCCGCAGGCTTTCTGTTCTTCATTCAGCCCCGCCAGCATGGCGTAAGCGCCACGCAGCTTAAAACTGTGTACCGGATGGCGATCTTCCCGCTTAACCAAAATGGTGTTACTCAAGCGAGATGAAATTTTCTCCATCACCTGTAATGGCGTGACCTGCGTAACTTCATATACCGGCGCGCGCAGCACCGCTCGCAGGTACTCTGCGCCACTGGGCGCATCGGGTAACGCTTGTGATTCCGCCATAGCCCTTAACCTCCCAGCTTACTTTTATCACGAACAGCGCCTTTATCTGCGCTGGTTGCCAGTGAGGCATAGGCACGCAAAGCGTAGGAAACCTGGCGTACGCGGTTTTTAGGTGTCCAGGCAGCGGAGCCGCGAGCTAATTCGGCTTCATGACGAGCCGCCAGTTCAGCGGCCGGTACATCTAATACCATGCTGCGCTGAGGAATATCGATATTGATCATATCGCCGTCCTGCACTAGGCCAATCAGGCCACCGCTGGCCGCTTCTGGCGAAACGTGGCCAATAGACAAACCGGAAGTCCCACCGGAGAAACGCCCGTCGGTAATCAAAGCGCAGCTTTTGCCTAAGCCCATAGATTTCAGATAGGTCGTTGGGTACAGCATTTCCTGCATGCCCGGCCCGCCTTTCGGCCCCTCGTACCGAATAATCACTACGTCCCCGGCAACCACTTTTCCACCCAGAATCGCCTCTACGGCAGCGTCCTGGCTTTCATAAACTTTGGCTGGGCCACGGAAAGTCAGGCTTTCTTTATCCACACCGGCAGTTTTTACGATACAGCCGTTTTCAGCCATATTGCCGTACAGCACGGCTAAGCCGCCGTCCTGACTGTAGGCATACTCGCGCGTACGAATGCAACCTTCCTGACGGTCGGTATCCAGCGACGGATAGCGGCAATCTTGCGAGAAAGCTTTGGTGGTACGAATACCCGCAGGCCCCGCGGAATACATGCTTTTGACTTTTTCATCGCTGGTCAGCATAACGTCATAGGCTTTCAGGGTTTCCGGCAGACTCAGCCCCAATACGTTTCGGACTTCGCGGTTCAGCAAGCCGGCTCGATCCAACTCCCCCAAGATCCCTACAACACCACCGGCACGGTGCACGTCTTCCATATGGTATTTCTGAGTACTCGGCGCCACTTTGCATAAATGCGGAACTTTACGCGACAGACGATCGATATCCGTCATGCTGAAATCCACTTCACCTTCCTCCGCCGCCGCCAGCAAGTGCAGAACGGTATTGGTAGAACCGCCCATGGCGATATCCAGCGTCATGGCGTTTTCAAACGCAGCCTTGTTGGCGATATTGCGTGGCAGCGCACTGACATCATCTTGCTCGTAATAGCGTTTAGTCAGCTCAACGATATGTTTGCCGGCATCGAGGAATAATTGTTTACGATCGGCGTGAGTCGCCAGCAATGAACCGTTACCTGGGAGCGCTAAACCTAAAGCCTCATTCAGGCAGTTCATCGAGTTGGCGGTAAACATACCGGAGCAGGAACCGCAGGTCGGGCAGGCGGAACGTTCAATTTGCGCGCTATCTTCGTCGCTGACGTTCGGGTTCGCGCCCTGAATCATCGCATCGACCAAATCCAGCTTGATAATTTTGTCTGACAGCTTGGTTTTACCCGCTTCCATTGGGCCACCGGAAACGAAAATAACCGGAATATTCAGACGCAGAGACGCCATCAGCATCCCTGGGGTGATTTTGTCGCAGTTGGAAATACACACCATGGCGTCGGCACAGTGCGCATTAACCATATATTCCACGGAATCCGCGATTAACTCTCGTGAAGGCAGAGAATAGAGCATGCCACCGTGTCCCATGGCGATACCGTCATCCACCGCAATGGTATTGAACTCTTTTGCCACGCCGCCTGACGCTTCGATTTGCTCGGCCACCAGCTTGCCTAAATCGCGCAAATGAACGTGTCCAGGTACGAATTGGGTAAAGGAGTTAACCACCGCAATAATTGGTTTGCCGAAGTCATCATCGGTCATACCCGTAGCGCGCCAAAGTGCTCGGGCACCAGCCATATTGCGGCCATGAGTGGTGGTATGGGAACGGTACTTAGGCATTATCTCTTCACTCCTGTGTCTTTTATAAAGCAGGTGGCGAACGAACCACCCGCGGGTTCTGTCTGTCACTTTTTAGTTATTATTGATTGATAGGATCCAGCCAGCCGTACTTGTCTTCAGTTTCGCCGGTGAACAGGCCAAAGAACGCCTGCTGGATTTTCTCGGTAATTGGGCCACGTTTACCTATACCGACCTGAATACCATCAACGCTGCGTACTGGGGTAATTTCGGCGGCGGTGCCGGACATAAACACTTCGTCAGCCAGATACAGAGATTCGCGAGACAGCACCTGCTCACGCACTTCCAGGCCCATATCTTTAGCCAGCTTGATAATGGCATCGCGGGTAATACCCGGCAGAGCGGATGAGGTAAATGGCGGAGTGAACAATACTCCGTCTTTCACTTCAAACAGGTTCTCGCCCGCACCTTCGGACAAGAAGCCGTGAACGTCCAGCGCAATCCCTTCCTGATAACCATGACGGCGCGCTTCGCTGCCCACCAGTAAGGAAGAAAGGTAGTTACCACCGGCTTTAGCGGCAGTTGGAATGGTATTCGGCGCAACGCGATTCCAAGATGAAACCATTGCGTCAATGCCCTGTGCCAGCGCTTCTTCTCCCAGATAAGCACCCCAAGGGAATGCGGCGATGATAACGTCGGTTTTGTAGCCTTCCGGCGGATTAACGCCCATTCCCACGTCACCGATAAACACCAGAGGACGGATGTAGGCGCTAGTCAGTTTATTTTTGCGCAGCGTCTCGCGACAGGCTTCCATCAACTCATCGACGGATTGTGAAACTGGCATCCGATAGATCTTGGCCGAATCATGCAAACGCTGCATATGTTCGCGATGGCGGAATACAACCGGGCCTTTATGCTTGGTTTCATAGCAACGGACACCTTCAAAGACTGATGTTCCGTAATGTAACGCATGAGACATTACGTGAACTTTGGCTTCTGCCCACGGAACCATTTCGCCGTTAAACCAAATGTAATCAGCTTTCTTAGTCATTCTGTACTTTCCTTCTAGCGCCTCAGGCGCGTATTTGTAATGTATTGGTCTGCTGGATTTCTACACTCGCAACATCCAACAACTTATTCAACTGAGAAGACAGTAAATCTACCGAACGTTGGCTAGCAACGGTCAGCTCGATATTAATATTTTCGTTATTAAGGATAGGCGACATATTCATAGCACAAACCTGAAAGCCGCGGTGGCGCACCACTCGCAATACGCGCTCTAACATTTCAGGGCGGAAGCGGGCTTGGATCGAGAGCTGATGTTGCATCATGAAATTTTCTCCAGCATGGTTTCGTTACCTGCGCCCGGCGGAACTAACGGCCAGACATTTTCGAGTTCGTCGATGGAAACCTGAAGCAGGTACGGGCCGGTACTGTTAAACAGAGCGTCCAATGCGGCATCGACTTGGTCTTTGCGGGTGATACGTTGGCCGGGAATATCAAAAGCGCTGGCCAAAGTGATGAAATCGGGGTTATCGGATAAGTTGGTCTCACTGTAGCGGGCATCAAAGAACAGCTGCTGCCACTGTCGAACCATGCCCAAACGCTGGTTATCCAACAAAACGATCTTCAGCGGCAGCTGTTTGCGCTTTATCGTTCCCAGCTCCTGAACATTCATCATAAAGGAGCCATCGCCGGACACGCAGATAACCATGTCGTCCCGACGAGCCATTTGCGCACCGACGGCCGCCGGAACACCAAAGCCCATCGTGCCCAACCCGCTAGAAGTGATGAAGTTTTCCGGACGGGTAAAACTCATATGCTGTGCAGTCCACATTTGATGCTGACCGACATCGGTAGTGATAACGGTTTCAGGCCCTTTACGATCGGAAATCTGTTTCAGTAACAGCGGCGCATAAATTGCTTGCCCCGGATGGTCATAACGCCAGCTATGCTGCTGCTTCAACGCAATAACTTCATCGCGCCACGGCTGGATGTCCAGAGGTTGCTGCAACGCGGGAAGCAAGGTTTTCAAATCACCCTGCAAAGCAACGTGAGCCTGCCGCAGTTTGTTCAACTCCGTCGGATCGATATCCATATGAATAACTTTGGCTTTCGGCGCGAACGCGTTCAACTTACCGGTCACTCGATCATCGAAACGTGCTCCGACGGCGATCAACAAATCGCACTCCTGCACCGCCAGATTGGCTGCCTTAGTGCCGTGCATACCCAGCATGCCTAAATAGCAAGGATGCTCAGCGTCAGGGGCACCCAAACCCTTCAAAGTCACTACGGCGGGAACCCCGGTTTCAGCGATAAACGCTCGCAAGGCAGGCACCGCCTGTGCCATACCTACGCCACCACCGACATAAACGATCGGTTGTTTGGCCGCACTTAACATGTCATAAGCCTGCTGGCGTTCGGCACTGGAATCCAGATAGTGTTCTTCCACCGACAGCAAATGCGGATGTAACTCTGCGACGGCTAACTGAATATCTTTCGGAATATCAATCAAAACCGGCCCAGGGCGACCGCTACTGGCGATGGCAAAGGCTTCAGCCATAATGCCCGGCAACGCGTCTAAAGACTCAACCAGAAAACTGTGTTTGGTACAGGCCAAAGACAGCCCCAGCACATCAATTTCCTGAAAAGCGTCGGTGCCGATTAAGGCAGAACCCACCTGACCGGTGATAGCGATAATCGGAACAGAATCCAATAACGCATCTGCCAGACCTGTGATCAAGTTAGTGGCTCCGGGGCCTGAAGTGGCGATGCACACCCCGACCTTTCCGGTTGCACGAGCATAACCGATGGCAGCCATTACTGCCCCTTGCTCATGGCGACACAGTAGATGTTCAACGCCACCGTCATACAAGGCATCGTAGACTGGCATAATTGCCCCACCCGGATAGCCGAATACCGTCTCTACCCCTTGCGCACGTAGCGCTTGAACCACCCACTGAGCACCATTCATAGTTATTTCCCCGAACTTTTGCGAGCGACACAGGATTTTATTCTGTTGTGCATTTTACGTTCACCGCGTCTTTTTACCGGCCAATAAAAAACCCCCGGACCTTTCGGTGCGGGGGTTCTCTTGTGATTAAGGCTTGATTTTTATGCCTTTCTTCGTCCAAGTGCAGCCCCGCACGGTGGGATAATAATCACCACCACGCTAATTAGGACTAGGTTAATCACTTGGACGAAAGCTTTCATAATCGGTTGTTCACATGTCTGTTGTCGAACGAATACCTACAGAGTTATCACAGTTATTATCGCTATGACAATATTTTTTTAAAAAGTCATTTTGTGACCCAAGACTACAATTGCAATAATTGTGTTAATTATCAAACGATAAAACCGATATTTCTTTCCCTGATTTTTATACAGAAAATTTACGCTTAACGTCCCCATGCTTAAAAAAATGTCAGAGATACTTTTGCACTGAGCCTGAAATTTCTTCATAACCGAGACGTTTTTACGATAGGCCACGCAAAATTCATGTCTTCCCTCGTAATCAAAACGATAGTTTTCGCGCCTTCTCGCAGGCTAAACACCACCCTAATGACAAAAAAACTCAATTCGGCAAGATACCAAACATCAGAAGGGGGAAAACTATGTCACTGGCCGTCATCCATACCCGCGCTTCCATTGGCGTACAAGCACCTCCAGTCACCGTTGAAGTGCACATTAGCAACGGGTTACCGGGGCTGACATTAGTCGGATTACCCGAAACAACGGTGAAAGAAGCGCGGGATAGGGTACGTAGCGCCTTATTAAACAGTGGATTTACCTTTCCGGCTAAACGGATTACCGTCAGTCTGGCGCCAGCAGACTTACCCAAAGAAGGTGGTCGCTACGATTTGCCAATAGCCTTAGCCATCCTCGCAGCCTCAGAGCAGATCCCCGTAGATAAGCTAGGTCAATATGAGTTTCTTGGTGAACTCGCCCTGTCAGGCGGTTTACGCAGCGTTAGCGGCGCTATTTCAGCCGCTCTGGCCAGTACAGGCGCCTCTCGTCTGTTAATACTGCCCTGCGCCAATGAAATGGAAGTTGGCTTAATCGTCAAAGGAAACAGTTTGGTTGCAGAGCATCTTCTGGCTGTTTGCGGTTTTCTGCGTGGAGAAGGCTCACTTTCCTCCCCAAAACAAGCAAGTGATTGGCAGGAATGGGATAACACACTCGACCTGCAGGATATTATCGGCCAGCAACAGGCTAAACGCGCACTGGAAGTCGCCGCTGCCGGAGGACATAACTTACTGTTACTTGGGCCACCTGGCACCGGGAAAACGATGTTAGCCAGCCGATTAAATGGTTTACTGCCACCCTTAAGCAATCAGGAAGCACTGGAAACTGCCACCGTAGCCAGCTTACTGCAAGGGCATCAGGCTCCCACGCATTGGTGCAAGCGCCCATTTAGATCACCACACCATAGTGCATCAATGGCAGCGTTAATTGGCGGCGGTTCCATACCTCGTCCCGGAGAGATCTCGCTGGCACACAACGGCGTGTTATTTTTGGATGAACTGCCTGAATTCGAGCGCAAGGTACTGGACTCATTACGGGAACCCTTAGAATCTGGCGAAGTGGTTATCTCGCGAGCAACGGCAAAAGTGTGTTTCCCGGCCAAAATACAGCTTATCGCCGCGATGAACCCCAGCCCCAGTGGACATTATCAGGGGCGACACAATCGCGCACAGCCACAGCAAATACTGCGTTACCTTGCCAAATTATCCGGCCCATTCCTCGATAGATTTGATTTATCCATTGAAGTGCCATTGCTACCGAAAGGTTTATTGAGGATGCAAAAAAATAGCGGGGAAGATAGCGCAACCGTCAGGCAGAGAGTATTACAGGCAAGAGAAAAACAATTGCATCGTTCAGGAAAGATAAATGCCCAACTCAACAGCAAAGAGGTTGCTCGATTTTGTGCGGTCACGCCGCAAGACGCACAATTTCTTGAACAAGTGCTGCTGAAGCTCGGTTTATCCGTACGAGCCTGGCATAGAATTTTGAAAGTCGCGCGCACGCTGGCCGATTTGGCACAACAGGATGACATTCAAAAGCCACACATTTCTGAAGCCTTGAGCTATCGTTGTATGGATCGTTTACTGTTACAGCTACACAAAGCGTTGACGTAAAAATGGGGCTTTCGCCCCATTTCTATTAGTCATCGCTATCGACATAGTCTTCCGTTGCATCTGCCTGCGGTTTACCGCCAGACAGCGTATGGAAGCGCTTTGGACGCCGGATTCGGGTGATGTATTTGGACCACACTTTTTCCGCATCGCTAACAGGCTCGCGCTCGCCACGACAAACGGCAACAAACAGTTGCTCTTCTTCGTTTGCTGGCTCACGTTTGCCTAAATCCAGCTCGTTGAAAGCATAGCCATGGCGCTCTAGCAATTGCGCCTCTTTAATGGTGAAATCACCGTGACGCGAGAACCCGCGAGGATAGTGTTTGTTATCAAAAAAACGATTGGTTGTGATGAAGCTATCCGCCATCTGACACGCTCCTAATTCTGTCATGGTCGTGCTGTTTATGGCGCGGAGTATTAGATAGGCTTGACATCGTGTAAAACAAAACATTTAAATCTTAACGACAAAAAAAATTGGAGATAGGTGTGGACACCGAATTACTGAAAACCTTTTTGGAGGTCAGTAGAACCCGCCACTTTGGCCGCGCAGCGGAATCTTTATACTTAACACAGTCAGCAGTGAGTTTTCGAATCCGTCAGTTGGAAAATCAATTAGGTGCAAGTTTATTCACTCGCCACCGGAATAATATTCGTCTGACGCCAGCCGGCGAACGTTTGGTGCCCTACGCAGAAACCTTGATGAATACCTGGCAGTTGGCCAAGAAGGAGGTCATACACTCTCTTCAGCATACTGAGCTATCGATTGGCGCAACGGCATCACTATGGGAAGCCTATCTCACTCCATGGTTACAGACACTCTATCTCCAACGAGAAGGGCTGCGACTCGAAGCTCGTATTGCGTTACGCCAGTCTTTAGTGAAGCAATTGCATGAACGGCAACTCGACCTTTTAATCACTACCGAGCCGCCCAAAATGGACGAATTAGCCAGCCAACTGTTAGGGAATTTTTCATTGCGGCTTTTTTCATCAGGTCAGCAAGATAAAACCGAAGAAATGCCGTATATAAAACTGGAGTGGGGGGCAGATTTTCATCAACAGGAAAATCGCCTGTTAGACCATGAGCAAATGCCAGTTCTGACAACGACTTCTGCCCATTTGACGCGACAACTCTTAGACACGACTGGCGGCTGTGCATTTTTACCTGAGCATTGGCAAAAAGATTACCCGCAGCTTGTTGCTAACCCGGAGATCCCCGCAATAGTGAGGCCTATGTACGCGGTGTGGCTACAAAATAGCGATCAGCAGATATTAATCCGCCAATTATTAAAAACTCCGATGAATAACGCCACTGAAGGGGCCACACGGAGTTAATCGAGAAACGCTTAGCCCATGATTGCGGAATCATATAAAAAGCTCTCATTGCCTTCTGGGCGGCAATAAAGCGCAATGACAGAACGGCAATGGTCATCTTCCCCACCATGAACCGACAGTACCGCGAAAGAGAACATAACCCAGGATTAAGTTCTAAATCAGCACGCTAAACAGCGTGCCAACACCCTAGTTAATTAGGTTGCCATCTATCACCATCGCTGCGAACACATTCTATTCTGCTTCGCTGAGAAACAACGCTTAGCCTATCGAGATGGCAGGAAGTGAAAGTAATTTCAGATAATCTAGCGAGCATTCTGGATAGCATATAGACCTCTGTACTGATGTATTTGTATCCGTACGAATCTCCCCATTCCAGAGCGACTATTTCCATCAATCGCGCAAACGTGGCGCCCAAAATACGGGGAAAAATACCAAAGCCGCGGCTAACAGCATAATCATTGCTAAGGGTGTAAAATAGTTTCTATAGTGAATACAGTGCAACCAAGCTATCCAATCATGGGAATAACGAACTGGGAACCAATGAACGACAGACCAATCTGATTGCACCTAAAGGCAATACTCAACTGACTTGTTGCTGATACCAAACTATCCATAACAGACTGTTTAATATTGTTTTGTGCATTACTATTCGCAATAGACCTGAACAGATATTTCCCGCATAAGTGATTGAATAATAAGAATATTGCCGTTTTAATCCGGCTTCCTCGCCTCGCCATATATCGACAATTGTAAGCGTAATGCCTCGTTTTCTATCA
Organism: Yersinia sp. J1; assembly: GCF_050586585.1. Classification (NCBI taxonomy): domain Bacteria; kingdom Pseudomonadati; phylum Pseudomonadota; class Gammaproteobacteria; order Enterobacterales; family Yersiniaceae; genus Yersinia; species Yersinia sp. J1. Next base: position 138,757 of record NZ_JBOBDP010000008.1, read on the forward strand.
TTATGTAAATACTTTCGTTTCCACAAACACCCTGTCTCTTTGAAACCGACGTTAAAAAAATCACGACTGAGAAACAACCTGACCTGCAGTGCATATAGTCGTTACCACACCAGCTGCAAACATTGGTGTCAATTTTCTTATCACAGGGTTCCTTCACGGCACTATCATCTCAAGGTGACAGGTAACATTTCTATATTATTCAAAAAATAAGCAGAGAATTCATAAACAATCTGAGTGGGTCAGAATTGATTCAATCTTTATTGAAGAGAGACAAATGCAGATTATTAATTAATTCTATATACAAGTTATTGTAGTGATAATAAGTAGAATTCCACTATAAATTAACAATGTGCTGTACGAAATTGGCCTTAAAAATGTAATTAATTAACACTGGCTCTTTGAATTTTAAGATTATTTAATATATTTAACGAGAAAATGAGGGCTACTTCGGCGGGATACGAATGAAAATCAGACAATAACAGGAGGTCAGGAGGTCAGGAGGTCAGGAGGTCAGGAGGTCAGGAGGTCAGGAGGTCAGGAGGTCAGGGTAATGGATAATAACTGCAAAAGTGTAGCTTTTATTTGTTTGATCCAAATAAAAAACCCCTCGCTTTCGCGAAGGGTTATTTATTTGGCAGGGGCGGAGAGACTCGAACTCCCAACACCCGGTTTTGGAGACCGGTGCTCTACCAATTGAACTACGCCCCTAAAAGAGG
>NZ_JBOBDP010000009.1:0-127362 GCF_050586585.1 Yersinia sp. J1
CTTTGAGTCTTTGAGTCTTTGAGTCTTTGAGTCTTTGAGTCTTTGAGTCTTTGAGTCTTTGAGTAGCAGTTTCCGGATAAACAGGCAGTGATACAAGCAATTCTGTACGTATATGAATCCTATAAATACAACGCCCGGAGCGAATAAACCGGGCGTTGATAAATATGGTCAGGTTAGAGAGCGAATTTCAAAACTGTGGGTGATTTTGGCAGCCTTACCCAACATCAGGGCTACCGAGCAGTATTTCTCCGCGGAAAGCTCAACGGCTCGCTCGACGGCTTTTTCGGTCAAATCTTTACCACTGACGACAAAATGCAGGTTAATCAAGGTAAACAGGCGAGGGGCTTCCTCCCGACGCTCGGAGGTCAATTTTACTTCGCAGTCGTGCACATCGTTGCGCCCTTTTTGCAAAATGGACACCACATCGATAGCGCTACAGCCACCGGCCGCCATCAGCAACATTTCCATCGGGCTTGGGGCTTTATCTCCGGCGTTACCATCCATTAAAACCTGATGACCAGAGGCGGATTCACCCAAAAAAGTCAGACCTTCAACCCATTTTACTCGTGCCTGCATACCCGTCACTCCCTATTAGTTTTTCCGAATCAGACTACTCTTTCATTCATAAAGTGGCAATGTAACCAGACCCTCATCATGCTGAAGCGATACAACACAAGACACTGGCCTCATCCTGTGCTACAAACAGAGCCGAAGAGATGTTTCTTAGAATAAAAAGGGTAGAGATCAAGACTCAGTGAAGGGTCTCTATCTGAGATGTATATTGGCTATACCTTTCGGTAGTTGAGCAAATTAATATGCTAATAGAAAGTGTATTTTATAAACACGCCGTACAGGGAACTCTGAGCCCTGTTAAGTTAGGCAGCGATAACAACAGAGGATAACAGCGAATGGTTCTCGGCAAGCCACAAACAGACCCAACTCTCGAATGGTTCCTGTCTCATTGCCATATTCACAAGTATCCATCGAAGAGTACGCTGATTCACCAGGGTGAAAAAGCCGAAACGCTTTACTACATCGTGAAAGGTTCCGTTGCGGTTCTGATCAAAGATGAAGAAGGTAAAGAAATGATTCTCTCCTATTTAAACCAGGGGGATTTCATCGGTGAACTTGGATTATTTGAAGAAGGCCAAGAACGTAGTGCTTGGGTTCGTGCAAAAACCGCCTGTGAAGTGGCTGAAATTTCTTACAAAAAATTCCGTCAGCTGATTCAGGTTAATCCAGATATCTTGATGCGTCTGTCTTCGCAGATGGCGAATCGCCTGCAAATTACATCCGAGAAAGTGGGCAACCTTGCTTTCCTTGATGTGACCGGGCGTATCGCGCAAACGCTGCTTAATCTGGCAAAACAGCCTGATGCAATGACACACCCAGATGGGATGCAGATTAAGATTACTCGCCAGGAAATTGGCCAGATTGTTGGCTGCTCCCGCGAAACCGTCGGTCGAATCCTGAAAATGCTCGAAGATCAAAACCTGATCTCTGCGCATGGTAAAACGATTGTCGTTTACGGCACCCGTTAATTACCTAAAAAAACCGGTTCCCTGTGCTTAACATGGCACCGGTTTTTTCTTTGTCTGCATATGGACGACGGATATTGACCTGATGTGGCGTCGGCTGATTTACCACCCTGAAGTAAACTATGCATTACGGCAAACGCTGGTGCTGTGTTTGCCTGTGGCTATCGCTTTGTTGCTCGGTAATTTGCAGCTTGGCCTGTTATTTTCCTTAGTCCCTGCCTGCTGCAATATCGCTGGCCTAGATACCCCCCATAAGCACTTCACCAAACGCTTAGTCGTTGGCGGAACTTTATTCGCCCTCAGCAGTTTTCTGATTCAACAATTCCTGCTGTGGCATATTCCCCTCCCCCTGATTATGTTTGGCCTGACTCTCATTTTAGGCGTTAACGGAGCCATCAGCCCCCTGCACGCCCGTTTATTGCCCGCTGCGCTAGTCGCTGCGATATTCACACTAAGCATGATTGGCCGCTTCCCAATTTGGCACACTCCGCTACTTTTCATCGTTGGCACCGCCTGGTACGGGCTATTTACCGGCCTGTGGTTCCGCCTGTGGAAAGAACAGCCGATGCGAGAAACCCTGAGCCAGCTATATCGCCAGTTAGCCGATTATTTAGAAGCCAAATACAGTTTGCTGACTCAACATATCGATCCGGAAACCGCATTGCCGCCGTTGCTACAACGCCAGCAGGGCGTAATGGATTTAATAACCCAGCTTTATCAGCAACTTAATATGCTTCCTCATACTCATAAAAGGGAGCAAAAGCGGCTACGATTAATGTTTCAGGTGGCGCTGGATTTGCAGGAGCACATTACTGTCAGTCTGCACCAACCGGAAGAAGTGCAAAAACTGGTGGAACAAAGCCATGCAGAAGCGGTCATCCGGCGGAATGCGCAGGTCATTGCTCATCGTTTGCGGGTCGTCGCTGATAATCTTCTGTATCACCGCCATGAATTACAGCGTTTTACCATGACCAACGAGCTGGCAGCGCTGGAAAAAATCGCCGGACAGCACCCGGATAATCCGGTTGGCCAGTTTTGTTATTATCATTTCCGTCGCATCGCGCGCTTGCTGCGTAACCAACGGCCGCTCTATCGGCGAGATTTAATGTCGGACCAACACCGGTTGCCGTTCTGGCCAGCGCTCGCCAGTTATCTTTCGTTTAAATCCGTCGCGCTGCGTAATGCCGGCCGTCTGGCCGTTACGCTAGCCGTCGGCAGCAGTTTGGGAATGGCATTTAATCTGCCTAAACCCTACTGGATTTTATTGACCGTGATGTTGGTCACCCAAAACGGTTATAACGCGACGCGGGTAAGAATTCAGCACAGAGCCTTGGGAACGTTGGTCGGGCTGGTTATTGCAGCCGGTCTGCTGCAACTTCAGCTTCCACAAGGTACCACGCTGACCATTATGCTGTTTATCACGCTAGCCGCGTATTTGGTTCTGCGGAAAAACTACGGCCTGGCGGTCATTGGGCTGACTATTACCGCCGTGTATACGTTGCAACTGCTGGCACTCAATGGCCTGCATTTTCTGGTTCCGCGCCTGATTGATACTCTGATTGGCTGTGCGCTGGCCTTTGGGAGCACCATCTGGCTGTGGCCGCAATGGCAAAGCGGTCTGCTGCGTAAAAACGCTCATCAGGCACTGGAAAGCGATCAAAATATCCTGCAGTTATTACTCAAAAAGACGCCTAACCTTGGCGAGCTGGCAAATGAACGAATGCAGGTTAATCAGGCACATAACGCGGTGTTTACTTCCCTTAATCAGGCAATGCAGGAACCGGGCTTTAACTCCCGTTATCTGGCCGATATGCGTCTGTGGGTGACTCACAGCCAGTTTATCGTCGAGCATATCAACGCGATGACAATTCTGGCGCGGGATCATTACATGCTGACTGAGAAACTGGCGGAAGAGTATTTACAGCGCTGTGAAATTGCGTTGCAAAGCTGTCAGCAGCGGTTGGAATACGACGGGCCGAGCAGCGAAAATAGCTTTATGCGTCCACCAGAGCTACATCCGGATATGCCAATCACCGAAATGGAACGCCATCTCAGGCGCATTTTGTCCCATCTAAGCGTGATGCACACCATCTCGTCTTTAGCCTGGCGACAACGACCACATCATGGCATTTGGCTGAGCAGAAAGCTTCGGGATAGCTGAGTGTTTAAAAAAACACTAGCGGAACATAATTGAGGAATAAATTACCGGGCTGATGAGGCGTCCTAATTACAGGACGCCACTGACTAACTTTTGGAGATGCACATCTTGCAGTTGCCCAACGCCAAGCCGATCCATACTGTCTCTGTGATGACCACGCAACAAAGCGGCGACTTGCCGTTATTCAGCGTCTAGAACTGCGGCAACAGCCTGCGCAAATCGCGCCATACCCTGCTCGATGTCTTCTAATTCAATCACTAACGATGGTGCAAAACGCAGCACATTCGGCCCGGCGTTTAAAATCATCAATCCGTTGGCCGCTGCTGCGGTCAGGAAATCACGCGCCCTCCCATGATACTGTGGCTTCAGCTCAGCGCCGATAAGCAATCCCATCCCGCGAATATCGGTGAACAGATCGTATTGCTTCCCGATAGCCGTTAATGCCTCCGCAAACAGGTCGTGACGCTGCGCTATGCCATCTAACACCTGTGGGGTATTAATCACATCCAGCGCCGCTTCTGCCACTGCACAGGCCAAAGGATTACCCCCGTAAGTCGTACCGTGGGTGCCAACGGTCATCACCGAGGCAATTTCCTCCGTTGTCAGCATTGCGCTGATTGGGAAACCACCACCCAGCGCCTTCGCCGTGGTCAGGATATCCGGCGTAATGCCGTAGTGCATATAGGTGAACAGCTTGCCGCTGCGTCCCATGCCACTTTGAACCTCATCGAATACCAACAATGCCTGATGACGATCGCACAGTTCACGCAGCCCCTGCATGAATACCGGATCCGCTGCGGTGATGCCGCCTTCTCCCTGAATCGGCTCCAATACGACGGCGCAGGTATGGTCGTCCATCACCGCTTTTACTGCGGCTAAATCGTTGAAAGGCACGTGGATAATATCAGCGGGTTTTGGGCCAAAACCGTCGGAATATTTAGGTTGCCCACCGACGGATACGGTGAACAACGTGCGTCCGTGAAAAGCATTATGGAAAGCGATAATCTTGGTTTTATACGGACTATGGCGCTCAATGGCGTAGTGGCGCGCCAGTTTGAAAGCGGCTTCATTGGCCTCGCCACCGGAGTTGGCGAAGAACACCCGATCGGCAAAGGTAGCGTCAATCAGCTTCTCAGCCAGGCGTAATGCGGGTTCATTGGTGAAAACGTTGCTGGTATGCCACAAGGCTTCCCCTTGCTGATGCAGCGCAGCAACCAACGCTGGATGGCAATGGCCTAGAGCCGTGACCGCAATTCCGCCAGCAAAATCGATATATTCATTGCCTTGCTGATCCCAGACCCGACTGCCTTTTCCTTTAACGGGAATAAACTGAGCTGGTGCATAAACCGGTAGAATCACTCGATCAAACGTGCTCCGATTTACCGCTGATTTTTCTGTCATTCCGCTGTCCGCCTTGATGATACGCGCTGATACCGCTCGCCATTAGTGAAAATATAATCACAAAATATGCATAAAAAATCACAAACAGGCAAACAAAAAACGCTACGAACACGAAAACAATCGTAATGCATTAATTTTTAAGAAAATTATCCAGCAGCTGATGACCTTGCTCGCTGAGGATGCTTTCCGGATGAAATTGCACGCCTTCCAGCGGAAGCGTGCGGTGGCGTATCCCCATAATTTCATCGAACGCACCGTTTCGCTCGGTCCACGCCGTCACTTCAAAGCAATCTGGCAGCGTTTCTGGCGCGATAACCAGAGAATGGTAGCGAGTCACAGTAAGTGGCTGATTTAATCCACGGAAGACACCCTGGTTATTATGGTTAATAGCCGTGGTTTTCCCGTGCATAACCTGACGCGCTCTCACGATGCTGGCACCCAAAGCTTGCCCCAGCGCCTGATGCCCCAAACACACGCCTAGAATCGGCATTTTGCCGGCAAAATGACCGATCGCCGCCAGCGAGATACCGGCTTCGTTCGGCGTACAGGGGCCGGGCGAAATCACCAGATGGGAAGGCGCGAGTTCTTCTATATCAGAGAGTTGCAGTTCATCATTACGCTTTACCAGCACCTCTGTACCCAATTCGCAAAAGTACTGGTAAAGGTTGTAAGTAAACGAATCGTAGTTATCAATCAGTAATAGCATTTTCAATCCAACCTAAATCATGACCCTGCCATCTTACTGATTTTCACGTCATTCGTTGATGAGTTTGTCGCAAAACCTAGCGTTTACGGCCACCGGTAATCGAACCCAATACACCGCGCAAAATTTGCCGCCCCAAATCTCGCGCCATGCTTTTAGCCGCAGTTTGGACAATACCATCACGCTTGCCGCCGCGCGGGCCGGTAGAACCAAACAGCAAATCGTTCAATCCAGCCATCAGCCCACCGCCAGCTGCCGGTTCATTAGGCGATGACGGCACAGTTTTGCCCGCTTCGGCAGCCTGTCCAACCGTAGAAAAACCGTCTGCGGCCAGTTTTTCATAGGCGGATTCACGATCCACCATTTCCTCATAACGACCGTACAATGGCGAATGATTCAGCGCATGATTTCGAGCGGCATCATCTAAAGCACCCATTTTCGATTGCGGCGCTATCACCATCGCCCGCTCCACGACGTTTGGCCGTCCCTTTTCATCGAGAAAAGAGACTAAAGCCTCACCCACGCCCAATTCGGTTATGGCTTGTTCCGCGCTAAAAGCCGGATTGGCTCGCATCGTTTGCGCTGCCGATTTTACCGTTTTCTGATCGCGAGGAGTGAACGCGCGTAAAGCGTGCTGCACCCGATTACCAAGCTGGCCGAGAATTTTATCGGGAATATCTAGCGGATTTTGCGTAACAAAGTAAATTCCCACGCCTTTTGAACGAATTAAGCGCACCACCTGTTCAATTTTGTCCAGCAACGCCGTTGGCGCATCGTTGAACAGCAAATGAGCTTCGTCAAAGAAGAACACCAGCTTTGGTTTCTCTACATCACCCACTTCTGGTAACTGCTCAAACAGTTCCGCCAGCAACCACAGCAGGAAAATGGAATAGAGTTTCGGCTGATTAATCAGCTTATCCGCAGCCAGCAGGTTGATAATCCCCCGCCCATTGCTATCTACTCGCATTAAATCCTGAATATCCAGCATGGGTTCACCGAAGAACTGGTTCGCCCCCTGCTGCTCCAAGGTCAATAAACCGCGCTGAATCGACCCGATAGAAGCCGGCGAGATATTGCCGTACTGAGTGCGGAAATCTTTGGCGTTATCTCCCACAAACTGCACCACGGCGCGCAAATCTTTCATATCCAACAGCAATAAGCCTCTGTCATCGGCAATTTTAAATACCAATTGCAGCACGCCGCTTTGCACATCGTTCAGATCTAACAAACGGCCTAGCAGCAAAGGCCCAAGATCGGAAATCGTTGCCCGAACCGGATGCCCTTTTTCACCAAAGATATCCCACGGAATAATCGAGCAAGCCTGCGGCTCCCAGTCATTGACGCCAATCGCAGCCAAACGAGCCAAGAGTTTTTCAGATCCCGCGCCTTCGGCACCAATACCGGACAAATCACCTTTCACATCGGCTAAAAATACCGGTACGCCAATGCGGGAGAATTGCTCGGCCATTTTTTGCAATGTCACCGTTTTACCGGTGCCTGTAGCGCCGGTAATCAAACCATGCCGGTTGGCCAAAGCCGGCAAAATCGCCAGCTCACCGGTTGCAGAAGCGGTTCGGCCTCCAGTTTTAGCAATGACTAACGGCTGCTCACTCATTTGCCTTCACCTTTTTTATTCTGAAACGATTTTATTCAGAAACGATAGCTTTATGCCGAAATTATAGGCGCGAATCTCAGTAACATCCTCTGTTTGCCAAACTGCAGCCCCCCGCTTGCGAGTAAGGTATCTAGCTATAAAAATACCGTACCACATGGAAAAACACCGGAGCGGCAAAACATAAAGAATCAATACGATCCATCATGCCACCGTGCCCTTCAATCATGGCGCCGAAATCTTTAATTCCGCGATCTCGTTTGATCGCCGACATACACAAGCCGCCGGCAAAGCCCAATAAGGTAATCAGCAACGAGATTAATCCGGCCTGCCAGAAGCTAAACGGCGTCGCCCACCATAAACTGGCGCCAATCAGGCTGGCGCTGAGAATTCCGCCGATAAAACCTTCCACAGTTTTATTCGGACTTAATTTCGGCACAATAGGACGTTTGCCAAAAAGCTTACCGAATACATATTGCAGAACGTCCGAAAGCTGCACCACTATCATCAAAAACAGCAGCAGTTTGATATTTTGATTTTCATAGCCGGGAATATTCAGCATCAGCAGCGCTGGCGCGTGGCTAATACAGTAAACCGCAATCATCATGCTCCACTGAATTTTCGCCGTTCGCTCGAGGAAATGCTGGGTATCACCGGATAAAGCAATGCGGGTTGGAATAAACAGAAAAGCGTAAACCGGGATAAATACCGCAAATATCCCGTAGGCTTCCATACCAACCAATAAATACTGTACCGGCAGCATAATGAAGAAACACCAAAACAGCGCTTCATGATCGCCGCGTCGGGTTGGCGTAAGAGTGATGCATTCTCGCAGGGCAAAAAATGACATCAGAGCAAATAACACCACAGAACCAATAGTGCCCAGCGCCATCGCCAGCACGGAAATAATACACATCAACCACCAGGCTCGAATGCGGGCATTCAGGTTTAAAATAGTGCTACGTGCCGCAGGAGAAACGTTCACGCGGGAAAGAATAAAGCCAATCAAACTGGCGATCGTCAATAAACCGAATAAACCGCACAGCAGCAATTTTAATTCATTATCAAACGCCATCATGGTGCCATTTCCTCTAGTGCCGCTTTAATTCGCGCCAGAAAAGCCGCTTTATCTTCTCCCGCCTGCAAGCCTGTCACCGGTACGCCAAAGGTCGCTGAGCAAATAAAAGGCACCACCAGTTTGGAACCTTTCGGTAATACGCGATTGAGGTTTTCCAGCCACACGGGAACTAATTCGACGTCTGGGCATTGGCGAGCCAAGTGATAAATCCCACTTTTAAAGCTTTGAATATTTTCTCCATCACCGCGCGTGCCTTCAGGGAATAAAATTAGCGACTGATTGTTCTCCAACGTTTCCAATAGCGGCGTCAGCGGATTTTTACGCGCTTCAGCGCGACCCTCCACCGTACGGCGCTCCACCAGCACCGCGTGAAAAACATACTTCGCCAGATAACGGCGTAACCGTGTTTTCGACCAATAATCCGCTGCTGCCACTGGATGAACCTGACTGCGCAAATGGCGCGGCATGCTCGCCCAGATCACCAGCCCATCTAAATGACTGGAATGATTGGCATAGTAAATTCTGACCTGTTTATCTGGTAACGGAGCAAGCCAGCGAGCTCGAATTCCGGTCAGCAAACGGCATAAAGACACCAGAATGGTCGCCACCAGTTTGCTACTGAGAATAAAAGGAAATTTAATCATTAGGTGGCAATTCCTTCCGCTGGAGTTCATTCATTACCGCGCGGGTACGTAAAATCGCGGTAACAATGGTCCCGAGGCCAATAATCCACAGGCAGAGATATAAAATCCATTGGTTATAGGCAGGCACAACTGCGGCAATCACTGTGCCGAGGGTTAACAGAGCCATGCGGTGTTGCTTAGCCATTGGCCCACTGAATTGTTGAGCTAAACCGCAGCTACCGCCCAAAACGCGGACATAGGCCGTCATTGCGGCGAATAGTGCTGCGGCCCAGCTTAGCGTTATTGCATCGGTAAAAGCGGTTAAACCGTAGCCCACGCCAATTAAAATCAAAGTATCGGAGATGCGATCCGGTAAATCGTTATATACCGCGCCCACAGGGCTTCGTAATCCGCCTTCTACCGCGACCATGCCGTCTAATAAATTGCAGATTAACCGAGCCTGAATCATGAAAGCCGCGGCGATAAGCAATAGGCCGCTGACCAGCGCTGAATCCTGACGAAAAGCGCAGAAGAAACTGAGCCCAGCCAATGCAGAAAAGAGAATGCTAAAGAGGGAAATGCCGTTGGGCGTTGCGCCGCGCTGTTGTAATACTCTGGCGAAGGTCGTCGCCCACGCTGTATTTCTGGCACGTATTGGCCGACGATCTTTAATATCCTGATTCATAGTCAATTAACTACCTTGTCACCGCAGAAAATAATCCATACAACCCTGCTCGGCTAATTACTCAGATACTATTGTGGTGATTCCTGGGCTATCCCAATATGGATTCTATTCCGGCCAACGTTATCCCTAACCAAGTTGGGTTAATATACAGCAAAGATGTGGCAATAATGAGGACTAAAAAAGCGGTGAGAGTCGCGCTTAATTCGATGCTAAGAAAGGGATGATTGGACGGAATTAACGCTGAGAGTAGTGAAAACCCCGCGGCTAGTTATTACAGCAACGGGGTGTCGAGAACTAAGGTAAAACTTTGGCTGACAGGATGGTAATTGGTTTAACCGGCACGTTTTGGTACGGCCCGATATTTTCCGTTTGCACTTGCGATATTTTATCGACGACATCCATGCCTTTTACTACCTTGCCAAATACCGCATAACCAAAATCACGTTGACCGTGATCGAGGAATGCATTGTCCGCCACGTTCAGGAAGAACTGACTGGTTGCGCTGTCTTTATCGGCGGTACGTGCCATAGAAATGGTGCCGCGCAGATTACGCAAGCCGTTATCCGCTTCGTTCTTGATTGGCGGATTGGTCGCTTTTTGCTGCAAATCCGCAGTAAAGCCACCACCCTGCACCATAAAGCCTGGGATTACACGGTGGAAAACCGTGTTGTTGTAATATCCGCTATTAACATAATTAACAAAATTCTGGGTGGAAACCGGTGCCTTCTGATTATCGAGCGCTAATTCAATATTCCCTGCCGAAGTGGTCAGCAATACATGGGGAGCAGCGGCTGCAGAAGCGGCTGGAGCCATGGCAGTCAGGGAGATCAGCGTAGCGAAGGTCACTAAAGTACGTTTAAACATTACGGTTCCTTTCTCTTAGAGACAAACAACGGAAAAGCGCCTTGATTCTAAAGAGCTGTCCCCCTCAGCGCTACCCATTTACCAATATTTACTTAACACAACGGACATTTCTGATAAAAACTCGTGTAATTGCGGTTAATGCCCGAAATAAGCCGTTTATACATCCAATATAAGTGAATAGTTTTGCAGGCCAGATCACGCCTTGCCCACCCATTTTCATTTCATCCGCCGTTTTTGCGAGCTTCATCTCGTTTTGATTTTGGTTAATCGTTAATCATCTACAAATGAGAGCGCTCTCATTTTGAATTTACCTAGTCAGAGTTACGCGATGAGGGACATGGCGACAGGATGATTAGTGCGGAATCTCTGTCGGTAGAAAACAGTAGCTACCCATAGACATTGGCCGAAAACCTCCTCGTAGCTTCCTCTGATACATACATGACGAAAAACCGGCGAGCGCAGCGGATACAACTCGATTAGATACAACTCGATTAATAGGTATGACCGAGGAAACGGCACATTGCTTATCGCTTTGGTTTATACCCGGCAACATTTATCAATGCCTTGGTCATGTGGGATTCAATCTTTACGTGATCGAACTTTACCCTCGCCAGAGCCGTTTGGAGGCCAACAGTGAAAAAGTTTAAAATCGCCATTATTGGTGGCGGCAGCAGTTATACGCCGGAGTTAGTTGACGGTTTAATTCAACGAATCAATGAGTTACCGGTGACAGAATTAGCACTGGTTGACGTCGAACAGGGCCGTCAAAAAGTCGAAATCATCGCCGCACTCACCGAGCGCATGCTGGCACGCCACGGCCTGGAGCAGGTTAAGGTCAGCGTACATTTCTCACTGGATGACGCCATTCGCGATGCCGATTTTGTTCTGACCCAATTCCGTGTCGGCCAGCTCCCTGCTCGCGCCACGGATGAACGTTTGGGATTGAAATACAACCTGATTGGGCAGGAAACCACTGGCGTCGGCGGCTTTGCTAAAGCGCTGCGCACCATTCCAGTGATGATGGACATCGCTCATCGGGTTGAACGTTTGGCGCCCAATGCCTGGATCATTAACTTCACCAACCCGGCCGGCATCGTCACCGAAGCGGTTTCCCGCTATACCAAAGCTAAAATCATTGGCTTGTGTAATGTACCAATCAGTATGCATCACATGATCGCCAATCTGCTTCACGCGCCTTACGAAGATATTCAACTGCGCTTTGCCGGACTGAATCATATGGTTTGGGTGCATGAAGTGCTGCAACGGGGCAAAGATGTGACCGCCGACGTGCTGAAAATGCTGTGCGACGGCGCGTCTCTAACCATGAACAACATTAAAGAAGCGCCGTGGCCACCAGAATTCCTGCGAGCAATGGGCGCAATTCCTTGCCCATACCACCGTTATTTCTACCAAACGCAGGATATGCTGACCGAAGAAGTGGCGGCAGCGGCCGAGCGCGGCACCCGTGCCGAGCAGGTTATGCAGGTGGAGAAAGAGCTGTTCGAACTCTATGCCGATCCAGAGCTGGATACCAAACCGGAGCAACTCAGTTTCCGCGGCGGTTCTTTCTATTCGGAAGTTGCCCTAGAGCTAATTCGGTCGATTTATAATAATCTGGGCACACAATTAGTAGTGAATACTGCAAACCGTGGTGCAATTCGCGGTTTAGCAGACGATGCTGTGGTAGAAACTAACTGTATCGTTGATGCTCAAGGCGCACATCCGCTGACATTTGGTCAATTACCTGACTCAATGCATGGATTAATTCAGCAGGTGAAAGCCTATGAGCGTTTAACGATCGAGGCTGCGGTCCATGGCGATCGCGGCAGCGCATTGCTGGCTCTGGTCACCAACCCACTGGTCGCCAATGCCAGTATCGCTCAGCCTCTATTAGAGGAGGTTTTGGAGGCCAATAAGCCTTATTTACCTCAGTTTAAATGATGTAAAGGGATAACAACCCGCTTTCAACCGCCAGTTTTGCTGGCGGTTGAAGTTTGGAAAAACAGGAGCAGCACATGGTTACGCTGGAAGACGTCGCGGTACTGGCCGGGGTATCCCGAGCTACGGTTTCCCGCGTGGTCAACGGTGATACCAACGTCAAACCCCTGACCCGAGAAAAAGTCGAGCAAGCGGTGGCCGTATTGGGCTATACCCCCAATCCTGCGGCGCGCGCATTGGCATCCAGTCACTCTAATACTCTCGGGTTAGTCACCACCTCTTACCGTGGTGGATTTTTTGGCGCGTTGATGGATTTTGTACAAACCGAAGCCGAATCTCACGGCAAACAATTACTGGTGACCCAAGGGCGAGATAACGCCGAGAAAGAATGGCAAGCTATTCAACGACTGTTTAACCTACGCTGCGATGGATTAATTCTGCACGTTCGCTTCCTCAGCGATGAGCGGCTCAGACAATTGGCGGCCACCCAGCGCCCTTTTGTGTTACTGGACAGACTGGTAAGCGGTCTGGAAGAACGCTGCGTTATCTTTGATCATCGCCGCGCCAGCCAGATTGCCACACAGGTTTTGATCGACGCCGGTCATAAACGTATCGCCTGCATCAGCGGCTCCGCTGAACGTCAGTCTAGTCAATTACGATTACAAGGTTTTCTGGATGCGATGGCCGCAGCCGACTTAACGCCGGTCGCCTGTCTGCAAGGGGTTTACGATCTGGAAAGCGGCTATCTGCGGGCGGATGAAGCGCTGCGCCAGTCTCAAGCTCCGACGGCGATCTATTGCTGTAATGAAGAAATGGCTCTGGGCGCATTGCTGGCTATCAATAAGCATCATTTGCAGGTTCCGCAAGATATCTCTCTGCTGTGCTACGACAGCGGCGAACGCGCGCCTTTTGTTTCTCCGGCACTCACCAGCCTACATTTTCCAATTGTCGAAATGGCTCAGTACGCCACGCGTTTGTTGATTAACCCGCAAACGCCCGCCATGAGCTTCGTCCCCACGGTGATAACCCGCGAATCCGTATTACCGCCGAAATAAGCCTCAGGCGTGACGGCAACCAAACCGCCACGCCCTTGGTTATCTATGCGTTTCTATCAGAAAGTGACGTTGAGCTTTGCCCAAATAGTTCGCCCAGGCTCATTCACCGGAGTATTGGCTGAATAGCCAAAGCCGCTATTACCCGCCAAATTAAGGTGCTCGCTGTAATCCTTATTCAGCAAATTATCGATACCAGTACTCACTTTTATCTGCGGGTTAAACTTATAGGCCACGTTGGCCGAAAGTACGCCAAAACCGGCGCTGCTGGCAAAATCCTTCCCAACCACGTTACCTTCGTTAATTGCGACCCGGTGCTGGCTACTGACCAAACGCCACAGCGCGGTGCTGCTCCAATTACCGTTCTCATAAGTCAGTCCAAATCGGGCTTCTAATGGTGAAATCTGCGGTAATGGTCGGCCGTCGGTATTATTTTGCCCACGGGCATAAGCCAGACTGGCATCGGTTTTCCAACGGTCATTAAAGGCATAAGCCATCCCAGCCTCACCGCCCATAATGGTGGCGTCGATATTGTCTGCCTGACTGATCCGCAGATTCTTAGGATCGTATTTGAACAGGATGAAATCATTAACCTTCCCAGCGTAGGCCGAAACCCAGGCGTTAAACTGCTCACCGCTATACTGACCGCCGATATCCAATTGGGTGGTTTTTTCACTTTTCACACCGTCAAAAGCGCTGGCAGAACCGGTAGGCCCAAAGGTCGGGGAAAATAGCTCCCAGAAATCGGGGAAACGTTCGGTATGACCGATGCCTGCATACAGCATCACCGGCGAATCAGCCAAATTATGCTCAAGGCGGATAAAACCGGCGGGTAGCGTGGCAGTGCGCTCCGGTTCATCAGCGCGTTTATAGTTAGTGACTGAATGATGATCGAGGCGAGCACCAACGATCGCTTTATCCTGCTCATTCATTTCCCAGGTCAACTCACTAAACACGCCGTAATGAGTGAAACTGGCGTTTTTGCTCCAGTGGGTTTTATTGTTTTTACGATGAGTATCGGTTTGCGCATCGCCTCCGGCCTCTAGTTTGATATCCTGCCAGAGCCAGGTTCCCATCATGCGCCCACCGAGGGTGCGGCGATCCAGATTACTGGACATCGCCATATGCGGTGGCGTACGTAAGGTACTGTTATCCATCACATGATTGACATAGTTGTAATAGATTTTGGCTTCAATTTTATCCAGCACTTCGCCAATATGATTTTTCTCAAAACGTAGCCCCAGGCTTTCTCGTTTAAACTGAGAACCATCCATACCGCGTCCGGCGTACCGCGCCTCGCCATCGCCTTTACCCATCGTCATTTCCAACAGCGTATCTTCATCCGGCGTCCAGCCCAGGGCAAGATCGGCATTCCACTTATCCCAGCGGGATGGCACCCGATTGCCTACACCGTCTTTATAGTCGCCAGCTTGGGATTGATTGCCCATCATGCGCAAATAACCCTGATCGCCGCCTAAACTCAGGTCGAGATTTTTGTCCCAACGACCGTTGGAACCCACCAGCAGACTGCCATTACCGGTCACGCCGGTTTGCTCAAAGCGTGGTCGTTCACGTTCAAACAGCACGGTTCCCGCAGATGCTCCCGCGCCCCACAGTACCGACTGCGGCCCTTTTACCACGGTCAGCAAATCGTAGCTTTCTGGCGAAATATAAGAGGTTGGCGCATCCATTCTCGATGGACAGGTGCCAAGCGTCTCCGCACCGTCGGTTAGGATCTTCAAGCGGGAACCGAACATCCCACGAAATACCACATCACCATTGGTGCCGCCGTTACGAATCTGAGAAAAACCGGGAATGGTTTTCAGATAATCAGCACCGTCGCTGGCCGGAACCGGTTGGCGCGGCGTTTTAGGCGATGTCACTATGGTTAATGGTGAATACTGCGGCGCGGTGACGGTAATCACTTCGGCATCATTCGGTTGATTCACAACATTCGACGCAGGCTGATGGCGAACGTCAGACGCACTGATAGCGCTGAAAGCCAATAATGAACAGGAGGACGCTATGGCGTAAGCCAGTTTGTTTTTTTTGCAGGTGTTATATTTGTTAGACATTATTATTCCTAAAACGAAATAGGTTCATCCGGCAAGGTTTTATCCATGCCATTAGAATGGTTATTTGGTTATTTTCACTATCAGGAATAAAAAACTGGCGGGGCGCGTGGCTGTAATTTGGAATAAACGTCTTTGGTGACAATAGGTTCTGAAATAAACAAAACCGGCAACGTCGCGGCCAATAAAGACACGCTGCGAATATCAGGTTTATCCGTCGCATTCAGTAACGGCAGATGGATCAGCAGCAGGCAATAATCACAGGCCGCATGGTTCATCATCGGCGAATGATTCGACATCGGCATAACGTCGGAATGATTCATTGCCGCCATCGCTACCGAATCATGATAAGAGTTGGATGGGTGTGAATGATAATCAGACATGGCCGAATCATCGGTGTCGATGTTCGGTAGCAGTGCGGCTGAATCGGCGTTTTGAGCAGAGGCCAGCGTTATAGACACCATCGGCGCTATAAACAGCATTAATATTGCGAATATCCCCAACCAGGCAGAAAAACGCCGTCGCTGATAACCTATCCGGCTCAACGTCACGCGCTGCCCAAGGGTGTCAATCCCTTCACCAAAACAATCCCTTTATCCAGATGAATAATAAAATATCGATATCATGGCCTCAGAGCATTCCAACCCTGAGTTTTCCCGCACTGAAAAATAGCGCTGACACGAACCATAATAAAGGCGAGAGCTTACTGGAGATAAGCTCATCCGGTGGTTATTAACGCATTTTATTTGTGATGACTCGCCATTTTTCATCACTAATTTTCATGTATTGCACTAAAATTCGGATACAAGTCACAAAAACGAGCCATGCCTGTGCTAGGATTCGCCGCCTTAGCGCTGAAAACCGGTTTGGTTCCGTTTTAGCCCTATGCCAGTTAATCCTAACTCGTCTTTTATTACTGACACGCAGGCCCTATCTATGAACAACAGCAATCGCATTCGGCTCACATGGATCAGTTACTTTTCTTACGCGCTGACCGGTGCGTTAGTTATCGTCACTGGGATGGTGATGGGCAACATCGCAGAGTATTTCAATCTGCCAATTGCCAGCATGAGTAACACTTTTACCTTTCTGAACGCCGGTATTCTGATCTCTATCTTCCTGAACGCCTGGCTGATGGAAATCATCCCGCTGAAACGTCAACTTATCTTCGGCTTTATTCTGATGCTGATTGCCATCGCTGGCTTGATGATTGGCCATAGCCTGATGATATTCTCCGCGAGCATGTTTATTCTCGGGGTGGTCAGCGGTATTACCATGTCTATTGGTACCTTCCTGGTAACCCATATGTACGAAGGCCGTCAGCGCGGTTCACGCCTGCTGTTTACCGATTCCTTCTTTAGTATGGCGGGGATGATTTTCCCGGTAGTCGCGGCGATGCTGTTAGCTCGCAGCGTTGAGTGGTATTGGGTTTACGCCTGTATTGGTCTGTTGTACCTGGCTATTTTTGTGCTGACTCTTTTCTCCGAATTCCCGGTTCTGGGCCACAAAGCGACCGACGCGGGCAAACCCGTAGCGAAAGAAAAATGGGGCATCGGCGTTCTGTTCCTGGCGATTGCGGCCCTGTGCTACATCCTGGGCCAGCTCGGCTTTATCCAGTGGGTTCCGGAATACGCGACCAAAACCTTCGGCATGGACATCGGTCAGGCTGGCCAGCTTGTCAGTAACTTCTGGATCTCTTACATGATCGGGATGTGGGTATTCAGCTTTATCCTGCGCTTCTTTGACCTGCAACGTATCGTTACCGTACTGGCCGCACTGGCTACCGGTGCCATGTACATGTTTGTGTCTGCCGAAAGCCCGGAGTACCTGAGCTACTACATTCTGACTCTAGGCTTTGTTTCCAGCGCGATTTACACCACCCTGATTACTCTGGGCTCACTGCAAACCAAAGTTTCCTCACCGAAACTGGTTAACTTTATCCTGACCTGCGGCACCGTGGGGACCATGCTGACCTTCGTGGTCACAGGGCCTATCGTGGCAGAGAAAGGCGTTCACGCCGCGCTGGCAACGGCTAACGGCCTGTATCTGGCCGTATTCGTGATGTGTCTGGCTCTGGGCTTCTTTACCAAGCACCGTAGCCACGGCCATGTGACTCACTAACCGTCGGTAATAAACTCATTACCCTCATCATAAAATAGTCACCATTATTACCGCCTTCCCAGCCAGCGCCGTGGGAAGGCGGTTTTATTTCTCGCGACGAAAATCAATAGGTTCTTCATTTCCCACATATATCCGGCTTTGCGCTGGCAGCGTCTGCGCGATAATTTCCCCCGCACGCAGAGAATAGCGCACCGGTACCTGCCGCCTCACCGCTTCAAACCCATTTTCAGCCGGAAGAATGATCAGATTAGCCTGATGCCCAATGGCTAAACCGTAGCCGCTTAAATTCAGCGTTCTGGCGCTATTGTGAGTCACTAGCTTCAGCCCGTCATTAATTTGCCCGTAGCCCATTAGCTGGCAAATATGCAGACCCATATGCAGCACCTGCAACATATTGGCAGTACCTAGCGGATACCAGGGATCAAAAACATCGTCATGGCCGAAACAGACATTAATCCCTGATTCCAGCATCTCTTTAACGCGCGTAATCCCCCGCCGCTTAGGGTAGGTATCAAAACGACCTTGCAGATGGATATTGACCAACGGATTGGCAACAAAATTAATGCCGGATAGCTTTAATAGCCGGAATAAACGCGAGGTATAAGCGCCATTATAGGAATGCATGGCGGTGGTATGGCTAGCAGTGACCCGAGCGCCCATCCCTTCTTTATGAGCCAGCGCCGCAACGGTTTCCACAAACCGCGACTGTTCATCATCGATTTCATCGCAGTGTACATCCACCAACCGCTGATATTTTTGCGCCAGTGCGAAGGTCTTATGCAAGGATTCCACGCCGTATTCGCGGGTGAATTCGAAATGCGGAATCGCACCCACCACATCGGCTCCCAAACGCAATGCTTCTTCCAGCAAGGCTTCGCCATCGGGATAAGATAAAATCCCTTCTTGCGGAAAAGCCACGATTTGCATATCGACCCACGGGCTAACTTCTTGCTTTATCTCCAGCATGGCTTTTAGCGCGGTCAGGGTGGGATCGGAAACGTCCACGTGGGTTCGCACATGCTGAATACCGTTGGCTATCTGCCATTTCAGCGTTTGCCAGGCACGCTGTTTAACATCTTCGTGAGTCAACAACGCCTTGCGCTCTGCCCAGCGTTCTATACCTTCAAACAGCGTGCCGGACTGATTCCACGCCGGTTCTCCCGCCGTTTGCGTGGTATCTAAATGAATATGTGGCTCAATAAAAGGTGGCAGAATCAGCCCGCCCTCCCCATCCAGCACCTCATCGCCGGAAGGCGGTTGAGTTAGCTGCTCATCAATGCCGATAATCTTGCCCTGCGACAGGTTGAACTGCCATAAACCGGGGCGATCGACGCGCCGCACACTGTGGATAATTCGCACCTTCTTCCCAGTCATCCTTCCTCCTGCTGCCCTAACCGCTTTGACGGTAAAAAATATCGCTTTCCTTTAGCTTACCTAACTCGCTTCCCCACGTTGCCTTTTATTTATTTAAGGTAAAAAAACCACAGAACTGACACCATTCAGCTAAAGATGAATAAAATCCACAACTTATCAAAAAACGTTATAAATCATCAATCTACCACCTTAGAGGTATATGAGGGGCAAATTGATTTGCATCAATAAGCGCAATAGCGGGGAGATTAAGGTAAGCGTAGAAAACTAAAAATTGAGGCAAAAATGAGCAAAGTCAAACTTGCCGTCATCGGCAACGGAATGGTCGGGCATCGCTTTATTGAAGATTTACTCGATAAAGCAGACAAAGACGCATTCGACATCACTGTATTCTGCGAAGAGCCTCGCATCGCTTACGATCGGGTTCATCTCTCGTCCTATTTTTCTCACCATACCGCTGAAGAGCTTTCTCTGGTGCGGGAAGGATTTTATGAGAAACACGGTATCAAGGTATTAGTAGGCGAACGGGCTATCACTATCAATCGTAAAGAGAAAGTGATCCACTCCAACAGCGGTCGCACTCTCTATTACGACAAACTGATCATGGCCACCGGCTCTTATCCGTGGATTCCACCGATTAAAGGCAGCGAAGGTCAGGATTGTTTCGTCTACCGTACTATTGAAGACCTGAATGCAATCGAAGCCTGTACCCGCCGCAGTAAGCGCGGTGCCGTGGTCGGCGGTGGTTTGCTGGGTCTGGAAGCCGCTGGCGCGCTGAAAAATCTGGGCGTTGAAACTCATGTAATTGAATTTGCTCCAGTATTAATGGCCGAGCAGCTTGATCCTATGGGCGGGGATCAACTGCGGCAAAAAATTGAACGCATGGGCGTTCGGGTTCATACCGGTAAAAACACTCAGGAAATCGCTCATAGCGGCACCGAATGCCGTAAAACGATGATTTTCGCCGACGGCACCTCGCTGGAAGTGGACTTTATCGTCTTCTCTACCGGTATTCGCCCGCAGGATAAACTCGCTCACCAGTGCGGTCTGGCTACGGCGCGCCGCGGCGGGATTGCCATCAACGATTACTGCCAGACCTCCGATCCCGACGTTTATGCCATCGGTGAATGCGCATCATGGCAGGAACGCACCTTCGGTCTGGTTGCTCCGGGCTACAAAATGGCGCAGGTTGCCGTCGACCACCTGCTAAACCGGGAAAATGCCTTCCAGGGCGCGGATATGAGCGCCAAGCTGAAACTGCTGGGCGTAGACGTCGGCGGCATCGGTGATGCTCATGGACGCACCGAAGGCGCTCGCAGCTACGTGTATCTGGATGAAAGCAAAGAAATCTACAAACGTCTGGTGGTCAGCAAAGACAACAAAACCCTACTGGGTGCGGTGCTAGTGGGCGATACCAGCGATTACGGCAACTTGTTGCAGTTGGCGCTGAACAAAATCACTTTGCCGGAAAACCCGGACAGCCTGATTTTACCGTCTCACGCAGGCAGTAAACCGGCTATCGGCGTAGACTCTCTGCCGGAAACGGCTCAGATCTGCTCCTGCTTCGACGTCACCAAAGGCGATATTATTCAGGCAGTCAATAATGGTTGCCATACCGTGGCAGCTATCAAGTCGGCGACCAAAGCCGGTACCGGCTGCGGCGGTTGTATCCCACTGGTCACTCAGGTACTTAATGCTGAACTGAGTAAGCAGGGGATCGAAGTTAATCACCATCTGTGTGAACACTTCGCTTATTCCCGTCAGGAGCTTTATCACCTGATTCGCGTTGAAGGGATTAAATCCTTTAGCGAACTGCTGAGCAAATACGGTAAAGGCTACGGTTGCGAAGTGTGTAAACCGACCGTTGGCTCGCTACTGGCATCATGCTGGAACGATTATGTGTTGCAGCCTGAATTAACCCCGCTGCAAGACACTAACGACAACTTCCTTGGCAATATCCAAAAAGACGGGACTTACTCAATCATTCCACGCTCCGCCGGCGGGGAAATCACTCCAGAAGGTCTGGTCGCTATCGGGAATATCGGGCGGGAATATAACCTGTATACCAAAATTACCGGTTCACAGCGTATTGGCCTGTTCGGCGCACAGAAAGACGATTTACCCGCAATTTGGGCCAAGTTAATCGACGCTGGCTTCGAAACCGGCCACGCCTATGCCAAAGCCTTACGTATGGCAAAAACCTGCGTGGGTAGCACTTGGTGCCGCTTTGGCGTCGGTGACAGCGTAGGCTTCGGCGTGAAGCTGGAGCATCGCTATAAAGGTATTCGCACTCCGCACAAGATGAAGTTCGGCGTTTCTGGCTGTACCCGTGAGTGTGCTGAGGCGCAGGGGAAAGACGTCGGTATCATTGCAACGGAAAACGGCTGGAACCTGTATGTGTGCGGTAACGGTGGCATGAAACCACGCCACGCCGACCTGCTGGCCGCCGATCTGGACGAAGCCACGCTGATGCGTTATCTCGACCGCTTTATGATGTTCTACATCCGCACCGCCGACAAACTGCAACGCACCTCGGTGTGGCTGGAGAGTCTGGAAGGCGGCATCGCCTATCTGCGTTCAGTCATTATTGACGACAAACTCGGCATTAACGATCAGTTAGAGGCCGATATTGCCCGTCTGCGCGAAGCTGTCATCTGCGAGTGGAAAGCCACTGTGGAAAACCCAGCGGCTCAGGTACGTTTTGCTCACTTTATCAATAGTCCATTACGTGACCCGAACGTTCAGGTGGTTAGCGAGCGCGAACAACACCGCCCTGCCCGCCCTGATGAACGCATTCCGGTGCGGATACTTGAACTGGAGAATAACCAATGAGCCAGTGGATCACTGTATGTCCATTAGAGGTCATTTTAACCGGCACCGGCGTCTGTGCGCTGGTCGGGGAAGAACAGGTGGCGATATTTCGCCCTTACGAAGATGAGCAGGTTTTTGCCATCAGTAACATCGATCCTTTTACCGAAGCTAGCGTGCTGTCTCGCGGATTGATAGCCGAACATCAAGGTGACCTGTGGGTCGCCAGCCCGTTGAAAAAACAGCATTTTCGTCTACATGACGGCTTCTGTCTGGAAGATGAAAGCCGCTCGGTACGTCACTTCGACGTTCGGGTTCGCGACGGCATGGTGCAAGTGAAGGCTTAAGCGATCTGATGCGGCGACACGGTAAAAATTATCGCGTCGTCGACGATCAAAATAATTATTTTTATCTTTTGGATCAATTATGTACGCAGATACTTTGAATAAATGTGCCGCTAATGCAGCGCGCATCGTAAAACTGGCAAAAGAAAGCCCGCTGGGCTTTTGGATTAGCTCGGCAATGGCGGGAGCCTATGTTGGGCTAGCCATCATTTTGATTTTCACCTTAGGCAACCTGGTCGATCCGGCGCTGCGGCCTTTAGTCATGGGGGCAACCTTTGGTCTGGCGCTGACATTAGTCATTATCGCTGGCTCAGAGCTGTTCACCGGTCACACCATGTTCCTGACTCTCGGCGTCAAAGCAGGCACCATCAAATCCAGCCAGATGTGGGCCGTATTACCGCAAACATGGCTAGGTAATCTGCTGGGCTCGGTATTTGTCGCCCTGCTTTACTACTACGCTGGCGGCAGCCTGTTACCGGTAGATACCAGTCTGGTTCACGCTGCGGCATTGGCTAAAACCACCGCCCCAGCTATGGCCTTATTCTTCAAAGGTGTACTGTGTAACTGGTTGGTTTGCCTGGCAATCTGGATGGCAATTCGCGTTGAAGGCGCAGCCAAATTCCTCGCTATCTGGTGGTGTTTGCTGGCCTTTATCGCTTCAGGCTACGAGCACTCCGTCGCTAACATGACTCTGTTTGCTCTGTCCTGGTTTGGTAATCACAGCGAGGCTTACACCATGAGCGGCATAGGCCACAACCTGCTGTGGGTCACTCTGGGTAACACTCTGTCCGGTGCGGTCTTTATGGGTCTGGGTTACTGGTACGCTACGCCGAAAGATCAGCGTCCGGCAGCGGTCAGCGCCACTGCGCCACAAACCGCGAAGTCATAATTGCGACGGCCAGCCCTACTTCGGGGCTGGCATATGCCGCCACAGAATTAAGGATTGCTGATGGATTACCTACCGATTTTCTGCCAACTGCACCACAAAGACTGCCTGCTGGTAGGCGGTGGCGATATTGCCGAACGCAAAGCGCGCCTGCTGTTAGACGCTGGCGCATGGGTGACCGTCAACGCCTGTGAGTTTTCGCCCCAGTTTCACCTGTGGGCAGAACAGAACCGGATAACGCTGGTGCATGGGGAATTTGCCCCAGAATTATTGGCAGAAAAGTGGCTAGTGATTGCCGCCACGGATCGGGTTGAGGTTAATGCGCTGGTGTATCAAAGCGCCAATCAGCAACGAATTTTCTGCAACGTGGTGGACGATCCTAAACGCGCCAGCTTTATCATGCCGTCGATCATCGACCGCTCGCCGATCATGATTGCAATCTCCTCCGGCGGTAAAGCGCCAGTTTTGGCGCGCCTGCTGCGTGAAAAACTGGAAGCCATGCTGCCACAGCATCTCGGCCAGCTCGCTCGTATAGCCGGTAATCTGCGTCAGCGAGTCAAACGGCAGTTCTCCGCCATGACCGCCCGCCGTCGTTTCTGGGAAAAACTACTGTCTCACGACCGGTTGGCACAGTCTCTGGCCAATGACGATCAAACTCAGGCTAATCAATTAGTCGAGCAGCTCTTTAGCACGCCATTAGAAGATCGCGGCGAAGTGGTTCTGGTCGGCGCAGGCCCCGGCGACGCTGGTTTACTGACGCTGAAAGGTTTGCAGCAAATCCAACAGGCCGATGTAGTGGTTTATGATCGGCTGGTTTCCGATGAGGTGATGAATCTGGTACGCCGTGACGCCGAGCGCATTTTTGTTGGTAAACGCGCCGGACATCACTGCGTACCGCAAGATCAAATCAATCAAATCCTGCTGGAACAAGCGCAGCAAGGTAAACGCGTGGTGCGGCTGAAAGGCGGCGATCCCTTTATTTTTGGTCGCGGCGGCGAAGAGCTGGAAACCCTGTCCGACAGCGGCATTCCTTTCTCAGTGGTTCCGGGCATTACGGCCGCATCCGGCTGTTCAGCTTACAGCGGTATTCCTCTCACTCATCGGGATCACGCTCAGAGCGTACGTTTGGTTACCGGTCATGCCAAAGCCGACGGTCAGTTAGATTGGGCTAATCTGGCGGCGGAGGAGCAAACGCTGGTGTTTTATATGGGGTTATCGCAGGCGAGTGAAATTCAGCGGCAGCTGATTCGCCAAGGTATGAGCAGCGAAACGCCGGTCGCTCTGGTAGAAAACGGAACCTCGCGTCGTCAGCGTGTCGTCAGTGGGGAACTTAGTCAATTAGCGCTGCTATCTCAGCAGGTTAGCAGTCCAAGCCTGATTATTGTCGGCAGCGTGGTCAGCCTACGGGAAAAACTGAACTGGTTTTCATCCCAAGAACAAACCAACCCAAATATGCAGCAGGAACAGGCTGAACAAGCCGGTTAATCCTGATAGTTATAAAAATTGACCATGAAAAAAGGGACGAGCTTATCGTCCCTTTTCTTATTGATGCGATTCAGTGAGAAAACGCTCTTGAATCGTTACCGCTTACGGATGAGCGACAAAACCAATGGCTTCATACACTTTCGCCAACGTTTCTTGCGCACGCGCACGCGCTTTAGCAGCGCCATCACGCATTACTGACTGAAGGTAAGCCTCATCATTGCGATATTGATGATAACGCTCCTGAAGCTCGCTCAGCATGCCAGAGACCGCTTCTGCTACCGCACCTTTCAAATGACCGTACATTTGGCCTTCAAATTGTGCTTCCAGCTCAGGAATAGACTGGCCGGTCACGCCAGACAGAATATCCAGCAAATTGGAAACCCCGGCTTTTTCCTTCACGTCATAGCGAATTACCGCCGGTTCATCGGAATCGGTCATGGCGCGTTTGATTTTCTTAACCACAGATTTGGTGTCTTCCAACAGTTCGATAACGTTATTACGGTTATCGTCGGATTTAGACATTTTCTTGGTCGGATCTTGCAAAGACATCACTCGCGCGCCGGCTTTAGGAATAAAAGGCTCTGGAATCTTGAAGATGTCACCGTAAATCGCGTTGAAACGACCGGCGATATCGCGGCTTAACTCCAGATGTTGTTTCTGATCTTCACCCACCGGCACCTGATTGGTTTGGTACAGCAGGATATCCGCCGCCATTAGCACTGGATAGTCAAACAGACCGGCGTTGATATTGTCCGCATGGCGCAGTGACTTGTCTTTAAACTGAGTCATGCGGCTCAGTTCGCCAAAATAGGTATAGCAGTTCAGCGCCCAGCCCAGTTGAGTGTGCTCGGGTACGTGGGACTGAACAAAAATGGTACTTTTTTGCGGATCGATACCGCAGGCCAGATACAGCGCCAGCGTATCCAGCGTTCTTTTTCTCAGTAAAGTCGCGTCCTGACGGGCAGTAATGGCATGCAGATCCACGATGCAATAAATGCAATCATAGTCATCCTGCATCTGTACCCACTGACGCAGAGCACCCATGTAGTTGCCAATGGTCAGTTCACCGGACGGCTGAGCGCCGCTAAATACAATGGGTTTACTCATTTTACGCTTCCTGATTTTTTAAAGATGACAGCCCAATCGTGGGCAACAGATCGGCAAAGTGCGTTAAAACGCGATCCGGATGACTCGTGGCAATAGATTCGCCATAGTTATATCCGTAGGTCAGCCCTACGCAAGGGCAACCGGCGGCCTGAGCGGCCATAATGTCATTGCGGGAATCTCCGACAAACAGCAATTCGCTGGCGCGCAGCCCCAGTTTTCCCAGCATCAGATACAGCGGAGCCGGGTGAGGTTTCTTCTCGACAACATCATCCCCACCAATAACCAGTGAGAAATAAT
Source organism: Yersinia sp. J1 (assembly GCF_050586585.1). Lineage (NCBI taxonomy): Bacteria > Pseudomonadati > Pseudomonadota > Gammaproteobacteria > Enterobacterales > Yersiniaceae > Yersinia > Yersinia sp. J1. Next base: position 26,144 of record NZ_JBOBDP010000009.1, read on the forward strand.
CTGCGATACCTAAAGAAGCCAGCAGCGGCGCGACAAACGGCGTCGGTTTGTTGGTAATCAGCCCCATCGGCAGACCGGAGGCGGCTAACTGTGCCAACGTGTCTTTTACCTGAGGAAACAATTGGCTACCGCGCTCAACTGTCTGGGCGTAGTAGCCATCAAAGAGTACGCGAGTGCGCTGGCAAATCTCATCCTGAGGCTCTACGCCAGCCCAACGCAGCGCGCGCTCAACTAAGACGTCGGCACCGTTGCCTATCCAGGTGGAAACTCGCTCCAAACCTGCTTTAGGCAACCCCTGATGCTCTAATGCCATATCCATCGCGCTGGCCAAGCCCGGCGCACTGTCAACTAAAGTGCCGTCCAGATCAAAAGCCAGCCCGCGTATAGAGTTAAATTCAGTCATGAGCCGCCATCGCCAGCTCGCTGCGCATTGCGTCAATCACCGCAGCGTAATCAGATTTACCGAAAATAGCCGAACCGGCAACAAACATGTCTGCACCTGCGGCGGCGATTTCACGAATATTATCGACCTTCACGCCGCCATCGACTTCCAGACGAATGTCATAACCGCTGGCATCGATACGTTGGCGCACTTGACGCAGTTTATTCAAGGTTTCAGGAATAAACGACTGACCGCCGAAGCCTGGGTTTACGGACATCAGCAAAATCACATCCAGTTTATCCATGACATAATCGAGGTAGCTCAAAGGCGTTGCAGGGTTAAATACCAAACCGGCCTTACAGCCGTGGTCTTTAATCAGTTGCAGAGTGCGATCGATGTGTTCGCTGGCTTCAGGATGGAAAGAAATATAGCTGGCGCCCGCTTTGGCAAAATCTGGAACGATGCGATCAACAGGTTTAACCATCAGATGCACGTCAATCGGCGCGGTAATACCATAATCACGCAGCGCCTGGCACACCATGGGACCCATCGTCAGATTGGGAACGTAATGGTTATCCATCACGTCAAAATGAACCACATCAGCGCCCGCAGCAATCACCTTCGCGGTATCTTCACCTAACCGGGCAAAATCTGCCGACAGAATGGACGGGGCAATCAAAAACTTTTTCATCCGCTTCTCCAAACTTTTTATCTGCCCCACAAAGCTCACATAGGCTTCGGGAAGCACGAGGGTTTGTATCCTTACCAGGCGGGAAATCCCACTTAGCTGTACAGCGCCAAAAGCTCGTTCACTTTGCTACGACCAAGAATATTACGGCTGATAGTGCGGCGCGCTTTCACCACATGTAATGACGCCTGATGATACCAATCTCGCGTCAATTCAGTATCGTGATTAGAAATAAGCACTGGAATCCGGTTTTCAGATGAAAGCTGATAAGCCAGACGAGCCAGATTTTTTTGATCTGCAATGCCAAAGTTATTGGTGTGGTACGCCGTAAAGTTCGCCGTTGCAGATAGCGGCGCGTAAGGCGGATCGCAATAAACAACGGAGCCGGAAGCTGCTTTTAGCAAGGTTTCCTGATAGTGCTCGCAGACAAAAACCGCATTTTTAGATTTTTCCGCGAACCAATACAACTCGGCCTCAGGGAAATACGGTTTTTTGTAACGCCCGAAAGGTACGTTGAACTCACCGCTCAAATTATAACGACACAGACCGTTATAACAATGACGATTCAGATAGAGGAACAACAATGCGCGCCGGTAAGGATCTTCACAGGCATTAAACTCATGCCGAATCAGGTAAAACTGATCGGAATTGTTGTACTCATCGGTAAATAAAAGACGAGAGTCACGCACAAAATCATCCGTGCGTAACTTCACTATGTTGTAGAGGTTGATTAGGTCGCTGTTGATATCGGCCAAAATATACGATTCATACTCAGTGTTCAAAAACACTGAACCCGCACCTACGAATGGCTCAATCAAGCAGTCTCCCGCTGGCAGATGGCGTCGAATGTCATCAACCAGCGGATATTTCCCACCAGCCCATTTTAAAAAAGCGCGGTTTTTCTTCATGCCGTCAGTTAGCTACTTAATAATTCAGAGCCGCAGATTGTACTCTGTTTCAGACAGCACATCAGCGCACAAATAAAAATGATTTATTTTTTCAGGTCTTGCTGCACTTGGTGCACAGGTTTGACCCACGGTTTTTTCGCCTGAACGTCGGCTGGCAAACTCGAAATCGCCTTCTTCGCTTCCGCTGAAGTAGCATAATTTCCACTGACCAACACGTACCAAGGCTTACCATCACGTTTAGTTTCGTAAACCTGATAGTGAGTTAATTTTTGCTGTTTCGCATAGGCATTCAGCGTATCGGAACGAGAGGCGCTGCTTAACTGTAAGGTAAAGTGGCTACCTGGCGCGTTCTTCAATGCCCCACCGCTGCTGGCTGGTGCTGCAGTATTTTTGGCCGCTGTACTACCAGTACCCGCTGCTTGGGTATTTTTATGCGCATTAGCCACAGGTTTAGCGGCAGTTTTCTGCGCGGGACGCGTGGTGTTATCACGTACTGCTGGCGTTTTGATCTCTTTTGAAGAAGATACGGTAGCCGGTGCCGTTGGCAACGTCGATGTCAGCGCGCCATTCATATTCTGTGAAACCGAATCCACCTGCCCCTGCTGCTGAGACAGTGCATCAGACATGTTTCCCGGTAAATCAACGCGCTGGGTTGGCGCATTACCATTCGCCATTGGCTGTGCTTCAGTAGGGGTGGATGAAACCGGCGGAGCCGTCAACTCTTGCGGCTGGCCACTATTCTGTACGCCGTTGCCGTCATGACCATCGCTGGTGTTGCTCGCCGTACCCGGCTGAGCGCCACTGCCGTTGGTCAGTGAAGAGGAATCAGAAAGATTGATATCTCTGGCCGCAACGTTAGGATTCTGCTGAGAAGCTTCATGCTGCGTTGGCGCTTTTAACGCGGAACCGATAGCAATGATGATCAACAGCAACACCAAAATACCAATACCAATCATCAAATGCTGGCGTGAGAGAGCAATTTTGGGGCCGTTCGAAGTCTTGCGCGAACGCGTAGGACGGCGATCGCTGGTATCAGGCTTCAGATCGTCTTCCGGTTTTAACTCATCCATCTAAACCCTCCAACTCGAGGCAAAAGCCTACCGTTGCATACAGCGACGGTCCGGCAGATTAAGTTGACTGACAACAAAGAGACCAGAACGGGCCTTTGCGAAGAATATGATGTTTATAGCATACAACATCATAATACTTATGCCATTTACCCTGCCAGACACTCGGCAATAGAAGCAAGGACTATCTCGTGAGAGATGCCGCCGCGTACCTCTGATTTGCCAATAGCAGTAGGCAGTACCAGCCGGAGTTCACCCGCCAATACTTTTTTATCGCGCATCATGTGCGGCAGATAAGATTCTGGTGTCATCTCCTGCGGGCCGCTGACCGGTAAACCGGCACGAACCAACAGTCGTTTAATTCGTTCAATATCACTGGAAGAGAACTGCCCGATTAATCGGGCGGTTTCCGCAGCCATAACCATACCTGCGGCAACGGCTTCGCCGTGCAACCACACTCCGTAGCCCATTTCGGCTTCGATAGCATGGCCATAAGTATGACCTAAATTGAGTAGCGCACGCAGCCCATTCTCTTCTCGCTCATCGGCAGCAACCACTTCGGCTTTCAGCTCGCAGCAGCGGCGGATGCAGTAACCCAGCGCATCCATATCCAGCGCCAGCAACGCGTCGATGTTGTTTTCCAGCCAGACAAAGAATTCGGAATCAAGAATGATGCCATATTTGATCACTTCGGCCAGGCCAGAAGCAAGTTCACGAGATGGCAGGGTTTTCAGGCAATCGAGATCAACAATGACCGAAGCGGGTTGGTAAAACGCTCCGATCATGTTTTTGCCTAACGGGTGATTAACCGCAGTTTTTCCGCCCACAGATGAATCCACCTGAGAGAGAAGTGTGGTAGGGACTTGAATAAAGCGGACGCCACGCTGATAACAGGCAGCGGCAAAACCGGTCAGGTCGCCTACTACACCACCGCCTAAAGCAATAAGCGTAGTATCACGACCGTGCGGTTTTTCCAGAAGGGCAGAAAATACCTGCTCCAGAACGCTGAGAGATTTATACTGCTCGCCATCAGGCAGAATCACCTGATCAACTCGAATACCGCCTTCCTCCAGCACTGCCCGGATAGAATCCAGATAGAGAGGAGCAAGCGTTTGGTTGGTAACCAGCATTACCTGATCACCCGCCTTCAGCGGTTTAAAAGAGGCCGGATCGTTAAACAATCCTGCGGCTATCGTAATAGGGTAGCTACGCTCCCCTAACGTGACAGTAATCTTCTCCATGTCGCGCTCAGTGACCTTCTTAACGTAACTTAACTGACACCCGAAGGCATAAGTAGAATGCTAAAATCAATTACTTTCCAGCATGTTGATGATCTGGTTAGCAACAACTTTCGCGCTTTGATCGTCAGTGCGGATGGTGACATCTGCAATTTCTTCGTACAGCGGATTACGTTCTTTTGCCAGTGCTTCAAGCACTTCACGTGGAGGCGCATCAACCTGTAACAACGGACGTTTTTTGTCGCGTTGAGTACGAGCCAGTTGCTTCTCGATCGTGGTTTCCAGGTACACCACAACGCCACGGGCTGACAAACGGTTACGGGTTTCCTTAGACTTCACAGAACCCCCACCGGTCGCCAGAACAATGCCCTGTTTTTCCGTTAGTTCATTAATAACTTTTTCTTCGCGATCGCGGAAACCTTCTTCGCCTTCCACGTCGAATACCCAGCCCACGTCAGCTCCGGTACGTCGCTCAATTTCTTGATCGGAGTCGAAGAACTCCATATTGAGTTGCTGAGCTAACTGACGACCAATAGTGCTTTTGCCGGCACCCATAGGCCCAACCAGAAAGATATTGCGTTTCTCTGCCATGTTTTTGGTATTACTAAGACTATTCGTTAATGATAACCCGCCCCGCCAATCACACCAGCGGCGGGACCTAAACTGAAACCTCATAAGCGATAGTGCGAGATCAGACGGAAAATTATCTCAGCACTTCTGGTAGTTTGGCAACCGAATAAATCGTTGTACACGTCGTGGGAGGGAAACCATACGTTTTTATCGGCGTATCAACGTTACTTAAAACCTCGGAGCTCAATTCGGTAACCCTTGTAAGCTAAATACGTCGCAGCGTCAAACTTAGAAGTCCCCAATCACACAAAAAGTTGTAGATCATCATCAAGAATAGACTCTTTTTATCTATTGCCTACCCAAGTGCGCTAAGTGTTAATTAATCGGGGTGTGATGAAAATGACCAACTCCCGCCTGCTCTGCGCGTTGGCATCCTGTTTAAACAAATTGCCCAGCAGAGGGATATTGGACAAAACCGGCACTTTATTTGCACCCTGAGTATTTTTTTGCTGAAAGATACCACCCAGAACAATCGTCTCACCGTCATGAACGGTAATTTGCGTTTTAATTTCCTGTTTATCGATCGCCAGTGCCTCACCTTCACCGCGTTTAATCGCCATTCCGGGCATATTCTGGCTAATTTTTAATTTCAGGGTAATTTTTCCCGCAGCCAAAATTCTCGGCGTGACCTCCATTCCCAATACGGCTTCCTTAAATTCAATAGTGGTTCCCCCGTTTTTGCCATTGGTGACATGATAAGGAATATCGGTACCTTGTTTGATGCTGGCGGTTTGCTGGTGAGAAGTCATCAGCCGCGGGCTGGCAATGATTTCCACCTGATTTTCTTGCTCCAAAGCGCTTAGCTCCAAATCCAACAGGCGGCCACTAATACGCGCCACGTGAAACCCGGCGGTCAACGCGCTGTTTTGAATAGGTAAACCGACGTTAAAATTATTTATTTTGAGTGGGGCACTTTGCCCTTCACTGGCAGGTAGCCCCCAGCGAACACCCAGTTCATGCAGGCTTTCACTGCCGATGGTGACGATATGGGCAGCAAGTTGCACCTGCTGTAGTGGCGAATCCAATTCTGCCAGCCAAGATTTCATAACTTCTATCGATTCTGCGGTATCACGAATCAGCAATCTATTGGTACGTTTATCCGCCATTACCCGCCCCTGATCGGACAGTAATCCGCCCTGCCCGTTGTTCAGGCTGGCGGCAACATCTTCTACGTTGGCATGCTGCAAAATATGCGAATAATTGCTGAGTAAATCAGGTTGCACTGCTTTTCTGGCCTTAGCCGCAGCTTCATCAACCATTAACCTTTCTGAAGCTTCCTGTCTGGTCATCACCAACAGGACATTCCCTTCCTGTTCGGCAACCAGATTACCCATGCGCATGACGGTTTTTAACGCCTGCGACCATGGAACGTTTTCCAAACGTAAACTCAGGCTACCGCCGACGCTGGCGGACGTCACCAGATTCATATATTGATAATCGGCTAAGGCTTGCAATATGACGGATACCGGGGTCTGTTGAAATGTCAGAGACACCGAGGGTTCACGAGCTTCACTGCGTGTTAATAAGCAGAGGATAAATAGCAGAGATAGCCCCGCCCAACGCAAAAATGTTATTAAATACAACGTGGTTAAATACAATATTGGTAAACACATAGGCAAACATCCTTTTAATACCGTTGTTTCATCCTTTATTACCCGGTTCCATTAGAAACCAGGATACCGGCGGTGACATCATCTTGCAGGAACCGTCCATTCCGCTGTAACTCATATTGATTTGCCGCAGCCCTATGTGCGTTACGCGCCAGTGACTCTGAATAAATTCGCCTTCAGCCAAACGACGCCATTCGCCATCCGACTTTTCCAACCAGACACGATATTCACCCGGTGCGCCGACTATCCCTCGCAGCGACCATTGGCTCATAGCAGCATCAGCACGCTCTCGGCAGGAAAGCGTGATGACCGGTTGGAACGGATTACGGAGTGGAACAAACTCAGAAGTGGCTCGACTGACCGCCATCATCGATGCCATTACCATCACCGACGCTATTAATAGTAAGTTTTTCTGACCGTTCCTTGTCATTCTCATCCTCCTCGTACTGCCCTCTTAACCTCAGTCTGAGGTTTAATCCCGACGCTTCCGCAGTAATATGTAAATGCTCTATCAAAAAGGGGGGATAAAGAGCGTTGAGGCTCCCCAGCAAGTGAATGGCTCCAGAGTAATCCATACTGAGAAGCCCCTCCCATTGCGATACTCCTACCTTATTTTTGTTTTTTACCTCTAACTGTTGCCATCGTAATACCTGGCCACCGGTTGCAACCACCCACTCCCCAATATGGCTGATTAAAGATTTAGTCGGGTTTTCAGCCGTTTTTAGTTGCTGATACAAATGCCACGCTTCGCGCTGCTGTCCAAGCTGATCCAGCGTGGGCATCTGGGCGATGTCCTGTTGCCGCTGCGCCAGAGAAATTCGTTGCGTTTCAATGTGTTCCCTTTCGTTGACTCTGAGCAACAGCTCCGGTCTGATGAGCACGGCGTAGCACGTAAAACCGATAAATAAGGTTGTAATGATTAGCCAGAGATAAAGCACCCCGCCCGATTGACTCATCCAGCGTAGATAATAATTATTCATCGACCAGACTCCCCGAAATCCAGCGAACCTTGATCGCAAAACCCCCATTGTTTTCTCGCTGCTGTATATCGTGAACCTGCGCGTTATCCCAATGGTTTGCGGTTTTCTCCTTTGTCTCCGTTAATTTTTCATATAGCTGACCAATTGCTGGATAGTCACGACAGATGGCATCAAAATCCGTCGTTTTTTGGTCATGTACTAATTGTGTGATCCAACAATCTGTCGGCATGGATTGAGACAGAGTATTCAACAACACAAGATAATGCTGAGTTCGGCGGGAGATTTGCCTATCGCGATGGTGATGTTCTTTGAGTTTTTGCAACTCAGTCACCCGTTTTTGAATTCGTTGATGCAACGAGTCCAGCGCTGATTGACGATGGGATAATTTGCCGATCTCCGCCCCACGCTCAACCCTTTCATAACGCAACAAAAAAGTAATACATGCCAATATCAAGGCTGTCATCGCTAAATGTCCTATCAGCAAATTTCGCCATAAACGATAGCGTGCCTGTTGTCGGCTAACGCGCCAGGGCAAAAAGTTAACTTGATACATCGGTGTCCTCCGGGCGAATAGCCAACCCTCCCGCTAAAGCAAAAGCTCCGGGCAAAATAGGAAGTGGCGGCTGTTGCTGTCTAAAAGCAATAAAAGGAGACCAGGGAAGCGTATTCTCAGGGATAGGTTCATCGCCAATACTGCTGTAATAAACACCGAAAGCTGGCTCACCGGTTGGCGGGTTCAACCGATGTAATTCCGTCAAAATAGCCTTGGTATCGCTTCCCTCCTGCGCCGTAATCAAACCATAGCGAAAAGGCATATCCGCAGAGGTAGTCCATAGCCATTCCCGCTCAATACGGTGAAGTAGTAGATGTCGAGGCGGTAATTTGGCGGCTACGGCCATATAACGAAGCGCGCAGGGTGAAATATCAATCGCATCAGGCATGAAGTTTGCCTGCTGCAGGCAATCCTGCCAGCGAGAAATATCCTGCTGGCGAGCCGCAGTGATTAACAGCTGCCGTTCATCGGCGCTATTTGTGCGGTAATCCAACGCCAGAGTTTGGCCACTCAAAGGAAACTGCCGAGCGGCGGCGTTATAAATAAACTGGCTGCGCTCAGGTTCTCTCAGCCGTTTATCCGGGCGAGGAAAGCTTTGCTGTAATATGCGCTGAACCGGCAAGGCAATACGTAAAGAAATATGTCTTGGTAATTGCCGGCGTAAATGCGAAAGCAACTCGCTCAACGCCTCTAAATGTTGTAAATTCCCATTCAGTAAAACGCCGTCCGGTAATGGCTGTTGCCACCAATGGCGCAGTTGCCAGCCATATCGTCGCCTCAATACCGCTAACGCCCGGACGCAGTTCATTTGAATATCCAGCCCAACCTGCCATATTTTCTGTGCGCACATCTTCATCGACCTCCATATCGAGAGAGCATAAAAGAACGTATCCACGGTGCATGGCTTGCCTTTATACTACGGCGCGGTTGTTTATAAACTGCCCAAATGACATTGAATGGGAAATCTCAGGTGAAGTTCGTAAAGTATTTTTTGATCCTTACGGTGTGTTGCATTTTACTGGGAGCAGCCTCGATATTTGGCCTGTACAAATATATTGAGCCTCAGCTACCCGACGTTGCCACGCTGAAAGACGTCCGGTTACAAACACCTATGCTGGTGTATAGCGCCGATGGCGAATTGATCGCCCAATTTGGTGAGAAACGCCGAATTCCGCTGTCTTTAAAGCAAATTCCGCCTGAAATGGTGCACGCCTTTATTGCGACGGAAGATAGCCGTTTCTATGAGCACCACGGCGTTGATCCGGTCGGTATATTGCGTGCCGCATCCATCGCTTTAGTTTCTGGCCGCGCCTCTCAGGGAGCCAGTACCATCACCCAGCAGCTGGCGAGAAACTTCTTCCTTAGCCCGGAACGGACTTTGATGCGTAAAATCAAAGAGGCCTTTCTGGCAGTGCGTATTGAGCAGTTACTGACTAAGGATGAAATTCTTGAACTGTATCTGAACAAAATTTATCTTGGTTACCGCGCCTATGGCGTTGGTGCTGCGGCGCAGGTATATTTTGGCAAAGAAATTAATCAGTTAACTCTGAGCGAAATTGCCATGATCGCCGGTTTGCCGAAGGCGCCGTCGACCTTTAACCCGCTTTATTCGCACGATCGTGCCGTATCGCGTCGTAATGTTGTGTTATCCCGAATGCTGGATGAAAAATACATTACTCAGGCGCAATACGATCAGGCACGCAGTGAACCTCTAGTCGCTCATTATCATGCGCCAGAAATCGCCTTCTCAGCGCCTTATCTGGCTGAAATGGTGCGTCAGGAAATGATCAAACGTTATGGCGAGAATGCCTATACCGATGGTTATCAGGTTTACACCACTATCACCAAAAAACTCCAGTTAGCCGCTGTGGATTCTCTACGAGCCAACGTTTTGGCCTATGACATGCGCCACGGTTATCGCGGCCCGTCAAACGTACTGTGGAAAGTGGGTGAAGCCGCCTGGACGCAGCAACAGATTGTCGATTCTTTAAAAACTCTGCCGGTTTACGGCCCGCTGCGCCCTGCGGTTGTGACTCAGACGACGGCTGAACAGGCGACAGCTATATTAGCCGACGGCAGCAGCGTCACGTTGCCAATGGCCGGGATGCGTTGGGCGCGGGCGTTTAAATCCGATACGGCTCAAGGCCCTACGCCGAAACGCGTGACTGATGTAGTACAAGCTGGACAACAAATCTGGGTGCGTCAGGTCGGCGATATCTGGTGGCTGGCGCAGGTGCCGGACGTGAACTCCGCATTGGTTTCAATCGACCCCAATAACGGTGCAATTAAAGCGTTGGTTGGCGGTTTTGACTTTAACCAAAGCAAGTTTAACCGTGCAACTCAGGCATTGCGTCAGGTTGGTTCGAATATCAAACCTTTCCTGTATACCGCTGCGATGGATAAAGGCTTAACGCTGGCGACCATTCTCAACGATTTGCCGATTACTCGTTGGGATGCCGGTGCAGGCACTGACTGGCGGCCGAAAAACTCCCCGCCGAGCTACGATGGTCCAATCCGCTTACGTCAAGGCTTAGGTCAATCGAAAAACGTCGTTATGGTGCGAGCCATGCGCGCCATGGGCGTCGATTATGCTGCGGAATATCTGCAACGCTTCGGTTTCCCTGCGCAGAATATCGTACATTCCGAGTCGCTCGCGCTGGGTTCCGCGTCCTTTACTCCATTGCAGGTCGCGCGCGGTTACGCGGTGATGGCAAACGGTGGTTATTTGGTTGACCCTTACTTCATCACTAAAATCACCGATGAAGCCAATAATGTCCTGTTCGAAGCCAAACCGAAGATTGTGTGCAATGATTGCAATTTGCCTGTTATTTACGGCGATACGCAGCGTTCTGTGGTGCTTTCTGACGACAACGTAGAGAACGTGGCAACCTCGCAGAATAATACCGCAAGCACCGTTCCGATGCCGGAGCTAGAGCAGGTTTCGCCGTCTCAGGTTAAACAAGATAGCGATCAGCAGTATGCACCGCACGTTATCAGCACTCCGCTGGCGTTCCTGATTAAAGATGCGATGAATACCAACATCTTCGGCGAGCCAGGTTGGATGGGAACCGGCTGGCGCGCGGGCCGCGATCTGAAACGACACGATATTGGCGGTAAAACTGGTACTACCAACAGCTCGAAAGATGCCTGGTTCTCTGGTTATGGCCCGGATACCGTAACGTCAGTGTGGATCGGCTTTGATGACCATCGACGTAACCTCGGCCGCAGTACCGCTTCTGGCGCTATTCCAGACCAGATCGCCGGCGGTGAAGGTGGAGCGAAAACCGCTCAGCCTGCGTGGAATGATTTCATGAAAGTCGCTCTGGAAGGTATCCCTGAACAGAAAACAACGCCGCCTCCGGGCGTGGTTACCGTGGTGATCGATAAACGTACCGGCAAGCTGTCTGACGGCGGTTCGGGTAGCCGACCTGAGTACTTTATCGAAGGAACGCAGCCGACGGAACACGCGGTTCAGGAAGTGGGTACGACGCTCATGGACAACGGCCAGAGTCAGGAATTGTTCTAGTTGGGAGCCGCGCTAGCCGGAAACAGTTTTAACGGTATTCGCGAATAAAAAACCGGCCAGTCTTCAGGATTGGCCGGTTTTTTTTATCATTCCAAAAGAGAAAGTTAACGTGAGAGAGTCGAATTAAAGAAGGCCTGAGCGAGGAATAACGCGCTCACATTACGCGCCTCATTAAAATCAGGATCTTTCAGCAACGCCATCATATTCGCAATCGGCCAGCGCACCTGCGGCAAAGGTTCTGGCTCATCCCCTTCCAGACTTTGCGGGTACAAATCTCGTGCGACGACAATATTCATTTTGCTGGAAAAGTAAGATGGGGCCATCGTCAGCTTGGTCAGATAATCAAAACGCTTGGCACCAAAGCCAACTTCTTCCATCAATTCACGGTTCGCCGCATCCAGAACTTCTTCTCCCGGATCGATTAACCCTTTAGGGAACCCCAGCTCATAGGATTCAATTCCCACGGCATATTCGCGAATCAGCAACAGATCTTCGCCGATAATCGGCACGATCATAACCGCTTCGCGATTGGAGGGGCGCATTCGTTCGTAAAGACGACGGACGCCGTTACTAAACTCAAGATCGACCGCCTCTACGTTAAATAAGCGGGAGCGGGCAACCGTTTCGACATTAAGAATTTTAGGTTTTTGCAGGTGTTTCATGATAGCCCCGAATGAATAATTCACCTCTAATATGACGTTTTATTAGGGCGTACCAGCCTGCCAAAATGTGCTTCAGGCCAATCTTTTCCTGTCCAGAATAATGCTAACGTCTTGGGTGCAGGGATAGTTTTAAAACTTGATCACATTGTGCGTTAATGAGAACCTTTATCGCAACGCCGTTAGATATAATTTACCCGTTTTTAACATGACAATCGGTTTAGTCAAAATTTAGTCGGTTAGAAACTGGCCTATTTAGGCAGCAAGAACGTTAAAGTATGAAGATGAAAATAGGAATATGCTGATATTACCCGCGTATTACCCCTGTTATCTTTGTCGCCTAACAGGCAGTTGAAGAGCCCCTACACCAGATCATATCGCTGAGCAGAATGCCGCTATACCCGCTCACGAAATAACTCTTCCGTATGCCTCGACACGATTTTTATGCATAATATGCATTCTTTCATAGAGTTAACGAGGTTTGGTAGCACTCGGATGGGGATGGGATGAGCACAATAGTGTTGATATTGGCCTTACTCTTGACCAGCCTTGTCGCTGTTGCATTGCTATGGTGGTTCAAATATCACCAAATCTCTGCCGTTCCCGTGGCGCTCCCGTTTGTCAAACCCACGCATCGTACCCTTACGCCTGAAGAACGCGTCGCCGTCGAGAATTACCTGCTTAATCAATCCGAAAATGGCACCTTTAAAAAGCTGCCGGGTCTGGATTCACATCTGGATCAAGGGCATTCGTCCTCGTCTAACGAGCTGGCGTTGATCCCGGAAAGCGATAATGTCTATGCCGTCACCCGCGCTATTACCCGCTACGGCGTGGCTAGCGATGAACCGAATAAATGGCGTTACTACCTTGATGCCACCGAAGTGCATTTACCCCCGTTCTGGGAACAATTCATCGCGCAGGATAATTACGTCGAAGTCATTCAGACAAAAACTATCCCATTGGTGATCTCTTTAAATGGTCACTCCCTTAAAGATCACACGTTGGAAGCCCCAACGCCGCGAGTCGCCCAGTCTGCGCCACAAAATGCGTCTATCCGTAAAGAAGACAGCGAACACGTCGCCTTGGTCAATATTCGCAAGGAAACGCCGGAAGAACATGCGATTTACGGGCCTACCGGCCTGAGAGAAGCGGCGACTATCTGTTTGGCTTTGCTGCTTCTATTCCTCAGCCTTATTAGTCCTGGGGTAGTATTGCCATGGCTGATTCTTGTCTCTATCGCCCTGCTTTCCTGGGCCTGCTGGAAGTTATTCCGACCACTTTCAGAATCGGATTTAAAGGAAGTTCATTGCCTGAGTGGCACGCCAAAGCGTTGGGGATTATTTGGCGAGTCCAATCAAGGGCAGATGAATAACATCTCTTTGGGCATTATCGACTTGATTTATCCGCCTCACTGGCAGGCTTATTTCGCCCACGATCTGGGTAAGAAAACCAACGTTGATATTTATCTAAATCGGCAGGTCGTCCGTCAGGGACGCTATTTATCCCTGCATGATGAAATGAAAAATTTTCCATTGCAGCGCTGGGGCAAAAACCTGACGTTAATGCTCGGTTCATTAGCGATTCTGATATTGCTGGTCGTTTATGTTCCGCTCGGTCTGCCGCTAAAACTCAGCATGGCGTGGATTCAGGGTGCACAAAGCCAGCAGGTCACTAGTGTACAAGCTTTGGAAAAGATGCCGCTTCGCATTGGCGATATGCTGAAAGCTCAGGGAACGGGTATGTGCTATGTGCCGCCTAACGCTCTCGGCCCGCATAATTTTGCTTTTACGCCTTTCGATTGCTCTAGCATTTACTGGAATACCGCATCTCCGCTACCACAGCCTGAGTCGGAAACTATTGAAAAAGCCGCTGCACTGCTGGCGACGGTCAATCAGCAATTGCACCCGCAGGACAGCAGCGATCCTAACGTTAACCCACAGTTAGCGACAGCGATTGAAAAGTCCGGGATGATTCTGCTGAATAACTTTTCCGATATTGTACTGAAAACCAAAGAGTTATGCAGAAGCGAAGCCGATTGCGTACGTCTGAAAAACGCCTTGGTCAATTTAGGCAACGCCAAGAACTGGGCGGCGCTCACCAAAAAAGCACAGTCTGGCGCGCTCAAAGGTATGAACGTGTTATTACGTCCGGTCAGCGCCGATGCGTTGGAAAGTTTGGTGAATACCGCTACCTCTTCCTTCGTTTACCGCGAAACTCATCTGGCTACCGAGGCATTAAATAGCCCGCCGCCGGGCGGTTTCCTGATCAGCAGCGATGAAGGCAAACAACTGGTCAACCATCCTATTCCTGCCGTTCCGCTGTTTGATTACAGTGCGTTAGAGCAGTGGCGAGAACTTCAGCGGCTCTCTGGTTTGCTGCTGAATACCCCGTTTAAAGCTGAAGGAGTCATCACCAGCATTACCGTTGATGCCAACGGTACGCGTCATGTTACTTTGCATAGCGAACCGGACGTTATCACGCTCAGCCGCTATTTAGGCACCAGCCTGTTGTTATTCGCCTTGATTATTTGCCTGTCCGTCAACGGCTACCTGGTCATTAAGCGTATGCGCCAAAATCGCACCCGCATGGAAGATATTCAACGCTATTATGATAGCTGCTTTAGCACTCACCTTACCGCTACGCCTTATCTTCGCTAAGCGCCAGAATCCGCCTACGCAGCATCAGCCACGCGCAGACCTTGTCATTTTGGTATGCTAGGCTAAATATTATCTGCTAAATCGTCCGTCGCTGTTCCCCCTCAAACAGCCAGAATGCCTGCTTATTTTATTGGAGTGACCATGCCACTGAATGTTAACTGGCAAGATATCGATACCGTATTATTGGATATGGACGGTACTTTGCTGGATCTGGAGTTCGACAGCTATTTCTGGCTAAAACTGGTGCCTGAAGCTCTAAGCCAGCAGCGGAATATCCCTTTGGAGCAGGCCAAGGCAATGATTAACGATGAATACCACGCGGTGCAGCACACCATGAGCTGGTATTGCTTCGATTACTGGTGCCAACGACTAGATCTGGATATTTATGCCATGACGACGCAGGTCGGGTCGCGCGCCAGTTTGCGTCAGGATACACTGCCGTTTTTGCAGGAATTACGCGACTCCGGGCGGAAAACCATTTTACTGACCAATGCTCATCCCCATAGCCTGAATACTAAAGTTCAGCATACCGGTCTCGATCAGCACCTTGATTTGTTACTTTCCACCCATATATTTGGTTATCCGAAAGAAGATCAGCGTTTGTGGCAGGCCGTGGCTCAACATATCGATTTTGACCCCGCCAGAACCTTATTTGTGGATGACAGCGAAGCCATTTTGGACGCGGCAAAAACCTTTGGTATCCGTTACTGTTTGGGCGTTGAAAACCCTGATTCAAGCTGCGCGGGCAAAGTGTTTCAAAGCCATCCCGCCATCAGCGACTATCGCCAACTGTTGCCAGCCATTCGGCACCACAGCGCGGCTTAGCAGACAGGAGATTCTGTGAAAGAAAAATCCGCTCCCGATGACGCCGTTCGTCTGGATAAATGGCTATGGGCTGCGCGTTTTTACAAAACCCGCGCAATGGCCAGAGAGATGATTGATGGCGGTAAAGTTCATTACAACGGCCAGCGGGGGAAACCCAGTAAACTGGTTGAATTGAATGCGGAAATTCGGTTGCGACAAGGGAATGACGAGCGCACGGTTCGAATTCTGTCCATACACAGCCAGCGGCGCGGTGCGGCGGAAGCGCAGGCAATGTATGAAGAAACGGAAACCAGTATCGCCAACCGGGAGAAAGTAGCTCAGGCACGTAAACTCAATGCTCTGACCATGCCCCATCCGGATCGACGGCCGGATAAAAAAGAGCGTCGCAATCTGATCAAATTTAAATACGGCGAGTCGGAATAACCGGCTGCTTTTAAGAGAGAAAACTATGTCTAATCACGACCAATTACACCGCTATCTATTCAACCATCATGCGGTACGCGGCGAGCTGGTAACCGTTAATGAAACTTATCAACAGATTATCGCGAACCATGATTACCCCGCGCCGGTTAAAAAGCTGCTGGGTGAACTGTTGGTCGCTACCAGCCTGTTGACCGCTACTCTGAAATTTGACGGCGATATCACCGTACAGCTGCAGGGCGATGGCCCGTTGACTCTGGCCGTAATCAACGGCAATAACCAGCAGGAACTAAGAGGCGTGGCTCGCACCAACGGCGAAATTGCCGAAGACAGCTCGCTGAAGCAAATGATTGGTAATGGTTATATGGTGATAACCATTACACCAGCTAAAGGTGAACGTTATCAGGGTGTTGTTGGCTTGGAAGGCGACACTCTGGCCGAATGTCTGGAAAGCTATTTCATGCAGTCCGAACAGCTACCGACCCGCCTGTTTATCCGTACCGGTGAAGTCGAAGGTAAAGCGGCGGCAGCGGGTATGCTGTTGCAGGTTCTGCCTGCCGAAGAGCGAAATGAAGACGAATTCGACCATTTGGCGCAGCTGACAACCACTATCAAGGCGGAAGAACTGTTCACCCTGCCAGCCAATGAAGTGCTGTATCGCCTGTATCATCAGGAAGAAGTGACTATTTATGATCCGCAGAATGTCAGCTTCCGTTGCACCTGTTCCCGTGAACGATGCATGGACGCTTTAGTGACTCTGCCTGTTGAAGAAGTGCAGGAAATGCTTGAGCAGGATGGTCAAATTGATATGCACTGCGAATATTGTGGCACTCACCATATTTTTGACGCTGTAGATATCGCCAATTTGCTCAGCGGAAACAGCCCGTCTGACGATCAAATCCATTAATTATTCTGTTCTTTCCGGGCACATTTACTGTGCCCGGTGATTCCTGCCGTTTCACGCTTGCTATAATTCGTGTGCTATCTCTCATAACCTAGCTAAAAATAGGTCATTTATTAAAATCTTTGATAGCAATCGCTGTTAATCGAGGCTGAGGATTTACAATCGGTGGCATAAAAATAAGACGACCCTAGGAGTTAGACATGAGTGTTAAAGGAATCACCCCGCAAGAGCTCGCCGATTATGGCATCCATAGTGTAAGCGAGATTGTTTACAACCCTAGTTATGAGCTTTTATTTCAGGAAGAAACCAAGCCTGATCTGCAAGGCTATGAGCGCGGGACTGTCACCAATTTAGGCGCTGTCGCCGTTGATACCGGCATTTTTACCGGCCGCTCCCCGAAAGATAAATACATCGTTCGCGACACCATCACTCAAGATACCGTGTGGTGGGCCGATCAGGGCAAAGGCAAGAATGATAATAAACCGCTGAGTCAGGAAACCTGGACCCAGTTGAAAGGGCTGGTTACCGAACAATTATCCGGTAAGCGTCTGTTTGTGGTTGATACTTTCTGCGGTGCGAACGCTGATACTCGTCTGAAGGTTCGTTTTATTACCGAGGTTGCGTGGCAGGCACACTTCGTGAAAAACATGTTTATCCGCCCTACTGATGAAGAACTGGCCAATTTTGAGCCTGATTTTATCGTGATGAACGGCGCTAAATGCACGAACCCGAACTGGAAAGAGCAGGGTCTTAACTCCGAAAACTTTGTGGCATTCAACCTGACCGAACGCATGCAGCTGATTGGCGGCACCTGGTACGGCGGCGAGATGAAGAAAGGTATGTTCTCAATGATGAACTACCTGCTACCGCTGAAAGGCATTGCTTCCATGCACTGTTCTGCCAACGTGGGCGAGAAAGGCGATGTAGCGATCTTCTTCGGCCTGTCTGGCACCGGCAAAACCACCCTGTCTACCGATCCTAAGCGTAAACTCATCGGTGATGATGAACACGGCTGGGATGATGACGGCGTGTTTAACTTTGAAGGCGGCTGCTACGCCAAAACCATCAAACTTTCCGAAGAAGCCGAGCCAGATATTTATCACGCTATTAAGCGAGACGCTCTGCTGGAAAACGTCATGGTACTGGCCGATGGTACCGTTGATTTTAACGATGGATCGAAAACGGAAAATACACGAGTTTCCTATCCGATTTACCATATCGAAAACATCGTTAAGCCAGTATCCAAAGCTGGCCACGCAACCAAGGTCATTTTCCTGACCGCCGATGCGTTTGGTGTTTTACCACCGGTATCTCGTTTAACCGCTGATCAAACTCAGTATCACTTCCTGTCTGGCTTTACCGCCAAGCTGGCCGGTACCGAACGCGGCGTAACCGAACCAACGCCAACCTTCTCTGCCTGCTTCGGCGCGGCTTTCCTGTCGCTGCATCCAACTCAGTATGCCGAAGTACTGGTAAAACGCATGCAGGCGGCGGGCGCTCAGGCCTATCTGGTTAACACCGGCTGGAATGGCACAGGTAAACGTATTTCGATTAAAGATACGCGTGGGATTATTGATGCCATCCTGAATGGCGATATTGATAAGGCTGAGACATTCACCTTACCAATATTTAATCTGACGGTACCGACGGCGTTGCCGGGCGTGAATCCAGAGATTCTGGACCCGCGTCAAACCTACAGCAGTCTTGAGCAGTGGCAGGAAAAAGCGGAAGATCTGGCAAAACGCTTCGTCACCAACTTCGATAAGTATACCGATACCCCTGCTGGCGCAGCTTTAGTCAGCGCCGGGCCGAAAATCTAATCTGTTTTACTTATGCAAAAGGGCACGATATTCGTGCCCTTTTTTGATCTTGCTGATTCTTACTGATATTAGTCGCTCACACCGTCAACCGTGTTTGCCCGGTGCCACCGATTTCACGTCTAAGGGCAATGGCAGGTAAGCGCGAATGCACAGCCCGCCCTTCTCACTGGTGCCGATATCCAGCATACCTGAGTGAGCATCAAGAATACGCTGTACGATTGCCAGTCCCAGACCGGTGCCGCTGGTGCTACGAGCGCTATCGCCGCGAACGAATGGCTGGAACAGATGCTTCAATTCTTCCGGTTTGATACCCGGCCCATCATCTTCCACTTGGAACCAGGCGCGCTGTAACTCAGTGCCGCTGCTTACTTTTATCCAGCCATTACCATAACGAGCTGCGTTAACCACCATGTTCGCCAACGCACGTTTAATCGATAACGGATGCACTTCGACCTTCACTTCGCCGTCGCATAAATCTGTTTCAATTTCCCGCTCATATCCGCTTTCTGCTGCAATGACTTCGCCCAAAATGGCGTTCAGATCGCAGGTTTCCGTCGGCATTTCCTCCCCGGTGCGCAGGTAATCAATAAACTGTTCGATGATGGCATTACATTCTTCAATATCTTTATTAATGGATTCAGAGAGATAACCATCCTCTTCTGCCATCATTTCCGTCGCTAGGCGAATACGGGTCAGCGGTGTACGTAAATCATGGCTGACGCCCGCCATCAGAAGCGTGCGGTCATCTGCCAGCAGCTTTACTCCGGAGGCCATTTGGTTAAATGCCCGGGTTACCGAGCGCACCTCAGACGCGCCATATTCCCGCAGCGGCGGCGGAATATTGCCTTTCCCCACCTGTAGCGCCGCATGCTCCAGCTCCACCAAGGGCCGATTCTGAATGCGGATAAACAGCCAGGCTCCGCCTACCGCCAGCAGCATAATCGCTAGCGTATAACGGAACAGCGGCGAGAAATCACCCTGATGAATTTCAGTCAGAGGAACCCGCACCCAGATGTCTGGCGATAGCCAGGTTTTCAGCCAGACGACCGGCGAGTTTTTATTAACCTCAACCCGCACATCCGTTGGCCCTCCAAGCTGCTGGGCCATTTGATCGCTGAGAAACTTGTAATGCTGAGCCCAACGCAGGCCACTCTCCTCCGCCGCAGCATTGGTATACAAAGAAATTCCCAACTCACGGTAGATTTCACGCCGAAAAGCGGGCGGGACCTCCAGTAGCGTGCCGTCTTCCAGTTGCAGCCGGTCGGTCATCAGCATACGAACTTCGTAAGCCAGAACCTTATTGAACTGCTGCAAACTAGGCAAAATGGCAAAGTTTAGTACCACTAAATAAGTTGTGACCAAACTGACGAACAGCAAGGTCACAATCAATAACAGGGTACGGGCAAACGAGCTACGCGGAGAAAAGCGCCATCGCCTCATGCTTTACTGCCGTCCGGTACGAATACGTAGCCCAAGCCCCAAACGGTTTGGATATAACGCGGATGAGCAGGATCTTCTTCCACCATACGGCGTAGACGGGAGATTTGAACATCGATGGAACGTTCCATGGCGCTGTACTCACGGCCGCGAGCCAGATTCATCAATTTATCGCGGGATAACGGCTCACGCGGATGGCTCACCAATGCCTTTAGCACGGCAAACTCGCCGCTGGTCAATGGCATAGGTTCATCTTCGCGAAACATTTCGCGGGTCCCCAAATTCAGTTTGAATTTGCCGAAGGAGATAATCGCCTCTTCCTGAGAAGGTGCACCCGGTAGTTCATTGGCCTGACGGCGCAACACCGCACGAATACGCGCCAACAGCTCACGCGGGTTAAACGGCTTAGGAATATAGTCATCTGCACCGATTTCCAGACCAACAATACGGTCAACTTCTTCGCCTTTCGCGGTCACCATAATGATTGGCATTGGATTGCTCTGGCTACGCAGGCGGCGGCAAATAGATAGCCCATCTTCGCCCGGCAACATCAGGTCCAGAACCATCAGGTGGAATGATTCACGGGTTAGCAAGCGGTCCATCTGTTCAGCATTGGCTACGCTGCGGACTTGAAAACCTTGCTCAGTCAAATAGCGTTCCAAAAGCGCACGCAGGCGCATGTCATCATCGACGACCAGAATCTTGTGATTCTCTTGCATTTTAGTACTCCCAAAGGCTGTATTGCCCGACCTGAATATTGTTAGAAAAACTCACGCTAACAGACAGCTATTTATGGTATATATTCTAGTCGAAATTGTTACAAAGCTTATTGTTCTACCTAATAATCAACACTTTTCGTCAAATGGCCGGTACCGAATCTCTAATATCCAGTAGGTTGCCTCGCCGTTGGGTGTCTGAACCGTGATTTCATCATCTACCTGTTTACCAATCAAGGCTCGCGCCACCGGCGAGTCAATTGAGATCCATTTTTTGGCCGGATCGAATTCATCTGGGCCAACCAATCGAAAAAACCGCTCTTCTCCCAGTTCATTTTCCACCCTAACCCAAGCGCCAAAATAAACTTTTCCTTCCTGACGCGGATCGGGATCGACGATTTTCAACACATCCAGACGTTTGGATAAAAAACGCACCCGACGATCGATTTCCCGCAGGCGTTTTTTCCCATAAATATATTCGGCATTTTCAGAACGGTCGCCCATTGCGGCTGCTTCTGAAACTGCCTGCGTCACCCTTGGCCGTTCTTCTCGCCATAGATATTTTAGTTCGAGGTCCAGAGCCTGCCAGCCTTCGCGGGTGATGTAATTACTTTTCGACATTCTCTTATCCACTCAACACGGGTTGGGTATTCAGTCATCCAATATAACGTAACTTATCATCAATACGTTGTCTTCCCTCAGATTACGCCAGGTTGTTTACTCGAGCCATGCCTCAAATTTTACCTATCTCGACGGTCATAACTTCACATTAAGACAGACTGTGTTGACTTTTTATACGGCGAGTTATAAAGATTAATACGCGCAGAAAAGCGCTCAAGTAACATTGATTAACATGATGTTATATATGGATTTATTTAAAATCACGGAGGATTTTAAAATGGAAATTATTATTCTTGAAACCAAGCTACCAGAGCAGAATAAACCTCGACCAGCAGCCGAACAATAACGGTCAAGACCTCCCTAAAATATTAGGGAGGTTAGCTCATACTGACGTTTATAAAACAATTTATGATCTGGAGAGCGAATCATGGAAGGTATCAACAAGCCTTTATTACTGCCCAATACGGTAGTTTTAGACAAGACGGCCTCGCGAGCGGGAGTGACGCTAACTATCGCAGACCTCAATCAATGGGATAACTTCAAACGCCTGCTTGAATGCTGTGACGGCACACAAACCCCACAACAAATCGCTACACACCTATCACTCGACATCACCACCGTTAATCATACTTTGGCATCTCTGGAGTCCGCAGGCTTCATCTGGTGTCTGCCAGCGTATCAGGCGATTCCTACGCCACTTTTTTTGACGGAATTCAACCGCTGGCTGCCCATTTGGGTGCATAAGATGTATGACCAACAGATATGGCAAGATTTGTATGATGGTAAAGAATCGCCGTCGGTGCTTATCGGCTGGGCGCAGGAAAATATGCATTACACTCGCAGCGTTATGTCGCATATGCCTCGGGCTATTCACTATGCCGATGACCAAATCGGGCATGGCATCCAATTTCGTCATCTCAGCGAAGAGTGGGATCATTACCGGTTATTTATGGCCGCTTGCCACGATGTGGGTATCGATCAGGCTCAGTTGGATCAAAGCCCGCCCCTAGCCAGTACCACCAGCATTACGCGTTTTATGGCCAATGTGGCTCAAATGGGAACGCTGGTGTACAACGCCTGCGAAGCCTTGCTGGAAGCCACCACCCAAAACGGGCAATCGGTGATCGATTTCTATCAAACGGCCGGCGAGCGGCTAGAACTCCCTCAGGCATTCACCGATAAGCTGATTCATCATTTGATGGCAGATGATTAGACTTGAGATAAATGACAGGGAGTTAGTGAGATAATTATGGGATGAACTGGGTCAACATGGGAAGAGACTGGATGGAATGTGCAATAACCTTACAGTATGTGAAAATCAGACCGGCCCGAAAAAAAACAAGTTCGAACCAGCCTGGATTGTGATTTTACTCCCTTGTTCCGGCATCGTCATCAGGTTCACCATCAAACAGCTTACCCTGCATCCGATCCAGCTCTTCCCTTTTAACCCGTTTCACCACGCTGTAGATCCACTGTAGCGAAACGCCAAACTTGCGGGCCAGCTCGTGATGGTTGCGTCCGTCGAACTCCAGGAAGATTTCCCTGTCACGCTGGCTGACCTTCCAGACCATGCCCATCGGGAAGTACACGTTCTGCCCGCCCCAGACTTGCATCATGCGGTTAGCGACTGCCTCGCCGATTTGGTCAGCCACTGCGATGTCAATTTCGATGATTTCACGCACCGTTGTAGCGGTATGCTGGGCAAGTTCAACCAGCAATTCAGGCCCTTTACTGCGAAACTGGCTATGGTCGCTCATGTTCGTTTCCCCGTAGTCCGGTAATGCCACTTTTTGAGCTTCTCAATAACACTGCTGGCCTGTTCCGAGTTCAGCCAGCGCAATCCGTCAACACCGGTTTCTCGTTTCACCCAACGTGCCAGCGAGAGTTCAGAACTGTCACGGATAACGCCTGCCGCAGCCATATCCAGCCAGAGAACGCGTATTTTGCGGGACTGTGGATGGTCATCCAGCGCAATACCGGTTTTGGCGTTTCCGGCAGGCTTAACCCTGAATCCTTTCTTTTTCATGGACTCCAGCACTTTAGTTAGCTGCGAAAGATCCATCCCTTTGGTTGAAGCCCTACCGGTTAGCCCCTGCAACATCTGGCGGTAGGTATCTTCATCCATCTTCAGGTCATTACGGGCAATGTGAATAAGCTGGATTAACTGTTGTTTAGTCATGGCTGTCGCCCCCAGCATCCTGTTGGCTAACAAAGTCGACAAAAAGCGGCAGGGTTAATGGCCAGAGCAGGCAAATAACTGACCAGCTAATCCAGCGTTTCGCCCCCTGATAACGCGAATAAAAGCCCATATAAAGGTGCAACTGAGCAGTACACCACCCAACAAAACCGTACCAGAACAGTGTGGAGACATAGAATTCAGCGATCATAATGAATCCCGCCCCAGTTGATATGAATATTACGGGCCGTAATAATCGGGTTGTTATTCCACCATGCACCTGACATGTAATTTTTAACCTGCTCGCGTCCTGCAATAACACCAATTTGAATACCAGGCCTTACGTTCTTAAAAAAGGCGCGAGCAAAAAGATATTTAGCAGTAGTACGACATGGTTTTGATGCTTTCTTCTTGCGTAAAAACTTCATAATTTAGCCCCCAGCTTCCACTCTTCCTGTTCGTTCACTGGCTGATGCGGCCTGTTGTCGCCTTCGTGACGAAGCATTGCAGCACGACAGTTGTTCCAGCCGTTTACATAGTCATAGGTGTTATCGTGGTCTGGCATTATCTCTTCCGGTACTGGTGGCTGGGCAGCCCTGAATCTCTCAACAATGCGCGATAGTGAGTTGTAATTGATAAATGGAACTTCCTGATGGCCCTTGTAAATATTGCCATTCCAGGCATGCTGGTTGCCGCCAGTAACCTCTGCTACTGCTGCGTTGAGCGCATCGAATGAAACAGGTTCAGACGTATCTGATTTGCGGTGATCTAACAACTCAGCCAGTGCTACAACGCAGTCATGAAATATTGGGTCTATCTTTTGACCGCTGATATAGCTGTTTAATACGGCATCATGATCGGCCCAGCGCTTCAGGCTTTGATAGATAAAGAGCAGACGTTCTTCAGTTAGCTTATTATTCTGCGGCATAAGTCACCCCCAGACGTTCGGCAAGGCGCTCCAGCTTTTTCTGCTTATGAAAGTCAATCATCAGGCCCATTCCGTTGAGGCGGAACTGTTCGATCATGATTTCAACGTCGGCCAGTTCGCCAGCCAGGTCAACTTCACTACCCAGCCCGTTCATGTTGCGGGCGGCAGCAGCGGCCAGTTCGGCGGCTTCTTCCATCAGCTTCAGCGCCTGTGCTTCAGGGCCGAAGGTTTTAAGGGCCAGGCTATAAATAGTGGAGCGGTTATATAATTTCATGCCTTTCATTTTTTCGCCTCGCAGGGGATGAACTCCATGGCAGGGACTTCCACGTAGTAATGCTGGCTGCAGTGAGGGCATACCAGCGTGACGAGAACCGCAGGGACACGGTATTTACCGGAGGTAATAACGCTGGCCTCGCTGAACTTCATGGTGGTGATACCTTTCTGGCAGTTGGTACATTTGATGGACATGTTTAATTCCTTAAAGCTGTTTTCGGCGTGCAGAAACCCACGGCGCTGACGCCGAAATAAAAAGAAATTGAATTAAAATTAAATGGCAGCGATATCTAACGGGATATTAATTAGCTTCCCGTGTTTGTCTTTCTCCCGGAAATTAATATAAGTTTTGGACATAGCCACCTGCAGTGATTCCGATATGGCCTCCATAGCCCGGTTCCAGCGCTCATCCTGAATTTTGACCCGGCGAAGGGAAAGAATACGCCCGGTGTTAAGCTGACCTTCTTTATCCACCTGGAAGGCATCGCCGATGATGGCCCGCAGGTTGGCGTTCGCGCCTTCAGACCACTCGGTGACACACTCGTCAATCAGGTCTTTGGCAATCTGCAACTCAGGCCCGAAGGTCAGGGTTTCCTGCACACGGATAGTGATTTGTTCACTGCCATCAAAGCTGCTGAAGGTTACGTTACCCTTAACCCCGCCACGTGTTCTGCCGTACTTCTCGGCCACCAGGTCAAGCCAGGCATAGCACTCATCAAAAGCGCGCTGCTTGAAGTCGCTGAGGTCAGCACTTTTGACCTTAGCAGCCGCGACCTGCTCTTTGACAAAAGAGTCCATCGCCAGATCGTAATCGGATACCTGCGCAACCGGCACCAGACGGCCTTTACGGTCTTTCATATATTCTTCTTTGTTTATTTCGCTCATTTTGGTTCACCTTGTGGTTAATGTAATGACTCTGACCATGTAATCCGGCAGCCATGCAACTCAAAGACGCCCTGACGAAAGCGCCCTGAGCCGTCATGACCAACATGGATATAACTCGCTTTCCCCTGCGCCAGTAGGCGGGCACAGTGGCCGTTTCTGGCGATGCGGATGACTGGCTTACTGCCTACAATCATGATGCTCTGAACGGTGCTGTTCATGGCGTTCAGCGCTGCTATGGCAGACTGCAAATGGTGCAGCTGCTGGTTGATATCGGTGATGCATTTCATTGTTACACCCCTTTCACGACGTCGGCGTTAACCTGTGGAACCCCGATTTCAGCAGCCAGATTCATGGCGGCTATCACTAGGTTACTGACGGCCAGCGGATACAGCAGGCTGACCATGCTTTTGCGGTTGCTGCCCAGATTGCTCAAGCGGGCGCGAATGGCGTCAACCGCGCTGGCGTCCATAACGTCGGCCAGCTGCTTACCGGCGCGTTGCAGCTTGAACGCCAGAAACTCTTCGAGGCTGTTGTCCAGTGGCAGCAGTTCAACCACCTCGCAGCGCTGTACGACTTCACGTACCTCCATGTTGCGTTCGGAAAGCTTGTCTGCCAGCTCCGGCTGGCCAATCAGCACGATGGACAGCAACCGTTTAAAACCGGACTCCAGCTCAAAGAAACGTTTGAGATGCTTTAAAGTTGGGATCGGCAGGCTGTGGGCTTCCTCAATCACCAGTACGTGGTTGAAACCCGCTGAGCAGCTGTCTTTCAGTACGCGGTGCAACTGGCGAAAACGGGCATCCTGGCTGCGTTTGATGTTCTCCAGCGGCGCGATGGTACTGACAATGGCCTCGGCGATAGCCGCCGCCTTCAGGGTCTTCCCTTTCACGTCGTTGTCTTCCATAGCGATGATGTAGGGTTCAATGACCACCACCGGCGCATTCTCACGGTTGATGCGTTCAATCAGGTCGCGGCGCAGCGTGGATTTACCCGCACCGGACTCACCGATAACCGCCATAAAGCCACCGTGGCGGGCGGTCTGGTAAAGGGCTTCACGCACGTAGCGGATATCGGGCGTGGTGAATACATCTTCCGCGCCCTGCATGGCATCATCGGCAAACGGGTCACGGAAAAGGCCAAACGCTTTTTTAGTTGCTGGAAATAACACCTGCTTTTTGAGTAACATGTTCTCTTCCTCACTGAGGTTGGTTTTATCGGTAGTGCCCGCTGTACGGGGCGTGACAGCGCCCTGTGCAGCATCAAAACTCTTCGCTGTATCAATCCCCTGACTTTCCAGATAAGACGCCAGACGCTGGCGCACTTCCTCCGGGCGGGTGCGGGGCCACTCGTTATGGTTCACAATCTGGGCCAGCGTGGCCTCGGAAACGACAACGGCTCTTGCCACCACCGCCTGCGGGATGCGGGCCTCTTTCAGTTGTTGCTTCAGTACCAGCATGTTTTCCTCCTCAGTTGCCGTTAACGATGCTGATAACGCTGCTGCGGGCCGGAGTGGTCATAGCGGTCATCACCTCATCCAGCGCGGCTTCGGGTACGCCTTCAGGGTACTGCGCCGCTAACTGGCGATAATGTTCTGGCTTCCAGGTATGGCCGTTCGCACTGAATTTCTCGCGCAGGGCTTTCGCCGCTTCCACATGGGTCAACGGACGCTGCTCAACACGTGGGCCGCGTACCTCTGACGCCTGACCGCGCTTAGGCATATAAGTCGGCAGTGTGGCGTCGTCGATATGCTTGTAAGGGTCAAGCCTGCCGCCGAACGGCAGTGCCTTCGCTTTACGTGCCGCAGCGGCATCAGTGGCGTTATCTGTTTCGGTAACAAGCTGTTCAATCTCTTTTGCCGCTGTCTGCGCCGGGGTGTCCGCCACTGCCTTATGGCTTTCGCCAAACACAGCCGCACTTTCAGCAAAGCCAAACTCGTTCTTTTTAACCTCTTCAACGAGGAAGAACATCTCGTGGCCGTCTTCGCCAGTCAGCACAACCTGTGCGGCATCGGTGCGCCATGGATTGCGGGTAATCATCAGCTTTTCGCCAACCATCACGCCCGGCACCGCAGAGACGTCGTACTCGATGCCCCGGAACGGTACCCGCAGCTTTGATGTCACTTTGCGGCTCTCCGGCGCGGCAACTGCAAGTTCGCGGCATACTTCAGCGGTTGGCGCTTTCGTCAGCTGATCGGCGGTAATTTTCAGCCAGATATCCGTGCGGGTTTTACGGTGGCGGCTGTGTACTGCCGTGGCGTTAAAGTGGCTGCGCCATTTCACGGCCAGTGCGTTCAGCTCTTCCAGACTGTTGACAGGCTGGAACTTCAGCCCCGGCTCCAGCTTGCGTTCGATAATGTCGCGGGCTTTTTCCACCTGGCCAGTCGCACGGGCGTTATGCGGCTTGTGCGCTATCAGGTCGATACCCAGAGAGCGGCACATATTTTTAGTCATACCAGCGGTGTTCGCCGAACCGGGGTCGAGGTAGAGAATTTTCGGCACACCGTGCAGCACATCCGCGCCACCGCGTTCCTGCATCGCATTGATAAGAACGGAGCAGAGGTTCTCACCGGACTCCGCGCCCATCACGTACTCAACGTAAATCCAGCCGCTGGTGTGGTCGGTAATCTCATAACTCCATACGCGGTCACTGGCGATGCGGGCAATATTGGCAGGCTTGTTTTTGTAGAACTTCGCGCTGTCCATCACCTGTAATCCCTTGTGGCCGTTGCTCAGGTAATAAAGGGTGCAGAGTGAAGCATCAATCTCCCAGACGTGGTTAGGATGCAGGCTGGCCATCTCCGAAGACGGAGCCGGTGCGTCCAGCTGTTCCGGGTGCAGGCCGTAGTTACGCAGGGCGCGGCTGATAGTGTCCTCAGAAAGCGGGAAGAACTCGCCGGTTTCTTCATCCGTTCTGCCTGCGGAGATAAAGCCGTTAGTGCGCAGGGTCTCCACCGCATCGGCGATGGAATACAGTCGTTTGCCGTTTTTACGGGTTGCTTCACGCAGGGTTGCAGATATCAGTGCAGCTTCGTCGCGGCTCAGTGCGCTGCGCCCGGCATCAGTGCGTTTTTTACGTTTATCAGTCACAGATACCTCCTTCAGCTTGCGCAGCAACGTTGCGCGGGAGAGACCCAATTCAGCGCAGGCGGCGTCATATACCGCACCGCGCTTTCCATGCCCCGCGTCACGTGCCGCGCGGGCAACAGAAACCAGTCGTTCAGTCAGGGCGGCGCTCATCGGTTACGCCTCCTGCCGGTTAATCTCAGGTTCTGGCTCAGTCAGCCAGGCTGGAGCAGCGTTGCCTGTCGGGGTATCTGGAAGGTCAAAGGTCGAACGAAGGCTGCGGGCAGCATATTCCAGCTCACAAATAAGCCCTGCCATAAAATCTTTGGGCGTATCAATCTGATTTTCTGCGCAATATGCGCACAGAGTTTCAAAGGCGCTGAACAGGCGAACGGTTATGGCTGATTCCGCTTCGGTGGATAATGCTGTTACTTCAGCCCGCAGTTTCTTTACCTCTTCATCAGGTCTGGGCGGCTGAATACGGGACTTTTTCTCCAGTTTTGTGGAGAGTGTGTCAATCTTCTCATTCTTGTCAGCGAGAACACGCTGCTGTGCTGAGTTGGTTTCGCGGGCTTCACGCAATGCAGCTTTCAGTTCACGGCTGGTCATGCGATCGATATCGTCAAGTGTCATACCGGCAACAGTGCCACCATCAGCCAATTCGACCAGATCGTCATCATCTTCGGTCATCAACTCGAAGAGTTTTGTTTTTCCCAAAAGCGCAAGCGCTTGCGCTTTTGATTCAAGTTTTGGGGAAAGATATTTGAGTGATGCCTGCATCATTACCTGTGCAGTCCGCTTTGGTAGAGATAACTGCGATTCAACTATTTCAATGAACTCACCATGTGGTTCATTCTCTTTAAGAATAACAAGCCTCTTGCCCGCTTCCAGCATGGCTTCCGCACTCTGCGCCATGTAAAAACGTGTCTCATGTACGATACGATCTCGTTCATACGGCAGGCCATCACCAAACTGCTGCATGATTTCAAGACGATGTTCAGTCATTGCATTGAGACTGATATTAAGGTCGCCGCCTAGTGGCGCATCTTCAACTAATTCAACTGATTGTGATTTTGTACGTCCCATTATTTCTCCTTAGCGGCTGCCAGCCATGACGCGCTGGTTAATTTCATTGATGCGATCTTGTGCCCTAGCCATCTCGCTGCTGTGCGCCATGGCGATTTGCAAAAGTTGGACGCCAGGTGCAAAGCGGCCGTTGTCCAGTTTAAGAGCAAGACCTTCTTCAATAAGGGTATTCAACGCCCGGTTGATATTGGCCGGTGATTCTCCGAGGGCTGAGGCCAACTCACCGTTTGAAACACCGTTCAGGGCATGACCGCGAAGCGCTTTAAGAACTCGCAATATGCGAGAGCCAGAGCTGGAAATATTTGTTTTGCTCATGACGCCTCCTGAAGGATGCCCGGTGTAACTTCTTTGCCGATCACGACAGACAGATCGCGCAGAATGCGATACGTCAAACGTCCACGAGGAAGCTCATTTTTGCCAGCCCAGCGGCTAACCGCTTGGGTGACAGTTCGTGGCTCATAGCCTGCGTTAAGCGCGAACTGGCGCAGGCTGCTGCCCCGTTCAACCAGTCGTGCTCGAACCTGTTGTTTGTTCATATGCACCGTGTTCCTATTGGGTTATGATGTACTCAATATGAATAAGTGTACTTATTCAAAATGAATAACTCAAGTGGGATTTATTTGAAATGAATAAAAAGGCCGTTGATGCAGTGCTTCTGCGACTCATGTCACTGTTTAATGTCGATAACGACAGTGAGCTGGCTCGGGCGCTGAACGTTAACAGACAGACTTTAGCTAGCTGGAGAAAGCGAGACTCTGTGCCTTATTCAATTTGCATAAACATTGCTGAGGAAAGGGGTATCTCCCTTGACTGGTTACTCACCGGCAAGGGGGAGGATGAGAGTGAGGTGCCAAAGGCTGAACCAGCAATGCAAAGCTTCAGTCAAGCGGACCTTAAAATGCTTGAGCTATTAAATCAGCTCGACCCTGAGGTTCGACGAGATCTCATGCGAGGCGCTGAAGAAAAACAGCGTGTAATTGAGATGGAAAAGCAGCTTCAGGAGTTGTCCTCAAAGCTTAAAAATTTAAAAAATGTGGGTTAATTTGTTCCTATTAAGAACATTGAAGAGTTAATAATATGACTATACGAAATTTTCTATTACCAACGATTTTTCTTCTGGCTGGATGTGGAGATAATGCTGACCCTACTGACGTACAAAGCTCAGCAGCAGATCACGCAGTCTTTAGTGTTGAGACCGATAATCCGATTGTAAAGCGCGAGCTGCCTTTTATTCGCCAACAGTGCCCTGGTTTGGACAAATACGCTGTTAATTTCGATAAGTTTGAGGTGTCTGATGACAGCATGCGGCCAGTAACAACAGTGCAATTCCATATCAAAGACGATAATAATATCCCGAATGATTACGCTGCTTCTGGGAATAACTGCTTCTTATTTATATCGAACAATGCCCATGAAGTGAAAATATCTAAATCAGCCTGCCAGTCCGTTTGTCTCGACAAAATGGATGTACCTGGTGGGGATATGGTCATAAAACTCGATAAAGAAAAATCCCGTTAGTCGCACTCACTTCGGGAGGAAGGAGGTGATGTAGAAACTTCACCTCCTTTGCTCGCCTAACCGTCAAAAATTACAAATCACTAACTCTTTCCGTCGTGAGGCTTTCCCGGTGACTTTAAGGTTGTAGCTGATATCCACCGTCTGGATATTCAGACCGCTGAAAGCCTGCCGCATTTCCGGGATATCGTTCACCGAAATAATCATCTTTCCTTTGATACTACGCGCCAGTTCCGCCATGAGGTCATAGTTTTCAAGCCCAAACTCCACGCCGTAGCCTTCCGTTCCCCAATATGGTGGGTCGCAGTAAAACAGCGTATGGGGGCGGTCATAGCGCTTTATGCATTGTTGCCAGTCCAGATGTTCTATCAATGTTCTCGACAGGCGCAGGTGCGCCATCGACAACTCTTCCTCGATGCGCAGTAGGTTAAAGCGCGGCGCACTGGTGGTGGAGGTACCAAAGGTGTGATCTGCAACCTTGCCGCCAAAGGCCTGCTTCTGGAGGTAGTAGAACCGGGCTGCACGCTGAATATCAGTCAGCGTTTCTTCTGGCGTATCCTGCAACCATTTGTAGATTTGGCGACTCACCAGCGCCCATTTAAACTGCCGGACAAACTCTTCCAGATGGTGTTTGACTACCCGGTATAAGTTCACCAGTTCGCCATTGATATCGTTGATAACTTCAGTCTTGCTGGGGGTCTTCAGGAAATATAGCGCCGCTGCACCGCTGAATGGCTCTACATAACAGGTGTGAGCTGGGAAAAGCGGCAAAATATGTTTGGCCAGACGGCGTTTACCGCCGATCCATGGAACGATGGGCAAAGATTGTTCTTTCATTATCCGTAAGCCTTTTACAGTCGGTGAAAATATGGCAGGCTAGTCTGGTCTCGCGAGACTGACTGAACCCTGGTTGGCTCACAGCGCATATCTGTGGGTTGATGGCCAGTCCGGTGTTGACGCACCGGGCTGGTCGTTCTTTCACTGTCAGGATGAGGTTGGGGATGTTCGGCGGCTATTAACGCGGTTTACTGGATATCGGTATACAGCCTCGTCATTTAACTGGTTTGATAAGGATGTCCCCCTGTTGGAAAAGTATTACACGCTTGATTCCGCTAATAGCCTGCGTTCACTCCATGAGATACCGCTGCGTCACTACGCCCCAAAACAGCCAGAGCTGGCTGATTTCCTGAATCAAATGTATCCAGAAGGGTTGTCAAAGCACGGCCATAACTACCTCTACAACCCTGCGCTTTTCGATGAAGATCATCAAAGGGACAGCGCCTTACTGATTGGTCTCATCCTTGAACTTGTAAGGCGTAGCGACTTTCCTGATAAACCGTCCCGATATCAGTCGCTGTTTGCCTGTCAGGAAATCAGTGAGGTTAAACAATTCAGAGAATTGCTGGCCAACGAGCGTGGTGATGATGGAATACGGACAGCGCCGATATATGAAATAAGGAACGAGAATCCTGTTCACCGTGGTGATATGAGGCTGCTTAACAGTGATGGCCCGGTTCTTGATATATATCGTCGGGCGCATCTGTACTGGTCAGGTGAAAGTCTTGCACATGCAAATGGTGAGGAACCATTCTGGGAGATACTGATCCCACTTCCGGCATCAACAGGCAGGCGGGTAATGGAATGAGCAATATGACGGCCAGATAGTTAGCAAGCCAATCTGCTTTTTGGATTGGCGCTGATGGTCAGTCTTATCTGTCCAATGAGTATTCCTTTCAGCTTATTTTCAGGGAGCATTCGTGGCGTTTTCTCCACCTGCTCAAGCGCGGCCTGCATCTCTCTTATTGCCTCTGCCAGATTGTCAGCATTAACGCGGAGGGTGTAAATTTTTGCCGCAGTTTCGTACTCATCGCAGGTGACCCCCATCAGACAGAGTGAGCTGGATTTAGCTGTTGCCGAAGTCATACGTTTCCCCTTCAGAGAAATATCCGTGGTTGTTGGCTAGTCAGGTACTGGTGCACCAGGCTTGTCGTTCTTTCAAAGTAATCATGCGTTTTGCCCCATCGCTTCACTATTAACGCTGTTTAAAATCCCTTTCCCCTGGCATTTGTGATGCTGTCTCCCACACAACAAGGAGACGCACCATGAAAAACCTGAAGAAAATCATTCCCACTGTTAAAAAGCCCCGGCTCAGCGGCTGGCTGCTGACCGCTGTGCTGCTGCTCGGTACCATCGGTCTGGTATCGCCGCAGCAGCTGCCGGTGGTGGTTTACAAGCTGTCGCTCATCACGCTCGCTGCGGTACTCGGCTACTGGCTCGACCGTTCGCTGTTCCCCAAAGCCCGCCCCGGCCAATACCTGAAGCATGATGAAACGCTGATGGCGTCTGGCCGTTACCCGGTACAGACCGGCCTCCACCTGGTCTTTTCTGCCGCATTGATCCGCCGTGCGCTGATTGTTGCAGCGGTCTGTCTGGCCGTGGCCACGGGGCTGTAACCATGAACTGGCCTCAAATCACACTCATCATCCTGCTGGCCTTTGGTCTGGGCGTGACCGCCATCAAGCATGGCGAACCACGCAACGACAGGCATAGCTTCTGGTGGCAGCTTGCTGGCAACCTTGTGATCGCCTGGCTGCTCTGGTGCGGTGGTTTCTTCAGCCAGGCCAGAGCGGCACAGCCTCCGCAGGCGGCCCTGCAGTACCGCGCCGATGTGATCCGTAATGCCCGGCTTGAATGGGGAATGTCAGCGCCGGTGGCAGACTTTGCCGCGCAGCTGCATCAGGAGAGCGGCTGGCGACCCGATGCCGTATCGCCGGTGGGTGCTCAGGGGATGGCACAATTTATGCCCGCCACCGCCGACTGGATTAGTCAGCTGGTACCGGGCCTGAACAGTCGCGAGCCGTTTAATCCGGCATGGGCCATCCGGGCGCTGGTCAGCTATGACCGCTGGCTGTGGCAGCGCGTCAGCGCCGCCAATAGCTGCGAGCGGATGGCCATGACGCTGTCGGGCTACAACGGTGGACTGGGCTGGGTACAGCGCGATAAGCGTCTGGCCGCGCAGAACGGGCTGGACGGTACCCGCTGGTTTGAGCATGTCGCCACGGTGAATGCCGGGCGCAGCGCCGCCAACTGGCGGGAGAACCGTCACTATCCGCAGCGCATCCTGCACGAACTGGCCCCGCGCTATCTCACCTGGGGAGGCGGCAGCTGTGTGGACTAGCCTGATAAAAAAACTGCCGTGGCGCGGCATGCTGTTCACGCTTGCCTTAGTGGGAGTGCTGTATGGCCTGTACCACTGGGGATATCGCGGTGGACACAATGACGCAAAACGCGACGGAGATGTGGCACTCAGCACGCTGCAGTCAGCATTCGATACATACAAAACAGAACAGGCAACGCTTGAGAACGCTGCGCTGCGGGCCTGGGCTAAGCGCTATCAGGAGCAGGTAGCCGCAGGCCATCAGGCAGAGGCCGATTACCTTGAGCAGGTATCGCTGCTTGAAAACCAGAACCAACAACTTAAAGAGAAAATTGATGATGTCACACAGCGCTGGATTGATGAAAAAGGCAAGAGCCATCCCATTGAGTGCGTGTTTACTCGCGGTTTCGTGCGCCAGTACAACGCAGCGCTCGGATATGACGACGCATCCGTCGACAGCGGTCATGCAGGCAGCGTTACCACCGCTATCCCCGGTGCTGGCACAGCGCCCCGGCCTCCTGAAGCCCCTGACGCCGGGCTACGCAACTCAGGCGTCTCCCAGCGTGACATCCTCGCCAACATCATCGACAACGCCAGACAGTGCCGCGTCTGGCGAGGCCAGATAAACGGTCTGCTTGACGAACGAGAGGGATTAGAAAAATGACGTTGCAGGTTGAATTCTGGACGGTGGTGGGCTTCCTCATCACCTTCATGAGCTTTGTCGGCGGTATGGCCAAGTGGCTTTTCAGTAAAGCGGAGGAACGTCAGGCGGCTCGATTTGCCTCGCTTGAGCAGTCGCTGCAGCAGTCCTCCTCCAACTGGGGCGAGCTGGAAAAAGAGTTTATGCGATTCCGTGCGGAACTGCCCCTGAACTATGTCCGCCGCGAGGATTATATCCGGGGGCAGACGGTCATCGAAGCCAAGCTGGACGCGCTTTATAACAAGCTGGAAGTGGTACAACAGTACCGTATTACCGGAGGTAAAAATGGTTGATATCACCCGCGTGCGCCGGGAATCCCTGCGCTGGAGTCTGCTGGTCGCTCTGAACAAAACCCGCCCGTATACCGCCAGCGAAACGCTGCTGCTGGATGTGTCCCGCGCCATCTACCCGGACACTACGCATCTTGAGCTGCGTCGGGAACTGGACTACCTGGCTGACCGCAAGATGGTTGATCTGGAGAAGAAGCCTTCCGGTGACTGGTTTGCCGACCTGACCCGCCTCGGCGTTGACCTGGTGGAATATACCGTTGAATGCGGCCCCGGCATTGCCCGCCCGGTAAAGTACTGGAGTGAATGATGGCCAGACGCAGCACGATAGATAAGCTGCCGGAAAACGTGCGGCGCTGGCTTGAGCGGGCGCTGAATGAATCCGGCTTCAGCGGCTACTCCGAACTGGAGTCCCTGCTGCGTGAGCAGGGTTACGTCATCAGCAAATCGGCTATCCATCGCTATGGCCAGAAGATTGAGCGCCGCTATGGTGCCATTCGTGCGGCCACCGAAGCGGCCCGTATGCTGACCGAAGGTGCGGCTGACGATCAGGATGCGCGTTCGGAGGCCGTCATCGCCCTGATCCAGACCGAGCTGTTCGAGAGTATCGTCCAGTTGCAGGAAGCGGAAGAAGGCGAAGTCGACCCCAAAGAGCGCGTGGCGCTGCTGTCCAAGGTTGCCAAAAACGTGGCCACGCTGTCCCGCGCCTCCGTCAACCTGAAGAAGTTTCAGAGCGAAGTCCGTGACCGTGCCCGGCTGGCGGCGGGTAACGCCGAGAAGATTGCCCGCAAGGGTGGCCTGTCAGCTGATGCCGTACAGGCGCTGCGACGTGAAATTCTGGGGATTGCCACATGAGTCAGCTTGCTCCCGTTTTGCCTGATACCTCGGCGCTGGATGTGCCAGCTGCTCTGATGCCTTACCAGCAGCGCTGGGTGGCTGATACGTCTCCGCTCAAGGTGATTGAGAAGAGCCGCCGTACCGGTATCACCTGGGCGGAGGCGTCCGACAACGTGCTGACCGCTGCCTCTTCAGCACCTGCGGGTGGCATGAACGTCTATTACATTGCCTATAACCAGGACATGACCGTCGAGTATATCCAGGCCTGCGCCATGTGGGCGCGGGCATTCAACTACGCCGCCAGCGAGATTGAAGAAGGTTTCTGGGAAGAAGACGAAGACGACAAGCATATCAAGACCTACACCATCAAGTTTCCCGACTCCGGCTTCCGCGTTGTCGCGCTCTCCAGTCGCCCGTCTAACCTGCGTGGCCGTCAGGGCATCATCGTGATTGATGAGGCCGCGTTTCATGAGCAACTGGACGAACTGCTGAAGGCGGCGCTGGCGATGCTTATCTGGGGTGGCAAGGTGCGCGTTATCTCCACCCATGACGGTGACGACAACCCGTTCAATACGCTTATTGGCGATATCCGCGCCGGACGTCAGGGGGGCAGCGTGCAGCGAATTGCCTTCAAAGAAGCCGTTGCACAGGGTTTGTTTCACCGTGTCTGCCTGCGAACCGGGAAGGAATGGACCCAGGACGCTGAACAGGCGTGGATGGCGTCGGTGTACAAGTTCTACGGCACCGGCGCATCCGAAGAGCTTGACTGTATCCCGGCCAACGGCGGCGGTGCCTGGCTGTCCCGCGCCCTGATTGAGTCCCGTATGTCACCCGATACGCCGGTGCTGCGCCTGACCTGCCCGGAGGGCTACGAGCTGAAGCCCGACGCTGAGCGCTTCAGTGATACACAGGACTGGCTTGATACACATCTGAAGCCGCTGCTGGAGGCGCTTCCCGCCGATGCCCGCTCGTTTTTAGGGCGTGACTTTGGCCGCAGCGGTGACCTGTCGGTGGACTATCCCCTGCTGCAGGAGAAGAACCTGGTACGCCGCGTACCGTTCGTGATGGAGCTGCGTAATGTGCCGTTCAAACAGCAGGAACAAATCACCTGGTACCTGATGGACGGCCTGCCAAACCTGATGGGCGCGGCACTTGATGCCCGTGGTAACGGCTCCTATCTGGCGGAGTATGCCATGCAGCGCTATGGCTCCAGCCGGGTGAAGCAGGTCATGCCTACCGAGAGCTGGTACCGGGAACATATGCCGCCGGTCAAGGCGGCGCTGGAGGATGGCAACCTGATTGATTTGCCGAAGGATGAAGACACGCTGGATGACCTGCGAGCCGTTCAGGTGGTTAACGGCGTTCCCCGCGTTCCTGAACAGCGGTCAAAAGCGAAGTCGGACAGTGGCAAACGCCACGGGGACTCGGCTATCTCGCTGGCGCTGGCGTACTTTGCCAGCCGTGAAATTAACAAAGGGCCGGTGAAGGCAAGCTCACGCCGTCGTCGCCAGTCGGCCCGCATGCTGGAGGGTTACTGATGCCGCGTGGACTCTGGGTTTCACCCAATGAATTTGTCAGCTTTGCCGAGCCGAACAAGACGCTTACGGAGCAGATTGCGTCCCGCAGCCGCTCAATCGACTTCTTCGGTCTGGGGATGTACCTGCCCAATCCCGATCCTATTCTCAAATCACAGGGCCGGGATATTCGCATCTATCGTGAGCTGCGTACCGACCCGCTGGTTGGTGGCTGTATCCGCAGACGTAAAGCGGCGGTCAAGTCGCTTGAGCGTGGGCTTGAGCGTGGTCATGCCCCGGAGCGGGTTTTCAGCTTTATTAACGACATGCTCGACGATCTCGATATCTCCCGCATCATCGGCGAGATGACTGATGCCGTGCTCTACGGATATCAGCCCTGCGAAATCATGTGGGGCCGTTCGGTTAAGTCCTGGGCGGTCACCGACATCGTGGGTAAACCGCCCGAGTGGTTCCAGTTCGACAACGACAACCTGCTGCGCTTCCGGGCCAAAGACGCCGGGCTGGAGGGCGAACCCGTCCCGCTGAATAAGTTCGTGGTACCGCGTCAGGATGCGACCTACGACAACCCGTATGGCTTCCCTGATTTGTCGATGTGCTTCTGGCCTGTGACGTTTAAGAAAGGCGGGATGAAGTTCTGGGTGCGCTTTGCCGAGAAATTTGGCTCGCCGTGGGTTATCGGTAAGCATCCACGCGGTACGGCTCAGGGCGAGATTGACCTGCTGCTGGACTCGATGGAGGCGATGGTCGAAGACGCCGTGGCGGCTATTCCCGATGATTCTTCTATCGAAATCAAAGAGGCCGCAGGCAAAGCCGACAGCAGCGATATTTACCAGAATCTGATTACGCTCGCCCGCAGCGAAATCTCTATTGCCCTGTTGGGGCAGAACCAGACCACTGAGGCGAACAGTAACCGCGCCTCTGCACAGGCCGGGCTGGAAGTCACCAGTGATATCCGCGATGCCGACGCCGAGATTGTGGTGAGTGCAGTAAATCAGGTTATCCGTCAGGCCGTCTCGCTGAACTTTGGCGATGTGGCCAGCCCCGTCTGGAAGATGTGGGAACAGGGAACGGTCGACGATACGCAGGCCACCCGCGATGAGAAACTCAGCCGCGCCGGTGTGGTCTTCACGCCGCAATACTTCAAGCGCGAGTACCAGCTGCTGGACGGTGATATTGATGAGACACCGCCTTCAGAGCGCCAGAAGAACAACACGCTGCCGCTGTCGTTCGCCGAGGCGATTGATGCCGATATTCAGGCTCAGCAGGAGCTGGATGATGCGCTGGATATTCTGATGAACGGCGGCTCGTTAAACGGCGTGCTTGAGCCGGTGCTGACCCCGCTGTTTAAGCAGGTTGAGGGCGGTGTTAACCCCTCGGAGCTGCTGGGTGCGCTGGCCGAACTGTACCCGCAGATGAACGCGGATGACCTGCAGGAGCGGCTGGCTCGTATCCTGTTTGTTTCAACACTCTGGGGGCGTCTGCATGAGCGTGACAACGGCTGAGCTGGCGTACTGCATGACGCTTCCCCCGAAGCGGGCTATCAGTTACCTGAAATCCAAAGGGTATAAATTCACCTGGGACTGGGAGGAGATGTGGCAGGATGCGCATGCCCGCGCTTTTACCGTCGCCAAAGTGACCCGCCTCGACATCCTTGAAGATATCCGAAGCGCGCTGCAGAAGGCGCTGGATGAGGGGAAAACAGACCGCTGGTTCCGACAGGAGCTGGAGCCGGAGCTGCAGCGTAAGGGATGGTGGGGGCCGCGTGACACCACCGACCCGGTAACGGGTGAACCGGTCACTATCCAGCAGGGTAGCCCGTGGCGGCTCGACACCATTTTTCGCACCAATATGTCGGTGCTCTACAGCGCCGGGCGCTGGGCCGAACAGATGGAGAACGTCGACGACAGGCCGTACTGGATGTATACCGGCATCAACGACAGCCATAGCCGTAAGGCGCATCTGCTGCTTCACAATATGGTGCGGCGCTATGATGACCCGTTCTGGCAGGCGTTCTACCCGCCGAACGGCTGGCGCTGTCGCTGCGGGGTGATTGCCCTGAGCGCGGCAGATGTCCGCGCCCGAGGTCTGAAAGTAGCGGATTCCGGCACCGCTATGGGCTGGGAGCTGAAGCTGGTCTCAGAGAAAACCGGCGAGATGCAGAACGTCGCCACCTTCAACACCGGTACCACGAAGGTGGCCACCGACGTCGGGTGGTCTTATGCGCCGGGTGCGGCTTACCGTCCTGACCTTGCCCGTTACCAGGGCACGCTACAACCGCTGGCACAGCAGGAACTGAGAGGATAACGATGGCTTCCGATAATCTGGTCAATATCACCATTAACGATGAGTCCCTGCGCCAGAGTCTGCGGGCGCTGGATCTAGCCGCCACGGACCTGGAGCCTGCGATGCGCAAAATCGCCGGAACCCTGCTGGCGGAAACGCAGTTTAACTTTCTGGATGAGGGCCGTCCGGGCTGGACGCCGTCGCTCGCCGCACAGGATCGTGATGGTCAGACGCTTCAGCACACCGGGCGGCTGATGGGGTCAGTGACCACTGACCACGACGACAGGCAGGCAGCGGTTGGGACCAACGTTGTTTATGGCCCGATCCACCAGTTCGGTGGTAAAACGGGGCGCAATGAGTCCGTTGAGCTTCCGGCCCGTCCGTTCCTGCCACTGACGGGGGACGGTGAGCTGCAGTCTGATGCGGTTATTCCCATCCTCGATACGATTGTGCGTCATCTTGAATCTGCGGCCCGTCGCTGATGTTAACCCTCCGGGACGGGCGATTTACCGCGTTACCCGCCCCGGAGCCTTTATAAAGGTTTACAGCCCCCTCGTTTACGGCTTTAATCACTCCTGCTTCCCTCTCTCTGTCTTATCCCCCCTTATTTTTTCTAAAGCAGATTAAAAGCGCTCTTCGCGGCTTTTCCACAAACTGTCTCCGACAACATCACGCGGGGCAGCAAAATGTCAGCCATTCATATTTTCAAAGCCGGTACTCATACCGACATGCACGGTACGAAACTGCCGTTCACGCAAAGCGACCTTGCCGCCTGCGTAAAAGCCTACGATCCGTCCGTCCATGAAGCACCGCTCGTTATTGGTCACCCTAAAACGGAAGACCCGGCGTGGGGCTGGGTGAAATCCCTGTCACTTAGCGGCGCTGACCTGCTGGCTGAGCCTGAACAACTCGACCCGCAGTTTGCCGAGCTGGTAGGCAACGGGCGCTTCAAGAAAGTCTCAGCCTCGTTCTATCTCCCGGACTCACCAAACAACCCGAAACCCGGCACGCTTTACCTGCGCCACGTCGGTTTTCTGGGGGCACAGCCACCTTCTATTAAAGGGCTGAAGCAGGTGTCATTTGGCGAGTCAGAAGAAGGCGTTGTCGAGTTTGCCGACTGGGGCGATATCACCAATGCCTCTCTCTGGGGTCGACTGCGTGACTTTCTGATCGGCCAGTTCGGGCTGGATGAAACCGACAAGGTACTTCCGTCATGGCAGGTGGATTCCCTGCGTGAAGAAGCGTACCGCGATCCAGTGAAAGCCGTGCCGGACTTCAGCGAACCAAACCCTAACCCTCAACAAGAGAATGACGCGATGACCAAAGAAGAAATTGAAGCCCTTCAGGCGGAAAACACCCGCCTGAAGGCAGAAGCCACCCAGCGAGCCGCGCTGGATGCGAAGAGCAAGCAGGAGAAGCTGCACGCTGACAACGTTTCCTACGCTGAAAAGCTGGTAAGCGGCGGTCAACTGGCCCCGGCAGCGAAGCCCGTTGTTGTCGCCATTCTGGATGCGGTCTCTGCTGGTGATGAGCCGGTGGAATTTGCCGAAGGCGATACCCGCACACCGCTTGCCACTGCGTTCAAGACGTTGCTGGATGGCGCTGCACCGGTGCTGAACTTTAGCGAACACGCGACCAAAGACCGTGTGGATGCTGGTGTTTCAACGTCTTCTGCAGAGTTTGCTGAAGCCGATCCAGAGCGTCTGGCGCTGCATCAGAAAGCGCTCGACCTGTCGAAAAAAGAAGGCATCAGCTACGACGCTGCTGTCTCCCGCTGCCTGTAATTAAGGAGAGAACATGTCTGATTATTTAAAGGGTAAGCGCGTCGTTGACCCGGTGCTGACCAGCATCGCACGCGGCTATAAAAATGCGGCTTTCATCGGCGAGCGCATCTTCCCGATTGTCGAGACCGATAAAGAAGGTGTGACAGTACCTACCTTCGGCAAAACGGCATTCGTTGAGTTCGAAACCCAGCGTGCCGTAGGGGCTGACAGTAACGTTCTGGTGCGTGAGAAAACCGGGAGCCTTGACCTGGTACTTAATGAACACGATCTGGCCGCGCCGGTGGACTATCGCGAAAAAGCCGAGTCAATGTTCAACGAAGAATCCAAGGCCATTCGCCGCGTAACGAACGGCGTCAACCTGAAGCGCGAACTGTATGCCGCCCGCCTGGCTCAGGATCCGAAAGTTTATGTCCAGGGGAGCGTCAAAGCCCTGGCCGCAGCTGAGCGTTGGGTTGGCGGTAAAGGTGACCCGATTGGCATTATCGAAGCCGGTATCGAAGCCGTGCGTAACAAAACGGGCCTGCGCCCGAACCTGATGACCATGGGGGCCAGCGTGATGTCGCTGCTGAAGTTCCACCCGGCCATTCAGGCGGCGATTGGGGCTAATGAGCGCAAGCGCATCACCCTTGAAATTCTGAAAGACCTTTTCCAGCTGGACGACGTTGTGGTCGGCGAGCCGGTCTCCATGGCCTCCATGAAGGATGCCCAGGATAAGGACAAGACGCCGTCCGATATCTGGGCCGACAACCTGATGCTGCATTACGTCGGCAAGCCCCAGCCAGGAACCACCAGTGCCGATGAGAATGAACCGTCGTTCGGCTACACCCT
Organism: Yersinia sp. J1; assembly: GCF_050586585.1. NCBI lineage: Bacteria > Pseudomonadati > Pseudomonadota > Gammaproteobacteria > Enterobacterales > Yersiniaceae > Yersinia > Yersinia sp. J1. Next base: position 69,121 of record NZ_JBOBDP010000009.1, read on the forward strand.
GCGCCGTAAAGGCATGCCAGTTGCCGATAAGTACGACGGCGCAGGCGGCAAGGTGAATTACTGCCGCTATACCGATATCTACAAAGTCGCCGTGGTCGGTGGCGATGCCGGGTATCTCATCAGCAACATCGTGAAATAAGGGGACGATAATGAGCGCAACTCAACAGGTCATTCTGACCACCACCGTGATGGCAAGCGCGGCTCTCACGCAGCAGCGCTTTGTCGGGGCCAATAATGGCCCCTGTCAGGCCGGGGCCGTCGCGCTCGGTGTGGCAGAGGTAGACGCCGCTGCCGGTGATTTAACGCCGGTTAACGTTCTGGGTATTGTTGCCGTCGAAGCGGGTGCTGCGATTGCCAGAGGACTTAACGTCCAGTCGGATGCCAATGCCTGCGCCGTTCCCCAGACAGCAGCCACGGAAGATGCCCCTGCGGGGATTTCAGCCGGGATTGCGCTGGATGAGGCGCTGACCGAAGGCGACGTTATCCGCATCCTGCGCGGGGTGTGACATGTACTGCACCCTGGCGGATTTACAGGAGCAAGTGCCTGAGTCAACGCTGATTCAGCTCACTAACGAGGTCGTGGATTTTGACACTCCCGCCACGGTGAATGTGACGGTTGTGGACAGCTGTATTCGCTACGCCGGGGAGTTGATTGATGCGCACCTTCGTGGCCGCTATACCCTGCCGCTGGCAGAAGTGCCTACCGTTCTGCGGGATATTGCCATCACGCTGGTGCGTTACCGCCTGTATGTCCGTCGTCCTGAAGGTGATCTGCCTGACACCGTCAAGGACGACAACAAAGAGGCCCGGCGTCAGCTGGAGGCTATCCGCGACGGGAAACTGACGCTGGGGTTGCAGTCCACTCAGAAAGATGTGCCTGAGTCCGGTGAAATCCGGGCACGGGCACGTCGGCCCACCTTTGGCGGGCGCGACGGCTTACTGGAGAAATACTGATGAACGTTCTGCCCGTCCTCGATGCAGTGCTGGCCCGGCTACGCGAGAAGCTGCCACAGTTGCAGGTGGAATACTTCCCGGAAAAACCGTCTGAATATCGCCTCAATCATCCTGTCGGCGCACTGCTGGTGAGTTATGCCGGGTCGCGTTTCGACAAACCGGATGATATCGGCGCGGTGATCCAGCCTCAGACGGTTCAGCTCTGCGTCACGGTGGTCTTCCGCCAGCTCAACGGCAAAAGAGGTGCGATTGACGTTCTGGATGCAGTCCGTCGCATTCTCGGTGGCTACACCCCGCCGAACTGCCGCCGCCGTATCTGGCTCACCCGTGAGGTGTTTATCGGTGAGATCAAGGGGCTGTGGCAGTACGCCCTCGACTTTGCAACTGAAAGCGTCTTTATCGAAGACAGCGATTTACCGTCCGGCCCGCTGTTAACCGAAGTGAACTATGAGGAAAGCGAGTGATGAAAAAATACCGCTATTCCGGCCCGGCCAGCGGCGTCACGCTGTCGGACGGAACCGAAATCCTGCTCTGGCCGGGGAAGAACGTCTCCCTACCGGAGGAGCATGATTATGTGAAGGTACTGGTGGCGCTGAAGCACCTGACGCCGGTACCTGAAGAAACCAAACCCGCCAGCACACCCGCGCCTCAGTTACTAAAGCGCAGAAACGGTGGCGACAGTGATGTGAAAGCGGAGGACACCCATGTCAGCTAACTATCTGCACGGCGTCGAAACCATTGAGGTGGAAAACGGTGCCCGCCCGGTTAAGACGGTGAAATCTGCCGTTATTGGCCTGATTGGTACCGCCCCGATGGGTGACGTCAATACGCTGGTGCAGTGCCTGTCTGAGAAGGATGCGGCGGCATTTGGCAGCCAGCTTACCGGCTTTACCATCCCGCAGGCGCTGGATGCCATCTACGACCACGGCGCAGGCACCGTTCTGGTCATTAACGTGCTTGATCCGGCGGTACATAAAACTGCTGTGGCCGATGAAGATGTGACGTTCGATAAAGCAACGGGCAAAGCGCAACTGACCAATCCGGTGGTCGCGCAGCTGGTGCTGAAACCGGACAGCGATGGCCAGCCTTATGTCGAGGGTGAAGACTACTCGCTCAATGCGCAGACCGGCATGATCACCAGTCTCGGCAAAAGTATTGCGGCAGGCGCAACCGCGACGGCCAGCTATAACTATGCTGACCCGACCAAAGTCACCCCGGCTGATATCATCGGGGCTGTTAACGCGGCGGGCAACCGTACCGGCATGAAGTTGCTTAATGACAGCTTCAACCTGTTTGGCTACTTCGCCAAAATCCTGATTGCTCCTGTGTTCTGCACCCAGAACAGCGTCTCGGTGGAGCTTATTGCCATGGCTGAAAAGCTGGGGGCGGTGACCTACATCGACGCGCCAATTGGCACCACCTTTGCGCAGGCGCTGACGGGGCGTGGCCCGGAAGGCACCATCAACTTCAACACCAGCTCCGACCGTGTCCGCCTGTGTTATCCGCACGTCAAGGTCTATGACTCGGCCACCAACAGCGAACGGCTGGAGCCGCTGAGCCAGCGTGCTGCAGGTTTGCGTGCCAAAGTTGACCTGGATAAGGGTTACTGGTGGTCTTCATCCAACCAGGAAATCATGGGTATCACAGGCGTGGAGCGCCAGCTGTCGGCAATGATTGACGACCCGCAGAGCGAGGTGAACCTGCTTAACGAACAGGGCATCACCACGGTCTTCAGCAGCTACGGCAGCGGTCTGCGTCTGTGGGGCAACCGCACTGCCGCGTGGCCAACGGTGACCCATATGCGCAACTTTGAGAACGTTCGCCGCACCGGTGATGTTATCAACGAGTCCCTGCGCTATTTCAGCCAGCAGTACATCGATATGCCCATCACCCAGGCGCTGATTGATGCGCTGACGGAATCGGTCAACGCCTATGGTCGTAAGCTGATTGGCGACGGTGCACTGCTGGGCTTTAAATGCTGGTTTGATCCAGCCCGCAACGAAGAGACGGAGCTTGCCGCCGGTCACCTGTTGCTGAGCTACAAATACACGCCGCCACCGCCGCTGGAGCGACTGACGTTTGAGACCGAGATCACCTCGGAATACCTGTTAACGCTGAAGGGGAATAGCTGATGGCAAAGATTGAGATCAACCGCATCACCAATGCCAACATCTATCTGGATGGCGCTAACCTGCTGGGCCGGGCCGAGGAGGTCAAACTCCCTGACGTGTCCATGACTATGCAGGAGCACAAAGCGCTGGGGATGGTGGGCAAGGTGGAACTCCCGGCAGGCTTCGACAAAATGGAAGGCGAGATCAAGTGGAACAGCTTCTATCGCGATGCCATGTTGTCTGCTGCAAATCCGTATAAATCGCTGGCCCTGCAGTGTCGCTCCAGCGTCCAGCGCTACAGCTCTCAGGGGCTGATTGATGAAATCCCGCTGGTCACCTTCCTGACGATCATGTTCAAGAAGAACCCGCTGGGGACGTTCAAACAGCATGAGAACGCCGAATTCTCCAGCAGCTTCACCTGCACGTACATCAAGCAGGTGCTGGACGGTGAAGAACTGCTGGAGCTGGACTATCTGGCCAACATCTTCCGCGTCGGCGGTGTTGACCAACTGACTGACTACCGCATCAATATCGGGGGCTGACGGTGACCGTCGAGATTGAGGACAAAGGTGGGAACTGCGGTTCTATCGGCATGGGGAATGGTACCTGGTTCACCATTCTGGATATTCCTGGGGTGGAAAGCCTTTTTAATACCCGTAAAACTAATGACCCGATTGACTGTACCCGTTCAAAGGCCCGCAGGCTGGCTGATTTGATTGAAGCCTGGACGCCACCCGACCACTGGTTCACCGGCATCGGTAAAGCCGAAGGAAAAGCGCTACTTATTGCGTTCCTGCGCAACTGCAAGGGTTTTCGCACTCACTGATATCACAGGGGCTTCGGCCCCTTTCTTCTTAATCCCCTTTAATATCTGTCACCCTCTCTACCGGACATACTACTCTGAACTTACACAGGAGCACGAACATGTCAGAAATCAAATCCAACATTTTTCTACTGACCTATCCGTTTACCACCGCAGCTGGTGCCCGAGTTGAGATGGTTGAAATGAAGCGCCTCACGGTCAAAGACCTGAAACAGGTGCGCAAAACCAGTAAAGACCCTGCCGACTGGGACGAACCACTGATTGCCCGCAGTACCGGCATCCTGCCGGAAGACCTCGATAATATGGATCTTGCTGATTACATGGAGTTGCAGAAACGATTTCAGCAAGTCACTGGGCTGGGCAAGAGCAACGAAGACGCTGATGCAGGCACAGGGGCTGCTGGCGAGGTGGTTTAGGTTTCAGCCGGGGGAGATTGATGCCCTCGATACTGACGATCTGGAGATGTGGCTCGACCAGGCTGAAGAGCAAATCAAAAGCGAATACGGCAACAATCAGTAGTTCTCCAGTCCTGAGCAGCCGCACCTCGCGGCTGTTCTTAATGGTTCCCCATCATCTCTCTCCCGTTTTTCTGCTTTCAGAGGATAACCACCGTGGCCAGTGAATTTTCAGTCGGCGTCATCATTGGCGGCATTGTCGGGAGCAGCTTTCGCTCTGCCGTCAGCGGTACACGACGCGCCCTTGACTCCCTCGGCGATACGTCACGTCGACTTCAGGAGCGCCAGAACGCCTTAACCCGTGCAACGGAGCGCTACGGCCAGCTGGGTTCATCACGGATGCAGCGCCTCAACAGTGATCTGCTGCGGGTAAGTCGCACAATGGAGCAGATTGAGCGCCAGCAGCGCCGTCTGTCGGCGGTGTCGGCCACCAGTGATGCGCTGAAGTCCAACCGTATGGCGCTCTATGGTCAGGGGGCAGAGACTTACGGCATCGCCCGAACGCTGGGCGCACCTGTCATGGCCTCTGTCAAACAATATTCGTCATTCGAGTCTCAGTTGCGCGATATCAGTGTCACCGGCGATCTGGATTCAAGGCAGGAACAGGCCATCGGTACTGCCATTCGTCGGGCATCTCTGCAGGTCAATCAGCTCCAGGAATCTCTGTTGGGGGGCGTGGGTCAACTGGTTGCCGATGGCATGAATCCGCAACAGGCGGCGACCTTTGCCGGGATGCTTGGTAAAGCGGCCACGGCTACCAAAGCGGATATGACCGACCTCGCCAAAATGACCTATGCCTTCAGCGATGCCCTCAAAATTACCGATGCGAAAGAGCTGGAGCAGGCGTTTGGGATTGCGGCAACTGGGGCCAAGCTCGGCTCGTTTGAACTCAAGGATATGGCGAAAGCGTTACCCGGTATGGCCAAAGCCTTCGCTGCACGTGGAATTTACGGTAAAGACGCCATAACCCAGATCGTCGCCAGTCTGGAAGTGGGTAAAGGCAGCGGCTCAGCGGAAGAAGCTGTCACCAATATGTCCAACTGGCTGGCGGCAATGGGACGCGGAGATACCACGCAGAAATACGCTAAGGCTGGCGTGGATTACCAGGGGTCAATGCAAAATTATGTAGCCCAGGGCCTCTCTCAATATGAAGCCTCGCTGATGATTGCCAACCGATTTATCGACGGTAAAGGCAAGGCATTCGTACAGCAATGGAAAGCTGCAGGCTCAAGAGGCGATCAGGAAGGTCAGCAAAAGCTGATGGAGTCCTTCGGACTGGCGGAAGTCTTCACCGATATTCAGACCGTCAACCATCTGCTGTCGATGCGTCAGGGTTGGGATAAATACCAGTCTAATAAGCAGGAAATGAATACTCCTTCTGCAATGTCTACGCTGGACAAGGATGCTGCGAAACAAAATGATACGCTCGAAGGGCGCTGGCGCAGAACGCAGATTGGCTTTAACGACTCGGCTATTAGCATCGGTGAATCATTACGCCCAGCGTTGATCCAGTTAGGGGAAACGTTCATCCCATTAATGAACAGCGTTGGAAAATGGATCGCGGCTAATCCGCAACTCGTGAGCGGTACGATTCAGGTAATCGGTGCATTACTTGCATTTAAGATGGCCACCATCGGCCTCAAGCTCGGGCTGAATCTTCTTATTTCCCCTTTCGTCAATGTCTGGAAAAACGCCGTGCTTCTTCGGGCTAACTGGCTGCGGCTATCGCTCGCGCTGGGTGAAGGCGGCAAACTCCGCTGGCTGGTGACCGGATTCAGCGCTGTCGCCAAAGGAGCCGGAACACTGGCCCGCGTACTCGGCGGTGGTCTGGTTCGTGGACTAATGCTCGCGGGTCGTGCCGTTCTTTTCATAGGTCGGGCGCTGCTGATGAATCCCATTGGACTAATCATCACTGGCGTAGCCATGGCCGCTTATCTGATCTACCGCTACTGGGGGCCAATTTCTGCTTTCTTTAAGCGAATGTGGGCGCAGGTAACCTCTGCGTTCACTAATGCTTGGAGTGGTATCAAGTCTGCATGGAATGGCGTATCAGGTTGGTTTACTGGTTTGTGGGGTAATGTTAAAGCAGCTTTCAACGGTGGGATCATCGGAGTCAGCAAACTTATTCTTAACTGGTCTCCATTAGGCTTGTTCTATAAAGCCTTTGCGGGGGTTATGAGTTGGTTTGGCGTCGATATGCCGAAAAACTTTACCGACTTCGGCGGCAATCTTATCAGCGGCCTCGTTAACGGTATCGGTAATAAACTGTCCGCAGCGAAAGACACCATCGTTAACTTCGGCAACTCCATTTCGGGCTGGTTCAAAGAGACGCTGGGCATTCATTCGCCGAGCCGCGTGTTTATGGGTTTCGGTGACAATATCGGTCAGGGTGCAACTATCGGCCTGCAACGCACTACTCCGCTGGCCGCGCTGGCCGGTCAACGACTGGCGGATGAAATGGTTCCCGACGTTCCCCGCATCCCGTCGCCGGAAATCATGGCAGCGGGCTATTCAGGCCGTGGCGCAGCTGCTGCCAGTGGCGGAACATCTGGCGGTTTTCAGGTCAGTTTTAATCCCCAGTTTTTCCTCAATGGCAAAGAGACCGCAGCGCCTGCCGGGCTGACCGGCGCACTAAATATGAGCCTGCATGAGCTTGAGAAAATGCTGGAGCGTCTGCTGGCTCAGAAACAACGTCGGGGGTACGAATAATGTTTGCGGTACTGGGTGATATTGAGTTTGAGCTGATTACCTACTGGGACGGCTTTGAGGCCACATTCGGCGTCGATTATGCCGAACATGCCCGAATCGAAGGAAAGCCCGGACTGCAGTTCGTCGGCGATAAGCTGGACGAAATCCAGATAAGCCTGGTCTTCCATCAGCATTATTGTGTGCCCGACGTGGAGCTGGCACGACTGCGAACAGCCATGAAAGCCCATCAGGCGCTGGCGCTGGTCTTCGGGAATGGCGACTATCGCGGCTGGTTCGTCATTACCGACGTGACCGCGACCAGCGAGCAGACCGACAGCACTGGCAACGTGCTGGCCGTCAATGCCACTGCATCGCTGCGGGAGTATATCGGCGACCCGAAGAACCCGCTGAAGCCACCTGCAATACGCACGCAGGTTCCCGGTGTCGGGGCGGTCTCCGGTGCCGTTCCTTCACCTTCCGGGGTGGCTCAGTACGTTCGCGACGGCGTCAATTATGCCAAACAGGCGCAGTCCGTTCTCCAGACCACCATCAGCGCCGTTCGGGTCGCGCAGAAGATGAAGGATAACCCAGCCGTTGCGCTGACCCGCGTGCCAGGGCTGATGAGTGGTCTGGGCAACGTGTCCGGGGCGCTGGGTCAAAGCGTTCCGGCATTTAATGCGCTCTCCGAATCCATGCCCGAAGCCATCAGTCTGGCCAGAGCCACCAGTGATGCGGCCACGTATGTGCAGCAGGCGCAGTCTTCGCTGAGCGGCGTAGACAGTAGCAACATCGCAGCGTCGCTTGATGCCGTCTCTGGTCAGCTGAATTCAGCCAGTACCACCTTCACCCGCATGTCGCCGGGGTTAAGCACCATGGTCGCCAAAATTCTGGCGAGGAGTGTGTGATGTTTCTTGAACATGTCACCCGTGACGGTGAGCGCTGGGATTCTCTGGCATGGCAGTACTATGGCGACCCGCTGGGTTATCCCCGGATTATCGCCGCTAACCCGCATGTGGCCATCACGCCGGTGCTGCCCTCCGGGTTGTTGTTATTGATTCCGGTTATCGAGGCTACCGATGCCAGTACAGAAGAGGATATTGCCCCATGGCTGAGGTAAACAGCACCACACAAGCCGCGTCAGCGTTGACCGGCATCAGCGACGTTCTGAGTCCGGTGTTCACCCTGTGGTACCTGCAGAAGAACATCACTAACGATATCGCACCTTATGTCACCCGCGTGACCTACAGCGACAACATCAAAAGCGAGTCTGACACCATTGAGGTGGAGCTGGACGACACCGATGGTCGCTGGCTGGATAAGTGGTATCCGGGTAAGGGTGACACGCTGACGCTAAAGATGGGCTATCAAGGCGAGAAACTGCTGTCCTGCGGTACGTTCTCAATTGACGAGATCGAGGTGAGTTCACCCGCATCCGTTGTCGCCATTCGGGGCGTGGCCACGTCGGTCAACTCGCAGCTTCGTACAAAATCCAGTCGCGGTTTTGAGAGCACCACGCTGGCAGCTATTGCCGGACGTATCGCCAAAAAGCATGAGCTGAAGCTGGTTGGCAGCATTGAATCCATCAAAATTGACCGCGTAACGCAGTACGCTGAAACGGACGTTGGCTTCCTGCGGCGGCTGGCAAGTGAGTATGGTTATGCGGTGAAAGTTGTCAGCGACCAGCTGATTTTCTCTCATCTGGCCACGCTGCGTGGTCAGGAGCCGGTTAAGCAACTGAAACCGCAAGATGTGGCCCGCTTTTCCCTGCGCGACACCATCAACCGGGTCTACAAGTCCGCGAAGGTAAAACACCAGAAGAGCAGCAGCAAAAAGCTGATCGTCTACGAGGCTGACGGTGGCACCAGCGAAAGCGATAAACAGGCCAAAGGCGGCAAAATCACCAGCGCCGACTCACTGAAGGTCAACAGCCGCGTCAGCGACCCTGACAGCGCAAAAATCAAGGCGGACTCTGCGCTGGCAAGTCATAACGAATATCAGCAGAGCGGCTCCCTGACGTTAATGGGCACGCCACAGCTGACAGCGGGCAACAAAATTGAACTGGTGGGTTTTGGTCAGTTATCCGGGCCATGGCTGATAACCACTGCCCGCCATGCGTTTGACCGCAACAGCGGTTATGTGACTGAACTGGACGTGGCGCGGGGACCGGTGACTCAGGGCAAAGCCAAAAAAGGCAACAAGACCGGCAAGACCCAGACGCTGACCGTCTACAAACCGGACGGCAGCACCTCAACGGTAATAAAGGAGGAGAAGAAATGACAGGTGTAACTCTGCAGACCGGAACAGTCAGCGCTGTCGATGCTGATGGAGTGAAAGCCCGCGTCCGGTTGCCGGAGTGCGACAATATGCGCACCAACTGGCTTGACGTCCTCCAGCGCAACACCCAGAACAACAAAGATTACTGGCTCCCGGATGTGGGAGAACAGGTCAAAGTGCTGCTGGACGAAAATGGCGAGGATGGCGTTATTCTCGGCACAGTTTATTCAGACGTCGATACACCATCGTTCAGCGACAAGAACGTTCGCGGTACCAAATTCAGCGACGGGGCTGAGTTCAGCTATAACCGCGCTTCGCATACGCTCACTATCCGGGGTGGTATTGAGCATATGGTGATTGAATGCAGCGCTGACGTGATGGTGAAAACGCAGAAAGCCACGATTGATGCACTACAGACCGAAGTGACCGGCGACCTGCTGGTCTGGGGTAAACTAACTTATGAGGGGGGCATGGCTGGCTCTGGCGGTGAAGGTGCTGCTGCGACCATTCAGGGCAATGTCGAGATTAACGGGAACGCCCACTCAACCGGCAGCATGCTGTCAGATGGCGATAACTCCAACCACCACTCCCACTGAATCTTCTTAAACGCCTTTAATATCGGCGTTCCCGCACAGGGGCAATACTGCCCCTATGAAAACAACCTCAGTATTCTGGCAACCGGCCCTGCAGGCCCCCGGCGAAATCGTCCAGGGGCTGGATGATATCTGGCAGGCCATCCAAATCATCCTGCGTACTCCTCGCGGCAGCGACCCGCATCGCCCGGAGTTCGGCAGCAATCTGCACCTTTATATCGACTGGCCTATCGACCGTGCTATCCCACATGTGGTGCGCGAGTCCGTCGATGCCATTCGGCGCTGGGAGCCTCGCTGCCAGCTTATGTCGGTCAAACCCGCCGTTGACGGCGAACATCTTACGCTCCGGGTGAGCTGGAAAGGCTCAGACGGACAGACCCGGACTCAGGAGCTGCTATGGCGCTGACAGAACCCGACTTTATTGAACGCGACGCCGATAAAATCACGGCTGAAATGATTGCGCAGTACGAAGCCGCAACCGGTAAAACTCTGTATCCCGCACAGGCCGAGCGCCTGTTGATTGACCTGTGGGCATACCGCGAAATGCTGGTCAGGGTGGCGGCGCAGGAAGCCGCCAAACAGAATCTGGTCGCCTTTGCCCGTGAGCCGATGATTGATTACCTCGGTGAACTGGTTGGTGTGTACCGCCTTGCCGCGCAACCTGCTTCCATCCCACTCCAGTTCTCCGTGGAGGAGGCGCTGGACATTGATGTGCTGATTCCGGCAGGCACCCGCGTCAGTGCTTCCGACAGCATTATCTTTTCCACCGATACGGACGTGGTTCTGAAGGCCGGGTTGCTGCTGGTTAACACCACGGCCACCTGTACCGAACCGGGTGTCGCTGGCAACGGCTGGCAACCTGCACAGGTGAGCCAGCTGCTTGATGAGATTGATAACGTCGACCTGCAGGTGACCAATCTGGCGGCCAGTTCTGGCGGCTCAGAGCAGGAAGACAACGACAGGTTGCGCGAGCGCATCAAACTGGCCCCGGAATCGTTCACGAATGCCGGAAGCCGTAAGGCATACCGGTTTCATGCCATGCAGGCCCATCCCAATATCGTCGATGTGGCCGTGCTCTCACCGGCTCCGGGCACCGTGGAGCTGTATCCGTTGCTCAGTACCGGCCTGCCTGACGATAGCATCCTCACGCTGGTTGAGAGCTTTTGCTCAGATGAGAAAGTCAGGCCGCTCACTGATACCGTGCGGACTAAAACGCCTGTCCAGGTGGATTACACCATCGAAGCCAACATCACGATCTACCGTGACCAGGATGCCAACTCGATAAAAGACGCCGCTAACAGCGCCATACAGAACTGGGTGGCGTCCCGTACTGCAGCACTGGGCCGCGATATTGTCCCCAGTCAGATTATCAGCGTGCTGTCCGTTGCCGGGGTCTACCAGGTCGAACTGGTGACACCCGCGCTGAGGGTCGTTGCTGAAAGCGAGTGGGCAAACTGTACGGCGATCACTCTCAACATGACCGGGGTGTCCGATGGCTGAGCCGCTACAACTCCCGCCACCGCTTGAGGGTGATATCAGCCTCAGAGCACTGGGCAGACTGGCCGGGCGGCTGGACAACATCGACCTTAGCGTACTGATGGTCTATCTGGTCGATATTGTTGACAGCTCCGCGCTGCCATGGCTGGGCGAGCAGTTCTCGTTGTTCGGCGATGGCTGGGAGCTGGCGGAATCGGATGATGTGCGTCGCACGCTTATCAAATCCGCCATCGAGCTGCACCGCTATAAAGGGACACCGTGGTCAATCCGGGAAATCATCCGCCGTTTCGGCTTCGGTGAAGTGGATCTGATTGAAGGCACTGGTCAGATCGGCTACGACGGCAAACACACTTACAACGGGCTTTTCGTCCATGGCGATGTTGAAGCGTGGGCGGTTTATCGCGTCATCCTTCAACAGCCTATCACTAACGATCAGGCGGCGCTGTTACGCCAGACGCTCGCAGCATTTGCTCCGGCCCGCTGCCATCTGGCGAGCCTGGAGTATCAGTCTGTCGCTATTCGCTACAACAACACCGTCAACTATGACGGCAGCTATAACCACGGGAGCAGTTAATTATGGCAAACCTACCCGAAACCCAGCAGTGGGAAGAAGGCGTCTACCAGATTGAGGTCTCTGACCCCGTTCTGGGCGGGCCTGACGGGATATCTAACCGTCAGGCTAAACAGCTGGCCAGCCGCACGTCATACCTTAAACAGAAGGTCGAAAAAGGCGGAACAGACCTGGCTGCACACATCGCTGCAGCCGACCCTCATACCCAGTATGCGCCGAAGGCCAGCCCAACATTCACCGGCACGCCGACAGCCCCCACGCCAGCGGCTAACGACAACAGTAAAAAACTGGTGACGACAGAGTTTGTGGCAAGAGCGATTGCTGCTCTTGCTGGTACGGCTCCAGAGACACTGGATACGCTGAAGGAGCTGGCAGACGCACTTGGAAACGATCCGAACTTTGCAACCACGGTGCTGAACAAGCTGACGGAGAAGCTGGCCAAAGACCAGAACGGTGCGGATATCCCTAACCCAGCGCTCTTTGTCAAAAACCTTGGTTTAGGGGAAGGCTCTGCGTTGCCGGTTGGCGTCCCCATTCCGTGGCCGTCAGCGACACCACCAACAGGGTGGCTCAAGTGCAACGGAGCCGCGTTCACTGCCTCCCAGTATCCTAAGCTGGCCCTGGCCTATCCGGCGTTCAGACTGCCTGACTTGCGTGGTGAGTTTCTGCGTGGCTGGGATGACGGGCGCGGCGTTGATAATGGAAGGGGGATTTTAAGCAGTCAGATATATGGCGTTGAATCTCACACGCATAACGGGCAATTATTTAAAGTAAGCGATTCACGTCAAAATGAAACTCCATCATCAGCTGTTCCTGGTCGAGGATACTTAGCAGGTCTAACTCCTGGTGCAAACAGTCCAACGGATTTTGATGATTACTCAGTCGCTTCCAATCCAAATGGTTACTTTGTTGGTAACCAACGCACTAGTGAATATGGCGTGAATGAAACCCGCCCTCGTAACATCGCATTTAACTATATTGTGAGGGCAGCATAATGACGAACGCTGAACTAAATAGCGAGTTTATCGCTACTGTGGCCGGTGATATCACTGTGTTTAACTACGATGGAGAAACCCGCGAGTACCTGTCTTCATCCGTTGAGTACCTCGCCGTAGGTGTTGGCATTCCTGCCAATTCCTGCATTGATGCGCCAGAAGATGAAAAGGATGGCTTTGCCATTTGCCGAACGGCTGATTTTACCGCATGGGAATACCTTACCGATCATCGTGGTGAAACAATCTATAGCACCAAAACTGGCGAAGCGCGTGTTGTCACTTTACCTGGTGATTACCCAAAAGGCACCACGACACTGGCACCTGCTGCGCCATACGATACGTGGAACGGTAGCGAGTGGGTTACTAATACTGACGAGCAGCACACTGCAGACGTGGAGGCAGCAGTACAGCAAAAATCAGCTTTCGTAGCCGAAGCGCAGGCAACAATCAGCCTGTGGCAGACGGAGCTGCAGCTAGGCATTATTAGTGATGAAGATAAGGCCAGCCTGATACTCTGGCTGACCTATATAAAAGAATTGCAGGCTGTCGTTCCTGACGCTGCACCAGATATAAAATGGCCTACGCCTCCGGTTGAACTGGCCAGTTAACATCAGGAGCCGTCGAAACATCGACGGCTTTAACCGCAGTTTTAAAAGCCATCCACGTCGACAGTTTCTTTTTGTTTTCTTCGCTGATATCACCGAGCATCAGCTCCACCCGCCAGTCGGAGGTCAGTTCATCCACATGAGCGAGGATCAGTTGTCGGTGTTGTTCTACATCAGCAATATCACCTTCATGTTTCGCGGCAGAATCCGTGACCCATTTATCGCCGTCCCATTTATCATACGGTGATGCAGGGGCATTGGGCGTAGTACCTTCGGGATAGCTTCCCAGTGCCGTCACTTCAACCTGTTGCATTGTCTCTGTGCTGTAAACGGTTTGGCCTCTGTGATCGGTGATATATTCCCACGATGAGAGGTCTGCTGTGCGGCAAATGGCAAAGCCCTCTTCGGCCTTAAACGCGCTTTAAAGTGCGTTAATAGCGGAGACACCCTGGTAGTGTGGAAACTGGACAGGCTGGGACGCAGCGTTAAGAACCTGATCGCACTCATATCAGAGTTACATGAACGCGGTGCCCACTTCCGCTCTTTAACAGACAGTATTGATACTAGCACTGCCATGGGGCGCTTCTTTTTCCATGTGATGTCGGCACTGGCCGAGATGGAACGTGAACTGATCGTCGAACGAACAGTCGCTGGACTGGCAGCAGCCAGAGCACAGGGACGCATAGGTGGAAGACCCAACGCATTAAAAGCGCATGAGCGAGAGCAGATTGGGCGACTATTGGATAAGGGGCACACCCGCCAGCAGTTGGCCATTATCTACGGTGTGGGGTTATCGACGCTTTACCGGTACTTTCCGGTAGATGGTCAGAGAAAGGATAACGCAGAAGGATTGTAATTCTTTTGCAAATATTGAAACGCCGTAGCGATGCCATTTATCTCACGGAAATGGGCGCATTTATCGCGCGGCGCATCAGGCAGATCAGAAGTTTGAACATATCGATATCTTCGAACACCTACTGGAAGGTCATTCGACATTACCGGCACAGAAAGTTACTCAGATTTTCACTAGCTGTCATCGGCTCGCCAATTGGTTTGAGATATGGCATGACGATATTTATCGGCATTATCACTCATTGCCGCTTTCTGGCGCTCAGTGTGTTTCTACATCATCCGACCAGCTTTCTGGTACCCACTACGCAAGTTCAACCATATAGGAAAGGGTTAACTTTATGGATAATACCGCGACAGCCCCAGCACTACCCCTTCTGACTCCTAAGGACTTATCCTTTCCCGCTGACGCTTGGAACATGATTCAGCCCGAAGAGATGAATGAACAGTTTATCGCCGTGACGACTTCGCTGCGTGGCTGGCTGAAAGGCGGCGCAATGAGCGAATACTATGGATTAACGCCTCACTGCTGCAAACTCGCCGTTGAAATGTGCCACCTGCTGTATGGATTAGATAAAGCGCTGGTACGATGCGCTGCGGAAACCGAAGATAAGCAGCTTCAGGAGCTTTTTATTCTGCATGCTTTCCACGCTCATCGAATGAAAAAAACCTGGGATAACATTTGTCATGAGCTGACCCAAAAACCTCTGGCTGAACTGGAGCCACTGACCTCAACCTTAATGTTGCAGCTCACACTGGAGAATATCGCCGCTAAAGATCCTCTGGCTTTTGCCTACGCCATCGATCTATTTGGATCACCTGGCTACATCGAATCTATCGAACCGGTAGTGGCGTTCTTTAGCGAGCTTTTGGATAACCCGGAAATCATTGCTCACCTTGCTACGTGGAAATCAGAGTCTATTGATAATGACACCTCTTTCGCCAGTATTCCCCTGACCAAAGTCTACGGATATCCCCTTGCGGGCAGCTATGGCAAAGCCTGTTGCGATTTTATCGGTCCGCGCCTGCAACGAGATATCGATACCAGCCTGATTAATCTGGCGGCTCTGGGGGATCAATTTCATTTGTTTTATCGCGGTGTGCAGGTTTTTTACGTCGAGAAGGCATTCTCCTTCCCTCAATTGCACATGAATTGGTTACACAGCGCCTAATGCCACCAGCACCACAATCGGTGAATACTGGAGAAAATCATGCTGTTAAAAGATTCCGTTGTGGTTGAATATGTTCGCGAACGAGTTTTGCGCCTCACCTCCCGGCTACAGGTAGTTGAGCTGGTTCATGATGATATCAATGCATTTTTTGTCGAAATGCTGTCGAGAAACCGAGACCCAGAATCCGCTTTGATAGAAACAGGGTGCAGCGCCGATTTCAGCCGAGACTTTATGGCATTCCTGCATAAAAACGTTCTGCTCTATGCCATTCCGATTAATGCTGATTATATTGCTGCCGCAGATGCCGCTGACCTGATAAACAACGAGCTGAATCATTGGGCGGATATACTTTACTTCGACCCATTCTGGTCAACGATGGAAAACCCGACGGCAGCGACAGATCTGAATACGCTTTATGCTTGGGCAATAGAAAACTACCACCATACTCACAGTGTGATCCGACATTTAGGAGCCGCGCTATCTCATACTCAGAATCAATTGGTCGCGGACAAACTCATTACACATTTGTCTGAGGAATGGGATCACCCTTATCTGTTCAAACTTAGCGCAATACGTTTTCGCCGTGCTCATCTGCTACCCGCACTAGAAGAAACGCTGTTGCCGTTACCCTGCACTCAGTCTCTTTGCGCGCTGTTGCAATTGGCCGCCAGACGAGGTTGTTTCGCCTACAAAAGCTGCGTAGCCGTACTGGAAAACACCGCTCGACGAGTCAATGAAACCCGAACATTTTATCGAAATATTGCCGAGCGAAACGCGTTAGATTATAGCGTGGTTGAACCCTTCGTTATCCACGCAGAAACGGATGAAAACTATGATCATCTTAATTCGTTAAGTCAGTTTTCTGCTCACAGTCCGCCTTTAGCCGTAGCTTGCGTGGAAGAAGCCTTAGGGTTGGCTTATCGTTTTGCAGAGGCACTCAATCTGTGGCAACGCCATATGATGGATTTGTACCTCACTCGCTCTTTAGGTGAAGGCCATCGAACTCGACAAACAGCCTAGGAGTGGCTGGGTATATGCCGTTGTGGATAAATACTCGGCCGTTACTATCAATCTCTATTATTTTTGCCGGATCGTCATTGGCCTATTACATGCTGATGACGACTCTCGCCACTTATCTCTATGATTATCTGAACTTATCCGTAGCCACCGTTGGCACCATCATTTTTGGCTACGTTTTTACCTCACGTCTGGCAAAGGTCGCTTTGGGGCCGTGGTTCGATCGATTAACTCTACGCACTAGCCTGATGCTTTCTTTAAGCATTGCCGCCGTCGGTTTTTTACTGGCTGCATCAGATAAGCTGATAGGTATCCTTGCTCCTTGGTGCCTCTGTATTGCTGGCGTGGGCGTTTCTTCCATCGTATTGCTAACCCACTCTGCTATCGCGCGCCAAAAACAGTCTTCATCCGACGCTTCTCACGCTCCTGCCGATTATTCATTTATCTACGTTCTTATGCATGGCTCGGCATTAATCGCCCCTGCCATTGGTTTTAATATATTGCTCAATTATCCTGGTCAGCTGTATTGGGTTATTGCTAGTTTCTATCTCGCTCTGCTGCTATTTTGCCGGTTTTTTCTCTCTGAACCTCACCACCAGTCAGTTGAGAAAGCCAAACCGATCGTTATAGATTTTCTGATCGCCTTCAAAAAACAGCATTACTGCCGATTCTTGCTGATCAATAGCCTGCTATGGATGCTTTATGCTCAGCTTTTTTCCACCATTCCACTCTACGTACGCGAAGTATTAGGCGCAGAAAGCCATATCACGCGGTTCTACATGGTCGAAGCCTTGTCTGTGATGGTGCTGCAATACTGGGTCAGCGCCCATATTAACCCGCGGATTCAGGCTTATTTTCCCAAGGTGACATTAGCGGCGTTTTCTCTATCCTTCCTGCTGATTTACTACGCTCATAACATGTTTTTCATCCTGCTGGCAGGCTGTATTTTTGCCTTTGCACTAATGGTATTTATGCCGTGCTCAAACGCGGCTAATGCCTCATTCGCCGAGCCAGGGCGTTTCGCTACCTACTTCGGGCTGGTATCACTGTCTGCCACTCTGGGAGATTCGCTCGGCAGTATATTGGGAATGGTCTGCTTTGATTTGTTACTGCAAAACGAGATGCTAAAACACTACTTTCTCTGGCTCGCCGGCATTACCGCAGCACTGGCAATTCTCTGTCGCAATCCGTATAACTGTCCTTTCTGATTTCCCTATTCATCTATCGAACTGATACCAGACTTATGAATGAACCACTGAGCCGCATTATTGCAAGCGAACTACAGGCCCGGCCGGAGCAAGTCATCTCCGCTATCCGCCTGCTTGATGAAGGTAATACCGTTCCCTTTATTGCACGGTATCGTAAGGAAGTTACCGGCGGGTTGGATGATACCCAGTTGCGCCAGCTGGAAACCCGTCTGGGTTATCTGCGTGAATTGGAAGACCGCCGCCAAACCATTCTCAAATCCATTGAAGATCAAGGCAAGCTAACTGAGCAACTCGCCGGTGCCATAAACGGCACTATGAGTAAAACCGAGCTAGAAGACCTTTATCTGCCTTATAAACCGAAGCGTCGCACGCGCGGACAGATTGCGATTGAAGCCGGTCTGGAACCTCTGGCCGATAGCTTGTGGAACAATCCGCAGCAAGAGCCTGAATCCGTTGCCGCCGCCTATATCGATGCTGAGAAAGGCGTTGCCGATACCAAAGCCGCCTTGGATGGCGCGCGTTACATCCTGATGGAGCGTTTCGCCGAAGACGCCACGCTGCTGGCTAAAGTGCGTCAGTATCTATGGAAAAATGCGCACCTCGTCTCAAAAGTAGTTGAAGGCAAAGAGCAGGAAGGGGCAAAGTTCCGCGATTACTTCGAACATCATGAACCTATCGCTCAGGTACCTTCGCACCGCGCATTGGCTATGTTCCGTGGCCGCAATGAAGGCGTGCTGCAACTGTCTCTGAATGCCGATCCGCAGTTTGAAGAACCGCCGCGTGAAAGCCAGGGCGAACAGATTATTATCAATCATCTGGATCTGCGCCTGAATAATGCGCCTGCCGATGCGTGGCGGAAAGCCGTCATCAACTGGACATGGCGCATCAAAGTTTTACTGCATTTGGAAACCGAATTGATGAGCACCCTGCGCGAGCGGGCGGAAGAAGAAGCCATCAACGTGTTTGCCCGTAATATGCAGGATTTGCTGATGGCAGCACCTGCCGGCATGCGCGCCACCATGGGTCTGGATCCAGGATTACGTACCGGAGTCAAAGTCGCCGTGGTTGATGCCACCGGTAAATTAGTGGCTTACGACACGGTTTACCCTCATACCGGTCAGGCCACCAAAGCCGCCGCCACTGTCGCGGCGCTATGCATCAAGCATCAGGTTGAACTGGTGGCAATTGGTAACGGCACCGCGTCTCGGGAAACAGAGCGCTTCTTTACCGAATTGCAGCAGCAATATCCGGCGGTTACCGCACAGAAAGTGATTGTCAGTGAAGCCGGAGCCTCCGTGTATTCCGCATCTGAGCTGGCGGCACTGGAATTCCCCGATCTGGATGTCTCTATCCGTGGCGCGGTGTCAATTGCCCGTCGCCTGCAAGATCCGCTGGCCGAGCTGGTTAAGATCGATCCAAAATCTATCGGGGTTGGCCAGTATCAGCATGACGTTAGCCAGAGCCAATTGGCTAAAAAACTGGATGCGGTGGTTGAAGACTGCGTAAACGCCGTTGGCGTGGATCTCAATACAGCGTCGGTGCCATTACTAACCCGCGTTGCCGGTCTGACGCGCATGATGGCGCAAAATATCGTGAACTGGCGTAATGAAAATGGTCGTTTCCGTAATCGTGAACAGCTATTGAAAGTCAGTCGTTTGGGGCCAAAAGCCTTTGAGCAGTGCGCCGGTTTCCTGCGCATCAACCACGGTGATAACCCGCTGGACGCCTCGACGGTGCATCCCGAAGCTTATCCGGTAGTCGAACGTATTCTGGCTGCGACCGAGCAGGCGTTACAGGATTTAATGGGCAATCCAACCGTACTGCGGAACCTGCAAGCCAGAGATTTTACTACCGAGCGTTTCGGTGTGCCGACGGTGACAGATATTCTTAAAGAGTTGGAAAAACCGGGTCGCGATCCGCGTCCTGAGTTTAAAACCGCAACCTTCGCAGACGGCGTTGAAACCATGAACGACCTCACCGTGGGAATGATTCTGGAAGGTTCGGTGACTAACGTAACCAATTTTGGTGCCTTTGTTGATATCGGCGTCCATCAGGATGGTTTGGTGCACATTTCTTCACTGGCAGACAAATTTGTCGATGACCCACATAAAGTGGTGAAAGCCGGCGATATCGTCAAAGTGAAAGTAATGGAAGTAGATTTACAGCGTAAACGTATTGCTTTAACGATGCGTTTAGACGAGCAACCGGGAGAAACCAATGCCCGACGCGGCAGCGCTGACAATAGTGCTAAACCTCGTCAGGGAGGACGCAATAGTCAGGATTCTCGCGATAGAGCGCCAGCCAAAGGACGCACTGCTAGCGCTACCGGCGCAGGCAACAGCGCCATGAGCGACGCGCTAGCAGCGGCCTTAGGCAAAAAACGCTAATCCAACCGCGCCGCTGACTCTTGTCAGCGGCGTTTTTCCTTCCCAGTTCGCGCCACTCTCTCCCTTTTCTCACTGCTATTCTGTGATATGCCTTTCATAATCTTTTGGTCTATAAATATGAAATTTTATATTCATAGATGATTAGCAGAAGCTAAACATCTATTTTCTGAGTCCATCATATTTTTTCTATTTGTGTTGGACCTCTCAAAATAAATGAGGCGACTGACGCAACCCTAAGGATTTATTAAGAAACATAATAAATAAGATTAACTAAATATAAATCCAGATATTAATTGATTCAAATCATGGTGAATTGCAGATAGTGTAAATTAGAATTATTATCCTTAAGGCTGGTCGTATATGTAAATTGAAATACAATTCATTAACCATTTTAACCAGCCATTCTCGTTTGCGAACGCCACACTTTGGTGCTAAAAAAAGAAGATATCGGCCTAGAGCATATTATTCCTAATGTCGTAACGAATATTTACCATTAGGTTTTTGATCGCTGTTGAATACGATAACGATTCTCACTATCATTATTGTGTCTATTATCGCTTAGCGCTACCGCCCGCAGTTCAATGGCTAGCGCTAATAGCCCGATTCCTCTGGCAGATAATGTGATATTCGCACCTGGCGTTGAGCTGGTTAGTCCGCCATTTTGTTGCCGATAATGTCATCTTTTATTATCACGAGGGTTATATGCATCTTCTTCCTCAACGCGCTTATAAGATTTTGGGATTCTCTCCTGAAATCAGCCCGGCTTATCGACAAAAATTATTGTCGCTCGGCATGTTACCCGGTTCATCATTTAATGTTGTGCGTCTCGCACCATTAGGCGATCCCATTCAGATAGAAACTCGCCGCGTTAGCTTGGTCTTGCGTAAAAAAGATTTAGATTTTCTGAATTTGGACCTACAGCCTTAATTTTTAGGTTCCTTTCATTTTATTTTCTCTGCGGCTCGGTTGGGTATATCACCTGGTCTAGATTAATTTTAATTTACTCATATTACGTTGGATCATGAAAGCACTCACAATCGGCTTAATTGGCAACCCCAATGCAGGTAAAACTACACTGTTCAACCAACTGACCGGAGCACGTCAGCGCGTAGGTAACTGGTCTGGGGTCACGGTAGAACGGAAAGAAGGTCATTTTTCCACGGCGCAGCATCAGGTGACTTTGGTTGACCTGCCCGGCACCTATTCCCTGACGACCATCTCTGAACAAACCTCGCTGGATGAACAAATTGCCTGTCACTACATTCTCAGTGGCGAAGCCGATCTGTTAATCAACGTAATAGATGCGTCGAATCTGGAACGCAACCTCTATCTGACATTGCAGCTGCTAGAGTTGGGCATTCCATGCATTATCGCGCTGAATATGCTGGATATTGCCCAAAGTCAACGAATCAAAATTGACGTGGATGCGTTGTCTAAGCGCCTTGGTTGCCCGGTCATTCCACTAGTTTCGACTCGTGCAACAGGTATTGCCGAACTGAAAACCAGCATCGACCAATATCAGCCGAACACCGATAACGCTCTGGTGAACTATCCGCCGCTGTTGCTGGAAGAAGTTGAAAAACTGACTTCGGCCATGCCCGATAGTCTGCCAATGCAGCAACGGCGCTGGCTGGCGTTACAAATGCTGGAAGGTGATATCTACAGTCTGGCACGCTCCGGCGTTTCGCCCGCTTTGCTGGCAGAGTCCCGCCAACGGCTTAAAGATCAACAACATGAAGATCCCGAACTGGTGATTGCCGACGCTCGTTACCAAAGCATCGCAACGCTGTGTGATGCGGTTAGCAACGCGCAACAGGCTGAACCTAACCGTCTGACTCAAATGCTAGATAAAGTGATTCTGAATCGTTGGCTCGGCGTGCCAATTTTCCTGTTTGTTATGTATTTGATGTTTGTATTGGCGATCAATATCGGCGGGGCGCTACAGCCAATTTTTGATATCGGCTCATCGGCGATATTTATTCAGGGTCTACAATGGGTTGGCTATACCCTGCACTTCCCCGAATGGCTGACGATATTTTTAGCTCAGGGGATTGGCGGCGGGATCAACACTGTTTTACCGCTGGTACCGCAAATCGGCATGATGTACCTGTTTCTATCCTTCCTCGAAGATTCTGGCTACATGGCTCGGGCGGCTTTCGTTATGGACCGCCTGATGCAGGCTCTGGGGCTGCCGGGTAAATCCTTCGTGCCGCTCATCGTCGGGTTTGGCTGTAACGTGCCGGCAATTATGGGCGCACGTACCTTGGACGCTCAGCGCGAACGCCTGACAACCGTCATGATGGCGCCCTTTATGTCCTGTGGTGCACGTCTGGCTATTTTTGCCGTCTTCGCCGCCGCTTTCTTCGGGCAGGACGGTGCCAGCATCGTATTCTCCCTGTATTTGCTCGGCATCGTGGTCGCCATTCTTACCGGACTGCTACTCAAGTACACCATTATGCGCGGCGAAGCCTCTCCCTTCGTGATGGAACTGCCGGTTTACCACGTTCCTCACTTAAAAAGCCTGCTGCTACAGACCTGGCAGCGCCTGAAAGGCTTTGTGCTGCGCGCCGGTAAAGTCATCGTTATCGCCAGTATTTTTATTGGTGGATTGAACAGCTTTACCTTCGGCGGGAAAGCCGCCGATAGCATTAATGACTCAGCTTTGGCCTCGGTCAGTAAAGTACTCACGCCGTTGCTGACGCCAATGGGCGTACACGCCGATAACTGGCAGGCCACCGTGGGCTTGGTTACCGGGGCTATGGCGAAAGAAGTCGTTGTGGGGACATTAAACACTCTGTATACCGCCGAGCAAATTAAGAACGAACCTTTTGATGCAGAAGGCTTTAATTTGCTGGATGAACTCGGCGGAGCGGTAAACGAAACCTGGCAGGGATTAAAAGATACCTTCAGCCTGAGCGTACTTTCCAACCCGATCGAAGCCAGCAAGGGTGACGGTGAAATGGAAGCTGGTTCAATGGGCATGATGAGCAGCAAATTTGGCTCCAGCGTGGCGGCTTATAGCTACCTGATCTTTGTTTTGCTCTACGTTCCCTGCGTTTCCGTTATGGGCGCGATCGCCCGTGAAACCAGCCGCGGCTGGATGACCTTCTCAATTCTGTGGGGACTAAACGTGGCTTACTCACTGGCAACGCTGTTCTATCAGGCCGCGACCTTTAGCAGCCATCCACAGCAAAGTTTGGGCATTATCGCGGCGGTCATCGTCTTTAACATTTTGATATTCTTCGGCCTGCGCCGTGCTCGCAGCCGGGTAACCTTCCGCCTACAGAATCGACAGCCCGCGAGTGGCTGCCAAAATGGCGGCGGTCACTGTCATTAATCAGGGAGAAATCAATTATGGCCAGTTTGATGCAACTGCGTGACACCCTTGCCCTGAACGGCTGCATGGAAGCTAGCCAGCTAAGTCAGCAGTTGGCCGCACCGCTACCTTTGGTAGAAGCTATGCTAGAACGACTGATTGCTATGGGAAAACTGGAGCGTATCGAGCAGGATAACAGCGGATGCCTGAGCGGTAGCTGTAAAAGCTGCCCGGAAGGCCAGAAATGCAATACCGTGGTGTATCAGTTAAAAACCCACTAAAGAAAAAGGTGATGTCAGCAATGGCATCACCTTATTGTTATTCAACGATAATTACTTATAAACATCTGCGGTAGCGTTAAATTTTTTCTTTTCATTTTCCGAGATGATGACGTAGTACTTGCCGCCTTTTTCGTCGGCTTTAGCCGACAAATCCTGTTTCACATCCAGTGGAGACATGGCTTCGCCAGAAGAAGAAATGGTGCCAATTTTTTCGTAGCCTTTGTCTTTCGCTTCTTGTCTTGTAATTTCTTTCGCTGCCAAAGCGCCAAAAGACAACCCACCAACAACCAGAGCAACCGCTACATTTTTCAATAATTTCATGGTAATACCTCGCATTAAAGTGATAGGTGCGTGTACAGAAAAATTGAGCCAAGTAATAACGATATGAGTTAGATTTGATTTGTATTGATGCGCCTACAGGAAAGGTTCATCCCCCAGAGGAAGGGTTACAGAAAAATCGGCGCGATGAACTGCCCGTTCTGTAGCACCTGATCTAACGCTTCTAATTATTGAGTAGATTCAGTATTTAGCCACTAAATGACCAATATATTTCGATCCCGTCGAGGTAATGACAGAGATAGCCCTTCTCCCGACGGCGTGACTCCATTAAGAACTCTGAGCAGTCTCAGCGGCAAAATTAATGATTAACTCTGCAA
Organism: Yersinia sp. J1; assembly: GCF_050586585.1. Taxonomy (NCBI): domain Bacteria; kingdom Pseudomonadati; phylum Pseudomonadota; class Gammaproteobacteria; order Enterobacterales; family Yersiniaceae; genus Yersinia; species Yersinia sp. J1. The sequence goes on from NZ_JBOBDP010000009.1 coordinate 93,573, forward strand.
AATCATCAGGGTGAGAGATAAATGGAGCATGAGCCGAGCCTTTCATCACTACAGAGCGACTTTGAGGTAAAGCATCATCCAGCAACGCGGCAACTTTGCGCGGCACCAGACCATCCAGATAACCATAAATACGCAGTAACGGGACAGAACAAGCAGCCAGCTCCTGACGTAAATCCACCGTGCGCAAAATTTCCAGGCCACCGGTCAATACTTCCACCTCAGGCATTTGATGATTCAATACCACCGATTTCAGCAAGCGTGCATCCTGACGGGCGCTTTCCGTCCCCAGCGTTTGTAACGCCAAAAAACGCTCAACGGTGCGTTGAAAATCTTCCGTTAGCTGCTGTTGGAAACCCGCCAGCACTTCTGGGCGAATCCCCGGCCATTCGTCATGGGCGGTAAAACAGGGGGAAGAAGAGACCGTAATCAGGCCGCTCACGCGCTCCGGGTGACTCAGGGCAATCTGACTCGCCACCAACCCGCCCATTGACCACCCCAGCCACAGCGCCTTCGCTGGAGCCTGTTTCTGTACAATATCAGCCATCTCATCCAGCGACATCGCACCATAATCTCGGCTGCGTCCGTAGCCCGGCAAATCGACCAGATGAATACGAAAATGCGGGGCAAGCCGCTCAATCATGCAACGCCACACCTCGGCGTTCAGTCCCCATCCGTGCAGCAGCACAAGATCGCGATCGCCTTCGCCGCAGGTCTGCCAATAAAGCTTTGTCATCAGTTATTATCCTGTTGCCTTCAACATCAAGGAAGATGCCTATGCTAACAATCACCGGGCTATGTTGGCTATGCCGACAACCGTTACATCTGGCTTTTCACGGAATTTGCTGTTTCTGTTTACGTCATTTACCCATGCCGCCACCCTGCTGTTTTCGCTGTGGCTTGCCCTCATCACAGCCCGAACTACCCTGCGGTCGCTGCCTACAGCAACCACGGCCATGGCAGCGGATACTGTTCATCGGGGATTATCAACCGCCGTTAAGTACGCTAATAAAAATGCTGAAATTTAAGGGTTTTTCACAATTAGCGCCGGTTTTGGCTCGCTTGATATTCTTACGCTGGCGAACGATAAAATACGCCGATAGTGCGGCAATCAAGCCTCAGCGGTTGATCAGCGTGCCGTTACATCACCAGCGCTGCTGGCAGAGAGGTTTTAATCAAAGCGATTTATTGGCGCGACCTTTGGCTCGCTGGCTAGGCTGCGATTATCATCCTGACAGTCTAAAACGCCTGTCTGCCGCGCCACCGCAGCGGCAGCTCACCGCCAGCGCGCGCCGGAAGAATCTAAGGGGAATATTTCGCCTTACCGAAGATTTTTGCGGTCAGCACGTCGTATTACTGGATGATGTTGTGACAACGGGCAGCACGGTTGCCGAGATAGGCGCTATGCTGCGGGAACAGAAGGTAAGCTCATTGCAGGTTTGGTGTATTTGCCGCACCTTGTAGTCACGGCGTCAATGGGCGTATTATAACCGACAAGAGCAGTCAACTATTGAGCTAATGCCATGATCAAAATAACAGATGCAGCACAATCTCATTTTGCCAAATTGCTGGCAAATCAAGAAGAAGGTACCCAAATCCGCGTATTTGTGATCAACCCAGGTACTCCAACGGCAGAATGCGGTGTGTCCTATTGCCCGCCGGATGCGGTTGAGGCCACAGATACCGAGCTAAAATTCGAGCAATTATCCGCCTATGTGGATGAATTGAGCGTACCTTATCTGCAGGATGCTGAAATCGACTTCGTTACCGATCAGTTAGGCTCGCAGTTAACCCTGAAAGCGCCTAATGCCAAAATGCGGAAAGTGGATGATTCTGCACCGCTGATGGAACGGGTAGAGTACGTTTTGCAATCGCAGATTAACCCACAGCTGGCTGGCCACGGTGGTCGCGTTACGCTGATGGAAATCACCGATGACGGGCTGGCAATTCTTCAGTTCGGTGGCGGTTGTAACGGATGTTCGATGGTCGATGTGACCCTGAAAGAAGGCATCGAAAAAGAGCTGTTACAGAAATTCCCTGAATTGAAAGGGGTAAGAGACCTGACCGAGCATCAGCGCGGCGAGCATTCTTATTACTGATTCCGTTGTCTTAAACTGGCAATGGCAACTCTCACTGCCGTTGCCTAATTGAGAAACGCTGGAAAATAAAGGGGGTCGACTCATCATCGGCTCCCCTTTTTAATTTCTACCCTTCAACGAATGGCATCGGATAAACGCTGATGGTTAACCCGCAGAGACATTCTTGCGCCGCTTATCCAAATCCTTCAAAAGACGGTTAACCCGCTGATCGGCAAACATCTCCTCTAAAGAATGGGTCAGCTTACGACGCCAGTTCGGATACTCATCGCTGGTGCCGGGAATATTGACCGGCGCTGCCATATCTAACCAGTCTTCCGGCTGTAATCCCAACAACGCGCTGGCGCTATCTGCCACATAGCGTTGTAGACCTCTATTTAACGTTGGACTCATCGCTAGCAGCGCCGCCTTGCGGCCGACTTTCTTCGGTACGCAGCCATAATGGTGCAAACCTTCCAGCAGGCCTTGCTTGGCTCTTTCCCGATCCGCATACAACTGTTTGAGAATCTGCTGGTCTGGGTACAAACCCAGCTTATTGCCCAAAGTCAGATCGTCACTTTGCCAGTAGCCACGCAGCGTCGGTAAATCATGAGTAGTAATAGTCGCCATCGCCTGCACCGGATAAGACTGAGGCGCACGGAAAGTGTTTTCGCTATCTCTTTCAAAGTAGAGCACTTTGTAAGAATAAACACCGCTATCCCGCAGCTTGCTGACTATTTCCACCGGTACCGTCCCCAAATCCTCTCCGATCACCATGCAGCGATGACGCTGGCTTTCCAGCGCCAGTACTGCCAAAAGATCGTCAACCGGATACTTCACATAAGCGCCCTGATCTGCCGTTTCACCATAAGGAATCCACCACAGGCGCAGCAGCGCCATAACGTGGTCAATCCGCAATGCGCCACAGCTGGTCATATTGGCACGCAGCAAATCAATAAATGGCTGATAGGCTCTGGCTACCATCACGTGAGGATCCATCGGCGGCAACCCCCAGTTTTGACCTAAAGGGCCAAGAATATCTGGCGGCGCGCCAACCGAGGCTTTCAGGCAATAGAGTTCGCGATCACACCAGGTTTCCGCGCCGCCTTCGGCTACGCCAACCGCCAAATCCCGATACAAACCTATCGGCATTTTTTGCTGCTGGCTGTGGCGGAAACACTGGGAAAACTGGCTGGCTGCCAACCACTGCAACCACAGGTAGAAAGTCACCTCATCACTATGCTGCTGGCAAAACTCCGCCACACCTTCGCCCTGTCCATCGCGGTATTGTTCTGGCCACACCGGCCAGCCCCACATAGCAGAATCCTGTTGGCTTAAATGAGCATGTAAAGCATCGAAAGCGGCCTGTTGCTGCAAACTTTTACCGCCCTGCTCCACAAACTGCCGGAAGTCCTGCATTTGCTTATCATTGGCTGCTCGCGCCAAAAACAGCGGGAAAGCCAGACGTAAACCGGCCAGTTTCAGCTCTGTCACTTTGGCGTAATCGACCCATTCGGCGGTGCGGATCGCAGCCAGCGTGCTTTGGGTTTGCGGCAGATGCCACCAGCGCTGAGCTGCTTCACTCTGCTGAAATTCCTCCACGTTGTTCACGTCGATATAAACCACATTCAGCCAGCGACGGGACGAAGGGCTATATGGGCTGGCGCTATTGGGATTGGCCGGATACAACGCATGAATCGGATTTAAGCCGATAAATGCACCGCCACGCCCTCCGACCTGTTCAACCATTCGGTATAAATCGCCGAAATCACCGATACCCCAATTACGCTCCGAACGTAAAGTGTAGAGCTGTACGCAGGCGCCCCAGAGCTTTTTTCCGGTCAGCAACGCGTCTGGCTCATAGCAACGTTTCGGTGCCACAATGATTGAACATTGCCATTGCTGCGTACCTTGCTCCAACGCTAGATGATGGTAACCAAGGGGTAACGATGCCGGCAACGTCAGGGTTTTTTGGGCGCTAACGCGCCCTTGATGTGAAATACCCTCTTCTGTCACCAGTTGCCAGTGATAATCACCTTCACCGCCGATAGCCAGAGTCATCGGGCTTGCGTGAGTAAAGACTTTCACCACCGGTAACGGCGTTTTCTCACCCGGCGAAGGCTGAACGGAATCCGGGCTTCGTCCCATGGCTACCAGCAGCTTCTGCTTGGTTTCCATCGGTATAGCCTGCTGTTTACCGTGGGCATTAATGTAGCTGGCGGCTATCCCTGCCAGCGTAGCTGCCTGATCGAGCGATTTACGATCCATGCAGTCTCCTTAACGTTTGGCTTGCCAGATTCGCTGCTGATAATCGCGAATCGAACGATCGGAACTAAACATTCCTACCCGCGCGGTATTAAGAATGGTGCGACGAGTCCATTCCTCTTTATCACGATACAGTGCATCAATCTGCTGTTGAGCCTCACAATATGAAGCAAAATCAGCCAGTACCAGATATGGATCGCCCCCTTCACGCAGGCTATGCAGCATCATATCGAAAGCGTGTTTATCACCGTTGCTGAAGGCACCGCTGGCCAGTTCGTCCAAAATACTCTTCAGATGCGCATCGGCTTTCAAGACTTTCAGTGGCTGGTAGCCTTTCGCCAAAATAGCTTTAACCTGCTCGACGGTGTTACCAAAGATAAAGATATTCTCATCACCGACCTGCTCGGCAATTTCAACGTTAGCGCCGTCCAGCGTGCCCACAGTTAAAGCGCCGTTCAACGCCAACTTCATGTTACCGGTGCCCGATGCCTCTTTACCGGCAGTGGAAATCTGTTCAGAAACATCTGCCGCCGGAATCATCAGCTCGGCTACGGAGACTTTATAATCAGGAATAAATACAACTTTCAGACGATCTTTGACGATCGGATCGTTATTGATCTTCTCGGCCGCCTGATTAATGGCGTAAATGATATTTTTCGCCAGGTAATAGCCCGGTGCCGCTTTTGCACCAAACAGGAAGACCCGCGGGGCAATATCCAGATTAGGATTATCGCGAATCTGGCGATACAGCGACAGAATATGCAGTAAATTCAAATGCTGCCGCTTGTACTCGTGCAGGCGCTTAATCTGCACGTCAAAGATGGCATCTGGATTCAGCGTAATTCCCATAGTGCGATGGACGTATTCGGCAAGTTTTACCTTGTTGTCGTACTTAATCTGCTGATAGCGCGCACGGAATTTTTTATCCTCGGCGTAGGGCTCCAGCCCTTCCAGCACATCCAGATTGTTCGCCCATTCCACTTTTAAAGTTTCGTCGATCAACGAAGAAAGGGCCGGATTACACTGTTTTAGCCAGCGGCGCGGCGTAATACCGTTGGTTACGTTATGGAATTTTTCTGGCCACAGCTGGAAGTATTCCGGGAACAAATCTTTAACCACCAAATCCGAATGTAGTTGCGCCACGCCGTTCACCGCGAAACCGCTGACCACACACAGGTTTGCCATACGTACCTGTTTATCATGATGTACGGCCAGTTTTGCCCACACCGATTTATCCCCAGGCCACTGTTTATCCACCCGTTTTTTAAACTGAGCGTTGATTTGCTTGATGATGGCAAAGTGGCGCGGCAACAGGCTACGCACCAATTTTTCATCCCAACATTCAAGGGCTTCCGGCATCAGTGTATGGTTGGTATAAGCGAAGGTTTTACTGGTAATAGCCCAGGCAGCATCCCAGCTCAACTGATGTTCATCCAACAGCACTCGCAGCATTTCAGGAATAGCGATGGTTGGGTGGGTATCATTCAGCTGAATCACTTCATATTCAGGCAGATCGGCCAGTGTACGTCCGGCGGCGTGATGTTTGCGTAAAATATCTGCCACGGAACAGGCGCACTGGAAGTATTGCTGCATCAGACGCAGACGCTTTCCGGCCAGATGATTATCGTTGGGATACAGAACCTTAGTCAGTTTTTCCGCATCAATACCGTTTTGTTCGGCTAGCAGGAATTTACCGTCGTTAAACTTAGTCAGATCAAACGGATGAACGTGGGTTGCCTGCCATAAACGCAGGGGCTGAGTCACCCCATTGCGGAAGCCCAATACCGGTAAATCCCAGGCTTCACCGCGCAGCGTAAAATCTGGACGCCAAAGCTGACGACCATCGGCCTGTTTTTCCAGCTTGCCACCGAAACTCACGTCCACCGCCAGCGCCGCATTATGACGGAACCACGGGTAGCTCTCGCGCTCCCAGTTGTCTGGCGCTTCCTGCTGCTTTCCTTCGCTAAATGACTGACGGAACAGCCCATATTGATAGTTCAGCCCATAGCCCGTCGCCGGTTGCTCCACCGTTGCCATCGAATCGAGGAAACAGGCCGCCAAACGTCCCAGACCACCGTTACCCAAAGCCGGATCGGTTTCCTGCTCCAGCAAGTCGGCCAGATTGACCTGCTGCTCTGCCAGCAGTTTCTCAACGGTTTCATACCAGCCGAGGTTGATAAGATTATTTGCCGTCAAGCGACCAATCAGGAATTCCATTGAGATGTAATTCACATGGCGCTGCGTTTTTTGCACTTTAGTCGGCGCCGGTTGAGCCGCCAACTGTTCGGCCAATGCCGCGCTGACCGCCTGCCACCATTGGTGCTGGGTCATCTGCTGGGCCGAACTGAGGCCAAAGCGCTGCCACTGACGGGTCAGTGCTGCCAGAAAATCATCCTTCTTTAGCATGGGCTGTGACATAGGGAAGTCTCTATCCTGTGAGTGGGGTAATTTTACCCTTATCCTGCCGAGGAGAATCGGCAAGAGCATCATCCTGGTAAGGGATTAGCTGGGGATGAGTCGCAGGGCGTAGCTAAAAATGTGATCAGGTGCAACTTACGACCATAGGAAGTATTAACGTTATTGCAATAATTTGGCCGTTATCAGACCTTAACAGGGCTGATTAATTACGAGGCTTAAAATAATTATCCCTATGAATCCGCCGGTCTGTCGTTGCCATTTGAGTCTGGAATAATATGCTGATCCCTTCAAAACTGAGCCGCCCGGTACGGCTGCAAAATACCGTTGTGCGCGATCGCCTATTGGCCAAACTTTCTGCGGCAGCGAACTATCGCCTGACGCTGGTGAATTGCCCAGCGGGGTACGGTAAAACCACGCTGGTTGCCCAATGGGCAGCGGGGCAATCCAACCTCGGCTGGTATTCACTGGATGAAAGCGACAATCAACCTGAACGTTTCGCTACCTATCTGGTCGCGGCGGTGCAACAGGCCACCGGTGGACATTGCAGCAAGAGCGAAGCGCTCAGCCAAAAACATCAATATGCCAATCTTTCGGCGCTGTTCGCCCAATTATTTGTGGAACTGTCCGACTGGGACGGGCCGCTGTATCTGGTGATTGATGACTATCATCTGATCACCAACGACGCCATTCATGAAGCCATGCGCTTTTTCCTGCGCCATCAGCCTGAAAACCTCACGCTGCTGATTTTGTCCCGCACGCTGCCGCCTTTGGGCATCGCCAATCTGCGGGTGCGCGATCAGTTACTGGAATTGGGTATTCAACAGTTGGCGTTTAATCATCAGGAAGCGCAGCAATTCTTTGATTGCCGCTTGCCAGTACCATTAGATCAAGGAGATAGCAGCCGCCTGTGTGACGAAGTGGAAGGTTGGGCTACGGCTTTGCAGCTTATCGCCCTTTCCTCTCGTCAACCCAATTCATCGGCGCAAAAATCCGCTAAACGTCTGGCTGGGTTAAATGCCAGCCATCTATCCGATTATCTGGTAGATGAAGTATTGGATCAGGTTGATGCTAATGCTCGTGCATTTTTGCTACGTTGTTCGGTGCTGCGTTCAATGAACGATGCGCTGATTGTGCGTCTGACCGGCGAAGACAACGGCCAGCAACGGCTGGAAGAATTGGAACGACAGGGGCTATTCATTCACCGAATGGATGACACTGGCGAATGGTTCTGTTTCCATCCGCTGTTTGCCACTTTCCTGCGTCAACGCTGCCAGTGGGAACTGGCGTTGGAGCTACCGGACCTTCACCACGCCGCGGCTGAAGGTTGGATGGCGCTGGGTTATCCCGCTGAAGCTATTCACCATGCGCTAGCGGCTGGCGATGTGGGGATGCTGCGGGATATTCTGCTGCAACACGCCTGGTCACTTTTCAATCACAGCGAATTGGCGCTGCTAGAACAATGCCTTAGCGCACTACCTTATTCTTTGCTGATACAAAATCCTGAACTGGCGCTGCTACAAGCCTGGCTGGCGCAAAGTCAGCATCGCTATAGTGAAGTTAACACTCTGCTCGGTCAGGCCGAAACGGCGATGCTGGAACGTAAAATTCCGATTGATGCTGCGCTCAGCGCCGAATTTGACGCACTGCGAGCGCAGGTAGCCATTAACGCAGGCAAGCCAGATGAAGCGGAAAAACTGGCAACCGATGCGCTGAAATACCTGCCGATGGCCAGTTACTACAGCCGAATTGTGGCAACCTCCGTCACAGGTGAAGTGCATCACTGCAAAGGTGAACTGGCTCGCGCGCTGCCAATGATGCAGCAAACTGAGCAAATGGCGCGCCGCCACCAGGCCTATCACTACGCGTTGTGGGCTCTACTGCAACAGAGTGAAATTCTGATTGCCCAAGGCTTCTTGCAGGCAGCGTTTGAAACTCAGGAAAAAGCCTTCGAGCTGATACGCGAACAGCACCTTGAGCAATTGCCGATGCATGAATTCTTACTGCGTATTCGCGCGCAGGTGCTGTGGTCGTGGTCGCGACTGGATGAAGCAGAGGAAGCCGCACGTCAGGGCATCGCTATTCTCGCCAACTATCAGCCACAGCAGCAGTTGCAATGTCTGGCAATGCTCTCCAAATGCTCGCTGGCGCGGGGCGATTTAGATAACGCCCATATGTATATTCAACGCTGCGAAGCCTTGATCCACGGCACTCAATACCATCGCGACTGGGTAACCAATGCGGATAAGCCCAGAGTGATTTACTGGCAAATGACCGGTGATAAAACGGCTGCGACTAACTGGCTGCGTCAGGCGGAAAAACCGGGCATGGCCGATAACCATTTCCTGCAAGGCCAGTGGCGTAATATTGCCAGAGTGCAGATTATGCTCGGTTATTTCGATGAGGCCGAAGTGGTACTCGATGAACTCAACGAAAATGCCCGTCGCCTGCGCCTGACCAGCGATCTCAACCGCAACCTGCTGTTAAGTAATATTCTTTACTGGCAAACCGAACGGAAAGGCGAAGCGCAAAAAGCGCTGATAGAATCTCTGACATTGGCAAACCGCACCGGTTTTATCAGCCACTTTGTGATCGAAGGGGAAGCAATGGCACAGCAGTTACGTCAGCTTATCCAACTGAACGCGCTGCCGGAACTGGAACAACATCGTGCTCAACGCATCCTGAAAGACATCAACCAGCATCATCGCCATAAATTTGCTCATTTTGACGAACGCTTTGTCGATAAGTTACTGACCCATCCGCAGGTGCCAGAATTGATTCGTACCAGCCCGCTGACTCAGCGGGAATGGCAGGTTCTCGGGTTGATTTACTCCGGTTACAGTAATGAGCAAATAGCCAGTGAACTGGACGTCGCCGCCACCACAATCAAAACCCATATTCGTAATTTGTATCAAAAATTGGGCGTGGCGCACCGTCAGGAAGCGGTGCAACAAGCGCAGCGATTGCTGCAAATGATGGGATACGGCGTTTAACCGACCGCTGATTTTATCTGGCGGACATTTATCCATACCAACCAATGGGTCTTTATTGGCATAAAATTGATTACAATAGCGGCATAACCACATTAATCGCCAATAAAAGGGTGTCAGCAGTATGGAACAATTTGAAGCAATCGACGTTGAGCAAGCCTACACTCGCTGGAAAGAGGGTCAGGCGGTTCTGGTGGATATTCGCGATCCGCAGAGCTACGAAGCCGGCCATGCGCCGGGCGCATTTCATTTGACCAACGGCAGTTTGCAGACTTTTATGCAACAAACCGATTTTGACCAGCCGGTGATGGTGATGTGCTATCACGGCAACAGCAGCCGCGGTGCCTCTCAATACCTGCTGGAGCAAGGTTTCGATGCTGTTTACAGCATTAACGGCGGTTTCGAAGCCTGGGCCAGAAATTACCCGCAAGATGTCGCTACAGACAAAGCCTGATTTACCCCTTTTCCCAATGCAAGAGGCCGCCGCTGGCCTCTGCCTTGCGCCATATTGCATCACCCACAAGAATGATATTAAGCCGACATATTCACCTGTCTCGGCGGTTTTCGTTGTTGTGAACTCTGGCTTTTTTTAAACAACAGATGACATCCCTACAGCGAAAAGGGAGAATCAGTTTGCTAACATGCTAAATTGCTAAGATAAAGCTTTAGATATTTTATAAATCATAACGTTAGACGGTAAATTATAAATATGATTCGTGTGATAGTAATTTCTAACCTACGTCTGGCGCAGGCCTTTGTGGACTATATGGCCACGCAAAAGGTGATTTTGGAACTCCGACACCAGAGCCAGGATGCAGAAATCTGGCTAAATGAGGATGAAAAACTGCCTCAGGTTCAGCATGAGCTGGAACAATTTTTATTAGACCCACTCAACCCGCGCTATCAGGCGGCGAGCTGGCAATCGGGCAATCTTCACACCGATATGCCTTATCAGCGTGTTTCGCTGTTGCAGAATTTACGTAGTCAGGCTGGCCCACTCACCCTCGGTCTGATGGCGGTATGTATTGCAGTCTATATTCTGATGCAAATCGTTGGCGATAATGCGGTTATGAGCTGGCTGGCCTGGCCGGTAAACAGCAGCCAGTATCTGGAAATCTGGCGTTGGGTCAGCCACGCTGTTCTACACTTCTCGCTGATGCATATCCTGTTTAACCTACTGTGGTGGTGGTATTTGGGCGGCCAAATGGAAAAACGCCTCGGCACGGGAAAACTAGTGGTATTAACCCTTGTTTCTGCCGTATTTAGCGGCTGGGGACAATCCTTATTCAGCGGCTCAAATTTTGGTGGCTTGTCCGGCGTGGTCTACGCCCTGATGGGTTACGTTTGGCTGACCGGCCAACGGGCGCCGGAGCGGGGAGTCTCTCTCCCTAACGGGTTGATGGCTTTTTCTGTTCTGTGGTTAATCGCCGGATATTTCGATATTTTAGGTCTGTCGATCGCCAATGCCGCTCACGTTTCTGGTCTGGTCATTGGATTACTGATGGCATTTTGGGATACGCGTAATAGCACCCGAACCACACAATAACGGTCCGTAAACCGGGCAAATTAGGGGATTATCGTGAAGCAAACGCAGCGACATGATGCGATTATTGAACTGGTGCGCCTTCAGGGTTATGTCAGCACTGAAGAACTGGTAGAACACTTTGCTGTTAGTCCGCAAACCATTCGGCGTGACCTGAATGATTTGGCCGATCAAAATAAAATTCATCGCCATCACGGCGGCGCAGCGCTGCCTTCCAGTTCGGTCAACGCGGCCTATAACGACCGAAAAGTCATGTGGTCTGAGGAAAAAGCGCGTATTGCTCAACGAGTTGCCAGCCAGATTCCCGATGGCGCAACGCTGTTTATCGATATCGGCACCACGCCAGAAGCCGTGGCTCACGCGCTGCTCAATCATAAAAATCTTCGCGTCGTGACCAATAATCTAAACGTTGCGACCTTACTCACCGCTAAAGAAGATTTCCGCCTGATTCTGGCCGGTGGCGAAGTGCGAACCCGTGACGGCGGCATTATTGGCGAGGCCACGCTGGATTTCATCTCCCAGTTCCGTCTGGATTACGGCATTTTAGGCATCAGCGGTATCGATATGGACGGCTCTTTGCTTGAGTTCGATTATCACGAAGTACGCACCAAACGCGCGATTATCGAAAACTCCCGCTGCGTGATGTTGGTCACCGACCACTCCAAATTTGGCCGTAATGCGATGGTAAATCTGGGAAATATGAATTTAATCGACTACCTGTTTACCGATCAGCAGCCCCCTGCCAGCGTGATGAAAATCATTGAGCAGCATGATGTGCAGCTAGAACTGTGTTAATTCCCGCCCTCTGGCTCACCCAATAAGACTTGAACTACAATCAGGGGCTTCGGCCCCTATTGACGATATTTACCCACACTTTCGCCGCTATTCCCTGCCATTTCTCTCAAGTTAGACACCCAAGACTTCACCTATAATCTATCTATAAGACGGCAAAAACGCTTCCCGCAAAGGAAGTTTGCTTCGCTGCATTGATTACATCTTTAAAATGAACCCGCAACAAAACTGTTACCTTCATCACGCATAAATGTTTTTCTTTGGTTAACTCTTGGCTTGTTTGTTGGTTTTTGATTACAATCGTGAGCGAAAACGAACATTAAAGAGCTGTTTCGAACATCTGGAGGAAGGTTACATGGAAACCAAAGACTTGATCGTGATCGGTGGCGGCATTAACGGTGCCGGTATCGCTGCGGATGCTGCCGGACGTGGCCTGTCAGTACTGCTGCTGGAAGCGCAAGACTTGGCCTGTGCTACGTCTTCCGCCAGTTCCAAACTTATCCACGGTGGCCTGCGCTACCTGGAACACTACGAATTCCGTCTGGTTAGCGAAGCTTTGGCCGAGCGCGAAGTGCTGCTAAAAATGGCACCGCATATCGCCTTCCCAATGCGTTTTCGCCTGCCACATCAGCCCCATCTGCGCCCTGCCTGGATGATTCGCGCCGGTCTGTTCCTGTACGATCACTTGGGTAAACGTACCACTTTGCCTGCCAGTAAAGGCCTGCGTTTTGGCGCAGATTCCGTCCTAAAACCGGAGCTGGTGCGCGGTTTCGAATATTCCGACTGTTGGGTGGATGATGCGCGTCTAGTGGTGCTTAACGCTCAGGAAGTGGTTGAACGCGGTGGCGAAGTGCGTACTCGCACTAAAGTGACCCGCGCCTGGCGTGAAAACGGCCTGTGGATGGTAGAAGCAACCGACGTCAATACTGGTAAAACCTTCACCTGGCGTGCCAAAGGTCTGGTTAACGCCACAGGTCCTTGGGTAAAACAGTTCTTTGACGATGGTCTAAAACTGAAATCTCCTTACGGTATCCGCCTGATTAAAGGCAGCCATATCGTTGTTCCACGCGTACATAACCAGCCGCAGGCTTACATTCTGCAAAATGAAGATCACCGTATCGTTTTCGTCATTCCGTGGCTGGATGATTACTCCATTATTGGTACCACCGACGTGGAATACCACGGCGATCCTAAAGATGTGAAGATCGACGATCAGGAAATCGATTATTTACTGAAAGTGTATAACGACCACTTTAAGAAACAGCTTGGCCGTGACGATATTGTCTGGACATACTCTGGCGTGCGTCCGCTATGTGACGATGAATCCGACTCACCGCAGGCCGTGACCCGCGATTACACGCTGGACGTGGCTGATGAACAGGGCAAAGCCCCGTTGCTATCGGTATTCGGCGGCAAACTGACCACTTATCGTAAATTGGCAGAACATGCACTGGAAAAACTGACTCAATACTACCCGAAAGTCGGCCCAGCCTGGACTAAGAACGGTTCGCTGCCGGGTGGCGATATCGGCGGCGATCGCGACAGTTATACCGTTAAACTGCGCCATCACTATAACTGGCTGCCGGAAGCTCTGGCGCGCCGTTATACCCGCACTTACGGTAGCCATAGCGAGATTATTCTGGCCAATGCCACCAGCCTTAAAGATTTGGGCGAAGATTTCGGCCATGGCCTGTACGAAGCCGAGTTGCGCTATTTGGTTGAGAAAGAGTGGGTTGTCGAGTTAGACGATGCCATCTGGCGCCGTACCAAACTGGGTATGTGGCTGGATGAGGCGCAGAAACAACGCATTGCCGAATGGTTGGCGGCAGTTCATGCCGAGAAAATGAATACGCTGTCACTGGTTTCCTGATTCGACAGACGCGCCGCAATGAAAAAAACCGCCTGCTTCCTGATAGAAGCGGCGGTTTTTTCTTAGAGTTTTATCGGTTTAATGTGCCAAATCTCATCGGCATATTCCTGAATCGTCCTGTCAGATGAGAAATACCCCATATTGGCGATATTTAATACCGCACGACGAGTCCATTCATCCGGTTGTAGATATAGCTCATCCACCGCGTCCTGCGTATCCACATAGCTACGATAGTCAGCCAATAACTGATAATAATCGCCCAGATTAACCAACGAATCGAACAGGCTGGTATAGCGATTGGGTTCTTCTGGGCTGAAAATTCCGGTGGCGATCTGCGTCAACACTTGATGAAGCTCAGGGTCTTCATCATAGTATTTCCGCGGGTTATAACCACTGCGGCGTAATTCTTCAACCTGCTCAGCGGTGTTACCAAATATGAAAATATTATCCTCACCGACGTGCTCTCGGATTTCCACGTTAGCGCCATCGAGGGTGCCAATCGTCAGCGCACCGTTCAGGGCAAATTTCATATTACTGGTGCCAGAGGCTTCGGTTCCGGCTAGTGAAATCTGCTCGGATAGATCCGCCGCCGGGATAATCATCTGCGCCAGACTAACGCCATAGTTCGGAATAAACACGACTTTCAACAGGTTGTTCACCCTAGGATCGTTGTTTATTACTTTAGCGACATCATTGATCAAGCGAATAATCTGTTTCGCATTGTAATAGGCCGATGCCGCTTTACCGGCGAAGATCACCACTCTTGGTACCCATTTCGCCTCTGGATCCTGCAAAATACGGTTATAGCGCGTGATCACATGTAAAACATTCAGCAACTGCCGTTTGTATTCATGCATTCGCTTTATCTGCACATCAAACAGTGCCGCGGGATTGAGCACAATATTCAGGTTTTGTGCGACATAAATTGCCAGCCGCTTTTTATTTTCCAGCTTGGCTTTCTGTATCGCCTGTAAAAAGCTCGGATAATCAATATTGGGTTTGATATCGCTCAGTTGGCTAAGATCGGTACGCCAGTTATGGCCAATGCTGTCATCCAGCACCGCCGCCAGCGGGCGATTCGCCAGCCCAAGCCAGCGACGCGGCGTCACTCCGTTGGTTTTATTGCAGAAGCGAGTCGGGAAAATACGAGCAAAATCAGCAAATAGAGACTGAACCATCAACTCAGAATGCAACGCCGATACGCCGTTCACTTTATGGCAGGCAATCACGGCCAGCCACGCCATGCGCACCCGCCGCCCGTTCCCTTCATCGATAATCGACACTCTGGACGGTAATTCATTATCGTCCGGGAAGGCTTCCTGCACTTGTTTGAGGAAGTGATCGTTAATATCGAAAATAATTTGTAGATGGCGCGGCAAAATCTTACCAATCATATCGATCGGCCAGGTTTCCAGTGCCTCAGCCATCAAAGTATGGTTGGTGTAAGAGAAAATGGTTTCCACCATTCCCCAAGCTTTGATCCAGGTAAATTTATGCTCATCAATCAGCAAACGCATTAATTCAGGGATAGACAACACCGGGTGCGTATCATTCAGATGAATGGCAATCTTCTCTGCCAGATTGTCGAAGGTATGATGCAGCGCCCAGTGGCGGGCTAAAATATCCTGAACCGTGGCTGAAACCAGGAAATACTCCTGCCGTAGACGAAGTTCTCGTCCGGAATAGGTCGAATCATCGGGATACAGCACTCGCGATACGTTTTCCGAATGGTTCTTATCCTCTACCGCCGCAAAGTAATCCCCCTGATTGAATTTACCCAAATTGATTTCATTACTGGCGCGCGCCGACCATAAACGCAATGTATTAGTCGCATCGGTATCAAAACCAGGAATGATTTGATCATAGGCGCAGGCCAGAATTTCCTCAGTTTCCAGCCAGCGGGTTTTTGTCCCTTCCTGCTGGATACGACCACCAAAGCGCACTTTATAACGTGTGTTATGACGCGGGAATTCCCAGGCATTACCGTATTCCAGCCAGTTATCTGGGGATTCCGCCTGCTGCCCATTGACGATTTTCTGGCTAAACATGCCGTATTCGTAGCGAATGCCGTAGCCCCGCCCCGGCATGGCTAAAGTCGCCAGTGAATCCAGAAAACACGCTGCCAGACGCCCTAAACCGCCGTTCCCTAGCCCTGGGTCACTCTCTTCGGCCAGCAACTCATTGAAATCGATACCCATTTCATCCAGCGCGGCTTTGATATCATCATAAATACCCATAGATAACAGCGCGTTGGACAATGTTCGACCTAACAGAAACTCCATCGACAGGTAATAAACCTGCCGGACATCTTGAGATAATTGTGCCCGATTGGAGCGCAGCCAGCGTTCCACCATACGGTCACGCACTGCGAACAGCGTGGCGTTCAGCCAATCGTGCTCAGTGGCGATGGAAGGATCTTTACCGACAATAAACATCAGCTTATAGGCAATAGAGTGTTTCAGTGCTTCCACACTGACTACGGGTGAGGTGTAGCTAAAGGGTGTCGTCATTAGCGGTATTTCCCTAATTTGTGGTTACAACAAGTGTTGATAAAGCGACCGGTAGTCTGCTGCCGCTACCTGCCAACCAAAATCAAGCTCCATCCCATGACGCTGTACGTGACGCCAATGTTTTGGACGAACCCAGAGCACAAAGGCACGGCGAATTGCCCGCTCCAGTTCCGCTGCTTCACATTCATCAAACACAAACCCCGATGCGCTACCATCGGCCAGATTTTCTAAAGCACAATCCACTACTGTATCCGCCAGCCCGCCGGTATGGCGCACTAACGGCAGAGTTCCGTATTTCAAACCGTATAACTGCGTCAAGCCGCAAGGCTCAAAACGGCTGGGAACCAAGATCACATCGGCACCGGCAATAATCCGGTGCGAGAACGCCTCATGATAACCAATCTGAACGCCAACCTGATCTG
Organism: Yersinia sp. J1; assembly: GCF_050586585.1. Lineage (NCBI taxonomy): Bacteria > Pseudomonadati > Pseudomonadota > Gammaproteobacteria > Enterobacterales > Yersiniaceae > Yersinia > Yersinia sp. J1. Next base: position 110,452 of record NZ_JBOBDP010000009.1, read on the forward strand.
GATAATCCGCCGATGCGGCCAGAAAAGCCTCTTGTAGCAGCGCATCCCCCGCGCCTAGCACCACTAACTGGCCACCCAGCCTGAGTAACTCGGGTAACGCCTGTAGTACCAGATCCAAACCTTTTTGCGCCGTTAAGCGGCTAACCACCGCGAAAATCGGCTTTTTATCAGTAACCTGTAGCCCCATGGCTTTCTGCAAATGGGCTTTGTTGACCGCCTTGCCTCGCAAATCTTCAGAATCATAGCGCTCTCCCAACAGAGCATCTGTGGTCGGATCCCAAATTTCTTCATCCACACCGTTGAGAATGCCGCTCAATCGCCCTTCCCGCGCTCGCTGTTGCAGCAATCCCTCCATTCCGTAACCAAAGGCAGGCTGGGTAATCTCTTTAGCGTAGGTCGGGCTAACGGTTGTCACATGATCGGCGTAAAACAAACCGGCTTTAAGGAATGAAATCTGACCGTAGAATTCCAAACCGTAGATATTAAAGAAGGACGGCGGAAGCTGTAGCTCAGCCATATGGTGAGCGGAAAATAGCCCTTGGTAGGCCAGATTATGTACCGTAAAGACCGAACGAGCCGGACGTCCCCGCGCCGCCAGATAGGCGCAGGCCAAACCCGCGTGCCAATCGTGAGCATGCACAATATTGGGGCGCCAGTAGCTATCCAGCCCGCAGGCCAGTTCGCAAGCCATCCAACCAAGTAGCGCGAAGCGCCGATGATTATCACCGTAAGCATTCAACCATTGGTCGTGGTAAGGGCTGCCGGGGCGATCGTATAAACCTGGCACATCAATCAGGTAGATTCCAACGCCATTGTAAGTGCCATAACTCAATTCCACCCGCCCGGCGAAGGTATCAATTTCTTTGACTAATACTCTATGGGGAATGCCGTTTTTCAGGTCGGGAAACGCCGGTAAAATCACCCGAACGTCGGTGCCATCGGCAATTTGAGCCGCAGGTAAAGCGCCGACAACGTCCGCTAATCCTCCGGTCTTTAGTAAGGGAAACATCTCAGAACAGACATGTAAAACCCGCATCATTACTCCTGGTATCTCATCAGCTACCAATAGGCTTACAGACAACATACGGCTTCGGCCAGAATATCAGGCTCACGTTTTCACGCCAGCCTGAAGCTAAATTACAACTGAGCCAGCATTTCCCTTGTGACGAGTACAATTCCGCCTTCCGAACGGTAGAAACGTGCACTATCCTCTTCCGCATTCTCACCGATCACCATCCCTTCTGGAATTTGGCAGGCGCGGTCGATAATGCAGTGCCGTAAACGACACGATCGACCCACATTAACGTCTGGCAGCAGCACCGCTGAATCTATCGTACAGAACGAGTTAATCCGCACCCGAGGGAATAGCACTGAATGCACCACCACGGAACCGGAAACAATACAGCCGCCAGAAACCAGTGAATTCATGGTCATACCGTGGCTACCGGAGCGATCCTGCACAAATTTTGCCGGCGGCAGTGGTTCCATATGCGTGCGAATCGGCCAGGAGCGGTCGTACATATCCAGTTCCGGCGTTACCGAGGCTAAATCCAGGTTAGCGCGCCAATAGGCATCCAGTGTCCCGACATCACGCCAATAAGGCGGTAAGTCGCCGTTGGAAGTCACGCAAGACAGAGTAAACGGATGCGCCCAGGCTTCTCCCCGCTCGGTAATTTTAGGTATCAGGTCTTTACCAAAATCATGGCTGGACCCCAGAGTATTCATATCCTCGAGCAATAATTTATACAGATAATCCGCATTAAAAATATAGATCCCCATGCTGGCCAGCGCCATATCGGGATTTCCAGGCATTGATGCCGGAACTTCCGGCTTTTCTGTAAACGACTTGATCTGATAGTCCAGAGACACTTCCATAACACCAAATCCCGAAGCTTCGCTTAGCGGCACCGGAATACAAGCCACGCTACATTTCGCCCCTTTTTCAACGTGGTCAATCAGCATGCGCGAGTAATCCATTTTATAAATGTGATCACCCGCCAGAATGACGATATATTCCGCATTGTATCTGTGAATAATATCCAGATTCTGATACACCGCATCCGCGGTTCCCTTGTACCATTCTTCAGTGCTCAAACGTTGCTGAGCCGGCAGCAAATCGACAAACTCGTTCATTTCTTCGTTGAAGAACGACCAACCGCGCTGGATATGCTGAACCAAAGAATGGGACTGATATTGGGTAATGACGCCGATCCGGCGAATGCCCGAGTTTAGACAGTTAGACAGGGCAAAATCGATAATGCGAAACTTACCGCCAAAATGTACCGCCGGTTTGGCACGAGTGGCCGTCAGGTCTTTCAAGCGCGAACCGCGCCCTCCCGCTAAAATCAGAGCTACCGATTTAAGCGGCAGTAGTCTGGCTAACATCAACGGATCTCTATTTTCGAATTTAACCATAGCGGATTCCTTAGATTTTTTGTTCAAACACACGCACTGAAAATGCGGCGCTATGCCCCGTAAGTAATTCTGTCTGTTGCGGCTCAGCGACATCGCGCGAAGCAAAAGGAGGTACAGGCAGCCATTTCCCGGCGGGTAAAGTCAATTCACAGGCTTGGTCGGAGGCATTAATCACCACTAGCCAACGTTGAGATAAACAAATCTGGAGCTTTCTTTGAAAGCCCTGCTCCCAGGCTAAGGCACTCATTTCCTGCCCCTGCATGTTCAACCATTGCACACTGCCATCGCCTTCCTGCCACCAGCGGTCTTGCGTAAGCGCCGGTATTTTTTGCCGCAGGCGGATAAGTTCGGCAGTAAAGTTCGCCAGATCGCTATCTGCCTGTGTCCAATCCAACCAGGTCATAGCGTTGTTCTGACAGTAGGCGTTATTGTTACCTTGCTGACTGTGGCCATGCTCATCACCGGCCAGCAGCATTGGCGTACCTAGTGAAAGCAGTAACGTGCTGAGTAACGCCCGCTGGCAGGCCTTGCGCCTATGCCAGACCGCCTCATCCGCCGTTAATCCTTCATTCCCGAAGTTATTGCTGAAATTACTATCCGTACCGTCGCGGTTGTCTTCACCATTAGCCAGATTATGTTTTTGGTTGAAACACAGGAGATCCAGTAAGGTAAAACCATCGTGTGAAGTGATCATGTTGATACTGGCGGAAGGCAAACGCTCCCGCTGAGCATAGATATCGGCAGAGCCGGAAAAACGTTGGGCAAATTGCCCCAAAGAGAATTGATTGTGTAGCCAGAAACGTCGCATTCCATCGCGATATTGGTCATTCCACTCGCTAAAACCGCGAGGGAAATGGCCTACCTGATAACCGCCCCAGCCGATATCCCAAGGTTCTGCGATCATTTTGCAATGAGCCAACCGCGGCTCCGCTTGTAACGCTTGGAAAAAGGGTGCGTCCTGATGAAATTCAGGCGTGCGCCCCAAAATCGCGCCGAGATCGAAGCGAAAACCGTCGACGTGGCAACTCTCAACCCAATAACACAGGCAGTCGATTACCCAACGAACCACTTCCGGATGATCCAGCTTGAGCGCGTTACCGCAGCCGGTTTGATTCTCATACTCTCCCTGCGCGTTCAGCCAGTAATAGCTGGCATTATCGATCCCTCGCAGCGATAGCGTTGGCCCTTCAGCGTCCAGCTCGGCGCTGTGGTTAAACACCACGTCCAGAATGACCTCAATGCCTGCACGATGCAGGGCTTTTACCGCATCCCGCAGTTCCCGCAGCGGTGAGAAACCTTCCCGCCCGGATGCATAATCCGGCTCTACCGCATAGGGCGCTAATACGTTGTAGCCCCAATAGTTGGTTAGCCCCAGTTTCTGCACTCGAGGTTCATCCACATGATGCTGAATCGGCAGCAATTCCAGCGCGGTAATACCGAGCTTTTTCAGGTAATCAATCATCACAGGATGAGCCAAAGCACCATAGCTGCCACGTAGCGTCTCGGGAATGTCGGGGTGTAGCTGAGTTAATCCGCGAACGTGAGCTTCATAAATTATCGTATTGCCCCAAGGCACCGCCGGCGGGCAATCGCCCTGCCAGTCATATTCCTCATGTACCACCACGGATTTTGGCATCGCATCGGCGCTATCCTGCTGATCGGCATGATCCATTCCGCCGAACAGGCGCGGATCGTCATCAACGCGTCCTTCCACTGCACGAGCACAGGGATCGAGTAGGAGTTTCTGCGCATTAAAACGATGTCCCGATTGGGGATCAAACGGCCCGCTAACGCGAAATCCGTAACGCTGACCAGGCTGACCGCCGGGTAAATATCCATGCCAGATATCGCCGCTGCGAGCGGGCAACGGCAAGCGAACCTCCCGCCCCGCTTCGTCGAACAGGCACAGTTCTACGTCATAGGCATGAGCCGAAAACAGGGTGAAATTAATCCCTGAACCGTCAAAATACGCGCCAAGAGGAGTAGGAGAACCAGTCAGTAACGTGGTCATGCTATCCCTCCCTCAGCAGATAAAGAGTGGCGAGCGGCGGTAGAGTCAGCGATAAAGATTGATCCTGGTTATGGCTGCCAATCTGTTGAGTATCAATCGCGCCCTGATTACCCAAATTACTGCCACAATAATAGGTTGAATCGGTATTCAACACTTCGCGATACCGTCCGGCGCGGGGCACGCCTACTCGATAGTTATAGCGCGGCACCGGGGTGAAGTTACTGATGGCGATCAATTCATTACCTGCCGCATCACGGCGCAGGAAAGCAAAAACTGAGTTTTCATGGTCATCTACCACCAGCCATTCAAAACCTTCCGGCTGATAATCCAGTTCGTACAGCGGCGCATTATCTTGATAACAATGGTTAAGATCTCGCACCAAACGTTGAACGCCGCTATGCCAGCCGTTTTCGTCATCGAGCAAGTGCCAGTCCAGACTGGTGTCAAAATTCCACTCCCGCCCTTGAGCAAATTCGCATCCCATAAACAGCAGTTTTTTGCCGGGATGCGCCCACATAAAGCCGTAATAAGCGCGGAGGTTAGCGAATTTCTGCCAGGCATCGCCGGGCATCCGATCCAGAATCGAGCGTTTGCCATGTACCACTTCATCATGGGAAAGCGGCAACACGAAATTCTCGGTATAGGCATACAACATGCCAAAAGTCATTAGATTATGGTGGTATTTGCGGTGAACCGGATCGAGCTGCATGTAATTGAGCGTGTCGTGCATCCAGCCCAGATTCCATTTGTAATTGAAACCTAAACCATTGGCTTCTGGCGGCAAGGTTACGCCGGGATAGTCGGTGGATTCTTCCGCTAACGTCACCGCGCCGGGTCGTTCTACGCCGAGGGTATGGTTGGTGTAACGCAGGAAAGAAATAGCTTCCAGATTGTCTCTGCCGCCATATTGGTTAGGCACCCACTCGCCTTCGGCCCGGCTGTAATCCCGATAAATCATCGAAGCGACCGCATCTATTCGCAGACCATCGATACCAAAACGTTCCAGCCAGTAAAAAGCGTTTCCTGCCAGATAGTTGCGAACTTCATTTCGTCCGTAGTTATAAATCAGGGTATTCCAATCCTGATGATAACCTTCACGCGGATCGGCATATTCGTACAGCGCGGTACCGTCAAACTGCGCCAGACCGTATTCATCACTAGGGAAATGACCTGGAACCCAATCCAGAATCACGTTTAGCCCCGCCTGATGGGCTTTCTCAATGAATTGCCTGAAATCCTGTGGCGTTCCAAAGCGGCGGGTCGGTGCATACATGCCCAACGGTTGGTAGCCCCAACTGCCATCAAACGGATGCTCACTCATCGGGAGTAATTCGATATGGGTAAAACCCATATATTTGACGTAATCAACCAGTTGTTCAGCTAGTTCGCCGTAGCTCAGCCAGAAATTGTTTTCGGTATGTCGCCGCCAGGACCCCAGATGAACTTCATAAATAGAAACTGGCGCATTGAGCGCATTGGCTTTTTGTCGAATGGGAGAGTTCTCAACAATATCAGGCAGTGGGCTAATCAGAGAGGCCGTTTCTGGTCGCATTTGCGCTTCAAAAGCGTAAGGGTCTGCTTTTAGGCGAATATTTCCATTACTGTCGATTATCTCGTATTTATATAGCTGTCCGGCCTGTACACCCGGTAAAAAAACTTCCCAAATACCGTTTTCTTTTCTCAGCCTCATTGGGTGGCGGCGCCCATCCCAGAAGTTAAATGCACCAACAACCGACACTCGCTTGGCATTAGGTGCCCAAACCGCAAAACTGACGCCTTCCACCCCGTCTAAAGACATCAAATGAGCACCTAAACGTTCATAGGGGCGCAAATGCGTACCTTCCGCCAATAACCAGCTATCTATATCCTGCAATAAGGGGCCAAATCGATAAGGATCATCGATAATTTCGGTACTATCCGCCCAAATAACAGCTAACTGGTAGCGAAATGGATTTTTACGACGAGGAATGACAGCGGCAAAGAAGCCCCTGGAATCGATACAATCGAGCCGAGTGACTTTCTTATTGGTTTTGCAGTCAACTACCCATACTTCTTTAGCATCAGGCAGCAGAGCACGCACTTGCAGCATATCGGCAACTTTGTGCATACCAAGAATGGAAAAAGGATCTGAATAATTACCACAAATAACCTGATTAATCACATTTTGCTCGGGAAGTGCTGACATTTTATCTTTCCTATGACTAATAGCATGATTTACAAGAAAAAATCATTAAGACAAATAAAAATTCAACTTATCTATCATGCAATCCATTTACCGTATAAATCATGACGACGATCAAAATGACGATTTTTTTAGCTTAAAATCTCAAAAAACCACCCTGATAAATTTCAATCCCGGCTCAGAGTTACCCTTGTGACAATGCGCGCCCCAAGCTATAAGCATAGTCAAAGGTGAGTAAAAAATGGTTAAGCAATCAAGGAAATCCCTTTCCAGCACTAAAAGGAATAATCCGGTTAATTTATTTCGGGTTAGCGGCAGTTATTCACTCAAATTGGCACTTTGGTAGCAGATCTCACGGTCTGTGTTTTTTTATATTTAGTTGTTCGAGTTAAAATTTTCTCATTCATGCCTTCGTTATAATGGCCTCGGAAATAACGGAGGCAATACAGCATGGGCGTTAGCCAGACCGAACTGATTTTTTCATTACTGCAACAAATGTGCGTATATCTGGTTATCGCATACCTGCTCAGTAAAACACCGCTTTTCATTCCATTGATGCAAGTCACCATCCGCTTGCCGCACAAGCTGGTGTGCTATCTCACCTTTTCCATGTTTTGCATCATGGGGACTTATTTCGGCCTGCATATTGATGATTCCATTGCCAATACACGTGCTATTGGTGCGGTTTTAGGCGGCGTACTGGGGGGACCATCCGTCGGTTTTCTGGTCGGCTTAACCGGCGGATTACACCGTTATTCTCTGGGAGGAATGACCGCGACCGCCTGTATGCTCTCCACGGTCGCGGAAGGTCTGATAGGCGGCTTCCTTCATAACTACCTGATTCGTAGGAATCGGCTGGATTTACTGTTCCAACCTTTAGTGATTGCTGGCATGACGTTAGTGGCGGAAGTGCTGCAAATGCTGATTATTCTGGCGGTTTCGCGCCCCTTTTCCGAAGCGGTGGAACTGGTTGAAAATATTGCATTGCCGATGATGATCACCAATACCATTGGCGCAGCTATGTTCATGCGCATCCTACTGGATCGGCGCGCTATTTTCGAAAAATACACCACGGCATTTTCGGCTAAAGCCTTACAGATCGCCGCCAGAGCAGAAGGACTATTACGACACGGATTTGATCAGCAAAACAGTATGCGAGTAGCGCGGATTCTGTATGAGGAATTGGGCGTTGGGGCGGTGGCGATTACCGATAGAGAAAAGCTTCTGGCCTTTATCGGCACCGGCTCAGATCATCATATTGTCGGTTCCGCGATTACTTCACACCACACTCATCGAGCCATCGGAATGGATCAGGTGGTTTATGCCGACGGCAACGCGGTGCCCTATACCTGTTCGATTTCACCCACTTGCAAACTAGGCTCTACGCTGGTTATTCCTCTACGAGGAGAAGAACATCGCGTCATCGGCAGCATTAAACTGTATGAACCGAAAACCAAGCTGTTTTCCAGTATCAACCGCACGCTAGGGGAAGGCATTGCTCACCTTCTATCGGCGCAGATTATGGCGGGTAGATTTGAGCAACAAAAACAATTATTAGCCCAGTCGGAGATCAAACTCCTCCACGCTCAGGTAAATCCGCATTTTCTATTCAACGCCCTCAATACCTTATCGGTTGTGATTCGTCGCGATCCCAATCACGCTCGCAAACTGGTGCTTTCACTTTCCACCTTCTTCCGTAAAAACCTGAAGCGCAGCCACGATGTCGTTACTCTGAGCGATGAAATTGAGCATGTGAATGCTTACCTGGAAATTGAAAAAGCGCGCTTTGCCGATCGATTGAACGTCAATATCGCCCTGCCAGAAAATATTCTGGCTGCCCGACTACCCGCGTTCTCTTTGCAGCCGGTGGTAGAAAATGCCATTAAACACGGAATTTCTCAGATGTTCAGCAATGGAAATATTACCCTACGCGGCAATATGCAGGATGGAATCCTGACGTTGGAAGTAGAAGATAATGCGGGATTGTATGAATCCAAGCCCGACGGGGACGGATTGGGCATGAATCTGGTCGACAGACGTATCAAGGTGCGTTATGGCCAGCAGTACGGCGTGACCGTGACCTGTGAGACGGACATATATACCCGTATCTCGATTAAATTACCGTTCCATACCGCAGCAGAAAATTGAATTAATCCGCTGATATTTAGCGATAAAAAAAGGTTGCTAGCATCGCAACCTTTTTGATTTTTTAGCGACTTCAGAACTACAGTTTTAGAGCGGCAGCGATTACGCCAGAATCCGCAGCATACGGCGTAACGGTTCTGCCGCGCCCCAAAGCAATTGGTCGCCAACGGTGAAGGCGGATAAATACTCCGGCCCCATGTTCAGCTTGCGCAAACGGCCTACCGGCGTATTCAACGTGCCGGTCACGGCGGCGGGAGTCAGCTCACGCATCGTCAACTCGCGATCGTTCGGGATGACTCGTACCCAATCATTGTGGGTTGCCAGCAACGCCTCGATTTCAATGAGCGGAAGGTCTTTTTTCAGTTTCAGAGTAAATGCCTGACTATGACAGCGCAGAGCGCCAACACGCACACATAACCCATCCACCGGAATAACGCTGCTGGTATTCAGAATTTTGTTCGTTTCCGCCTGGCCTTTCCACTCTTCCCGGCTCTGGCCGTTATCCAACGCTTTATCAATCCACGGAATCAGGCTGCCAGCCAATGGCACACCAAAGTTATCGGTTGGCAACGTGCCGCTGCGTGTCGCCGCCGTCACTTTACGCTCAATATCCAAAATGGCAGAAGCAGGGTTCTGTAGCTCTTTGGCTACGCCAGCGTGCAGCATACCCATTTGGGTTAGCAACTCACGCATATGACGAGCACCGCCGCCGGATGCAGCCTGATAAGTGGCAACAGACGCCCATTCGACCAGGTCATTGGCAAACAGGCCACCCAGTGACATCAACATCAGGCTAACGGTGCAGTTACCGCCAACAAACGTTTTGATTCCCTGATTTAACCCTTGCTGAATCACATCATTGTTTACCGGATCCAAAATAATAATGGCATCGTCTTTCATGCGCAGAGAAGAAGCTGCATCGATCCAAAAACCCTGCCAGCCGCTGGCACGCAGCTGAGGATAAATTCCGTTGGTATAATCCCCGCCCTGACAACTAATGATAATATCCAGAGCACGCAGCGCGTCGATATCATAAGCGTCTTGCAAGGTGCCCTGCTGACCGGTAAAAGTAGGCGCAGCCTGACCGTGCTGTGAAGTAGAGAAAAAGACCGGGCGGATGCCGTCAAAATCGCGTTCTTCGATCATGCGCTGCATGAGCACAGAGCCGACCATACCGCGCCAGCCGATAAAACCAACGTTTTTCATGTTTACTGTCCTGCCTTGGAAGAGGTGACAACCGATTAAGGGATGCCTGTCTTGTGGCGCTGCGCCGCCGAAAATGGCATGGCAGACTGACTCTAAGAGAGACCTGATACCACCTTACAAAATATGTAAAAAGTGGCAAGTTAATTTAATCGATGCCGGAGGAATTCACAGTAATCCTCCTAATACCCGAGCGTCTCTGGTTTGATATACCGGAAACTTTTAGTCCGTTGAGGTCACAATGACAGAAATGATTGCGGCAACCGTGTTGCTGTTTTTGATAATGGATCCTTTAGGCAATTTGCCCATTTTCATGTCGGTGCTCAAGCATCTGGAACCGAAGCGGCGACGGGTAGTGCTGATTCGCGAGCTGCTTATCTCACTTATCTTGATGTTGATTTTTTTGTTCGCGGGCGAGAATATTTTGGCGTTTTTGAACTTACGCACTGAAACCGTTTCGATTTCCGGCGGAATCATTCTGTTTTTAATCGCCATCAAAATGATTTTCCCTTCCAATGAAGGTCACTCAACCGACTTACCTGCTGGAGAAGAACCATTCCTGGTTCCACTGGCAATTCCGCTAATGGCTGGCCCATCAATATTGGCCACACTGATGCTTCTTTCTCATCAATATCCAAATCGCATGAGCCATTTGGTGTTAGCGCTGCTGATCGCCTGGGGTTTATCCTCAGTTATCTTGTTGATGTCTGGTGTATTTTTACGTCTGTTGGGGGATAAAGGCGTCAGCGCATTGGAACGACTGATGGGATTGATTCTGGTGATGTTATCTACCCAGATGTTTTTAGATGGCGTCAGAGCCTATCTCACGGCCTAATTCATCGGCGACGACGATAAAAACACACAAGGGGCCACGATTGGCCCCGATAACCAAGCGGTGCCGAAGCTAGACTTTATGGCTCAGCGCCGCCACGCAGCGACGTACTACTTCATCAATATCGGCATCGATATCCACGCAAATCACGTCTTTCTCGTCTGCCAGAGGCTCTTCCAAGGTTTCAAACTGGCTTTTCAGCAGATCGGTGGGCATAAAATGACCCGAACGAGCTTTTAATCGCTCCATAATCACGTCAAAGCTGCCTTTCAGATAGAGAAAAACCATATCTTTATTGCCTTCCCGCAGGCAATCGCGGTAACGACGTTTTAGAGCAGAACAGACAATAATACCGGTTTCGTTTTTATGGTTCAGGCTGTAGGCCGCGTCGCTCAAACGTTCCAGCCACGGCATTCTGTCGTCATCATTTAACGGATGCCCGCTGGCCATTTTTTGAATATTGGCGCGCGGATGCAGATCATCACCGTCAATAAATTTGGCGTGAATTGCATGAGCAACGGCTTCACCCACCGTCGTTTTTCCGCTGCCCGATACGCCCATCACAATGATGCTATGTCCTGCCATAAGTTTGATCTCTATCTCAGAATGGGAATTTTACCCTGTTTGACGGTTCCGTATTTTAACATGTTACCGGTATCATGATACCGGTAACAAATGGAGATGTGACTTTTATCACAAAGGGAAGAACACCGGGTTTTGTACTCAATCGCGCAATCACGCCAGCCTGTTTAAAGACTGAGCGTAATAATAAAAGGAAGGTTCTTATCCCGTTACCTGTCCTGGATAAGCACCCTACCCCACTAATTTCGCGTTGCAGCAAAATGAGCAATATCAATACCTATAGCTTTCAGATTACAGCCAAACGGCAATTGGCCTCCATCCGAGGAGCTTAGTCCGCTAAGTGAATCGAGATAGCCAAAACAGCCGGTGTCGCTGCAACGGGAAAGAGACAAGGTACAAAGTCAGAAAACGCCGCTGCGGCGAGAAAAAAGCAGGGTAAATAAATCATAACTAAAAGCGATAAATAGGTTGGAGAAATGCTATGCCATTAGTCATTGTCGCGGTTGGCGTTGCCATGCTGCTGTTACTGATGATCCGTTTCAAGCTGAACGGGTTTATCTCGCTGATTCTGGTCGCTCTGGCGGTCGGAATTATGCAGGGTATGCCGGTTGATAAAGTGGTCGGCTCGATTAAAGCCGGGGTTGGCGGCACGCTTGGCAGCCTGGCGCTAATTATGGGCTTTGGTGCCATGCTGGGTAAACTGCTGGCGGACTGCGGCGGTGCTCAACGCATCGCTACCACGCTGATTGATAAATTCGGCAGACAACATATTCAATGGGCCGTGGTACTGACAGGTTTTACCGTCGGTTTTGCCCTGTTTTATGAGGTCGGTTTCGTACTATTACTACCGCTGGTATTCAGCATTGCGGCGTCTGCACGCATTCCTTTGCTGTATATCGGTGTGCCAATGGCTGCTGCGCTTTCGGTCACTCACGGCTTTCTGCCTCCTCACCCCGGCCCAACGGCGATTGCGACCATTTTCCATGCCGATATGGGTAAAACCTTGCTGTACGGCACCTTACTGGCTATTCCAACGGTCATATTAGCTGGTCCGGTTTATGCTCGATTCCTGAAGGGCATTGATAAGCCGGTTCCTGAAGGTTTATACAACCCAAAAACCTTTACCGATGAAGAAATGCCGAGCTTTGGCGTCAGTGTTGCGACCGCTCTGGTGCCGGTTATTCTGATGGCGCTGCGTGCCGTAGCCGAGATGATTTTGCCAAAAGGGCATCCGGTTCTGGCTTATGCCGAATTCTTCGGCGATCCGGTTATTGCGACCCTTATCGCTGTATTAATCGCTATTTTCACCTTTGGCCTGAACCGCGGGCGCTCCATGGAATCGGTAATGGATACCGTAACCGACTCCATTAAAATCATCGCTATGATGCTGTTGGTTATTGGCGGTGGCGGCGCATTCAAGCAGGTATTGGTGGACAGCGGCGTTGAACAATATATTGCCGGTATGATGAGCGGCAGCGGCGTATCACCAATTCTGATGGCTTGGTCTATCGCGGCACTGTTGCGTATCGCGCTGGGTTCTGCCACGGTCGCGGCCATTACCGCCGGAGGTATTGTTGCTCCATTGATTGCCACCACCGGTGCCAGCCCAGAGCTGATGGTTATTGCCGTCGGTTCCGGCAGCGTGATTTTCTCTCACGTTAACGATCCGGGCTTCTGGCTGTTTAAGGAATATTTCAATCTGACCATTATGGAAACCATTAAATCCTGGTCAGTGCTGGAAACCATCATTTCAGTATGTGGATTAGTCGGCTGCCTGTTATTGGCTATGGTGATTTAATTCGCTGAGTTTGAAGGTTAGTTCACACAAAAAAGGCCTGCTGTCGAAAGATAGCGGGCCTTTTCTTTAACGCCATTATTCAGATACTGCCACCGGGCAGAATAGTGAAGCCGACATCGACCATTTTGGGTGACACCGATTCACCACGCAGCCTGGCAATCAGACGTTCTGCACCTATTTGCCCCATTTTTTCGCGGGGAGTCAGTACGCTAGCCAAACGCGGCACCATCGACTGCCCAATATCATGGCCGTGGAAACCAGCAATCGCCATATCCTGCGGGATAGATAATCCCTGGCGTTGACATTCGAAAAACGCGCCGATGGCCAAGTCATCATTGGTACAGAAAATACTGTCGATCTGCGGATAACTAACCTGCGCTTCACGCAACAGCTCGCCACCGGCAGAATAGGAAGATGAGCGGCTGGTCATAATACTGACCGGCTCTAAACCCGATTCTCTCATCGCCTGCTCGTAACCCTGCTGCTTAATCACCGTTCGCTCATCCTGACGCGCACCGAAATAGACTACGTGACGGTGGCCCTGAGTGATAATTTGCTGAGTCATCTGGCGAGCGGCTTCAAAATTGTTAAATCCAACCGCCAGATCGATGCAGGGGGAAACACAATCCATCAATTCGATCACCGGAATACCGGACACCTGAATCATTTTTAAGGTACGGGGAGTGTGATTCCGTTCGGAGAGAATCAGACCGTCGATGTTATAAGACAGCAGCGAGGTCAGGCGTTGTTCTTCCAGCTCTTTCTGATAACCATAGTGAGCCAGCATGGTTTGATAGCCGTGAACGTCTGTGACGCTCTCAATACCGCGTAAAACCTCGGCAAATACCTGATTAGTTAATGAAGGCAATAATACGCCAATCGCCCGGCTGGTGGCGTTTGACAGAATATCCGGCGCACGGTTGGGGATATAGCCCAACTCATCCAATGCCACCGCAATTTTCCCCTGTAGCACGGCGGAAACCTGCTGCGGATTACGCAAATAGCGGCTAACCGTCATTTTCGTGACGCCAACCATATCAGCTACATCTTGAAGCACTGGCCTTTTTTTCTTCATTATCAATGAACTGGCGCAAGAGAGACGGGCGGGGATTTTAACAAAAAAAAGGGTATAACGCGATGCGCATACCCTTTTTAGCCGATAAATGAAGGTTAAACCGGTGGCAGATCAAATAACAATATCTCACTGTCTTCATCGGCATGAATCGACAATGCGGTTTCATCCCAAATGGCGAAAGCATCGCTGGTGCCTGCGTGATGACCATTGATAGCAACCTTGCCACGTACTACCTGAATCCAGATTCTGCGCTCCGCCTGAATCTGATAAACAGATTGTTCATCTTTTTTCAGCGCCCAGCGCGATAGCGTCATATCTTGGAACACTTTCAGAGAACCGTCGCGAGCATCCGGAGACAGCACCAACTGGCGCCCCTGTGGGTTATCAAAGCGCTTTTGTTCATAGCGCGGTGGTAAACCATTAGTTTCAGGAATAATCCAGATTTGATATAGGTGCAACGGCTGGTCACTACGACCATTGTATTCAGAGTGGCGCACACCCGTGCCGGCACTCATAATCTGGAACTCACCCGCATGGATTTGTTCTTTATTGCCCATGCTGTCCTGATGTTCTACGGTTCCCGATAGTACATAGGTTAGAATTTCCATATCCTTATGGGGATGAGTACCGAAACCCTGCCCAGCGTCGATCACGTCTTCGTTAATCACCCGCAGCGCCGAGAACCCCATAAAGTTAGCGTCATAATAATCAGCGAATGAGAAGGTATGCCAGCTATCTAACCAGCCGTGATTAGCGTGACCGCGTTCTTCTGCTTTGCGTAGATAAATCATATTCAATTCTCCTCAACGTTTTCTTTAGTCTAGATGTCGCAGGAAAATATGAAAGCGTAAAAAACTCATCCCTCTGTTCAAATAATTCGACAAAGAAAAAAGCATAAAAACAAAGCGTGTGCAGAGGCAGAAAATGCGGAAATCAAACAAGCCGTTGCGACTATTCCACCGAGAAAAGGCAAAAAAAAAGCCAGCACCCGGCTGGCTAAGTAAACACTGGAAGCAATGTGAGCAATGTCGTGCCTTCGTCATGTGAACACCTAAACTTTGATGGTCTCACTTGAAAGCATGACAATGATAATCATTATCACTCTCAACTGTAAAGCATTATTTTTAATCAATGCGAATATAATTGACTGCGATGAATAAACCGATACTTTGTTAGGTTATTCAAACACTAATCAATAGGAAAAGCCCTATGTCTCATGCGCAAATACGTCCGGTAGAACCTTCTGATTATTTGGCTCTGCAACAGCTATATGCACATCCGAAGGTGTATCGCGACACCTTACAGCTTCCGCTACCTGCTCCGGATTTGTGGGCGAAGAAGCTGGGGACTCCCGCGCCAGGTATCTATTATTACGTTGCCTGTATCGACGGACAAATCGCAGGCCAGCTCAGCCTTGAGACAATACAAAGACCGCGCCGCAACCACGTTGCCACCTTCGGCATTGCAGTAGACGCGGGTTTCTTGGGCCAGGGCGTTGGCAGTGCGTTGATGAAAACCATGATTGATTTATGTGATAACTGGTTGAACATCAATAGAATTGAACTAACGGTATTCGTTGATAATGATACTGCCGTAGCGCTGTACAAGAAATTTGGTTTTGAAATCGAGGGAACCAGTAAACGCTATGCCTTACGCGACGGTAAATATATCGACGCTTATCATATGGCCAGGGTAATAGACCCAAAATAAATCACCTGAACACGCAATTAGCGGAACTTTCCTCTCACTTATTTACACATCAGCCCGAAGATCGTGACCGATCGCGTCACGATCTGTTTCCATCTCTCCTTGAAATAAAACACGACAGCGATCACACTCCGCTGCCATAAATCAACGAAACGGCGTAGAATACTGCTCGCTTTTAATGGACAGATTTCCGACAGAATAGTCGCTCACAGCGTGAATTGATGATGAGGTTGTTGTGTTTGAGAGTTATGGAGTGCTGAATCTTTGGACGTATGTCCTAGGTGCCATTTTCATTATTATCGTGCCGGGGCCAAACACCCTGTTCGTTCTGAAAACAGGCATTACCCGCGGTGTTAAAGAAGGCTATAAGGCTGCATTAGCGGTGTTTATTGGCGATGCAGTACTGATATTTTGCGCCTATGTGGGAATTGCCTCCCTGATCCGCTCTTCGCCTTTCCTGTTTACGCTGGTCAAAATGCTCGGTGCCATTTACCTCTTGTATTTGGGGCTTAAAATCCTCTACAGCACCTTGGTGAAAAAAGGTCAGAGCGAAGCAACCGAGATCGTGGAACACACTTTCCGCAAAGCGCTGACCCTGAGCCTGACCAATCCCAAGGCCATTTTGTTCTACGTTTCGTTTTTTGTGCAGTTTATCGATCAAAGTTATGCCCACACCGGCCTGTCCTTCGTGATACTGGCGGTGATTCTGGAAATGATAAGCTTTGTCTATATGTCGCTGCTCATTTTTGCTGGCGCAGCACTAACCCACTTCCTGAGTGAGAAAAAACGTCTCGCCAAACTGGGTAATTCGATGGTTGGGCTGCTTTTCCTCGGTTTTGCCACCAAACTGGCTACCGCAGCCTAAAACCTACCGATATAAGCCGATATCAATAGAAATGGCGCCATCATCAGGCGCCATTTTTGTTGTGCACAGAAAACCTCCAGCTAGGCTGGAGGTTCC